>JAFZEX010000010.1 GCA_017560425.1 Alistipes sp.
CAGGTAAGGTTCTTCCGGTAATCATCACTGTTTATAGCGATAAGTCGTTTGACTTTGTAGTTAAACAGCCACCGGTAGCCATTCAGCTCAAGGAAGCAGCTAAGGTTCAGACTGGTTCGGCTCAGCCTAACCGTCAGAAGGTTGGTCAGGTAACATGGGATCAGGTTAAAGAGATCGCAGAGTGCAAGATGCCTGATATGAACTGCTTCACTATTGAGGCTGCTATGCGTATGGTAGCTGGTACTGCGCGCAGTATGGGTATCAACGTAGTTGGTGAATTTCCTAACATGTAACGAAAATTACAAGAATGAGTAAGTTGACAAAAAATCAAAAGATTGCCTACGCAAAGGTCGAGGACAAGGCGTACAAGCTTTCTGAGGCTGCAGCTCTTCTAAAGGAAATTACCTTTACGAAATTTGATGCTTCAGTAGATATTGACGTGCGTCTCGGCGTAGATCCTCGTAAGGCTAATCAGATGGTTCGTGGCGTTGTAACATTGCCACATGGTACAGGTAAGACTGTACGTGTATTGGTTCTCTGTACTCCTGATAAGGAGGCTGAGGCACAGGCAGCTGGCGCAGACTTCGTAGGTCTTGACGAGTACATCGAGAAGATCAAGGGCGGTTGGACTGACGTAGATGTAATCATCACTACCCCTAACGTAATGGGTAAGGTTGGTGCTCTCGGTCGTATTTTGGGTCCACGTGGCTTGATGCCTAACCCTAAGACAGGTACAGTTACTATGGATGTAGCTAAGGCTGTTCAGGAGGTAAAGGCAGGTAAGATCGACTTTAAGGTTGATAAGTATGGTATTATCCACACTTCAATCGGTAAGGTGTCATTCACACCAGAGCAGATTGTAGATAATGCTAACGAGGTTATGAGCACAATCATTAAGCTCAAGCCATCAGCAGCTAAGGGTACATATGTTAAGAGCGTATTCCTCTCAACAACAATGAGCCCTGGTATCGAGGTTGATCCTAAATCAGTAGAAACAAAGTAATTGAAGGAGGATAGAAAATATGACTAAGCAAGAAAAGATGGCCGTAATCAACGGTCTTACTGAGCAGCTCAATGCCTACCCTCACTTCTACTTGGCTGACATCGAGGCTTTGAACGCTGAGCAGACTGCAGCATTGCGTCGCCAGTGCTTCGAGAAGAAGATCAAGCTTGTTGTTGTTAAGAACACATTGCTTGGTAAGGCTTTGGAGAATGTCGGTAAGGCTGAGGCTGATATCTTGGCTGTATTGAAGGGTTCGACATCGATTATGTTCACCGAGACTGGTAAGGCTCCAGCGCAGCTCATCAAGGAGTTCCGCAAGAAGAGCGACAAGCCAGTGTTGAAGGCAGCTTATGTTGAGGGTTGCGTTTACGTAGGTGACAATCAGCTCGAGACATTGTGCAACATCAAGAGCCGCGAGGAGCTTATTGGCGATATCGTTATGCTCTTGCAGTCGCCTGCTAAGAATGTCATTTCTGCTTTGCAGTCAAATGCAGGTCAGAAGATTGCAGGTCTCGTAAAGGCTCTCGAGGAGAGAAACAACTAATTTAACAAGTAACAAAAAACAAAATTAAAAAAAATATTACAACTATGGCAGATGTAAAAGTATTGGCAGAGGAGTTGGTAAACTTGACTGTTAAGGAGGTAAACGAGTTGGCTACTATCCTCAAGGAGGAGTACGGTATTGAGCCTGCTGCAGCGGCTGTTGCAGTTGCTGCTCCTGCAGCTGGTGCAGGTGAGGCTGCTCCTGCTGAGAAGTCAACATTCGATGTAATCTTGAAGACCGCTGGTCAGGCAAAGCTTCAGGTTATCAAGGTTGTTAAGGAGCTCGCTGGCTTGTCACTCGGTGACGCTAAGGCATTGGTTGATGCTGCTCCTAAGGCAATCAAGGAGGGTATCTCTAAGGAGGAGGCTGAGTCAATCAAGGCTGCTCTTGAGGAGGCTGGTGCAGAGGTTGAGCTTAAGTAATTTTAGCTTACCTAAACACACTACGAGGTGTAGGGCTGACGTAAAAGTTAGCTCTACGCCTTTCGTGGTCTAATGGTCTGGAGTGCAAATTGAGGCTGTGCCAGGCTATTGGATTGTTTGATGCTCTCGGGTGTACGTATGTGACACTGAGGGCATTAGCGGGATAAATGCTCCCGACTTTTTTCAGGCTTATGCCCATATCGTTGCTCCTTGGTGCTAGCGAGACGGATGTTGTGTCGTCTTGCCGTAATGTTAGGGGAGTGGAACAGTAAGAGTCGAGATTAGCTTGCTTAGTAGGTGCTTCGCTGCTGACTAACGTGAGAGGTCGAGGCTGCCTCATAGGGGTTGAGGTTAGCTTGCGAGGTTGGCGTTTTGACGCTGGCTAATGTGAGCGGTCGATGCTTCTTCAGGGGGGGTGAGATTGGCTTGCGAGGTTAGTGCTTCGGTGCTGGCTGATGCGAGAGAGTTAAGATTCGAAATTGTTCCTTTAACGATGAGTGCCGAATGTCTAACGGCCGGTTGATAGGTCACACAATAAAAAGTGTAAAATTCACTAAAACTTTTTGGATTATATGTCCACAACACAACAACAGCGTATAAGCTTTTCAACAATCAAGAACAGGGTTCCATATCCTGACTTGTTGGAGATTCAGCTTAAATCATTCCGTGATTTTTTCCAGCTTGACACCACAGCCGAGAATCGCAAGAACGAGGGCTTGTACAAGGTGTTCAACGAGAATTTCCCAATCACAGACACCCGAAACAACTTTGTTTTGGAGTTTATCGACTATTACATCGACCAGCCCCGCTACTCTATCGAGGAGTGCTTGGAGCGTGGTTTGACGTATAGTGTGCCCCTAAAGGCCAAGCTTAAGCTCTATTGTACTGACACCGAGCACGAGGATTTCGACGAGGTTGTTCAGGACGTTTACTTTGGCCTAATCCCTTACATGACAGAGCGTGGTACCTTCATCTTCAATGGTGCTGAGCGTGTAGTAGTATCGCAGTTGCACCGTTCACCAGGTGTATTCTTCGGTCAGAGCATGCACACAAATGGTACTAAGCTTTACTCAGCTCGTATTATCCCATTTAAGGGTTCATGGATTGAGTTTGCTACGGACATCAACAACGTGATGTATGCCTACATCGACCGTAAGAAGAAGTTGCCCGTAACAACTCTTTTGCGTGCTATTGGCTTCGAGAGCGATCAGCAGATTCTCGAGATCTTCGACCTCGCTGACGAGGTTAAGGTTACTAAGGCTAACCTTAAGAAGAACGTAGGCCGCAAGCTCGCTGCACGTGTACTTTCAACATGGGTCGAGGACTTTGTTGATGAGGATACAGGTGAGGTAGTATCTATCGACCGCCACAACGTTATCGTTGATCGTGAGGTAGAGCTCCAGGAGGAGCACATCGACGAGATTATCGAGTCAGGTGCTAAGACTATCCTTCTTCACAACGATAACCCATCGGGTATCGACTTCTCGATCATTTACAACACACTTCATAAAGACCCTTGTAACTCAGAGAAGGAGGCCGTAGTCTATATCTATAGACAGCTTCGCGCTTCGGAGCCACCAGATGAGGCTACAGCACGTGACGTTATCGAGAAGTTGTTCTTCTCGGATAAGCGTTACGACCTTGGAGATGTGGGTCGTTTCCGTATCAACAAGAAGTTGGATTTGTCTATCGATCCTGCTATCCGCACACTTACTCGTGAGGATATCATCGAGATCATCAAGTATCTTATCCAGCTTATCAACTCGAAGGCCGACGTAGATGATATCGACCACTTGTCGAATCGTCGTGTGCGTACTGTGGGTGAGCAGCTTGCTAACCAGTTCTCGGTTGGTTTGGTGCGTATCGCACGTACAATCCGTGAGCGTATGAACGTTCGCGACAACGAGGTCTTCACACCAGAGGATTTGATCAACGCCAAGACTTTGGCAAGCGTAGTAAACTCGTTCTTCGGTACGAGCCAGCTTTCGCAGTTCATGGATCAGATCAACCCATTGGCTGAGATCACGCACAAGCGTCGTTTGTCAGCGTTGGGTCCTGGCGGTCTTTCACGTGATCGTGCAGGTTTCGAGGTTCGAGACGTACACTACACACACTATGGCCGCCTATGTCCTATCGAGTCGCCTGAGGGTCCAAACATCGGTCTTATTTCGTCATTGTGCGTATATGCCAAGATTTCGGACATGGGCTTCATCGAGACTCCTTACCGCAAGGTGGAGAACGGCGTTGTTGATCTTAACAACGACAATATCCGCTACTACTCAGCAGAAGAGGAGGAGGGACAGATTGTGGCACAGTCGAATGAGCAGCTCACCGACGATGGCCACTTCGTAAATACCGATCGTATCAAGGCTCGTCTTGGTGCCGACTTCCCTGTTGTTCACGACACTGAGGTACACCTTGTAGACGTTGCACCTAACCAGGTTGCTTCTATCGCTGCGAGTCTTATTCCTTTCCTCGAGCACGACGATGCTAACCGTGCGTTGATGGGATCTAACATGATGCGCCAGGCAGTGCCATTGGTACGTCCAGAGGCTCCTATCGTAGGTACCGGTATCGAGAAGGATATGATCATTGATAGCCGTATTCAGGTTGTTGCCGAGGGCGATGGCGAGGTGGTATTTGCCGACGCTACACGCATCGAGGTACGCTACGAGCGCAATGAGGATCAGCAGATTGCATCGTTCGCTCCAGAGGTAACTGTATATGAGTTGCCACGCTACCGCCGCACAAACCAGAATACAACAGTAACGCTAAAGCCTATCGTTCTTACAGGTGCTAAGGTTACTAAGGGTCAGATCTTGACCGAGGGTTACTCTACTGAGAAGGGTGAGTTGGCATTGGGCCGCAACCTTAAGGTAGCGTTCATGCCTTGGAAGGGTTACAACTTCGAGGATGCTATCGTTATCTCAGAGCGTATCCAGCGTGAGGATATCTTCACCTCTGTACACGTTGATGAGTACATCATGGAGGTTCGTGACACTAAGCGTGGTGTCGAGGAGCTTACATCTGATATTCCTAACGTATCGGAGGATGCAACCAAGGATTTGGATGCAAACGGTATTATCCGCATCGGTGCAAAGGTTACTCCAGGTGACATCCTTATCGGTAAGATTACTCCTAAGGGTGAGAGCGATCCTTCACCTGAGGAGAAGCTTTTGCGTGCTATCTTCGGCGACAAGGCCGGTGATGTAAAGGATGCTTCGTTGAAGGCACAGCCATCATTGCATGGCGTGGTTATCGACACTAAGCTCTACAGCCACATCCAGAAGGATGGCAAGCGCAACCGTGCGCAGGAGAAGGCTCAGATGGAGCAGCTCGATGCCGACTATGCACAGCAGATTGCCGAGCTTACTAAGACTCTTGTAGCTAAGCTATGGCGTTTGTTGGAGGGCAAGACCACAACAGGTATCTACGACTATTATAATGTTGAGCTCTACTCTGCAGGCGAGAAGTTCTCGCAGAAGATGTTGGAGGATATCGCATCGACAAGCTTCGACAGCAAGACAGGTGTGCCTAACGGCTATATGACTTTGGGTCAGACGCGCTGGACTGGTGACGAGCACGACGATGCACTCATCTCGCTGACAATCAACAACTACACTATCGAGTGTAAGAAGGTTGCAGCAGCCGTAAACCGAGAGAAGTATAACCTCACTAACGGTGATGAGATTCCTACATCGGGCGTTATCAAGATGGCTAAGGTTTATATCGCCAAGAAGCGTAAGCTTAAGGTTGGTGATAAGATGGCGGGTCGTCACGGTAACAAGGGTATCGTAGCAAAGGTTGTTCGTGACGAGGATATGCCATTCTTGGAGGATGGTACTATCGTAGACATCTGTCTAAACCCACTTGGTGTGCCTTCACGAATGAACCTTGGTCAGATCTACGAGACTGTTCTCGGTTGGGCAGGTAAGGAGCTTGGTTTGAAGTTCGCAACACCTATCTTCGATGGTGCATCGCTCGAGCAGATCAACGAGTACACAGCCCAGGCTGGTGTTCCACGTAGCGGTCGTACATACCTCTACGATGGTGGTACCGGTGAGCGTTTCGATCAGCCAGCAACAGTAGGTGTTATCTACATGCTCAAGCTCGGTCACATGATCGACGATAAGATGCATGCTCGTTCTATCGGTCCATACTCGCTCATCACACAGCAGCCACTCGGTGGTAAGGCACAGTTTGGTGGTCAGCGATTTGGTGAGATGGAGGTTTGGGCCTTGGAGGGCTTCGGTGCTGCTAACATCCTTCAGGAGATTCTTACAATCAAGTCTGATGATGTTGTTGGTCGTGCTAAGGCTTACGAGGCTATCGTTAAGGGCGACAACCTCCCACGTCCAGGTGTGCCTGAGGCAATGAATGTGCTTATGCACGAGTTGCGTGGTTTGGCACTCTCGGTAAAGCTTGAGTAACCTATTTTGCGGATTTAAAACTTTGGACATTATGTCATTTAACAGAGATAATAATAAGATGAGCAGTTATAGCCGTATCTCGATTGGCTTGGCATCTCCTGAGGAGATTCGTGCACAGTCGAGCGGCGAGGTGCTCAAACCCGAAACAATCAACTACCGCACCTACAAACCTGAGCGTGATGGTTTGTTCTGCGAGCGCATCTTCGGTCCTGTGAAGGACTACGAGTGCCATTGCGGTAAGTATAAGCGTATTCGCTATAAGGGTATCGTCTGCGACCGATGCGGTGTAGAGGTAACAGAGAAGAAGGTACGTCGTGAGCGTATGGGTCACATTTCATTGGTTGTTCCTGTAGTTCACATTTGGTACTTCCGCTCGTTGCCATCAAAGATTGGCTACCTTTTGGGTATCCCATCAAAGAAGCTCGAGGCTATCATCTACTACGAGCGCTACGTCGTGATCAACGCTGGTGCTGCTAAGGCACAGGGTGTTGAGCGTTTGCAGACCCTCTCAGAGAAGGAGTATCTCGATATCGTGGCTGCACTTCCTAAGGGCAACCAGGCATTGGATAACGACGACCCAGAGAAGTTCGTAGCAGAGATGGGTGGTGAGGCTATCCTCACACTCCTCAAGCAGGTAGACCTCGACTCTATGTCATACGCATTGCGTGATCGCGCCTCTAAGGAGTCGTCACAGCAGCGTAAGACCGAGGCGTTGAAGTGCTTGAACGTTATCGAGTCGTTCCGTGCGTCGAATGGCAAGAACCGCCCTGAGTGGATGGTGCTTACCGATATTCCTGTAATTCCACCAGAGTTGCGTCCTTTGGTGCCACTCGATGGTGGTCGTTTCGCTACGTCTGATCTCAACGACTTGTATCGTCGTGTTATCATTCGTAACAACCGTCTTAAGCGCCTTATCGAGATCAAGGCTCCTGAGGTTATCTTGCGTAACGAGAAGCGTATGTTGCAGGAGGCTGTCGATTCATTGTTCGACAACTCACGCAAGAGCAACGCCGTTAAGAACGAGTCTAACCGTCCATTGAAGTCACTCTCTGACTCATTGAAGGGTAAGCAGGGTCGTTTCCGTCAGAACCTCTTGGGTAAGCGTGTTGATTACTCTGCACGTTCGGTTATCGTCGTTGGTCCTGAGCTTAAGATGCACGAGATGGGTATTCCTAAGGATATGGCGGCTGAGCTCTACAAGCCATTCGTTATCCGTAAGCTCATCGAGCGTGGTATCGTTAAGACTGTTAAGTCAGCGAAGAAGATTATCGATAGAAAGGATCCGGTTATCTGGGGCATCCTCGAGAACGTTATCAAGGGTCACCCTGTGTTGATGAACCGTGCTCCGACCCTTCACCGTTTGGGTATCCAGGCATTCCAGCCTAAGCTCATCGAGGGTAAGGCAATGCAGCTTCACCCACTATCATGTACAGCGTTCAACGCCGACTTCGATGGTGACCAGATGGCGGTGCACTTGCCACTTGGCAATGCCGCAATCCTTGAGGCTCAGATCCTTATGTTGGGTTCGCACAACGTCCTCAACCCTGCTAACGGTGCGCCTATTACCGTGCCTTCGCAGGATATGGTACTCGGTCTTTACTATATTACTAAGCCACGCCCAGGTGTTAAGGGTACAGGTCTTAAGTTCTATGGTCCTGAGGAGGCTATCATCGCCTACAACGAGAAGCGTGCTGCATTGCATGCCGTTGTTCAGTGCCGTGTGCGCGACCTTGACGAGAATGGTAACGAGGTATTCGTAATTAAGGAGACAACCATCGGTCGTATCCTCTTTAACCAGAACGTACCTTCAGAGGTAGGTTATATTAACGAGGTACTTACCAAGCGTTCATTGCGTGACATCATCGCTGTTGTCATGAAGAAGGCTGGTGCTGATAAGGTTGCTAAGTTCCTTGACGATATTAAGAACATGGGTTATCGTATGGCATTCCAGGGTGGTTTGTCGTTTAACCTCGATGCGGTTGTTATTCCTGATGTTAAGGAGCAGCTCATCAACGAGGGTTACGCTGCTGCCGATGCTGTTGTCGATGACTATAACATGGGTCTTATCACCAACAACGAGCGTTATAACCAGATTGTCGATATTTGGACAAACATCAACAATAAGCTTACCAACCAGGTAATCAACACGTTGAAGAGCGACCAGGACGGCTTTAACCCTGTTTACATGATGCTTGACTCTGGTGCCCGTGGTTCTAAGGAGCAGATTCGTCAGCTCTCAGGTATGCGTGGTCTTATGGCTAAGCCACAGAAGTCAGGTGTTGAGGGTGGTCAGCAGGTTATCGAGAACCCTATCTTGTCGAACTTTAAGGAGGGCCTTTCAGTGTTGGAGTACTTTATCTCTACACACGGTGCTCGTAAGGGTTTGGCGGATACCGCTCTTAAGACTGCCGATGCGGGTTACCTAACTCGTCGTTTGGTTGATGTTGCTCAGGATGTTATCATCAACGAGGTTGATTGCGGCACATTGCGTGGTTTGACGGCTACTGCTATCAAGCGTAACGACGATGTTGTTCAGACTCTCTACGATCGCATCCTTGGCCGTACAGCCCTCACCGATGTTATCTGCCCAACTACAGGCGAGATTATGTGTAAGGCTGGCGAGGAGATTACCGAGGAGATTGCTGAGGCTATCGAGAAGTCACCAATCGAGTCAGTAGAGATTCGTTCGGTGCTCACTTGTGAGGCACGTCGTGGTGTTTGTGCTAAGTGTTACGGCCGTAACCTTGCTACTGCACGCATGGTACAGAAGGGTGAGGTTGTTGGTGTTATCGCTGCACAGTCTATCGGTGAGCCAGGTACACAGCTTACACTTCGTACGTTCCACGTCGGTGGTGTTGCGGGTGGCTCTACAGTCGAGACAAACGTTGTTTCGAAGTATGAGGGTCGCCTCGAGATTGATGACTTGCGCACTATCAAGGGTAAGAACTCGCAGGGCGAGGCTATCGACATCGTTATGTCACGCCAGTCAGAGTTCCGCATCATCGATCCTAACACCAATATTACTCTCTATACCCACGCCTTGCCTTATGGTGCAACCCTCTTTATGAAGGACGGCGCTGAGGTTAAGAAGGGTGATATGATCTGTGAGTGGGATCCATATAACGCAGTTATCATTGCTGAGTCTGAGGGTAAGATTCTCTACGATGGTATCATCGAGGGTGTTACTTACCGCGAGGAGCGTGACGAGCAGACCGGTCTTTCTGAGCGTGTTGTTATCGAGTCACGTGACAGGACTAAGAACCCTGTGATTAAGATTGTTAATAAGGACGGTGACGAGATTAAGGCTTACAACTTGCCTGTTAATGCGCACATCATGGTTAAGAACAACGCTAAGATCCACTCTGGCGATATTCTTATCAAGATTCCACGTGCAGTAGGTAAGTCTGGTGGCGATATCACCGGTGGTTTGCCTCGAGTAACCGAGTTGTTCGAGGCTCGTAACCCATCTAACCCAGCAATCGTATCGGAGATCGACGGTGAGGTAGCATTCGGTAAGATCAAGCGTGGTAACCGTGAGATTATCGTAACATCGAAGGATGGCGATCAGAAGAAGTATCTCGTACCATTGTCACGTCAGATCATCGTTCAGGAGAACGACTATGTACGTGCAGGTATGGCACTCTCTGATGGTGCTATCACTCCAGGCGACATCTTGCGCATCCTTGGTCCAACGAAGGTTCAGGAGTACATCGTGAACGAGGTTCAGGAGGTATACCGCATGCAGGGTGTAAAGATCAACGATAAGCACTTTGAGGTTATCGTACGTCAGATGATGTCGAAGGTGAAGATTGAGGATCCAGGTGATACTCGCTTCTTCGAGGATCAGGTGGTTGATAAGTGGGAGTTCATGGACGTAAACGACGAGCTTTACGACAAGGTTGTTGTTACGGCTGCTGGCGACTCACAGAATGTTCAGCCAGGTCAGATCATCTCATTGCGCAAGTTGCGTGACGAGAACTCGGCACTCAAGCGTCGTGACATGGCTTTGGTTGAGGTTCGTCCTATCGTTCCTGCTACATCTAACCAGGTGCTTCAGGGTATCACTCGTGCTGCATTGCAGACATCGAGCTTCATCTCTGCAGCGTCGTTCCAGGAGACTACCAAGGTTCTTAACGAGGCAGCCATCCAGGCTAAGTCTGACGACCTTGTAAACCTTAAGGAGAACGTTATCACAGGTAACCCAATCCCAGGTGGTACAGGTCTTCGTGACTACGACGACTTGGTTGTAGGTCTAAAGAGCGAGTTGGAGTAATTTCCGATTTTATAGGACATCTTCGTCCTATCGCAATAAGTAATCCCCCTCGGGCTGTACGTTATAGTACTATCCCGAGGGGGATTCTTTTGCAATATAGCAAATCTGCTCCCCTAAAATCAGAAATGAGTGTGGTGCAGAACTTTTTCACCTTTCACTTTTCACAAAAAAAAACGGGATATTAGTTATCCCGTCTTCTGTTATAGCACCATGCTAAGTATCGCCTCGGCGCATTTCTCGGGCTCTTCGATAAAGCCCATGTGGCCCGACTCTTCGAGCCAAAAGATGCGTGCCTCGGGGTGCTGACGCTCGATCTCCTCGGCCTGGTCGTTAGGTATGTATTGATCGTGGCGGCCAAGTATAAAGGCGTGGGGCACAGTGCTTTGGCGCAGCTGCTCGTCACGGTCCTTGCGCTCGATCATGCCACCCAAGATGGCAATCACGCCCTCGTCCTCCGTAATCTCGATAAGCTCCTCGAGGTCCTCAATCCAATCCTTCAGGCGCTTCGTGTTTTGTGGCGCGAAGCCAGCGTGTGGCACAAGGCGTGCCATCATGCTCTTCTTGCCTGCCTTCACTAACTCGATCTCACGGCGACGACGGTCGCACTTCTCCTCCGAGTCGGCATTGGCGAAGGAGCTAAGTAGGGTTATCGACTCGAGTCGGTCGCTATAGCTGTCGAGCATGGCGAGTGCCACATATCCACCCATCGAGTGACCCACCACCGAGTAGCGCTCGATGCCGAGTGCCTCCATAGCCTTTGCCACGCAGGAAGCAAGATACTCCATTGTGTGCACCTCGCCCTGAACGAGCGATATGCCGTGGCCAGGAATGTCGAGCGTAACCACACGAACATCTTTGTATAGTAGCGGTATGAACTCCTCCCAGATAACCATCGACTCGAGGTATCCGTGTAGTAGTACCACGCATTTTTCGCCCTTCTCGGAATCGGCAACGTGCATAGGCGTGTCGCCAGCCATTATAAATTTCTCAACCATATAGCCTCTGCTTTGTATGTTTTGCTCTACAATATTACAAAAAAATGGGCACCTATGCAACATCTGCACCCAAAATTGTGTTTCGAGAGCTCTATTTTTTTTGTCGTCACCGAAAAAATTCGTAACTTTGACCAAATATAGGCTATCAACTTTTGGCTAACATCACCATATTGTTATGAGTAAGGAGCAGAAATTCGAGATAATAAAGTGCCACGGCTCGGCTAACGACTTTATTATGATTGACGTAGCTCGCAACCCCGAGTTGCAGAGTGTCGATTGGTCGGCATTCGCACGTGTTGCTTGCGACAGAGAGTCGGGCATCGGTAGCGATGGCTTGCTTCTTGTGGTGAAGCGTGGCGATGGCATCTATGGCATGGATATGCTTAACCCCGACGGCACGCATGCCGAGATGTGTGGCAATGGCATTCGCTGTGTTGCCCGCCTTGCCTATGAGCGTGGCTACCTTGATAGTGGCGTGTTGTTCTCCTCGGATAGGCTCTTTCGCATTGGCCGTGAGGAGGCTCTCAGCAGTGGCATCGACACCTTCTCTGTGGAGATTGGTATTGATCTTAGAAGCCCCAGCTTCGGATTTGCGGCTGGTAATGAGCCATTTGTCGCCAAAAGAATTGAGGCACTCGATCCCGATTTGAAGTTTACGGCACTCAATTTGGGTAATCCGCATATTGTTGCCCAGGTCGAGCGTATCGACATGGCACTTTTGGAGAGTCTTGGCCAGAGAGTCAAGAGCCTCAAAACAGAGTTCCCCGACGGCATCAACGTATCGCTGTACGAGTGTCGCAACCAACGAGAGATATTTGTTGCAACCTATGAGCGAGGTGCTGGCATCACCATGTCGTGTGGCACGGCGATGACCGCCTCGGCAACTGCCGCAGCAATGCTTAAGCGCACAGCCGAGGGTGAGCGCATCGACGTTAAGAATCGAGGAGGTAAGGTGTTCTGCACCACACGTATTGATGGCGATAAGATTATCACCAAGCTCGCTGGCAACGCCACATTTGTGTGGTGGGGTAGTGCTAAGTTCGACAATGGCGTGCTAAGCTACGCCATCGAGAGCAATACGGGCGAAGAGGAGCTATGGCAGGAGTTTGTCGATGGACTAAATAGATAGTAGAGAGTTATGCGAAGCGTTTTGCGTTACATATTGCTTCTTGCGGTGGCGATTACCTTCGCCGCATGTAACGTCACACGCAATATTCCCGAGGGCAGCTACCTACTCTCTCGTGTTAAGATTATCCCTGACGAGAATACCCCTCGCACCGAGCGCATAACAAACGACAAGGACGACCTATCACGCCTCGTGCGTCAGACTCCTAACAAGCGTTTCCTCGGCACCAACTTCTTCGTGTGGGTATATGAGCATGCCGACCCTGAGAAGGATAACCGCTGGAACAACTTTATGCGACGCATAGGTGAGGAGCCCGTAATCCTAAATATGGACCTTACGGATAAGTCGGTGCAGAACCTCGAGACCTTTATGCGCACCCGAGGCTATTACTCGTCCTCTGTAAACTACCGCATCGACACGCTGCGTCGTCGCCGTGTCGAGCTCACCTACACCCTCACGCAGGGTGCACCAACACGTATTGGCAAGCTGCAATACCGATTCTACGACGAGCCACTGCGTCCCGTGATTCTTGCAGACACGCAGAATAGCCGCATTCAGCAGGGCGACATCCTCGACATCACACAGCTTGACGAGGAGCGTAACCGCATATCGTCGTACCTGAATAACCGAGGATATTTCGACTTTACGGCAAACAACATTAGCTACGAGGTAGACACCCTCGGGCTCCACGACCAGGCAGATGTGATGATGGTCATAGCGCCTATGCTCACCGAGTATGACTCGCAGGGTAGGGCTAACTACGAGGATAACTCGATATATCGCATTGGCAACATCAATGTATATCCCACCTACGACCCTATGCTTCGCTCGACAGGTGGCTTCAAGCCCGATGCTAAGATCGATACCACGATGTATGGCGGACTGAAGATTATCCGTGACGAGAGCTTCCCCGTGCAGCTCCGCGATATCGTCCTATCACGCACCATCGCCCTGCAGCCTAATGCCATATATAGCGCCGCAACGGTGCAGCAGAGCTACAACGAGCTTATGTCGCTTGGCTGCTTCCGTAACATCAGGGTGGGTTTCGACCGCTCAAACGAGCAGCATAGCTTTGTGACATATCTCGGCGCCGATAATAACGATGCAACAAAGTTCGTAGACATCAAAGAGAAGTATCTCGACTGCAACATCTACTGCACGCCAGCCATGCGCCAGAGCATGAAGGTCGATATTGAGGCATCATCAACATCGTCGTTCTATGGTCTTAGTACCACCATTGGTTACACCAACAACGATGTATTCCGTGGTGCCGAGGCCTTCGACGTGGCAGCACGTTTCGGTTTCGAGTTTATGTATGCCCGTGATGTGGCTAAGCGTAGCGCTCAGGAGCTAAACATCACGGCGGGATTGTCGTTCCCACGCTTCCTAACGCCTGTGCACCTGCCCTTCAATAGCAACATCAAGCAGCCACGCACACGCCTCGAGATAGCCTTCGACTATCAGAACCGACCATACTATCGTCGTAACATCTTCACAGCACGCTGGGCATACAATTGGCGCTATCGTGAGCGCTCCACATTCATGCTCCGCCCAATCGACATCAATTGGATCGACGTGAAGAGTGTAGATGAAGAGTTCCTCGCCGACATCGCCAATAAGTATTTGCGCACCTCGTTCGAGTCGCAGCTAAATGCGGGACTCTCGGCATCGTATGTCTATAACACGCAGCTTGGCAAGCTCGACCGCACAAGCACCCTCTTCCGTGCGAGCCTCGAGACATCGGGAAACCTTATCCAGGGCCTCGAGTCGCTATTCTCGCACCATGCCGAGGGACAAAACTACTACGAAATCTTGGGTATCCGCTACTCGCAGTATCTACGTACCGACCTTAGCCTGAGCCACACTCAGGATCTCGGCTCGAAGATGGCACTCGCCGGACGACTCTTTGCCGGCGTGGGTGTCACCTATGGCAACTCTAAGGGCCGCTCGATACCTTTCGACCGCATGTTCTACTGTGGTGGTGCTAACTCAATGCGTGGCTGGATACCACGAACGCTCGGCCCTGGAGCATCGCCCGAGGTTGAGAATAGGCTATACCCTGCGCAGGTTGGCGATATGCGCCTCGAGGCAAACCTCGAGTTCCGCTTCCCTATATGGTACATCTTCCACGGAGCGCTCTTCTTCGATGCGGGTAACGTGTGGTATATTCGTGAGACTGAGGGTAGCAACCCTTCCGAGGTGTTCCACTTCAACGACTTCTACAAGCAGCTCGGCTTCAACACCGGCCTTGGACTACGCATCGATGCCACCTTCGTAATCCTCCGTATCGACCTCGGTATGCAGCTCCACAACCCTGGACTCCCCGAGGGACAGCGATGGATACATGACTTCAAGTGGCGCAATATGGCGTTAAACTTTGGTGTTGGCTACCCATTCTAATTTGTTGTGATAAGCCGCAATCTGCGGCACATCGCTAAAAGCTGACCACCACGGGCTGTACTTCTTGTACTATCCCGTGGTGGTCCCTTTTTCGATGCACCACATCTCACGGCTTCTGACAACAAATAATTTGTTGTGATAAGGGGTCATTCTCTGCCCATCCCCAAAAGCTGACCACCACGGGCTGTACTTCTTGTACTATCCCGTGGTGGTCCCTTTTTCGATATGCCACATCTCACGGCTTCTAACAACAAATTATTTATCGTGATAAGCACCAATCTTCGCCCCCAAGCTCATTGCTCTGAAAGGAGATGTACATCAAGTACACCCCCCTTCCAGTGCAATTTCGACTTGTTGCCAAATCTTGGCACTTCTAACGAGAAATTTCTCGTGAGATGCCAAATCTAACCTCTTCTCGCGGAAATAGATGCGCTAATTAAGGCGGTAGATTAATGAGTTTAAGGAAATTAAGGAGTTTAATGAGTTTAGCGATAGCCTTTCCCTAGATTCCCTAAATTCCTTAAATTCCCTATCTCCCTTATTCTTCCTATTCTCCCTATTTCCCTATTCTCCCTATCTTCCTATATCTCCACCAGCCTATTCTTAATGGCATATACCACCAGGTTGGCGGTGTTGCGGCAGCCGGTCTTCTCGAGGATGTTGGCACGGTGCTTATCTACTGTGCGCTTCGAGATAAAGAGCTTGTCGGCGATCTCCTGGTTCGACAAGCCTCGGCATACCTCCACCAAGATCTCGATCTCACGATCCGACAACGACTCCTCGTCCGAGGGGGTGGTGATTGCCAGGCGACTCATGTTGCGGGTGAGCGACTCGAGCAGCGCAGGGCTAAAGAAGCTGTCGCCAGCCATGGTAACCCTAACAGCGTCGAAGACCTCCTCTATGTCTGAGTCCTTGAGCAGGAAGCCACATGCGCCACGCTCCATCATAAGGGTGTAGAAGTGCTCGTCGCCATACATCGATAGGGTGATGATGCGCAGCTCGGGGCGCTCCTGAAGGGCACGGCGTGTGGTCTCCGAGCCGTCGATGCCGGGCATCGAGATATCCATAAACACAACATCTACGTCGAGTGTGCCGAGTTGCGACAAGAACTCCTCGCCCGAGCCACAGCTTGCAACAACCTCGAAGTCGTCGTGCTGCGATAGTAGTCCGGCAAGGCCTGTGCGAAAGAGTGTGTGGTCGTCTACAAGGGCTATTTTAGTTCTTTTTTCCATAGCGTTGCAATCTTTTTGTTCTTCTCTGTTTGTGCTTTGCGGGTTGTGGCATATTACCATTTTCCGAGACCTCGAAGTGTGCCGACATGCCCGAGCCGGGCTTGCTATTAAAGCGTAGGCTACCTCCGAGTGACGATATTCGTGACTTCATGTTCGATAGTCCCATGCCGCTATTCAGGCTCTCCTTATACGAGAAGCCGCAGCCGTTATCGCTATACACCACGGCGATACGTCCGTTATTTAACGTCAATGAGATGTTTATTGTTGTGCACGACGAGTGTTTTAGCGAGTTGTTGATAAGTTCGCAGATGACACGATAGATGATAACCTCGATGTTTGAGTCGAAGCGTTGGTCACGTAGCGGCGTTGTAAACTCAATCTTCACGTCGTGGAGCGCTGCGGTGCGATCTACGAAGTTCTTGATGCCTCGTGCCAAGCCGAAGCTGTTGAGAACGTGTGGCGATAGGTTGTTAGATATCTCACGCAGCGAGCGTATAGCCTCGTCGATGACTGCCACGGTATTTTGAAGTGTGGCACGTTCCTTGTCGTTAAGCTCCGACTTCGAGAGTGACGAAAGCGACATCTTCGCCGATGAGAGTAGTGGCCCAAGGCCGTCGTGAAGCTCACGCGAGAATGACGATCGTGAGCGCTCCTCGGTGCGTAGTACGGCTGTGAGGAGTCGGTTTTCGAGCAATCGGCGGTGGTGCGACATGCGCTCGACATGATTAACAAGCAGGCGTGCGCAGACAACGCTCAGCGAGATGCCTAACGACACCACGATGCCAATCCATGCGTATGTATAGTCCGATATGTTGTAGCCGTCAAACGACATTAGCTGCATAGTTCGCTCGGAGCATAGCGCTATGAGGGTGATAATGCACGAGATCCATAGGGCGCTATACTTAGTCTCGTGAATGAGCCTAAGCGAGATTATCACCGCCACAACCTGCATGACGATGGCAACAATCATCAATATCTCGACCCCCGACATCGCAGCTACTTAATTACTCCGTCTAAGCTCTTTAGCATGCGGTAGTCGGTCATGTCTACCTGCACAGGAACTACCGACACGTAGTTGTGTGCCAATGCCCACTCGTCGGTATCCTTGGCATCGGGCTCAGCATTCTGAAAGGCTCCCGTAAGCCAATAGTACTCTCTGCCATAGGGGTCTTGGCGCTGGTAGAACTCCTCACGCCAGAAGCCACGTGTCTGACGACATAGACGTATGCCCTTAATTTCTGAAGCCTCGCAGCGAGGAACATTCACATTGAGGCATAGTGGGCGAGGCAGCTTATCCAATGATGCGAGAATGTCGCCGATAATCTTGCGACCAGCCTCCACAGCACCCTCGAAGTTAGCGTTAGGGTCGTGGTCGTCGAGCGAGAGGCCGATAGATGGTATGCCATAGAAGCTACCCTCGATAGCTGCGCCCATAGTGCCCGAGTACATAACGTTCACGGCGGCATTCGAGCCGTGGTTGATGCCCGAGATTACGAGGTCCACCTTGCGCTCACGGAAGATGTGGTCGAAGGCGATCTTTGCGCAATCGACAGGCGTGCCCGAGAAGGCGTATATCTCCACACCCTCGCTCTTTTCGACCTGGCGAATGAATAGTGGCTGGTTGATTGTTATTGCCTGACTCATGCCACTCTGCACACGGTCGGGAGCTATGGCTACAACATCGCCAAACTCACGGGCAAGTTCTACTAAGGCACGAAAGCCCTTAGAGAGGTAGCTATCATCGTTGGTTAGAAATATAAGTCTCTTCATATGGCTGATATATTATCCGAGATATACACTCTCGTCCTCGGTTGAGGCATCGAGGCGTATAGCGATCATTATAAGTATTGTCATTGCCACAAGCGACGAGCCTCCGTAGCTCATAAGTGGCAGTGGGATACCCATTACGGGCATAAGGCCGATGGTCATGCCTATGTTTACCCACACGTGGAAGAGCAGAATGGCTGCCACCGAGTAGCAGTATACTCTGCCGAAGGGCTCTTTTATTCGCTCGCCCATGCGCATGAGTCGCAGAATGAGGGATATGTATAGCATAACCACGGTAAGTGTGCCAAGGAAGCCCCACTCCTCGCCCACGGTGCAGAAGATAAAGTCGGTATGCTTCTCGGGAACATAGTCGTACTTAATCTGCGTACCCTCCATAAATCCCTTGCCAAACATGCCGCCCGAGCCGATGGCAATGAGCGACTGGTTTACGTTGTAGTCGATGCCCTTAGGGTCGCTCTTGATGCCCACATAGGTGAGTATTCGGTCCTGCTGGTGCGACTTTAGGTGGTCGAACATAAAGTCGGTTGTTGGCACAAAGAGCATGGCATATACAAACATGATGATGGGCCACAATAGTGACATCTCACGCATCTTGATGGCAACAAAGCCGAGCACGATAGCCGTGATTGAGCATACTATCATGAGTGATGCGTAGCCGCTAAGAGGTGTGAGCACACATAGCAGCAGCACAGCCAAGAATACCAGTGCAAGGAAGCGTATATGACCCTCGATAGCACCCATCTTTAACATATTATATAAGGTAAAGAGGATTATGAGTGCCGTGAATATAGCCTCGGGCGTAAAGATAAACGAGCTAATAAAGAGGAATACGGTGAATATCATCGGGAAGTAGATATACTTCGATATTCCCTCACGAATGCAGACAAAGAGGAACGAGCAGAGAACAAGACCCGAACCCGTGTCGTTCTGCAAGACGATGATAAGCAGAGGCAAGAGCACCACGCCTGCAACCTTGAAGAGGTCTTTGAGGCGGTTCATGCTAAACGAGTAGTCGCTCATAACACGTGCCATCATCAGCGCCGTGGCTATCTTCACAAACTCGGCGGGCTGCACACGCACACTACCAAACTCGAACCACGCCTTAGCACCATTAACCTTAACACCAAATGCCAAGCATGCCAACAGCAGAAGTATGCCGACGATATATGCCGGTAGGGCGAACATGTGGAAGTAGCGTCGCTCGAGCAGCAGTATCACAAGGGCGATAACACCCGAGATGCCTGCCCACATCGCCTGCTTGATGTAGTTGTGCTTGAAGGAGAAGAAGCTACCCACCTCGGCATCATACGAGGCTGAGGTGATAGACATTATTCCCACCAAGACAAGGATAAAGTAGAGGCCAAGGGCAACCATGTCGATACGCCCGAACAGCGAGTTCGAGTTGTGTGACGAGGATAGTCCTGGAGATATATTATACTGCGATAACATCTGTTTCGTTATTTGGGGTTGTTTTGGTCATACTTGCGCTGCTTAGCGTCGTAGTATCCGTAGTTAATCTTGTAGTTGAGCACACTCTCCAACATCTCTTGTCGCTTAATTGTGTCGGTGAGGTATAGCTCCTCGATAAGGCTGGCGATAGGCACCGCCACGTCTGATCCGAAACCACCATGCTCAATGTATACCGAGATAGCGATACGAGGGTTGTTGCGTGGTGCAAACGAGAGGAATGTTGAGTGGTCGGGGTAGCGCTTGCCATTAGCATCACGGCGGTTATGCTCGGCAGTACCCGTCTTACCACATACATCCCAACCCTCGAGCTTTGCTTTGCGCGACGTACCACCGTCATTAACACTAAGCCACATACCGTCGATGATAGTCTCGAAGTGGCGTGCGCTGACCATCGTATAGTGGCGCTCGTAGAAGCGACTATCGATAGAGTCGCGACCCTCGATAGCCTTGATGATATGAGGTGTGTAGTAGTAGCCGCGGTTGGCAATAATTGCTGCGAGGTTAGCCATCTGCAGAGGTGTACACGACATCTCACCCTGACCAATGGCGCACGAGATGACAGTACCCCAATTCCAACGTCCGTTGTAGCCCTTGTCGTAGAACTCGGTTGTTGGCACAAAGCCCTTGCTCTCGCCATAGAGGTCGCACTCGAGGCGGCTGCCGAAGCCGAAGCTCTCGACATACTCGGTCCACTTTGCCATGCCCTTCTTGATGCTTCCGTACTTAGGGTTTGTGATGATGTCCTTAAACACGTAGCAGAAGTAGGCGTTGCACGACTCGGCAACTGCTCGCTTGAGGCTGAGTGGCGAATCGTGGTTGTGGCACTTTAGCGTACGGCTGTTGCGGCCCACACCATAGGTGAAACCTTGGCTACATGGGTGCTTGTCGCCCACATGCAACACGCCCTCCTCCAAGCCAATAAGACCCTGAACAAGCTTAAACGTTGAGCCTGGCGCATAGTGCTCCTTGAGGGCACGAGTAAACTGTGGCTGGCGCTGGTTGCGTGTCATCTCAAGGAAGTTGGTGTTGCGCTGACGGCCTACCATGAGGTCGGGGTTGTAGGTAGGTGACGATACCATAGCCAGGATCTCGCCTGTGCTTGGCTCGATAGCCACAATAGCACCCACCTTGCCTACCATCAGCTTCTCGGCAAACTCCTGAAGACGTGCGTCGATGGTTGATGTTAGCTGCGTACCCTTAACCGGAAGCACGTCCATCTCGCCATCTTTATATGCTCCCTTCACAGCACCTCGGTTGTCGTTCACACGGTAGCTAACGCCCTTCTCGCCACGAAGCAGAGTCTCGTATGCCGACTCCACACCGCCAATGCCGATGTAGTCGCCCGCAGAGTAGTACTTCCACTTCTCGATATCCTCGGGGCGCACCTCGCTCACGTAGCCCAGCAGGTTACCACCCACCTGACGAGGGTACTCACGTGCTGTGCGGAAACGGGTGTAGAAGCCCTTGAAGTCGCTCTCGTCGAAGATGAGCTTCGCCTCTTGTGAGAGGTAGCCAACAACGAGGTGTGGGGTATATGAGCGTGGACCTGCACGTCTAAGCTCACGACGTAGCTTATCCATCGAGATGTTCAAGATGGCTGCAAGACGCACCGAGTCGAAGCCCTCCTTTGGAATGTCACGTGTCACGACCATAACGTCGTAGCATATGCGGCTGCGGATAAGATACTCGCCACGGCGGTCCAAAACCTCGCCTCGCATGGGGTACTCCACATATGAGCGCATGATGTTTGAGGCTGCACGTGCCTTGTAGCTGTCGTCGATAATCTGAACATAGAACAAACGACCCAAGATCACGAATGCTGCCAGGAGCACTACGTAGCGTAGCACATGGTAACGGTGTCTTCCTCTACTCTCCTTAGACATTAGAATATAAGTTTAGAGGTGAATATTCGAACTATGGGCCACGATATTATGAGTGAGCTAATGGTGCTGAGCAGAATGGTTGCCACAGTACGGAAGAAGTAAGCCCACGATAGTGTCTCCATGATGAAGAATAGAGAGTGGTAGAGCAGCAACGATAGCGCCACGTAGAACATGAGTTGTGGTAGCGGTATGCGTGCAAGTAGCTGCGACTGATCGCTCGAGTCTACCGAGCGGTTTGTGGTCATGTAGATGAGTGCAGGGCGGAAGATTGCCAACGGCAGCAGCGTGACAACGTAGAGTCCTGAGCCACCAAGCATCAGGTCGAGCAGTAGCGCAATGATGTAGGTGGTGATTAGCACCCATATCGAGTTCCACTCTGTGGGCAGCAGCAGCACGATGATGGGGAATATCATCGGACGTATCCAGATTGATATCGACGAGCCAAGGTCGATGTTGTCGAGCAGGAACACCTGCACCAACATAAGCACCATGGCCAATATTATATGTGGGATATGTTTGATCATTACTTACAAGTGGTTATTGCTTGGTGTTCTCCGATTTTTCGATGTCGTCCATTAGCTTCTCAATCTCGCCATAGTGGGTGTTCTCGACGATGAGCACGTTATCCAACGCCGACATATCAACAGCGAGGCGTAGGCGTGCCGAGTAGGCGGTCTTTGCGGCATTGAGCTCGCACTTATCGATGTGGCCCACAACAACGCCCTTAGGCAATCGCTCCGACCATGCCTCGATGGCCATGCCCTCCTCGGGCTGCGAGTAGGTCGAGATGTCGATAACGTCTACATGGCTTGGCGAGTTGCCGTTCCACCTAAGCGAGCAGGTGTAGTTGGTCATCGATAGGCAGCCACCCATGGTAAACTCGGTGTTGATGACAGGCATCGCCACAGAGTAGCGGTCCGAAACTGAGATGATGTAGCCCACGAGGTTCTTGTCGGGGGTGATAACACCCATGTTCTTCTTGATGCCGTCACGCTCACCCTTGTCCAAGATGATGTAGTTGCGCAGGCGGCTGATGGTCATCGAAGCTACACGAGCAGGGTAGTAGATGTAGTGTAGATCCTCCTCGTTGTTGCTATGCATCTTCCTTTTCCACGCATCCTCGCTATAGTCTGCCAGCATCTCACGCTCACGCTCGAGGGTCTGCTCCAGCTCGGCAATGCGGCGTGTGAGCATGTTGTTCTCGCCCGAGAGCGAGAAGAAGTGGTCGATGTTGGTGATCTTCGTACTGAAGTATCCGCCCATGGCTGTTGTGCGTGACAGGATCTTTGCCTCGGTATAAGGTGTTGATGTAGCATATTGCCATATGGCAATGCCCTCCAAAAGCAGGAAGAGCAGCACCACATATATGCGCTTTATGAACTCTAAAAGTCTATGCATTGTTGTTGCTGGACAGTGCCATTATTTACTTCGAAAAGTAGTTCTCTAAAAAGTACTTTAGCCAATCCCGAAAAGTTTGAGAGTGGCTAAAATAGTGATATTTTTGGTCTGTGCTGATCCTAATTTGTTGTTAGAAGGTGTCAGATACAACGCTCGGCAAAATTGGTGTCGATGGGCTGTACTTGAGGTACTGCCCATTGACAGCATATTTTGTTAGCGGCAGTTGTTGATGACCTTCCTCGCATCACTGACCCTAATTTGTTGTTAGAAGGTATCAGATACAACGCTCGGCAAAATTGGTGTCGATGGGCTGTACTTGAGGTACTGCCCATTGACAGCATATTTTGTTAGCGGCAGTAGATGATGCCTTATCACAACAAATTACTTGTCGCCGCCCATTAAGAACGAGAAGTTTCCAATATTCTTGAGTGCGATACCTGTACCACGAGCAATAGCACGTAGTGGATCCTCGGCGATGTGCACAGGAAGACCAGACTTCTTAGATAGACGCTTGTCGAGACCCTTGATCAAGGCACCACCACCAGCGAGGTAAACACCATTCTTCACCACGTCAGAGTAGAGCTCTGGTGGCATCTCCTCGAGCACCTTCATTAGGGCGTTGTCGAGCTTCACGAGCGACTTGTCGAGGGCATATGCAATCTCGCTATATGTGAGCGATACGGTCTGTGGCTGTGATGTGAGCATGTTCGAACCGGTGAAGATGTAGTCATCTGGCTCGTTGTCGAGCTCAGGCACAGCAGCACCGATAGCGCACTTGATCTCCTCGGCAGTGCGCTCACCAATCTTGATGCCGTGCTGCTGACGGATATAGTTCTGAATGTCGGTAGTAAACACGTCACCGGCAACGTTGATAGACTCTGAGCAAACGATACCACCAAGTGAGATACAAGCAATCTCCGAAGTACCACCACCGATGTCGATGATAAGGTTACCCTCTGGAGCCTCTACGTCAAGACCTGCACCGAGGGCTGCTGCCATAGGCTCGAATACGAGGTAGATCTCACGACCACCAGCATGCTGTGCTGAGTCACGCACGGCACGAATCTCAACGTTTGTAGAGCCTGAAGGGATACAGATCATCATCTTGAGTGATGGTGCAAACATGCCACGTGTGGCGTTCACCTTCTTGATGAAGCCACGAAGCATAAGCTCGGTAGCCTCGAAGTCGGCGATAACACCATCTTTGAGTGGACGAATAGTGCGGATGTTGGGGTTAGTCTTACCGTCCATCAAGCGAGCCTTGTGACCGATAGCCATGAGGCTGCCTGTTTTGATGTTTACCGCAACAATTGAGGGTTCATCGACAATAACTTTGCCGTTGCTCATGATAAGAGTATTGGCCGTACCCAAGTCAATAGCCAACTCCTGTGTAAGTGAAAATAGTCCCATATTTCTCTATTAATTTTATTCAAAAAAAATGGTTGTGCGCAATATTTTGGTCAATGCGCTGATTATCAGCACGATGTGTGGTTTTTATCGCACACGTGCGCATAATCACCCACAAAGATAAAAAAAAGAAGTGGAGAATTTGCAACTTTCTTAACTTTTTTATTAATTTTGTCAATAATTTTTTGCTTATGACCTTAAACAAAGAGTCTAAATGTGCTGTTCTTGGCTATGGTAGCTGGGCAACAGCAATTGTAAAGACGCTGACTGTTAATCATCAGCATGTCAATTGGTTAGTCCTCAACGACGACATCCTTAAGTCGCTCGAGGAGCGCTCACATAATGTCAAGTATTTGCCATGGTGCTACATCGACCGTGACTATATCACCCCTTCGAAGGATATTAACGAGGTTGTGCGTGATGTCGATATCGTATTTTTGGCTATGCCATCGGCATTTCTCACCAAGTTTTTGGAGCCTTTGAAGGAGAGTCTTGCCGACAAAATTGTGGTGTCGGCAGTCAAGGGTATTATCCCTGGCGACTACCTCACAATCGTCGAGCATATGCATCGCTACTACAACGTTCCGATGAATAACCTTGCGGTGGTGACAGGACCTTCGCATGCCGAGGAGGTGGGTCAGTGTCGTCTGTCGTATCTGACTGTGGCATCGGAAGATAACGCATCGGCAGAGCGTGTCAAGGAGCTGCTCAATAACGACTTTTTCCGTTGCAGCATCTCGAACGATGTGCTCGGTGTTGAGGCGGCAGCAATCATGAAGAATGTCTATGCCTTGGCAGTGGGTATCGCCGTTGGTTTGCGCTATGGCGACAACTTCTTGGCAGTGCTTATCTCGGGCTGTGCTAACGAGATGAACAACTTCCTAAATGCCTCAGTGCCAATCGAAAATCGTAATATAAATGCTGCGGCATACATGGGCGACTTGCTCGTTACGTGCTACTCGCCACTAAGCCGCAACCGCCGTCTTGGAACGCTGCTTGGTAAGGGTTGTTCCGTAAAGAGCGCACTTAACGAGATGACCATGGTTGCTGAGGGTTACTATGCTGCCGAGTGTATTCGTCGTAGCTCGATGCATGTGGGTGTAGATATGCCTATCGCCGACATGGTGTGGGAGGTGTTGTACAACAACGCTTCGGCACGTGATGCAATGCTGGCGCTAACAAAGATTTTGAAGTAATACTTATAACAATATATATTATTTTTATGGAACTTATTAAATTTAATGCCGCTCATTCGGGCGTTGCAATTACATCAGATATGCAGGCAGCTGCTGCCGAGGCTAACTCGTTGCTACACAGTGGTAAGGGTGCTGGCAACGACTTCCTTGGTTGGGTAAATCTTCCTTCGTCAATCACCTCTGAGGAGCTTGCCGAGATTAAGAGTGTTGCTGCTAAGCTTCGCTCTAAGGCTGAGGTTGTTGTGTGTATCGGTATCGGTGGCTCATACCTCGGTGCTAAGGCTGTGTTGGAGGCTATGTCTAACTCGTTCGAGGCGCTTAAGAAGAAGCACGACAACCCAACAATCGTCTTTGCCGGCGAGAACACCTCTGAGGACTACACCTACGAGCTTATGGAGGCGTTGAAGGAGTACTCTATCGCCGCTATCGTAATCTCTAAGTCGGGTACTACTACCGAGCCTGCTATCGCCTTCCGCCTTATCAAGGCTGAGATCGAGAAGCGCTATGGCAAGGCTGAGGCTGCTGAGCGCATCGTGGCTATTACCGACAAGGCACGTGGTGCTCTCAAGACCCTTGCAACACAGGAGGGCTATCCTACATTCGTTATCGAGGATAACGTTGGTGGCCGCTACTCTGTGCTCTCGCCTGTGGGCCTTCTTCCATTGGCTGTTGCGGGTGTCGATGTCGAGGCATTTGTTGAGGGTGCACGTGACATGGAGCGCCTAACATCGGAGGCTACGCCTATCGAGCAAAACCCTGCTGCTCAGTATGCTATCGTGCGTAACGAGCTATACAAGGCGGGCAAGAAGATCGAGATCTTGGGTTCTTACGAGCCTAAGTTGCAGTATATCGCCGAGTGGTGGAAGCAGCTCTATGGCGAGTCGGAGGGTAAGGAGCTTAAGGGTATCTTCCCAGCAAGCGTGACACTCACTGCCGACCTCCACTCTATGGGTCAGTATATCCAGGAGGGTGAGCGCACCTTGTTCGAGACAATCATCTCGGTGAAGAACTCGAAGTATGAGGTTAAGGTGGAGTCTGACGAGGCTAACCTCGACGGTCTTAACTTCCTCACAGGCAAGCGCCTATCAGAGATTAATAAGATGGCTGAGCTTGGCGTGCGTCTTGCTCACCTCGACGGCGGTGTGCCTAACCTCATCATCGAGATCGAGCGCATCGACGAGCGCACTATTGGTCAGTTGCTCTACTTCTTCGAGAAGGGTTGTGGCATCAGCGGCTACTTGCTTGGTGTAAACCCATTCGACCAGCCAGGTGTTGAGGCATACAAGAAGAATATGTTTGCGCTCCTCGACAAGCCAGGTTACGAGGAGGCTTCAAAGGCTATTAAGGCTCGCCTGTAGGTCTTTGTTGTGATAAGGGGTCATTCTCGGCCCATCTCAAACGCAAGACCCCTCGGGCTGTACTTCGAGTACTATCCCGAGGGGATCTTCATTTGAGATAGACCAAGCCTAACCCCTTCTGACAACAAATTGGGGTTAGTGCGCTGATTAACGGGGGGGGCAGGGGCATGGGATTGATGGGAGCGTTCAGGCTTGATGAGTAACGCTACGCTCGATAGATTTATTAAATTAGCGGTAACGCCGTGCGGAAAATGCCGATAGCGCTTACCCATCTATCCCATTAAGCGAAGCGCTCCCATCTGTCCCATCTTTTCGTCTCTCCCTTCCCCCCCCAACAAAAAAAGGGAATGACTAATAATGTGTTTTTTAGTCATTCCCTTTTTTGATAGCAATGCCTTCTATTTCAGCATGTTGTAGTGGCAATACATCAGCTTTCCCTCGTCGTCACGAAGGTGCATACCGCCACCCTTGCAGAACTCCCAAACCTTGCACTTGGCACACTCCTCCTTCTTTGTCCACTCACGGTTGCGGAACTTCTCGAAGCGGTTTTGCCACACGTCCCAGAACTTATCATCGTAGATGTTGCCCTGGGTGTAGTTTGAACGCACCGACGTGCAGCCCGAGATGTCGCCATTGACACGTATCGAAGCCACATTAACGCCTGCGGCACACATATAGAAGTGGTCACGCACCTCCGCCTCGTAGCCTCCCAAGAAGCCCTCGCAAGCATAGTTTAGGTTGATGCGTCCCTCCTGGCGTGTCGTGCGGATAAACTCCATCACCTTCCTAAACTGCTCGGCGTTGAGGTGTAGCCCCTCGTCACGCTTGGCACGCCCTGCGGGGAATACCGAGAAGATGCGCCAATGTGTTATGCCATTGCTAATTAGTAGCTCCTTCCACTCCTCAAGCCTATCTACCATGGCGGGTGTTACGCACGTAATGGCATCGTATGCCAAGCCCGTCTTGCTGATTAGGCGCAGCGCCTCCAGCGCACGGCTGTAGCTTAGTGGGTTTTGGCGTATGTCGTTGTGGATATCTTCAAAGCCATCGAGGCTCACCGACACTGAGCACAAGCCCGCCTCGATAAGCGCATTTAGGCGCTCACGTGTTAGTGCCATGCCATTTGTCACCATGCCCCACTTATATCCTCGGCGCTTGACCTCACGTCCCGCCTCCTCGAGGTCGGGGCGCACGAGAACCTCGCCACCAGAGAATATTATGAGCACACGGCTCGGGTCGGTGTTTGGTGTAACCTCCTGGTCGAGAACACGTAAGAAGTCGTCAAGGGGCATATCCTTAAGCGCAGCATCGGTGCGACAGTCGCTGCCGCAGTGCCTACACCTAAGATTACAACGAAGCGTACACTCCCAAAAGAGTGTACGCAACGAGTGACGCTCAACGACTCGCTCCTGCACATCCTTAAATAGCTTAAGACCAATGCGTTTGCGAAGTCCTAATCTCTTACCTTTCATTTAGGTAAACTATCTGTTTCTCTATTTGTTAGCCTCGGCATTTGCCTCACGCTCAGCACGGATAGCCTCGAGGGTCTTCTGTGCATCCTCCTCGGTTACAGGCTTAGCGATGCTTCCATCAGGGAACTCCTTAGCCTCCTGCTCAGGGGTCTCAATAGGGCGTGCAACCTCGCCATCAGGGAATGGAACGCCATACATAAGCATGATTCTTGGATCCTCCTCCTCAGCCTCAATCTTATTGAGGTTCTTATCCTCCGACTTTGATGTCTTCTTGGTGCCGCAGCATGCTGCTGTCGAGAAGCCAAGAAGTGTCAATAGAGCAACTTTCCACTTGAAATTCATAATATATCTCTCCTTTTAGTTGTATACAATCTTGACAAATGTAATAGAAATTTTGGGAATCCACAAATAAAACGCTAAAAATTGCATTTGTAGTATTGTTTGGCAAAATAAATTTTGTAACTTTGTTATGCGAATTATAACCCTACATATTATGCGTGGCAAGGTAAAATGGTTTGACGACAAGCGTGGCTATGGCTTCATTACGGGCGATGATGGCGAGGATGTCTATGTTCACTACTCGGCAATCGAGCGCGAGGGCTACCGCACACTTAAGCATAATTGGCGTGTAAGCTACGATGTTGAGCTTTCGGAGGACAATCGCCCCGAGGCACGTAGGGTAGTGGTCGAGCCTAAGTTGTGATGTTGGCATAAGTTGCTAAATATTAGCGAATTCACACATCTCGATAAATACATAATGAGGGGGTAACTAAAGGTTATTTTAGTTGCCCTCTCCTTTTTTTAAGTGGTAGGCGAAATAGTTTTCTAAAAAATTTAAAAAATTTTGTGTTAAAAGTTTCACAGTCCCAAAATAATTTTATAACTTTGCAACGATTTTGTGTTCCATGAGAGTGTTCCCTGCACTTTATATAATATTATTGTGAGGTTGTGCGTTTGATTGGTGCAAAAAATGATTAGGCAATAAGAAGCATTAAATATAAAAAACAAAGGAAAAATTATGGCAACAATTGATCTTTCAAAGTATGGCATTACCGACGTTCAGGAGGTAGTGTACAACCCTTCGTATGAGACTCTCTACGAGGAGGAGACAAAGGCTGGCCTTACAGGTTTCGACAAGGGCGTTGTAACCGAGATGGGCGCAGTAAACGTAATGACAGGTGAGTACACAGGTCGTTCACCTAAGGATAAGTTCTTCGTAATGGACGAGACCACTAAGGATACTATCTGGTGGACTTCTGAGGAGTACAAGAACGACAACAAGCCTGTAACTAAGGAGTGCTGGGCAGAGCTTAAGAAGCTCGCTGCTAAGGAGCTCTCATCAAAGAAGCTCTACGTAGTAGATACTTTCTGCGGTGCTAACGAGAACACTCGTCTTAAGATCCGTTTCATCATGGAGGTAGCATGGCAGGCACACTTCGTAAAGAACATGTTTATCCGTCCTACTGAGGAGGAGCTTGCAAACTATGGCGAGCCAGACTTCGTAGTACTTAACGCATCAAAGGCTAAGGTTGAGAACTACAAGGAGCTCGGTCTTAACTCTGAGACTGCTGTTGTGTTCAACCTCACTGAGAAGATGCAGGTTATCATCAACACATGGTATGGTGGTGAGATGAAGAAGGGTATGTTCTCTTACATGAACTACCTCCTTCCATTGAAGGGTATCGCATCTATGCACTGCTCTGCAAACACCAACAAGGATGGCGAGACAGCTATCTTCTTCGGTCTTTCAGGTACAGGTAAGACTACTCTTTCAACAGATCCTAAGCGTGAGCTTATCGGCGACGACGAGCACGGCTGGGACGACGACGGTATCTTCAACTTCGAGGGTGGTTGCTACGCAAAGGTTATCAACCTCTCTAAGGAGAACGAGCCAGACATCTGGAACGCTATCCGTCGTGACGCACTCTTGGAGAACGTAACAGTTGATGAGAACGGTAAGATTGACTTTTGCGACAAGTCAGTTACTGAGAACACACGTGTTTCTTACCCTATCTACCACATCAACAATATCGTAACTCCTGTATCAAAGGCTCCAGCAGCAAAGAAGGTAATCTTCCTTTCAGCTGATGCATTCGGTGTATTGCCTCCAGTATCTATCCTTACTCCTGAGCAGACTAAGTACTACTTCCTCTCAGGCTTTACAGCTAAGTTGGCAGGTACTGAGCGTGGTATCACTGAGCCTACTCCAACCTTCTCAGCATGCTTCGGTGCTGCGTTCCTTTCACTCCACCCAACAAAGTATGGTGAGGAGCTCGTAAAGCGTATGCAGGCATCTGGCGCTACTGCTTACCTCGTAAACACTGGTTGGAACGGTACAGGCAAGCGTATCTCTATCAAGGATACACGTGGTATCATCGACGCTATCCTCGATGGCTCAATCGACAAGGCAGAGACAAAGCAGATTCCTATGTTCGACTTCAAGGTGCCAACAGCACTTCCAGGCGTAGATCCAGCTATCCTCGACCCACGTGATACTTACGCAAATGTAGAGGATTGGAACACTAAGGCTCAGGATCTTGCTGGCCGCTTCGTTAAGAACTTTGCTAAGTTCACTACTAACGAGGAGGGTAAGGCTCTTGTAGCTGCTGGTCCACAGCTTTAATTTGTTGTGATAAGGGGTCATTCTCGGCCCATCGCTAAAAGTAAGACCCCTCGGGCTGTACGTTTGAGTACTATCCCGAGGGGTCTTCTTTTGCGATAGACCAAGCCTAACCCCTTCTAACAA
>JAFZEX010000004.1 GCA_017560425.1 Alistipes sp.
CATCTACTGCCGCTAACAAATTGTTGAAGCAATGGGCAGTACCTCAAGTACAGCCCATCGCTCCAAAATTTGCCGAGCGTTGTATCTCACCCCTTCTAACAACAAATTGGTGCTTTTTGGAATGTGATAAGGGATCATATGCGGCACCAAGCTCATAATGAGTAATTAGGAATTAGTAATAAAGAGAGAGCAGAGACAACAAAGACAGCAGAGAGAAAAAGATGATATCCGAGTTTCGTTGTCGTCCCTTTCGTCCCTGTTGTCCCTGTCGTCTCAAAAAAAATAAAGAGACAACAAAGATAGCAGAGACAGCAGAGAGAAAAAGGTGATACCCGAGTTTCGTTGTCGTCCCTTTCGTCCCTGTTGTCCCTTTCGTCTTAAAAAAAAATAAAGAGACAACAGAGACAACAGAGACAACAGAGACAACAGAGACAACAGAGACAACAGAGACAACAAAGACAGCAGAGACAACAGAGAATAAAATGATGATACCCGAGTTTCGTTGTCGTCCCTTTCGTCCCTGTTGTCCCTTTCGTCTCAAAAAAAACTCATTCCTCATTTTGTATCAACCAAACTAAACTTAAACCTATGATAAAGAAGACGTTGTTGGCTGTTGTAGCCATGCTCTCGGTGGTGTCGCTATCGGCACAAAAGTATGAGCCTACACCCGAGATTTTGAAGGCTCGTGAGGAGTTCTCTGATGCCCGTTTTGGTATTTTTATCCATTGGGGTATCTACAGCATGTTTGCGCAGGGCGAGTGGTACTTGCAGAATGCTGGTATCAACCGTGATGAGTATGCTAAGGCGGCTGATGCCTTCTATCCCCACCGCTTCAATGCCGAGGAGTGGGTGTCGGCAATCAAGGCTGCGGGAGCTAAGTATATCTGCATCACAACACGTCACCACGACAGCTTCTCGATGTGGGATACCGAGCAGTCGGAGTTCAACATCGTTGATGCTACGCCATTTGGTCGTGACATCCTCAAGGAGCTTGCCGACGAGTGCGCAAAGCAGGGCATTAAGCTCCACCTCTACTACTCGCATGCCGATTGGTCACGCGACGACTATCCACGTGGTCGCACAGCATATTGGGTGACAGGCCGTGATGAGAGCAAGATTAGCTGGGAGAGCTACTACAACTTTATGAACAAGCAGATCGAGGAGCTTCTAACCAACTATGGCCCTATCGGCGCTATGTGGTTCGACGGCTGGTGGGATCACGACGAGGATAAGACACCTTTCGATTGGCAGCTCGACGAGCAGTATGCCCTTGTGCACAAGCTTCAGCCATCGTGCCTCGTGGCAAACAACCATCACCAAGCACCCTTCGAGGGCGAGGATATTCAGATTTTTGAGCGTGACCTCCCAGGCGAGAACACTCATGGCTTGTCGGGTCAGAGCATCAGCCGCCTTCCGCTGGAGACCTGCCAGACGATGAATGGCATGTGGGGCTACAAGGTTGTGGATCAGAACTATAAGAGCACTGAGACCCTCATTCGCTACTTGGTGAGCGCTGCGGGCAAGGGTGCTAACCTCTTGCTCAACGTGGGCCCTCAGCCTAACGGCGAGCTTCCAGCAGTTGCCGTGGAGCGCCTAAGGGAGATGGGTGAGTGGTTGGCAAAGTATGGCGAGACAATCTATGGCACCGATGCTGGCGATGTTAAGCCTCAGCATTGGGGTTGCACAACACGCAAGGGCAACAAGCTATATCTCCACATCTTCGAGCTCGAGGACGAGGCGTTGTTCTTGCCACTAAGCTGCAAGGTTGTATCTGCCAAGGCTTTCGACACAGGTGCAGCTGTCAAGTTCCAGAAGGTTGATGGCGGCATCGTGCTCAAGACGGGTAAGGTCGAGGGAGTTGTGGATTATGTCGTTGAGCTAACAACAAAGTAGCCGATAGCTACGCTATAAACCATAAAATTATCGCAGTCCATATTTGTGGATTGCGATTTTTTTTATATCTTTGCACGATATGTCGCTCGGGCGTATATGCGTGCGAGCGTGCATGGAAACGTAAGATACAAAAAATCAAATAATTACAAAACTTTTTAACAATGCAGAGTAAAGGTATTATTAAGTGGCTTGCAGTGCTCTTTGCACTTGCATGCGTCTTCCAGCTCTCGTTCACCTTCGCAACACGCAAGGTTGAGGCTGAGGCTGCGAAGCAGGAGAATCCCCAGGCTTATCTCGATGAGAAGTGGGATCAGGTAGTTTACAATCTTGGCATAGCTCAGTACACTTATGCTGATTGTAAGAATCGTGAGTTGAACTTGGGTCTTGACCTCAAGGGTGGTATGAACGTCATGCTTGAGATTAAGGCTGAGGATGTTATTCGTGCTAACGCCGAGAGCAAGGGCGCTGTTCGCAAGGACGCTGAGCTCAACGCTCGTATGGAGAAGGCGTTGTACGAGGCTTCAAAGGCTAATGGTGCATCGGCTACTGTTGATGCGTTCATCGCTGCAAGCGCAACTGAGGATTTGGCAAAGATCTTCAACACATCTGACGTTACTGTGTTGGCTACAGACCTTAAGTCGTTGGTTGATGGCTCAGTAAGCGCAGCTTTCAACGTGTTGCAGAACCGTATCGACCTTCTTGGTGTTACTCAGCCTAACATCCAGCAGGTAACAGGTACTAACCGCATCTCTGTTGAGCTTCCAGGTGTTAAGGAGCCTGAGCGTGTAGGTAAGCTTTTGGCTTCTACTGCTAACCTCGAGTTCTGGGAGGTTTACGACAACGCAGATATCTCTGAGGTTGCTTCAGTTCTCTATGGCGAGGAGTTCAACGAGGCTGTTCGCGACTATCTTCTTCTCAATGGCGTAGCCGAGGAGGAGGTTGCTGCAAAGCTTCCTGCTGCACTTATCGTGCCTAACGTATATGCACCACAGGTTGCTGCTGCCAAGAAGGAGAACCTCGAGGCTTTGAACGAGTACTTCCGCCTTCCTGCTGTTAAGGCGTTGTTCCCAAGCGATGTTAAGTTCGCATGGTCAAACAAGAGCGTTGATGGCAGTGGCAATGGCGTATTTGCCCTCTACGCTTTGCGTGGCTTGAACGGCATCGCTGCTCCTGTTTTGGACGGTACAGGCATCACTAACGCTCGTGCACAGGGTGGTCAGAATGGTGGCTTCGAGGTATCTATGTCAATGGATCACCAGACAGCTTTGACATGGGCCGACATCACCGAGCGCAACACTAACAAGTGCATCGCTATCGTTCTCGATGGTTATGTATACTCAGCACCTATGTCACACGGCCGTATCGATGGTGGCCAGTCATCAATCACTGGTAACTTCGACGTTCAGGAGGCTGAGGACCTTGCAAGCGTTCTTAACTCTGGTAAGGCTCCAGCGCCAGCAACCATCATCTACTCTGAGGTTGTAGGTCCATCACTCGGTGCTAAGGCTATCAACGATGGTCTTGTATCATTCGCATTGGCATTCTTGCTCGTACTCGTATACATGGCATTCTTCTACAAGGGTGCAGGTATGATGGCTAACATCGCTCTCTTGTTCAACGTGTTGTTGCTCATGGGCGTGTTGGTATCATTCGGCGCTGTATTGACATTGCCAGGTATCGCAGGTATCGTGCTTACTATGGGTATGGCTGTTGATGCTAACGTTATCATCTTCGAGCGTGTTAAGGAGGAGCTTCGTGCAGGTAAGGGTCTTTCACTTGCTATTCAGGACGGTTTCTCTAACGCTTACTCAGCGATCATCGACGGTAACCTCACTACAATCATCACAGGTATCGTACTCTTCTTCTTCGGTACAGGTCCTGTTAAGGGCTTCGCAACAACCCTCGTAGCAGGTATCATCACATCGTTGTTCTGCTCAATCTTCATCACTCGCTTGTTGCTCGAGTCACGTGCTGCACGCAAGGGCTCTATCTCGTTCTCTAGCAAGTTTACTGAGAACTTCTTGCAGAACGTTAAGTTCAGCTTCATCAACAAGCGTAAGGTGTCTTACATCATCTCAGGTACTCTCGTAGTATTGTCTATCATCTCATTCTGCACACTTGGTCTTAACAAGGGTATCGACTTTACAGGTGGTCGTACATATGTTGTTAAGTTCGACCAGGCAGCTAACGAGGAGCAGCTTCGTTCTAACCTCGAGGCTCAGTTCTCACAGCTTAAGGATGCTGCTAACACCTCATTCGAGGTTAAGCGCTTCGGTAGCGAGGATCAGCTTCGTGTTGTTACTCAGTTCGAGCCTACTGCTGAGATGATTGCTGAGGCTAAGGCTAAGGCAGGTGCTGATGCTGATGTTGTTGATGCTAACTACATCGTAGCAAACTACATCTATGAGGCTTCTAAGGATCTTTATACTCAGGCTATCGATCGTGAGACATTCATCAACCCAGATAACGGTAAGGGTATCACCTCATCAGAGCAGGTGGGTAGCGCAATCTCTGGTGAGATGACTCTTAACTCACTTATCGCTGTTGTCATCTCGTTGGTGGCTATCGGCCTCTACATCGCAGTACGTTTCCGCCGTTGGCAGTGGGCGTTGGGTGCTACAGCAGCTTTGGCTCACAACGCACTCCTCGTTATCGGTCTATTCTCTATGTTGTATGCCGTAATGCCATTCAACTTGGAGGTAAACCAGGCGTTCATCGCAGCGATCCTTACTATCATCGGTTACTCAATCAACGATACTGTGGTTATCTTCGACCGTATCCGCGAGTACATCGGTTTGTATCCTAAGCGTGACATCAAGTCGAACATCGACAACGCTATCTGCGCTACATTGTCACGTACAATCAACACCTCTGGTACAACCCTCGTAACCCTCTTGTCTATCTTCATCTTCGGTGGTGAGACAATCCGTGGTTTCGTATTTGCACTTATCCTTGGTGTTGTTATCGGTACTTACTCTTCAGTATTCATCGCTACTCCTATCGCTTACGATCTTCAGCGTAAGAATGCTATCAAGGAGTCTAACGACGCTGAGTAAGCTCGTTTATTGAAAATAACATATGAAAATAGGTCGCAATCTCTTTGAGGTTGCGACTTATTTTTTTAACTTTGCAATTATTTAATATAATTGTTGTTATGGGAAGGTTTAAGGAACTATATAAAGAGTTGCGCAGCTACGTCTCGCCAACCTACATCACCATGCTCGTTGCAGCCTTAGTGTTGTGGTATGTTGCCAAGCTCGGCGACACCTATACCACCGACCATAAGGTGGTTGTTATTGTCGATGGCGAGCGTATCGATGTCGATTGTATCATTCGTGGCAAGGGCACTAACCTTATCGGCTACACGCTCTTCTCGCATAGCGACGAGTTCGAGATTCCAGCTACCGAGTTCACCTTCGACATGGATAGCGTCGATGAGTCGGGACAGCGCATGCACCACATCGCCACAATATCTATGCAGCAGGCTCTCGCAGCCCGCATGACAGGCGTTGAGATTATATCGGTGGGTGCTCTGCCCTCAATACCCTATAAGGTTGTTTGCGAATAGAACATATCTATAATATATATAAGTATGTATAAGGTGGGAATTACGGGTGGCATCGGCTCGGGAAAGAGTGTTGTTGCCAAGATGTTGCAGGATCGAGGTGTTGCTGTCTACTTCTCCGATGCTCGTGCTAAGGAGATTATGACATCCGACGAGCGTGTGCGCCAAAGCCTTGTTGAGCGCTTTGGCGAGCAGACTTTTGACTGTGGTGTGCTTAATCGAGCATACCTTGCCGAGAGGGTCTTTGCCTCGGAGGCAGAACTTGCAGCCCTCAATGCCATTGTTCACCCCGCCGTTAAGGCCGATTTCGAGCGCTGGGCTGAGGCTCAGTCGGGCGACTATGTTGTCCTCGAGTCGGCAATTCTGTTCGAGTCGGGCTTCGATACAGCTGTCGATATGACCGTGGCTATCATGGCTCCCGAGGCTTTGCGCATCGAGCGTGTTATGGCGCGTGATGGCGTAAGCAAGGAGCAGGTCGAGGAGCGTATGCGCAGCCAGCTAACCGACGAGGAGCGATGCTCACGCTCGAAGTATGCAATCGTAAATATAGAGCTTGACGAACTTGAGGAGGATGTCGAGCAGCTACACCGCCGCCTAAGCTATGATTCTCGCCAGCAGCACGCTTAGCCTTGACCAAAGGCAGGTGATGGCTATTGTAAACCTCACGCCCGATTCGTTCTACTCTCTAAGCCGCCATGTTGCCTACGACGAGGTGTGTCGTAGCGTGGAGCGTGCCATTGAGGAGGGTGCCACAATCATCGACATTGGTGGCTACTCGTCACGCCCTGGTGCCGAGCATATCTCGGTTGATGAGGAGTGGGCGAGGGTCAAGATGGGTCTTGAGGCTGTGCGTAGCGCCGAGAGGGGCGTGGTTGTATCTATCGACACCTTCCGCTCGGAGATTGTGCGCCGTGCCCATGCCGAGTTTGGCGATATTGTGGTTAATGACATTTCGGCAGGCGAGCTCGACGATGATATGCTCTCTACCGTTGCCGAGCTTGATTTGAAGTATGTAGCCATGCATATGCGTGGCACGCCCAAGACCATGCAGTCGCTCGACGACTATCCCGAGGGCGTTGTGCGTGGCGTGTGCGACTACTTTGTGCGCCGCACTGAGGAGCTTCAAAAGGCGGGCATCCGCAAAGAGAATATTATTCTTGACCCTGGCTTCGGCTTTGCCAAGAGCGTGGAGCAGAATTTCGAGCTGCTTGCTGAATTAAATAGGCTTTGTGAGCTTGGTTACCCTGTGTTAGTGGGTCTTAGCCGCAAATCAATGATATATCGCCCCTTGGGCATCACGCCCGAGGAGGCTCTCCCTGGCTCGTTAGCCTTGGCGTGGGAGGCGTTGCGTGGTGGCGCCGTAGTGTTGCGTGTCCACGATGTTGAGCCCACACGTCAGCTTGTTGAGCTATTTAACACCTATCAAAACATCGTAAGATGATACACGTCGAAAACATAGTTAAGCGCTTTGGCTCATTGGAGGTGCTCCACGGCATTAAGTTTAGTGTTGAGCGTGGCGAGATAGTATCTATTGTTGGTGCAAGTGGTGCTGGTAAGAGCACGCTGTTGCAGATTATAGGTACGCTTATGACCCCCGATGAGGGCACTGTTACGATTGACGGCAAGGCTATTGCTGGCATGTCGGATGGCGAGCTCTCGGAGTTTCGCAACCGCCATGTGGGCTTTGTCTTTCAGTCGCACCACCTGCTCGAGGAGTTCTCGGCCGAGGAGAATGTGATGATGCCTATGCTTATTGCGGGTGTTAAGCGCTCGGAGGCGCAAGATAGGGCTAAGCAACTGTTGGAGCTTGTTCAGATGTCGCATCGCCTTACACATCGTCCCTCGGCACTCTCGGGTGGCGAGCAGCAGCGTGTGGCTATCGCCCGTGCCTTGGCAAACAACCCCTCGGTGGTGCTTGCCGACGAACCTACGGGAAATCTCGACACGGCAACACGTGACGAGATACAACGCCTATTTTTTGACCTCCGCCAGCGCACTAATCAGACCTTCATCATAGTAACCCACGACGAGGCGTTGGCTGAGAAGTCGGATCGTAAAATTGTTATGAGCGATGGACGCATATTATAGCGATATGTCGCTCGACGAGCTACGTGACCTTCTCGAGTCGCTGCACGATAGGTATAACAATACCGACTTTATCGAGCCCGACCCCATTAGCGTGCCTCACTCTTTTGCCTCGACGCTCGACCGTGAGATTGCCGGCTTCATGGCTTCGACCATCGCCTGGGGCAACCGCAAGGCGATAGTTAAGAGTGCGCACCGCATGATGCAATATATGGACAACGCCCCCGCCGACTTTGTTGTAAATGCCTCGGAGGCGGAGCTGCAGCACCTGCGTAGCTACGTTCACCGCACCTTCAATGGCGAGGACTTTCGTGAGTTTGTCCTCGGTCTGCGCCATATAATCCAGACGTGGGGTAGCATCGGCGGCTTCTTCGAGCAGAGCTACGAGCGCTCGGGCGATTTGAGGGTTGCCCTCTCGGAGTTCCGTCACGAATTTTTCCGTCACGACCATAACCCACATGCCGAGAAGCATGTGTCATCTATCGATAGGGGCGCTGCGTGTAAGCGTCTGTGCATGTATCTAAGGTGGTTTGTGCGCCACGATGAGCGAGGTGTGGACTTCGGCCTATGGCGCAAGATACCTATGTCGGCGCTCTATCTTCCGCTCGACCTACACACGGGACGCATGGGCCGTCAGCTCGGACTCCTCGAGCGCAAGCAGGACGACTGGAAGGCTGTCGAGGAGATCACTGCGAAGCTATGTCAGTTATGCCCCGACGACCCTGTGCGCTACGATTACTCACTATTTGGCTTGGGTATCTCGGGCGATAAACTATAACCGATGTTTCGTTTTAAGCAATTTACGGTGTGCGACGAACGCTCTGCCATGAAGATTGGCACCGATGGCGTTCTGCTTGGCGCATGGGCCGATGTCGAGGGCGATGGCCGCATCCTCGACGTGGGCACAGGCACGGGGCTTATTGCCCTTATGCTTGCGCAGCGCAGTGCCAATGCCGAGATTGTGGGTATAGATATCTCGCACGAGGCTGTCGATGAGGCACGAGATAACTTCGCTCGCTCGCCATGGGCTAAGCGCCTGAGTGCCTCGCTGTGCGATGTGTGTAGCTTCGAGAGTGCGGACAGGTTCGACCACGTCGTTAGCAACCCTCCATACTTTGTCGATTCGTTGCACTCGCCCGATAAGCTACGCACCATGGCTCGCCACACCTCGTCGCTAAAGTTCGAGGATTTGGTTGCCTCTGCCGTGCGCCTTCTAAAGCCTGAGGGTCGCCTCTCGGTAATTCTCCCCACGGAGTGCGCCATGCAGTTCCGCTTTGCAGCTTTTGGTCGCCTGTGGCTGCGCCGCCAGACAGATGTTGTAACCAAGGAGGGTGACACTCCTCGCCGCACCTTGATGGAGTTCTGCCTCTCGGATAAGCCTCTGATGCCCATCGTCACCACCCTTACGATGCGCCACAAGGATAGCACCTATACCGACGAGTATCGACATCTAACCGAGGATTTTTATATCAGTTTAAAATAAAATTAATGAACCTGTCTAACAAGTTTTTTGTTAGGCAGGTTTTTGTTTTATATAGAAAAGTTTGTATCTTTGTATTGCGAGCTGTTCAGCTTTATCGGAAACTAAAAGAGAAAAAATAATATTTGATTGTTCAGCCGGGACTGTACGC
>JAFZEX010000005.1 GCA_017560425.1 Alistipes sp.
AGATGGGCGAGACAGGTCCTTGTGGTCCATGTAGCGAGATTCACTACGACCTTCGTGACGACGAGGAGGTAGCAAAGATTCCTGGCCGTGAGATGGTGAACATGAGCCACCCTCAGGTTATCGAGATTTGGAACCTTGTGTTCATGCAGTTCAACCGCAAGGCTAACGGCTCACTCGAGGCACTTCCAGCAAAGAACGTTGATACAGGTATGGGCTTCGAGCGCTTGTGCATGATTCTTCAGGGCAAGAAGTCAAACTACGACACTGACGTATTCCAGCCAACCATCGCTCGCATCTCTGCGCTCTCGGGCAAGGAGTATGGCAAGGACGAGAAGGCAGATGTGGCTATGCGTGTTATCGCCGACCACCTTCGTGCCATTGCGTTCTCTATTGCCGATGGTCAGCTTCCAGCAAATGCTAAGGCGGGCTATGTTATCCGTCGCATCTTGCGTCGTGCAGTGCGTTACGGCTATACATACCTTGGCTTCAGCGAGCCATTTATCTGCAAGCTTGTTGATGGCCTTGTTAAGCAGATGGGCCATCAGTTCCCTGAGCTCGTGGCACAGCAGAACCTCATCGAGCGTGTTATCGAGGAGGAGGAGTCATCATTCCTTCGCACATTGGCAACAGGCATCAACCTCTTGGAGGGTGTTATCAAGAAGTCGACTAACGGCAAGATTTCGGGTAAGGATGCTTTCGTGTTGTACGACACCTACGGCTTCCCTATCGACCTCACCGAGCTTATCGCTCGTGAGCAGGGTGTGGAGGTAGATCTCGAGGAGTTCGAGAAGGAGCTTCAGGTGCAGAAGGAGCGCTCACGCAACGCTGCACAGCAGGACATCGACGATTGGCAGGAGCTTATCGCCATTAAGGAGAGCGAGTTCGTGGGTTACGATAGCCTTGAGGCTGACATCCGCATCGCCCGCTACCGCCGTGTGAAGTCTAAGAATAGCACTACATATCAGCTTGTGTTCGACCACACACCATTCTATGGCAATTCGGGTGGTCAGATTGGCGACATCGGTTACATCGAGAGCGCTAACGAGAAGATTGAGATTGTTGCTACCGAGAAGGAAAACGGTCTTATTATCCACATCGCTAAGCAGCTTCCCGAGAACCCTAACGCCGAGTTCCACGCTGTTGTCGATGCTGAGGCACGTCAGAAGGCTGCTAACAACCACACTGCAACCCACCTCGTAGACTACGCATTGCGCACCGTACTTGGCACACATGTTGAGCAGAAGGGTTCTATGGTAACGCCTCAGGGCTTGCGCTTCGACTTCTCACACTTCCAGAAGGTTACGCCTGAGGAGATTCGTGAGGTTGAGCGTCTTGTAAACAAGCTTGTTCGTAGCAACTTCCCACTCGTTGAGAACCGTGAGGCTACTATGGCTGAGGCTGAGGCAGCGGGCGCTATCATGCTCTTCGGCGAGAAGTATGGCGACAAGGTGCGTATCGTGAACTTCGGTCCTTCAACCGAGCTTTGTGGTGGTACACATACATCGGCAACAGGTACCATTGGTTTGTTCAAGATTGTATCTGAGAGCGCTATCTCGGCTGGTGTTCGCCGTATCGAGGCTGTTACGGGCGAGGCTGCTGAGACTATGATCTATGCTGCACAGGACATCATCGGCTCTGTTGAGCAGATTATCCGCAGCCCAAAGATTGTCCAGGCTATCGAGAAGGTTGTTGAGAACAACGCAGCGCTTAGCCGTGAGATTGAGGAGATGCGCAAGGAGAAGGTTGCTTCACTTGCAGACCACATCGCTTCGACCACACAGCCTAAGGATGGCATCGTGCTTATCTCACGCCTTACCAAGTTCCAGCCTGAGGTGATGAAGGACTTGGCATTTGCTTTGCGTCAGAAGGTGGCAACTAAGCTCGTGATGGTTGTGGGTAACCTCTTCGACGGCAAGCCAACAATTAACGTTATGCTTTCTGACGACGTTGTTGCTATGGGCGTTGATGCTGGTGCAACTGTTCGTGAGGCTGCTAAGCTTATTAACGGTGGTGGCGGCGGTCAGAAGCACTACGCTATGGCTGGCGGTAAGAATGCCGAGGGCTTGCAGGCTGCAGTAGACAAGGCTGTAGAGATTATTATGGAGAAACTCAAGTAATTTACTAAATAAAATTAGCAAACAAATGAGCAACAAAGTATTATTGATGATATTGGACGGCTGGGGTATTGGCGACAAGAGCAAGTCGGACGTTATTTACTCTATGAATCCTGAGTATATTAACGCCATGACAGAGAAGTATCCCCATGCTGAGCTTAAGACTGATGGCGAGAATGTAGGTTTGCCTGAGGGTCAGATGGGTAACTCTGAGGTGGGCCACCTAAATATCGGTGCTGGCCGTGTAGTTTACCAGGACCTCGTGAAGATTAACCGTGCATGCCGTGATAACTCTATCCTCGAGAACAAGGAGATTGTTAAGGCATTCGAGTATGCTAAGGCTAATGGCGTGAATGTTCACTTCATGGGTCTTGTGTCGGACGGTGGCGTACACTCATCACTCGACCACCTCTTCAAGCTCTGCGACATCTCGAAGCACTACGGCATCGAGAACACCTATGTTCACTGCTTCATGGACGGCCGTGATACCGACCCACGTAGCGGTAAGGGCTTTATCGCTGCTTTGGAGGAGCACATGGCAAAGTCTACCGGCAAGATTGCTTCAATCATCGGTCGCTACTACGCTATGGATCGTGACAAGCGTTGGGAGCGTGTGAAGATTGCCTACGACCAGCTTGTAAATGGCGTTGGCGAGAAGGCTACCGACATGGTGGCAGCTATGCAGAAGTCGTACGACGAGGGTATTACCGACGAGTTTGTTAAGCCTATCGTAAATGTAGATGCTGAGGGCAACGCTATCGGCACAATCAAGCCTAACGACGTTGTTATCTTCTTCAACTATCGTAACGACCGTGCTAAGGAGCTCACTATCGTGCTCACACAGAAGGATATGCCTGAGGAGGGTATGCACACCATGCCTTTGCACTACTGCTGCATGACCCCATACGATGCTACGTTCGAGGGCTTACACATCTTGTTCGACAAGGATAATGTGCCTAACACCATCGGCGAGTATATCGCTAACCAGGGCTTGAAGCAGTTGCGCATTGCCGAGACTGAGAAGTATGCACACGTTACCTTCTTCCTTAATGGTGGTCGTGAGGCAGAGTTTGCTAACGAGGAGCGTATCCTTGTGGCTTCGCCTAAGGTTGCCACATACGACCTTCAGCCTGAGATGTCGGCTTACGAGGTTAAGGATAAGTTGGTTACAGCTCTTGGCGAGCAGAAGTACGACTTCATCTGTCTTAACTTTGCAAATGGCGACATGGTGGGACACACCGGCGTGTACGAGGCTATCGAGAAGGCCATTAAGGCTGTCGATGAGTGTGTTAAGGATGTTGTCGAGGCAGCTAAGGCTAACGGCTACGAGGTTGTTCAGATTGCCGACCATGGTAATGCCGACAACGCTGTTAATGCCGATGGCACACCTAACACAGCGCACTCGCTCAACCCTGTGCCTATCGTGGTTGTTTCAGACCGTGTAGCAAAGGTTAAGAGTGGTATCTTGGCCGACGTTGCACCTACCGTTCTCGACCTTATGGGTCTTGAGAAGCCAGCCGAGATGACCGGTGAGTCATTGGTTGAGTTCAAGTAGTCGAATAGGCTATTATATATAGGTATCGCCTGCAAGCATTAGCTTGTGGGCGATATTTTTTTTGGTCTAAAAAGGTCAGATGAGCAAAAGTCCTTGGACAAACCACAAGTTACTCCTCGAAGAGAGCCCTATGGCGTAATACCGAGGTGGTTTATGGAGCGCATAGCATAAAAAAATGGGAGCGACCAGCAGTCACTCCCACATTATCACTCTTAGATAAGGATTATCTACGGCGCATACCGCCACGCTGCATATTGCGCATCTGCTGCTGAAGACCACCACCCGCAACAGTCTTCATCATCTTGCGAGTCTCCTCAAACTGCTTGAGTAGGCGATTGACATCAGCAATGTTAGTACCCGAGCCCTTAGCAATGCGCTCACGGCGACGAGCATTAATAATCTCAGGGTTCTCGCGCTCAGCAGGGGTCATCGAGTCGATGATTGCCTCTGTCTGCTTGAAGGCATCTTCAGGAATATCAACATTCTTAAGCATCTTGCCCATGCCAGGAATCATCGAAGCGAGGTCCTTAAGGTTACCCATCTTCTTAATCTGATTAATCTGATCGCGGAAGTCGTTGAAGTTGAACTGATTCTTAATGAGCTTCTTCTTGAGCTTGCGTGCCTGCTCCTCGTCGAACTGCTCCTGTGCACGCTCAACAAGCGACACGACATCACCCATGCCCAAGATACGGTCAGCCATACGCTCAGGGTGGAACACCTGCAATGCCTCCATCTTCTCGCCCGCAGAGATAAACTTCAAAGGCTTATCGACAACCGAGCGGATAGAGATAGCAGCACCACCACGAGTATCGCCATCGAGCTTAGTGAGCACTACGCCGTCGAAGTCGAGGCGGTCGTTGAACTCCTTAGCAGTGTTCACTGCATCCTGACCCGTCATCGAGTCCACCACAAACAAGGTCTCCGAAGGATTAACTGCAGCCTTGATAGCTGTAATCTCCTGCATCATAGCCTCATCAACAGCCAAGCGACCCGCAGTATCGACAATCACGGTGTTGTACGACTTCGAGCGAGCATACTTAATAGCATTCTCAGCAATGAGCACAGGGTTGTTGTTGCCCTCCTCGGTATATACCTCTACGCCAACGGTCTGACCCAAGATTTTGAGCTGCTCGATAGCTGCTGGACGATATACGTCGCCCGCAACCAACAATACCTGACGACCCTTCTTGCTCTTGATGTGTGCAGCAAGCTTTCCCGAGAAGGTGGTCTTACCCGAACCCTGAAGACCAGCAATAAGGATTACTGCAGGGTTGCCCTCGAGCTTAATATCTGTTGCTGTGCCACCCATGAGCTGTGCAAGCTCGTCACGCACAATCTTGGTCATCATCTGTCCGGGCGACACCGAACGCAACACGTCCTGACCCAACGCCTTCTGCTTAACCTCGTCGGTAAAGTTCTTAGCCACCTTATAATTAACATCGGCATCGATAAGAGCACGACGAATCTCCTTAAGAGTTTCGGCAACATTAATCTCGGTAATGCGGCCCTCACCCTTTAGGATTTTAAACGAGCGTTCAAGTTTCTCGGTAAGATTTTCAAACATATATTTTCGCTTTTAATTATTTTCCGTATTTAGCGCACAAAGATATAGAATATATCTTAATTTTCCAACGCTATAACCTCTTTATACCACGAAGTTGTTCTCCAACCGTTGGGATATGCCCTGCTTGGGGCTGATGTTGTAACTCCCGAGTATACGTCGAGGTTGATGGGGTAGGTGCCATAAGTGCCGTATGCCGAGTAGAACGAGTCGAGCGTGAAGGTTGCCATAACACACTCGTTTAGCTGGGCGTTGAACTCCATGAGCGCATCCTCGTCAGTGGCAACAACATTTACCCACTCGCCAAAGTCGTAGAATTGGTGAGGACGCTGACCCTCGTATGTCTGAAGTGTTGTAGCATCATATTCGCCCTCCTGCTTTGCAGTCTGCATCACAGTGCGAGTAGCATTGGCAAGTGACTCAATCTCAGCGCAGTTGTACACGGCTACTGAACCACAACGTGAATTGCCCGTATACTCGTCACGATAGTACTCATAATAGCTCTTAGCAGCACCCTCATAGTCTGTCGTAGCGCCATAATCGGTAAATAGGTAGGGTAGTGTGCGGTGATAGGGGAAGCCTCGACCCATAATCTCGCAGGGCGACGCAATGATGTAGTTTGCCGCCGAGCGTAGGTCGTATACCGACTCGATGTTCGACATGAAGCAAGCATCAAACAAGATGTAGTCGAGCTCAATACCCGAGAGCTCGATACCCTCGGCAAGCTCATCGATGTTCACACGCACGTTGCTCTCGCCAAAGGCACGTGTGGTCTCAGCGCCGATGGCTGGCAGCCAAGGATTACTACCCGTGCTAAATAGCTCAATATCAGCGTCGCCATTAATAATCTCACGAGTCACCCAGCCCTGGCCATGGCCCGCAAAGACGATGCCGTAGCGCTGTGCAGGGGCAATCTCTGCCATGCGTGCTATATGCTCTCCAATCTTTGCTGGCGGGATAATCGTATTCTTATCGAGCATTATCTCCTCGATACGCTGCTCAATGCACTTGCCACCCTCCACGTCGTAGCACAGCTCGCCAATATATGCCGATGTGGCGCTCTCCTGGCGGAAGAACAACACACGGCTCTTGTTCGACAATATTCCCGTCTCGATAGCCTTTGCTGCATCCTCGAGGTTGGTCTTGAAGTAGCGACTAAGGCTCGTGCCAAAGAAGTAAAACATGAGGGTATGTGTAGCCTCGGCTGGTGGCACACCATACTGCATCAGCGTGATTGTTGCAGGCACGCAATTACGTGCTGATATGGATATCGTTGCCGTACGTGTGTCGCCCTTGTTCTCCTCCACACTAAGCTCTATCTCGCCCTTTGTCGAGCTATCCATAACCTTCACCCACGCATCGTTGCACACCACACTAAACTCCACATTCGAGTACATGATGTCTGAATGCACGGAGTACTCTATAATAAGTGTCTGCTCGTTCGAGGTGCAGATGGCATTGTCGATGTCGATAGCATATTTGTTATGCTCCGTAATGTCGCACCCAACAAGACTGAGCGTGACAACGAGAGAGAGTATATATAGCAAGTATTGCTTTAGTTTCATTACGTAAATATTTGGGTTATAGCCTAAACCCTACTTGTATTCCTGGGGCTTTAGGTTATTAAACTGCCATGTCCTATCACGTTTTATTATCACCTCGTCGGGCTTGTTGCGATAGACACGGCTATAATCAAAGTAGAAGCCCTTGACCCTATCTTCACTCTTCTTGGTCAGTGGCACATACTCAACATTGCGGCTGATTATTCGGCTCTGACCATACTGATAGCCCTTCGACGCAAGCAGGTCGTAGGCGTGCGAGAACATCAATATATGCCATGGCGACGACTCCTTGAGTCCCGTTCCCGACGACTCGATAGTGCTCAGTACGCCATTTAGGTGGTTGAAGTATTGCTCCTCACGCCCTGTGTCGCCCAATGCGCCATAGGCAAAAGCCAACATATTGAGCACCTTGGGGTTAAATGGGTCGAGCTCCATCGCCTCTACACCTCGCTCAATGAGTGCTTCGAGTTGCGACACCATGGGTCTCTCGATGTCGATACCACTCATTATAAGCAACATCTCGTCGAGCGCACGGTTCTCAACAAATGGGCGGTAAGCATCCTGATACAAGTAGCCATAGTAGAGGTAGAAATACTCCTCAGCACTCATCACCTCGCCAACGTTACGATACTTCAGCATCAGGTTAGTGTAGTAGTATGGCGACGATGCCGAGAGTGTCTGATGCAATATATCATCCTCGTCGGGCACACGCTTACCATCATCTTGCGCCATTGAACACAAGGGTGTGAGCAGGAGTAGCAATGATAAAAGTAGTTGTTTCATACTATAACATATTTGGTCATATGACCAACGCTACACCTATCTTAATTCGTATTTCTCAATAGCAGATTTAATCTCCATAGCCAATCTCTCGGTAGCCTCGACTAAAGGCAAGCGCACCTCGGCACGTGTAAGACCCATCATAGCCGCCATCGACTTAGCACCCACAGGATTACCCTCCTTGAAGAGTAGGTTTATAGGCTCCTCCATCTGCTCCATCTCGGCCTCAGCCTCAGATATACGACCCTCCATGGCATTGTGCACGCAGCGGCAGAACTTCTCGGGGAATGTGTTGGCAGCCACCGAGATAACGCCATCACCACCACGCTTAACAAGCTCTACGGTCAAGCCATCATCGCCCGATAGCACAAGGAAGCCCTCGGGACGACCATCGAGGATCTGCTGCATCTGCTCGATATTGCCACACGCCTCCTTCACAGCTACAATCTTGTCGGTAGCATGTGCTAAGCGTAAGGTTGTCTCAGCTGTCATATTCAAGCCTGTACGACCAGGCACGTTGTAGATAATCACAGGCACAGGCGATGCCTCAGCAACAGCCATAAAGTGGCGATATACGCCCTCCTGCGATGGCTTGTTGTAGTATGGTACCACACTAAGTATTGCCACGGTGTCCGAGAGGTCGAATGTGCGCAACTGCTCAACAAGTGCGTGTGTGTCGTTGCCACCCATGCCCGCAACAATCGCCACACGACCCGCCGTCTGCTTAACGATAAAACGAAGCACCTTGTCACGCTCCTCGAGCGACATTGTTGCAGTCTCAGCCGTAGAGCCAAGCGCCACAATATAGTCTACACCGCCCTCGATAACATAATCAACCATGCGACCAAGCGCCTCATAATCAACTTCGTAATCCTTAAATGGGGTGATTAGTGCTACACCTACACCCTTAATCTTATTCTGTATCATAATATTGAATTTATTTACGTTAAAACAATGTTCCCTGAATGGGCTTATCAACCGCAGGATGCGCCTCCTCCTTGGGCTGTGCATCGTCGCTACTCTCAATTTTGTCTGCCGCAGCAATCATCGCCATAAACTCATTTTCGTCGATAATCCTCACGCCAAGTTTCTCTGCCTTCTGTCGCTTGGCTGGTCCCATATTATCGCCCGCCACAACAAAATCGACGTTTGCCGACACCGCAGCAAGGTTGCGTCCACCATGCTTCTCAACCAATGCCTTCATGTCGTCACGTGACATGCCGGCAAACTTGCCCGATATCACAACACTCTTGCCTTCAAGGGCATTAGACTCTCTCATCTTATCCTTCACTTCAAACTGCAAGCCAGCACTACGCAGACGCTCAACAATCTGTAAGTTCTCCTCGGAGGTGAAATACTCAACAATGGCATCGGCAATTTTCTTGCCCACCTCTTCGGCTTCCGAAAGCTCCTCGACCGTGGCATGAGCAATGGCATCGAGCGTGCGGAAGTGCGACGCAAGATACTTCGCCGTAGTCTCACCCACAAAGCGAATACCCAAGGCAAAGAGCACTCTCTCAAAGGCAACCTCCTTCGATAGTCTTACACCCTCCAAAATGTTAGCTGCCGACTTCTCGCCAAGGCGTGGCAGTGCAGCAAGCTGAACGGGGTCGAGATAGTATATGTCCGAGATGTTGCGGATTAGTCCATTCTCCCACAATAGCTCAATAGTCTCGCCACCAAGACCCTCAATGTCCATCGCCTTACGCTTCACAAAGTGCTCTATGCGACCGATAATCTGTGGCTTGCAGCCGCTCGCATTAGGACAGTAGTGCTTAGCCTCACCCTCGTAGCGCACAAGCTCGCTACCACACTCTGGGCAGTGGGTGATATACTCAAACGGACGACTATCCTCATCACGCTCAGAGAGTTCCACCTCAGTAATCTTAGGGATAATCTCGCCGCCCTTCTCTACATATACCATGTCGCCAATACGGATATCCAATAGAGCAATTTGGTCGGCATTATGTATCGATGCACGCTTCACAATAGTACCAGCCAACTGCACAGGGTCGAGGTTAGCCACAGGAGTAATAGCACCCGTGCGTCCCACCTGAAAGTCTACGCTAAGCACCCTTGTTAGCGCTCGCTCGGCCTGGAACTTATACGCCACAGCCCATCGTGGGGCCTTTGCCGTAGAACCTAATTGTCGCTGATGTGCATAGCTATTCACCTTAATCACAACGCCATCGGTGGCATATGGCAGGTTCTTGCGCTCGCTATCCCAATAGGCGATAAACCTCTCAATCTCCTCACGTGAGCGACATACTGCGGTGTGGTCCGAAATCTTGAAACCCCACCTACGTGCCGCCTCGAGGTTCTCGACATGTGTTGCAAATGGAAGATTGTCGCCCGCAAGCTGATATAGTGTGCAATCGAGTCCTCGGCGTGCCACAATCTGCGACGACTGCTGCTTGAGTGTTCCTGCCGCAGCATTACGAGGATTTGCCAAGAGTGGTTCACCCGCCGCCTCACGCTCACGATTTAGCCTATCGAACGAGGCGTAGGGCATTATAATCTCGCCACGGATCTCGAACAGAGCGGGGTAGTCCTCGCCACGCAGACGCAAAGGCACCGAACGGATTGTTCGCACGTTGTTCGTAACATCATCGCCACGCTGGCCATCGCCACGGGTAACTGCACGGCTCAAAGCGCCATTCTCATACGTAAGCGATATTGCTGTGCCGTCGAACTTAAGCTCGCAGACAAACTCTACCTCGCCAATCTCTCGCACAATGCGGTCGATCCACTCGCCAAGCTCCTCTGAGGAGTAGGTGTTCGACAACGACTGCATGGCAAAACGGTGCTCAACGCTCTCGAATGCGCTTGTTAGGTCGCTACCTACACGCTTTGTAGGCGAGTTAGGGTCGGCATACTCGGGATACCTCTCCTCCAGCTCCTGCAACTCACGTAGCAATGCATCGAACTCAAAATCAGATATCTCGGGCGAGTTCTCCACATAATATTTATGGCTATGATAGTCGAGCTCTTCGCCGAGCTTCGACATACGCAACTTATCCTCCTCGTGGCTCATTATCTCTATAATATATAATGTGTGGTAAAGTTAAGCAATTTGTTTGAAAAAACGAATAAAAATCGAAAAAATAAAAAAAATATTGTCTAACGCTTGCACATTATCAAATTGTAATTACTTTTGCGAAAAATTTCAGAAAATATGGCTACCGCAAATACAAAAAGACGATTAGTTACAAGTATCCACAACCTCACACCAGAGCAGTTGGCAGAGGTTAAGACGTTATACCCACTTGGTTTCAATGAGGTGATGCAGCGCATCGAGAAGCCCGATGGAACATTCTTCTACGTTGTGCCCTACGAGACTGAGGATACATACTACCTCCTCAAGATCGACTTCAAGATCGACGATGCTCAGGAGAACGACGACGACGGCTACTACGACGATGACGATCTAAAGGGTGCAGACGAGCTTGCTGACGCATCAGACGAGGCATCTGACGACGACTTTTAATTAATCGAACATAGATTATGAGGTGTTGCTTTCGTGGCGACACCTCTTTTTTTTGTGCAAATGTGGAATGGTTTATGTTGTTTAACTGTCGAATTTAACAACATAATACCATGATTACAACCATGAAAAATCTACTTATCGGTATGGCAGCATTAGCGGGTGGCATCAACCATTCGGTAGCCTGCACAGGTATATCGCTAACCGCAGCCGACGGAAGCTACATTCAAGCACGAACAATCGAGTGGGCAAAGGGCGAACTAAAGAGCGCTTATGTCATCATTCCTCGTGGCGAAGCACTACAATCCTACACCCCCTCAGGACTTAACGGACTAAAATTCTCAGCTCGCTATGGTGTTGTCGGGCTCGCCGTTGTCGAGAAGGAGTTTATTGCCGAGGGCATCAACGAAGCGGGACTCTCGGCAGGTCTATTTTTCTTTCCCGACTTCGGAAGTTACACCCCTTACGACGCAAGTAAAAACGCCACAACCATTGCCGACCTGCAAGTCGTTCAATGGATTCTTACACAATTTAGTAGCATCGACGAGCTAAAGCAATACATAAGCAAAGTAAACATCGTTGGACTCGAAGAAAATGCCGTTGTTCATTGGCGCATTGGCGAGCCAAATGGTCGTCAGGTTGTCATGGAGATTGTGGGTGGCAAAGTGTCGTTCTTCGAGAATACCGTGGGTGTGATAACCAACGCCCCAGGCTTCGAGTGGCACCTTGCAAACCTCGACAACTATGTCAATCTTCGCCCAGGTAGTGCGTCGTCATACAACCTCGGTAAGCAGACGCTAAAACCTATTGGTGGCAGCTCGGCGATGCTCGGTCTTCCAGGCGACTTCACGCCGCCGTCACGCTTCATTCGTGCCGCCTTCTTTCGCAACACAGCGCCCCAGCGCAAAGATGGTCACAACACCGTGTTGCAGGCATTCCACATATTGAATAACTTCGACGTGCCGATAGCCATCGAAAACCCCGACGAGAAGAGTCTTCCGAGCGCCACACATTGGACATCAGCCATCGACCTGTCAGCACGCAAGGTCTACTACAAGACTGCCTACAACAACTCCATTCGTCTAATCGACCTAACGCAGATAGATTTTACCAAGATTAAATATCAGTCGCATTTGCTCGACGAAACAAAGCAACAACCAATACAAAATGTGATAATTAAATAGCTCATATAAAGCGATAGTTTATGTGGAGGTGTGGACTCGAAAGAGTTGCAACACCTCTTTTTTGATGTATAGTTTTATCTTTAGATAAATTTTCATATCTTTGCGTGGCAATGTAGGCAATAGGGAGAATAAAAAAATGAGCGACCACCAAGCCGCCCATTAGTGACTCCGAAAGGATTCGAACCTTCATCGTAAGAACCGGAATCTCAAATTCTATCCATTGAACTACGGAGCCATGGCACAAAGATAGTTGTTTTTGTTGTTACAACCTAATTAACAAAGATAAATTTTCGATGTGTCATAGTGGGTAATCAGGCTTATAATGGCAAATAAAGAGCAACATTGGAATAGGCTAATCGACATTATCGAGTGGCTCGACACAACTCCCAACCACTTTGCAACCGAAGTGGGAATGATGCGTGCCGAGAATATCTACCACATCAAGAATATGGAGTTTGGCATTTCTACCGAGTTTGCCGATAGGGTAGTGAGCCACTATCCCGAGATTAACCGCACATGGTTGCTCACAGGTGTGGGTAGCATGCTTGCCGCCGAGGCACATAGTGGCACAAATATACCATACTACAACGAGGATATAACCGAGATTTTACCCACGATCGAGAGTGTTGCACCATCAGGATATGCCAACCTCCCTTTTGCGCAGCGATGCGACCTAATAGCCTGCGTGTCGCACGTTGCTGACAGCAACATCGAGCTCTCGACACAGCTGTTTTTGCGACACGTAGACCTTTCGCAGATTGGCTCAAAGATGGAGTATATACTGCTCACCTACCATGGAGTTGTGTGGTGCACAATAGGCTCGGTTGATGATGGTGTGCTCAGCCTCGTCAATAACAAAACTTGCAAAGAGCTTCGCCTCGAGTCGAACGCCATAAAGCAGGCGTGGCTTGTGGTGGCAAAACTTGATATTAACAAAAACTACTAAGATATGAATCTTCTATCAATAGTGTGGGATTGGAACCCCACGCTTGTAATGCTTGGCAATCTCGACATTCGCTGGTACGGTCTTATGTGGGCTGTTGCCATTTTAGTTGCCGAGCGTATTCTCAACTACGCCTTTAAGCGTGAGGGACTACCTCCACGCACCATCGAGTCGGCATTTCTATGGATTGTCCTCGGCACATTTATCGGTGCACGTGTAGGCCATTGTCTATTCTATGAGCCCGAGACCTATCTCGCTGAGCCATGGCGCATTATTACCGGCATTCGTGATGGTGGCATGGCAAGCCACGGTGCTACAATAGGCATCATTCTCGGCGTGTTTGGCTTTGCTCGTCGCAACCACCTGCCATTCATTTGGGGCATGGACCGCATAGCCATCGTTGCTCCACTTAGCGGCGCTGTAATTCGCCTTGGCAACCTCTTTAATTCTGAGATTGTTGGCTATCCTACTGACGTTGCATGGGGCTTTAAGTTTGTTCGTCACGATGCCTACCGAGCATGGGTCGAGCACAATGGCGATGTCCCTGCTGAGATTCTCGACACTATCCCTGCACGCCACCCAGCACAGCTCTACGAGGCATTGTGCTACCTTGTGATATTTGCGGTTGTGATGTATCTCTATTTCCGCAAGGATATGGGTCGTCGTCGCCCCGGCGTGCTTATCAGCATTGCGCTAATTAGTATCTTCACTATGCGTTTCTTCATCGAGTTTTTGAAGGAGCGTCAGGTCGATTTCGAGCAAGGTATGTCATTGGACATGGGTCAGTTGCTCAGCATTCCATTTATCATTTTTGGTATTGTTGTGCTCATCATCGCATTGCGCCGTCCCGAGGTTAAGGAGATCAACACCATAGTAAACCACGCTAATAAGATGTACGAAAAGGAGGATAAGAAACATGGTAAACGAAGTAAATAAGCTAATACTCAACACCTTAGTTGAGCAGGGCGCAGTATATATTCCTAATCTTGGAACACTTAGCATCTACCGCACTGCATCACGCAAGCGTGGTAGCAAGCTCTCGGCACCATCATACTCTGTAACTTACACTACAGAGTGCAAGGCCACGTCGCTAAGCAACGTGATAATGACCATCGCAAATATCGACCAGGCAAGCGCCGACGATATCGTGGAGCGTTGGCACAAGAAGATAGATGCCGACGGTAGGGTAGTCATCGAGGGTGTTGGCACCATCACAAATGGCTACTTCTCGCCTGAGAGCGACCTTATTGCAAAGCTAAACGCCAACAACGAGACAATACGCCTCAGCGCCAAATCAAGCGGCAGCAGAAAGCTGTGGCTCATTCCTCTTCTCATCGCAACGTTTGTTGCCTTGGGCTTGAACCTATACTTGGTTTACATCAATCGTGAGCCTGCTAAGCAAGATACCCTTATTGCAGATACATCAACCGATGCTTTAGTTGTAGAGAATACCAACACAGATAATAAGGAAGTTAGCGAAGAAGCTGACACCACCGACGTTGTTGTAGAAACTGAAACAACAGAGCCCGCACCCGAGCAGACAGAGGCCCCCGCAGAGGTAGCCGAAGCGACTACAACACCAGCCGCTGAAGCAGTTGAGCAAGCGCCCGCTGTGGAGGCGACTCCTGCTACAGAGGAGGTTGCCCCAGCCACTGTTGAGCCAGCTCCAGCACCACAGGTCGTTGAGCAACAGACTCAGCAAAGTGTTCCGCAGATCAACGATTGGCGACAGTTTGGCGCACGCCACTATGTGATCTATGGCAGCTACTCGAATACCACAAATGCCAACAATGCAATACGCAAGATTTTGCGTCGCAACCCAGCGGCTCAGTGTCAGATTATTCGTATTGGCTCATTGCATGGCGTGGCAGTTTATGGCAGCTACAATCGCAATGATTGCGAGACGTTTAAGCGCAAGCATAGATCACTCTACAAAGATGCTTGGATACATACTCCAAGGCGCTAAAACATAGCGATATATATGGCATTATCTCAAGCACTCACTAAGCTCATAGACAGGTTCTATGTAAACCCCGTAAGCAAATTTTGCTCACGTGAGTTCTTTCGCTATGGCGTGTGCGGTGCCGCGAATATGATACTCGATGCATTGTGGTATTTTGCTATCTATCACTTTCTGATTAAGGCACGTTATATCGACCTCGGCATTGTCACCATATCGCCACATATATCGTCGCTCGCGATTGTCTTTCCTATAACCTTCTTTACGGGTTTTCTGCTTAATCGCCACGTTGCGTTCCATGCCACACAACAGCAGAGCGGCAAGCAGCTTAAACGTTATGCCCTGAGTGTTCTCGGCTCGATTGTCATCAACTATGTCTGCATGAAGCTCTTTGTTGAGTATTTCAACATCTGGCCAACGCCATCGAAATTGCTCACAACAATTGTAACTGTTGCATATAGTTTCCTCGCTGTGAAATACTTCACATTTCGCAACCAAAACAATAAATAGCAGTGTAAACATTATTGCTTACACACACAAGCACGTGAATTTCCTTTGTGGAATTCACGTGCTTTATTTATTAATCGCATTATTAACGTCGAAGTTCACTCACGAAATCCCCATCATAAACATTACCAAGCAGAGCCACCTCTTAGTTATAACTCCACCATACCCCATTACTATTTAACATAATGTAAATATTACGACACGCATATAGGGGAAATAACGGACATCTACTATTATATTAGATTATTTACTTTGTAAATATTCTATATTCTATTTTTATTTGCTATCTTTGCGGTGCATTTTAGCAAAAGTTCAAACTATTTGAAACTGTTCATATCATGTTGAGTAGAAGATTGCTTCGCATCAAGGTCGCAAAGAACCTATATGCGCATCTCAAATCAGGATCTACGAACCTTATGGCTTCGGAGAAGAATCTTATTGTGTCAATCGACAAAGCTTACGACCTATATATTCAGATGATGTCGCTCATCGTCGATGTAGCTCGCTATGCCGAGAATCGTATAGAGCTTGCAAAGCAGAAGAAGTTGCCAACCTACGAGGATCTAAACCCTAATCGTCGTTTCGTGGACAACGCCGTTATCAACCTCTTTGCAAATGCCGAGAGTGTTTCTGATGCCATCGCAACACGTAAGCTATCGTGGAGCCACTATCCTGAGACTGTTAAGGATATATATAACCGTATGATTGAGAGCGACTTCTACAAGAAGTATATGAGCGCCCCAATCTGCACATTCACCGACGACAAGAAGTTTGTAGAGGCATTCTACATGGCTTTGGAGGAGGACGAGGCACTTGCCGAGAAGCTCGACGAGATCTCAATCCTTTGGAACGACGACCTCAGCTTTGCACTATATATGGTAATTCGCACCGTATCAGGCATGAAGCAGAGCCACACCGATATCAAGATGTTGCCTAAGTTCAAGAGTGAGGACGACCTCGACTTTGCTTGCACCTTGTTCCGCAAGGCGTTGGTGCAGTACGAGGAGAACCAGGATTTGGTTGATCGCTACACAAGCAATTGGGACGTTGAGCGTATCGCCTTCATGGACAACCTCATTATCTCAATCGCCATTGCCGAGCTTACTACATTCGATAGCATTCCTGTGAAGGTTACTCTCGACGAGTGGATCGACATTGCTAAGTACTACTCGTCGCCAACAAGTAGCAACTTCGTTAATGGCGTGCTCGATAAGATTGTTGCCGAGCTTACCGAGAATGGTCGTATCAAGAAGAGCGGTCGCGGCTTGCTATAATCTAAGTATGGTAGCAAGAAAGCGTATAACATCGTTGGCAATCGTTGCCATCGCACTTTTGGCAATTAGCTGCGGTGGTAAGACGACGACAACTAAGAGTACGGAACTACCCTACCAAGGCATTGAGGCGACTATTCGCACCGACTCAGTAACTGAAGTATTGGTTGAGCTTGGCGATGTACGTTACTCAGAGTTAGCCACAAAGTCGATACGTCTGCACAACCCTACCGAGACTCCCCTATCACTCCTCGATTACAAGGCAACATGCCGTTGTACGTGGATTAACCTGCCAAAATCGCCTATACCCGCAGGTGAATATGGCGAGGCTGAGTTGGTATTTGATAGCCGTGGTGAGCGTGGCTCAGTTGGCAACTACATCGACATCACAACATCGGATCCACGATGCCACATAGGTGTTTGGATTAGTGCAAAAGTGAAGCCTTAGGCTTTCGGCACAATATTTTATGTAATTTAGCGTTACGCACACAAATAATTATTTTAATATTTTTAGACTATGAACTTACTTTTTATTGCAAACGAGGACGGCACTCAGGAGGTTGTAGCACAGGCTACTGAGACAACTGCTGCTCCTGCAACTACAGTTGAGAATATCGCTGTAGAGGAGGCTCCAGCTGCAGAGGCTACTGAGGCACCTGCAGGTAGCAGTATGTCATTCTGGATTATGATCGCTGCCATGATTGGTATCATGTACTTCTTCATGTGGCGTCCAGAGTCAAAGCGTCGTAAGCAGATGGAGAACTTCCGCAACAACCTTAAGAAGGGCGACAAGATCATCACTGCTGGTGGTATCTACGGTACTGTTAAGGAGATTCAGCCAACAAGCCTTCTTATCGAGGTAGACAGCAACGTAACATTGCGCATCGACAAGAACATGGTTGCTGCATCACCTGAGATGATGAACGCTGCTCAGAACAAGTAATCTTAGTTTCGAGCACAAGCACAAGACTGCCTACCCCATCGGGTTGGGCAGTTTTTTTTGTCGGTTTACGAAATTATTGCTAAATTTGTTGAGCGCCACACCAGCGTGACGCACTACGCTATGACACATGACCAACTTTTGCATATAGCCCACCACTTTGCGCTCGAGGGTGAAATCGCCTCAATCGAGGCTCTTGGCGAGGGTTTTATCAACGACACTTATATTATAAAGAGTGTGGGCAACGCTCCTGACTATATCCTACAACGCAAAAACCACGTTATCTTTCCCGATGTTCCCGGCATGATGGATAACATCAAGGCTGTAACCGAGCATATTAAGAGAAAAGTTGCCGACCCCATGCGAGAAACCCTGACGATTACACCCACCAACGAGGGCAAGTTGTATCATAAGGAGGGTGACAACTTTTGGACTGTGTGCCTATATATCCCGAGCACGCTGACATATAGCCGTGCCGAGTCTACGGAGTTAGCATATCAGGGCGGTGTGGGCATTGGCAAGTTTCACTCGCTACTTGCCGACTTTACGCAGCCACTCAACGAGACTATCAAGGGCTTTCACAACATGCGTTGGCGCTTTGAGCAATGGGACGCAACAATTGCAGCCGACCCCGTAGGTCGTGTCAAGGAACTCGAGGAAGAGATTGGCTGGATTGATGAGCGCCGTGACCAGATGCTCGAGCTATGGTCAATGGTCGAGTCGGGCGAGATACCTACACGTGTCACGCACAACGACACAAAGATTAGCAACATACTCTTTGATAGGGCTTCAGGCAAGGTGCTCTGCGCCATCGACCTCGACACCGTCATGAGCTCTACCCTACTCAACGACTTTGGCGACGCTATCCGCTCATACACCAACACAGGTGCTGAGGACGATAAAGATCTTGAACGTGTAGAGATGAACATCGATATGTTTAGAGCCTATGCCGAGGGTTACCTATCTGAGCAACGCAACACGCTGACCGACAGTGAGAAGGAGTGGCTTGCATTCTCAGGCCTATACATTACCTTTGAGCAGGTGCTACGATTCTTGATGGACTACATCGACGGCGATAGATACTACAAAATCGCCTACGCCAACCACAACCTCGTCCGCACCCATGCGCAGTACAAACTTCTGCAAAGCATGGAACGCCAGTACAATGATATGCGCAAAATAATAGCGAGCCTCGTCTAATACGAAGCTCGCTTATTTTTACAATTTAGGATAGATTGTTGGCGGCTGAATCGACACATACTTAGCGCCATTGCCTCGTGATGTGCACACTAAGCGAATTGCCTTGATTGGGCGTGGAGGGTTGTTGATTATATACATGCCATTCTCCAAATTTCCGGCACGCAAGAACTCAACACCATCATAGCTAATCTCGGCATAGCCCTGCTCAAAGATGAAGCGAGGAAGTTGGAAGTTACCCGTTGCCACCTGCATGCTTCTGCAGTCCACGGGCTGGGCAAACGTAAACTGCACCCAATCGCCCACATTACATGTTCGTGCGGTGCGAGCCAAGCGGCCATAGCCCTGTGCCTTAGCGAAAGTCATCGACGAGTGCTGAGGCATCGACGAGGTGATGGTAAACTGAGGCTTCAGCGTACGGAAATATCCATCTACTGCAGCCTCGGGCGAAAAGGCTTTGCCACGACGTGACACAAATACATAGCGCTCGGGCTTAGTAGTTTTTATGGCTGATGAATATACCTCCTCGACACCCGTTACAGCATTGCGCACATATATCATCGAGCCATCGTCGCTCTTTGCGCTAAGCACACCATTCTCGAACGTAACCTTTGGAGGCATAAGGCGGTAGACAACGCCCATAGCATCTAATCGAGCATAGTGCTTAGTCATCTTCTTATAAAATACCTCCTTGTCACGGCTATCACTACTTTGCCATGCAATCTCCGATAGCGACAACATACGAGGGAATGTCTGATACTGTAAGAAGTCAGCCTTCTCGGGAGTGCGTGATGCGTATGCTTCGCTAAAGAACGATGCCTCAAAGCCAGCAACATTTTTGCACTCTTCAGCAGTAAATCCGAGCGACGTGAGTGTCAAGCCATAGGTCTTGCTCCAATCAAATATTGCCGCCCAATCGTGACCTGGCTCACGCTTCGACTGCTTCATGTCGAAGTAGAAATATTGTCCTGGCATAACTATCGTCTTGTAGCCCTTGGCCGCCGATGCTCTGCACTCCTTAACACCCATCCAGCCAAATACCAAAGTGTTCGAAGGAAGGCTACCTCCATCAATAGCCTCGTTCCACACTGCGGGCTTCTTGCCATATTCCGAAAGCATATCCGCAATACGACACATGAAGTAGGCTTGCAACTGCTCGGGCTCGGTGTATTCGAGTTTCTCCATTAGAGCCTTGCAATCGGGACAAAGCTTCCACTGCGATGTATCAACCTCGTCACCACCAATATGTATATACTTTGTGTCGAAGAGCAGACACACCTCACGGATAATGTCGTGCAACAACGTGTAATTATTCTCGTTCGCCACGCAGAATGCCGAACGTGTGTCGTAGCCATACGATGCCTCAAGGTCGGGGGTGTAGTTACACAAAATCTCAGGGTGCATCGATGCCATAGCGAGGCTATGTCCCGGAAGGTCAATCTCAGGAATTACCTCGATGTTGCGCACCTTGGCATAGGCAATTATCTCACGCATGTCTGCCTGAGTGTAGTAGCCACCCCACTTCTCGGTCCACTTGCCATAGCGTGGCCATATAGGGCTATCGCCACCACGGAAGCCTCCTACCGAGGCAAGTTCAGGGTGCGACTTTATCTCCAAGCGCCACGCCTCGTCGTCGGTAAGGTGCAGACGTAGCTTATTAATTTTGTGATATGCCAACAGGTCGATATACTCCATTATCGCCTCCTTGGTAATCCACGTACGACACACATCGAGCATAAATCCTCGGTAGGCATAGCGTGGGGCATCCTCCACCTTGCAACAAGCAACCGTTGCGGGGAGCGTCAAACTATTGTAGACATCGGCGGGCAATAGCTGCATCAGCGTAGCCACGCCATTGAACACGCCACCATAGTCACCGCCCGATATCTCTACCCTATCTGTCGTAACGATTAGTCGATACTCCTCCGACTTAAGCGACGAGTCGATCTTAAGTGTAATCTCGCCCTTAGTACCCACCTCAATGTTTAGGTGCTTAGCAAGGTAAGAAGTAAGTGGAGCAAGTGTCGTTGATGTTGTTGCCACAGTGTGCGACGACATAAGCCTAAACTCGCCCTCGTGGGCAACATACGACTTAGGGGTTGGAATGATTGCTGGGTTAGCCATCACAGCACATGTGCATATTGTGGCAAGCAACGCAAATAAGATGCTTCGTAGTTTCATAGCAGATAATTTTTACAAATTTACATAAAAATTATCAAATGTCCTATACCTATATATAAAAGAGAGGAGAGTAACTAACTTAGTCACCCTCCTCGAAAAGATTATTCGTTTGTATCTACTAATGATACTCACTCTCGCCCTCCTCATCAATCCAAGGCACAGTCTTCATGTCCTCGGTTGTGAGCTGAGCAACCTGCTCGTCAGTGAGCAATGCAGCTTCGCCATTCTCGAACTCAAGGTCAGAGTAGCTGCTGATAGAGAGCTGGTATGAAGCATAGTCGTCGGCATTGCCAGCATAGCTAGACTTCTGAGCGTAGATGCCGTAGATAGCTGTGATAGTAGCCTTCTCACCATCCTTACATACGTTGCGGCGTGCGAAGCGTGAGTAGCCACTTGTACGCAAAGCGTAAACGCCATTAGCCGAGCAAACAGTAGCCGATGGGTTGTAAGTAAAGAGCACTGAGCCATACAAGCTACGGCCTGTAATCTCCTCCTTGAATGCCCACTGATACCAGCCCTTAGATACTGTTGGACGTGGGTCGCTATACAACCAGCTTGGGTAGATGTTGTCGAACGAACCGCTCTTTAGCGCAGGGCTTGTCTCACCATTCTGGTTAGGCACACCAGCATAGTGGCACTCGAGACCCTCGAAGCGCATCAAACGACCAAACATCAACTCACGCTGAATCATATTGAACGACTTACCATCAGAGGTCTGCAAGCTAACGCTGTTAGTGCCGAACACCTCCAAATAGTTCTCAGGTGTTACGGTGATGATATCAACTGACTTAGGGTTGCTCTTCCAATCGGCATAAGTACCAACCTTTAGCTCGGTCTTCTCGCCAGCAAACACGTGCTTGTCGATGATGCTCTGAAGCTCGATGTTTGAGTTAGCGTAGAACTTGTGCTCACCAGCCTTGTTGTAAGACTCTGATGGAGCACCACCCAACGACAACATCATACGGTAGTTACCCAAGTACAAGCCTGTAAGACGCACATAAACCCATGTATTCTTCTTGTACTTAAGACCTACGCTGTTGTTAAGCTTAAGCTCGATACCTGTTGTCTCGTCCTGAATATGGAGCGACTTGTAGATGTTACCCTCAGTGTCGCTTGAGATAACCTTACCCTTGATATATACATCACGATCAACGAAGATATCCTCACCGATAAGTTTGTAGATAGTGTTGTTCCAGCCGCTATTAACACCTGTGTTGCTGATAGTACCAAAGGCGCTCTTTAGCTCAGCGATAGTGATATGCTCAGCATCGGGGAACATCTGCTCGAACGATGCATCATCAACCAAAGGAAGCACCTCTACATCGTTAAACTTCTCATAACAGCCAACCGCCAATAGTGCAGCGGCAAGAAGTGTAAAAATCTTTGTAATTTTCATAGTATCTTAAATCTTTAGCTGTTAGAAACGGAAGTAAACATTAAGATAGTAGTTCAAGCCATTCATATAGAAATACTTCGAGTCGAAACGAGTGTATGTCGTAGGCTTCGGAATGATCTTCAACTCGCCCTCGTTGTCAGGGAAGATGATAGGATCAGAGAGCTTATTGAGTCGCATCTGCTCGTAACCACCCGTGCGGATAGTCTGGTTGTTGAGAATATTGTTTACCTGAAGGCTGAAACCGAGGGTATACTTATACTTAATACGCCAGTTCTTACCGATGCTTGCGCTAAGAGTATATGCACGACCGAGATCCTCCTGAGTACGAATCTCATCGATAACAGACATCACCTGAGCCTTCTGACGACCTGTCTCAAGGTTGTTGTAGTCGTAGATGCGCTTGATCTCGTCAGCGAGATACTTAGTACGATACATTGGGTTCATCGACAAGTACAAGCGGTCGTAGTAGTTGAAGTCAAGAGTAGCATACCAGTTGTTTGCACCACGGAAATTAAGACCTACGTTGATAGCGGTCTGTGGTGTGCTCTCAACCTTCATACCCTTCCACTCAACGATGCTGTGAACAACGTCGGTTGCCGAGTTATCGATCATCTGTGTAAACTCTGGGTTAGATGTGTAGCGGTAGTCGCCAAGGCTCACAGCACTCTGGAACGACAAGCCCCAAGCGATAGGAATGCTAAGACCAAGCTCAACACCCATATAACGCTTGTCGATGCCCGACATAGCAAAGTTAGTGAACGAGCCCTGAGTATCGTCGTAGAACGAGATAACCTTCGACTGATCGTACATCTGAGTGTAGTATGCCGACACTCGAGCACGAACCCATGGAGTATTGAGGTTGTAAGTGAAGTCAGCACCGTAGATCTTCTCAGGTGAAAGACCTGGAGTAATCTGGTTACGTGTACGTGCCGACACGAATGCGTTGTTGAATGTAGGAGCATTCTGCATAGCCACAGCATTCAATGCAATAGAGTGAGCGCCCGAGAAGCGGTAGTTAAGGTTTGCCTTAGCCTTGTATGTAAGGTTGTTAATCTTCTCAGAGTTGCCATACGATGTCTTGCCATGGTCGCCACCAGCGTTAGCATTGAGGAAGAGACCCTTCTCCCAAAGACCCTGACGCCACATGCTTGAAGCACCTACCTCGGCACCCAAGTCAGCGGTGAAGCCACCAGCCTTAACCTCGTATGCCGCCCAAATCTGACCCTGGCGTACGTGAGCATAGTAGTCGTAGTTGTACTTCTCGCCCTCCTTCACTGCCTGAGCCTTGCCGTGCTCACGGTAATATGCCATGTTGTTCTGATAAGAGATGTCGTTGCTACCGAAGTCACGCTCAGCAAACTTATCTACGTCCAACCAATAGTCACCACCAAGCAAGTCCTTAACCTCGCTATAGTACTCTGTGCGGTTTACACGTGCACGAATACCTGCTGTGAGCTTCGAGCCACCACGGAACACGTGGTTAAGCTGAGCTGCGAAGTTGTAGTCGAGCTGGTCGGTGTGACGCTCCTCGATCATAGCATAAGCTCGGTGACCCTCGCCATAACGTGGATCAACATCGCCACGCTTGTTGTCACGGATAAGACCATCGAAGTCGATATAGCCTGTCCAATTCTGCATGAACTCACGATACTTAAGCTTATCAGTCTCGAGCTCAGTCTCAGTAAATGGAAGTGTCATATCGTTGCTCTCGGCAAACTTATTGAGGCGCAAACGACGCTCGTAACGATCGCCATAGTATGATGGTAATCGACGGTAGTAGTCAGGACGTGGATCCTCACCCTGATACCATGTCAAAGCTGAGTAGCCATTGTAACCAAAGCGGAGTGATGTAGCCACTGAGAGCGATGTGCGCTCTGTAATCTGCCAATTGTAATTAAGCATGGCGATAGGCTCGTGCATATCACGAACACGTGAGTTGCGCAACTCGCCATCCTGCAAACCTACGTTAGGGTTATAGTAGTTGTCGCCCCAAAGGTCGTATGCCTCCTGAGTTGATGCCTGCTGAGCACCACGCTGTGTAGGTGCTGCCATGAAGGTAGCCGAAAGACGGTGCTTGTTGTTGAACGCCTTCTCAGCTGAGAAGAAGTAGCCATAAGCATTGTAGTAAACGCCATCAACATAGCCAGCACCACCCTGACGTGTAGAGAGGGTAAAGCCGTATGACCAGCCATTATCGAGCTGACCCGATGCGTAGCTAACCATAGCACGGAAACGGTAGAGCTGAGTAGAGTTCACAACGCTTGCACGGAAGCCCTTGCGGAGCTGTGATGCACGTGCGTTGATGTTTGTTGTACCCGCAACACCACCAAGACCAAAGTCCGACATGCCAAGGCCCGAAGAGATCTCCTGGTTACGTGTAGCATCGTTCAAACCGCTCCACAACGACCATGGACCATAGCTTGTAAGCGCATCGTTGAAGCGGATACCATTGAGGTAAACCTCCTCGTACTGCGAGTCGTAACCACGTGTCTTGAAGCGCATCTCCGAGAAGCGATACGAAGCGATGTTGTTAAACAAGTCCTTAGATGCAGTAAGGATTGACTGCATAGCATTGTTGTCGCCCATAGACTCTGCATCGGTGTCGAGCTCAGCAAATGCTGAGTCATCAACGATGATAGTCGCTGCAGGAATCATGATAACCTGATGCATGTCGTGAACAAGCTCCTTAACACGCACCATGAGCTGAAGATCCTCGAAGTCCTGTGCTGCGAATGTCATCTGGTACTGACCAGCTGCATAACCTTCAACATAGAACTCTCCACTATTGTCAGTTGTTGCCACCTGCACGCCATCAACCATAACCTTTACACCGCTAATTGGCTGACGGTCGTCACGCGAAACAACTGTACCCTTCATACCTCCCGCCTGTGCAAAGGCACTAAGAGATAGAAGAGCGCAAATTGCTGTTAGTAAAAATTTCTTCATATATTATATGTTTGATTATTTACCGATATAGATATATACGGGGAAGTGGTCGCTGAAACCGTTCTGGAAGTTGTTGGTAACAAACGTACGCAATGGATAACCCTTGTACTGACCCTCCTGCTGAAGCATATATGGGCGAGTAAAGATGTTACCATAGAACTTCTTACCCTTGATAAGGCGAAGCTTGCCATAGGTGCCGTTCACAAGGTTCTCGGTAACGCAGATGTTGTCAAACAAGTTCCAAGAGTCCTGATATGCCAACGTACCCAAGCCAGCCTTGAGCATCTGAACATAAGGATTGAAGAAGTCGCCTGTTTCGAGCTCCTTAACCTTGCCCTTAGCGCCCATCACCTTCACCAAGCTTGCGTCGGTAGCATCGTCGTTGAAGTCACCCATAACCACAACCTTTGTTGCAGGGTTTGCCTGGAGCAACGAGTCCTTAATCTCACGAATCTGCTTTGCGCAAGCATCACGCTTAAACTGCGATGCCTCCTTACCGCCAAGGCGTGATGGCCAGTGCGACACGAGGAAGTAGAAAGGCTCACCCTCGATAGTACCCCACATAACCACAAGGTCACGAGTGCGGAAGTTTGGCAACTCAGGAACGTTGAGCTTAATGTTGTCGCAACCCTCGAGCTTGAAGACATCAGCACGATACAAGAATGCCACGTCTACGCCACGAGCATCAGGCGAGTCGAAGTGACAGATGCGATACTTAGCACCCTTAAGCTTAGGCTGTGACACCAAATCCTCCAACACGCTGCGGTTCTCAATCTCCGACACACCAAAAACAACAGGGTAATCCTTGTTGATTGCAGCCATGTCGAAAATCACACGCTCAAGATTTGATAGCTTCTTCTGATACTTTGTCTCATTCCACTTCTTAATGCCCTCAGGAGTAAACTCATCATCGTGAGTCTCAGGGTCATTGTAGATGTCGAAAAGGTTCTCAAAGTTCCAGAAAGCCACCATGTATGGCTTATCCTGCGCCACTACAGATGTAGCCGCAAGCACCATAACTGATAGGATTAATAGAAATCTTTTCATTGTACTACTTATATTAGATTATTGTTTGTCTGTTAGTAAATACCCCACTCCGATGGCTCAATGGTGGTCTTCACCTGCTGCTCAACGCCATCATCAAGCATTGGGAAGAATGTGAAGCCGGTCTTCTGCTCGAGTTGCTCGATGGTGATGCAATCTGCTGCTGTGATTGTTGTGTCGTCGCCTGAGTTTTCGTGCTGCAACCAAAATACCACGGCACGAAGCTCCGATGGGTCGGTAATTTCCGAGATAGCCTTGCCTGTGTTACCCTTCTTTGTGCGGAGCAACGCCTTGTAGTAGTAAGTAGGCGTAGGACATGTCTTACCCGCCTTATCTGTTGTGCTCGATGCGATTGACGAGTGGTGCGAGCCACCAAAGTATGCACCCGTTACTACATAGAGTGTATCAGAGCAGATCATGCCACGCACCTTGCCCTCCAAAGCACCCCACTTCTTTTGGTTGAAGTTCGCCTGCTGAGGAGTCATGTTTGTTGCATAGAATGTCTGATCCATCATCTGCTGCGAGCACTTACGGTCGGCTGCTGGAAGCTGGTGACCACGGTCATACCAGCCGTTATACGAGCCACGATCGAGTGCCGCCTGATAGCTATAATCCACCTGAGGATCGTAGCCAAACGAGCTATTGTTGCGGTTACCGCTACCTGTTGTGTATGCCGAGTGCAAAGGATAGGCTACCCACAACGATGCACGCAACTCAGGATCAAAGCAGTAAGTGTAGTTTCGAGCATTGCTTCGTGCGCCAAGCTCGCCGTAGTATGTGTTGTAGATGTAGTTGCCCTGAACCTTGCATAGTGGCAACTCTGCCCAATCACGTTGAAGGGCTATCGAACTATCGTAGCTATCCTGAGTAAACGATAGTGTGTAGTGCTTATGATCTGAGAACTCGACACGTAGCGTTGCCTCTCGGCTCACGCCCGAGTCGTTCTTCGAAAAGTAGATAAAGACAACCTTTGTTGTGCTGTTTGTCATCTCACCCTCGACCATGTTTACACCACCCGAGAAGTGTGCCCAATCATCTTCCGACTCAATGGTAATCTGATAAGATGTACCCTGTTGTGCCTCGAGCACCACAGCGCAATTCTTATTATCGCCATGAACAATTTCACTCTTTAGATAGGCATTACTCTCTACGACATTTACCGAGAAGTTCTCGCAGCCACACAACATTGTGGCAAGCACACACCACAAAGCAATAAAAGTCTTATTTGCTACTTTTAGCATAAGTTTAAATTTATAGATTTTTGAAGATTTTCTCTCGCCCCCTCGGGTGGGTCTGTCCCACCCGAGCATATGGCGAAAGAGTTAAATGTTACTCAGCGTATACAACAGTGATGCTATCTACACGTACCTGACCAGCAAGACCTGTAATAGCGTATGATGTAGCTGCAGAGCTCAAAGTTACAGTAACTACAGTACCATCAACAGTAACGCTGCCTGAGCTGATAGAGTTCTGAAGGTCTGTTGGATATGTAGTCTTGTAATCGTCACAGTTGAAGATAATCTGTGAGAACGCTGCATCAGCTGCAATAGTTACGTTAGAGCTCTTGTAGAAACGAGCAGGGTTGTAGTAGTCACCAACGTTGCTTGTAGAAGAAGCCTTGTCGTTAGTTACTGTGATACCGTTCTGCTCCCATACCTGCTGCTCAGATGAGTAAGATGTGCGGTTTGCAACATCGTCGAAGTAGATTGTTGCAGACTCACCTGTACCAGGAGTTGGCTCTGGATCAGGTGTAGGCTCTGGCTCAGGAGTAGGATCTGGCTCTGGCTCAGGAGTTACATTGCCACCATTCAAACGCTCGCCAGTCAAACCAGCGTAGTCAGATGCCTGAGCAAAGATAATCTGCATATTGCCGTTGTTGATAGAAGAGATACCCTTGATAACACCAGCACCCTGAGCAACAGTCTCAGCACCGTAAGTAGCATACTTAGATGAGAATACAACGAACTTGTTGCCAGCAGCATCCTCCATGTTGATAGATGTGTGAGCACCACCCATTACCCATGTGTTTGCGAGGTCTGACTCAGAAACCTGAACACCCTCAATTGCAACGTACTGACCCTCGTACTTATTAGCAAGGAAGTCAGCCATAGAGATAGTCTTAGGAGCAACAGTGTTACCAGTAGACACTACAGTGATCTTATCCAAAGCAAGACCGCTAATCTGAACAGCGCCGTTGTAAGCACCAAGAGTAGCACCGTTAAGGTCGATCTGAAGCTTAGTACCGAAAGCGTAGTCGTGGTTAGCTGCAAGATAGAACTGCAAAGCACCTGTCTCGTCCTGAACATACATACCCTTCTTTGAAGTGAGGTTGTTAAGCTCAAGGTTAGAAACTACAACAGCCTCGATAGTGCCGCTAAGAGTAGCACCCTGGCCCTTTGCCAATACAGAAGCGATTGAAACAAGGTCAGATGGAGTTGGTGTTGGCTCTGGCTCTGGAGTTGGATCTGGGTTTACAGGCTCATCGCCGCCACCCTCACCTGGAGTGAGTGCCTCGTCAGAGAGCTTAACACCGCAAACAATAGCACGTGCTGAAGCCATTGTAGAGTCAGCAGTTGTAAGTGCGAAGTTAGCGTCAGTTGAGAACTCGATCTTTGAAGCAGCAGTCAAGCCCTCGAGCTTGATTGAGTAGTGATCAGTTGCAGCAAATGCAAGCTCTGCGTATGGAGGGTTACCTGTTACACCGTCGTGTGAAGCAAGCTTCTGTGACTGAGTAGCGCCACCATCAACACGGAAGTAAAGGGTTACATCGCCACCCTTCCAGCCCTGAGCATAGAAGTTGAGGTACTTAGTACCCTCTACGCTTACAGCGCCTGAAACAAACTTACCAGCCTGCTTAGACTTACCCAACTTGAAGCCGGTTACTGCCTGACCGTTGATAGTTGTTGCACCCAAAGAGTAAGCAGCGTTTGCTGAGTCGTCAGCAGCACATACGAAAGCTGAGTCAGACTCGTACTCACCTGTAGCAGGAGTGTTAGGGCCATCGTTGCCACCCTCATTGCCACCACCACCTGGGTTCTCAGTGCCATTCTCAAGGTCGATAGCCTGACCGCCGTTACCTACGAAAAGCTTAAGGTCGTCAAGACGATAAACTGAAGCAACAGTAGCCTGGAACTTGATGTATAGCTTCTCAGGAACCTCGTTAAGAGTGAAGTTAGCAGTAGCAACATTCCAACGACCAGGCTCAGTACCTGCATAAGTGTACTCAACAGAAACCCACTTAGAGCCGTCCTTTGATACGCTCATAAGGAACTCCTCAGGGCGGAATGTACTGTCGCCATCCTGAGTATACTTCTCAGTACCGAAAGTAACCTTGTAGTTTACGCCCTCCAATGGGGTGATGTCGTTGATTACGAAGTAAGCGTTGCTACCGAAGAAGATGTTGTTAGAGCCTGAACCAGCATAGTCTGAGTAAGAGCTGTTAGATGTTGAGTTAGCACGTACAGATACGCCTGAACCGGTGTAAGTTACGTTAGCTGCAGCATCACCCTTAGGGTTAGCGAACTCAGGGAACTGGTCGATGTAAGGCCATGAAGAACCTGAACCGTAGGTCTTAGTTGCCTCCTTGCCATCGAAGTTATCGCTGTAAAGAAGCTCCTCGGTAACTGTTACGTTCTCGTCAGCAGACTGCTGAACCTTAATCTTTACGGTATCCCATGCCTCGTTGTACTGAGGGTGGATAGCGCTTACACGTACTGTTGCCTCACGCAAAGCACCAGTCTCGTTAGCCGATACAGCAACAGTGATAACACCGTTCTTGTTACCAGCAGCAGGAGCTACAGTAACCCAGTCAGCATCAACAGAAGCTGTCCAATCAGCATTACATGTGATGTTCACATCCTGGCTACCCTCCTCATTCGAAAAGTTCAACGATGTTGTAGAGACCTCCACAGTAGGATCGCCAACAACCTCGTTAGGCTCCTCACATGCCACGAAGCCAAGGGCTGAGCCCAAGACCATTGCAACAGCAAAGAGTGACTTAAAAAGTTTGTTTGCCATAATAAAAATTGTTTAAGTGAATAAAAAGTTTAAAAAGTTATATTAGTCAAACTTACGTTGTCGCCATATATCTCTTTAGAGATAATATGGAACATGCAAAGATAGCACGAATTTTGGAATAAATAAAATCTTTCAGCAAAAATAGAAGCATTCGACAAAATAAACCACAAAGCAACACAAATGGCAACAAATACGGTTTGCATTTTCGTAGAAAAAATAGTATATTTGCATGATAATTTTTCCGAGTATGGGAGTAGACAGAAACATGCGAAACATCGAGAGCGACAAGGAGTTTGAGAGTCGTATTCGCCCACAACAGCTTCAAAACTTTGCGGGCCAGGACAAGATTGTCGCCAACCTCAAGATATTTATCAAGGCAGCACTCATGCGTGGCGACTCGCTTGACCACACGCTGCTTCATGGCCCTCCAGGATTGGGCAAGACAACGCTTGCTAACATCATAGCCAACGAAATGGGCGCACAGCTTAAGGTGACGTCGGGCCCCGTGCTCGATAAGCCTGGCGACCTTGCGGGCCTGCTCACCAACCTTAACCCTGGCGACGTGCTCTTCATCGACGAGATTCATCGTCTAAGTCCTATTGTCGAGGAGTATCTCTACTCGGCAATGGAGGACTATAAAATAGACATCGTCTTGGACAAGGGCCCCGCAGCACGCTCCATTCAGATTGAACTTGCACCATTCACGCTTGTTGGTGCGACCACTCGTAGCGGTCTGCTCACTGCCCCACTGCGTGCCCGCTTTGGCATCACCTGCCACCTCGAGTACTACGATGCTCCGATTCTCGCAGGTATCGTGAAGCGCTCAGCATCAATCCTCGACATCTCGATTGATGACGATGCAGCGCTCGAGATTGCATTACGTTCACGAGGTACACCACGTATTGCCAACGCCCTACTTCGCCGTGTTCGTGACTTCGCCATGGTCGAGGGCGAGGGACACATCGACGTTGATATAACACGTGTTGCACTCTCGGCACTCAACATCGACTCACGAGGCCTTGACCAAATGGACAACAAGATATTGGCTACGATTATCGAGAAGTTTAACGGAGGCCCTGTCGGTCTTAACACCGTTGCCACTGCCGTTAGCGAGGAGGCTGGCACCATCGAGGAAGTTTATGAGCCATTCCTCATTAAGGAGGGTTTCCTCAAGCGCACACCCCGAGGCCGTGAAGCTACCGAGCTCGCCTATAAGCACCTCGGCTACACTTATTCTCGTGGCGACGAACAGTCATTGTTTTAACAATCAGAACATAGCATAAACAATTATCCCTCTTGGACTTAACCAAGAGGGATATATTTTTGTGGGACAGATAGGATAAATGGGGTGAATGCGACAGATGAGATAGATGAGAGAAATAACCCATCAAGCGTCAGCGTTACCCATCACCCCCATCAAGCGTAGCGCTCCCATTTGTCACATGCTCCGCCACTAAGCGCACTAAATTTGTTGTTAGAAGGGTTGCAGATGTGGCCTTGACATGAAAAAGCTCCGGATGGGCTGTACTTTGCGTACTGCTCATTCGGAGCTTTGATTGAAAGGTCGCAGATGCGCCCTTATCACAACAAATTTTTAGATTGCGTTAGAGATAAGGAATGTAGCCGCAACACCCAAGATAGCGTAAAGCTCAGGGAACGCAGCAAGGATAAGAGTCTTACCCATAACGTCGTTACCGTTACCAATAGCTGCGATACCATTAGCACAAACCTTTGACTGCATAACTGCTGATGACAAACATACAATAGCCATCAACAAACCTGCGCCAAATACACCTACTGCTGTAAGCATAGACATCTCTGCAACGATCTTAGAAGCTACCATGAAGTAACCTACGAAACCGTAAAGACCCTGTGAACCTGGGAGCGCTGAAAGAATCATGTAGCTACCGAAAGCACCACCATTCTTCTTCAAAGCACCTACTGCAGCCATACCGCAACGTGCAGTACCAACAGCTGAAGCCAAACCTGATACACCGACCATGAGGACAACGCCTACATAAGCCAAAATTAATGCTGAACTCATAATTGTTAAAATGTTTTAAATTGTTAATTATTATTTGTTTATTCTTTCATTTTACGCACAGGATCGAATGAGCGCTGACCCATCTCGAAGCCTGCATTCTTATAAAACTCGACAAATGTCAAACGCATAGGGTGAACAAATGACGAGATTGCCGACATGAAGAGGTTGATACCATGGCCGATAAGCAAGATTATCGAAGCCGCCACGATAGGCAACACCATGCCGTACCAAGGTGTACCCTCAGGGATTGAGTCAAGGCCTGAAAGACCCATAGCCAACGAGTTGAACACCTGCGCCAACACACCACCCGACAAACCGATGGCGAAGAGACGAATGTAGCTCAACACGTCGCTTAGCAAACCTGTGATGTTGTTGTAAGCATCCCAAAGACCCGAGCCAAGGTTGATAAGCGGATTACGCTTAACGTTGTTGAGCAACAACATAAGCACCGCACCAACACCCATCAAGCCGTAGAACACTGGCGATGATGTGTCGAAGCCAGGGATACCGATACCAAACATTGGCAAGCCTACAGCAAGTGAGCCAGTGAGCAGGATAATAAACCAACCCAAAAGGCCAAATGTAGAGGTGAAGCCAAAGAGTTTGCTTCGCATCACAATGTTAATTGCCATACCCACCAAGATCTGAACTACACCGATAGCCAAAGATATCGAGAAGAACTGATTCTGGAAATCAAGGAACTTGATAACCGGAGCGTAGTCCGAGATTGCAAGTCCGAAGAACGAGTTGGCATAGAATCCAAATGCTACTGTTGCTGAGGCACATACGATAGATAGCAAGGCTGCCTGACGCATGCTCTCACCACCCTTAAATAGTAGCGCCAAGCCCACTGCCAACAACACAAGGCCGTAGCCCGCATCGCACAAGCAGATGGCGAAGAATAGCATGTAGAATGGACCAAAAATTGCTGTAAGGTCGAAGGTACCATACTTTGGCAAGGCATACATCGAGCCGATAAGCTCGAACAAGCGTGCGAACTTATTGTTCTTAAGCTTTACAGGCGCCTCGTCGTCGATGGTAGCATCACGACGCATATATACAAGGTTAGGATACTCCTCGAGGAGCTTATCAACCTTATCTGCTGTATCAGCCTCTGCCCAACCCTCCAAAACGAGGAGGTTGCCATCAGCCTCACGTGCAGCCATAGCATCAACCTTCAAGCCCTGGAGCTGCTCCTTGAGCTCTGCACGACGCTCCGAAAGAACATCTACCGAGCGAGCAAGGCGTGAGTAGTCGGCGTTGAGCGCCTCGTTCTCAGCCTTAAGAGCCTCAATCTCAGCTACAGTTGCCTTGTAGTCGCTATCAGGAAGGTGCACCTCCTGACCATCGACATTGACCAATGTGCCACGTGTTACAACAGCGAAATATACAAACGACTGAGTGCGATTTATCTCCACAACGGTAACACCCTCGGCATCCTCCGCAACGAGTGCATCGAACTGAGCGGGCTGCGCCACAAAGGTGCGAAGTGTAACACCGTCGTTAGCAAGGCGCTCGATGTCGGCACGTGAGAAGCTACCCCATGGTTCAACATCTGCTGCGGTCTTCTCGAGCTGTGCTATCTTCTGAAGAATCTCCGAGCGCCGTGTCTGCAACTCGACATAGCGGTCGTAAGCCTCTGCACCATCGTAGTATGGCTCAGCATCAGCCTTGAACTCCTCGCTCTTGGCAAATGTGTCAAGAGCCTCGATAGCACGATTATATGCTTCAATCTCAAGGAGGAGTGCTCGGTCAGCCTCCGATGGCTCCCAGCCCGTAGTTGTGATATCGACAAGACCCAACTCACGAAGCTCGTTCACGAATCGCTCCTGCTCCTTAGCATGGAGTAGGATGTCGTATCTAATCATTTTACTAATCATGCGTTAGACCCCTCCATGGCCTCGGCTTGCGCCTGACGTGTTTTCACAATCTTCTGAGCCGACTTACTGAGGTTCTCCTCATCCTCCATAAATCGCTTAATCTTACGTATGGCATCCTCATAACCAGGTATCTGAACCTTTTCGTAGAGGTTTACCTTCTGAGTAGTTTTGCGTCGCGCATAATCCAAGAGCTCCATCTTACGGTTGTATACCTCGAACTCGATGCCGAGCTTCGACATCGCCTTGAGGACACGAATACCCTCAGCAAACCACACAGGGGCTGAGAATAGGTCGTAAGACTTCTCGTCATAGATTATCTTATCTAATATAGGTATGCGCACGCCCGCAATCTTCTGTGACGATAGCTCGACATCGACGATGCGGATTAGATCACAATCAAACTCGCCCCACAGCTGCACCATATAGTCGTACTGAGCCTTAAGCTCGTCCAACTCTCTACGGTAAGCGAGTGCAGAGTCCTTCGCTCGCATAACCTCCGAACGGAGTGCACTCTCCTTACTCTTGATTGTAGGGAGGGCATTCTTTCGGATTTTGAGCTGTTTGTTCAGCTCATTAAGCGAAGTCTTGTTATATTGAAATTTGATTGCCATAAGCCTTTATTATGCTTTCCAGTATTTTTCAGCAAGCTCCTGCTTGATACTTACCTCACCACGCTCGAAGTACTTAGCGAACAACGACCATGCTGTGTCGAGCATCTGCTCAATCTCGATGTTTACGTCGATAGAGAGAAGCTTCTCAGAGTAGTCACGAGCAAAGTCCAAAGCACGCTTGTCGTAGTCTGAAAGGTCGAAACCGTTCTCGAGCTTAGTCTTAGCATTTGCAGCATCAGCATACAAACGTACGCAGGCGTTCATAACCTGTGGGTGATCCTCACGGGTCTTCTTGCCGATAACGAGCTGCTTAAGACGTGACAACGAACGGAATGGGTCTACGATAACCTTACTTGTGTCGGTATCGTTACGCAAGAAGAGCTGACCCTCAGTGATATAACCGGTGTTATCAGGAATAGCGTGAGTGATATCGCCACCAGAGAGGGTTGTTACAGCGATGATGGTGATTGAACCACCATTTGGCAACTGAACGGCCTTCTCGTAGATCTTAGCAAGGTCTGAGTAGAGTGAACCTGGCATTGAGTCCTTAGATGGAATCTGATCCATACGGTTTGACACGATAGCCAAAGCATCGGCATAAAGGGTCATATCGGTCAAAAGCACAAGTACCTTCTCGCCCTTATCTACTGCGAAGTACTCGGCAGCAGTCAATGCCATATCAGGCACCAAAAGACGCTCTACTGGAGGGTTATCTGTAGTGTTTACGAACGACACGATACGATCCAATGCACCAGCATTCTCGAAGGTCTGCTTGAAGTAGAGGAAGTCGTCGTTGGTAAGACCCATACCACCCAAGATAATTTTGTCGGCCTTTGCACGGAGTGCTACGTCAGCCATAACCACGTTGTAAGGCTGATCAGGGTCGGCGAAGAATGGAATCTTCTGACCAGACACGATAGTGTTGTTAAGGTCGATACCAGCAATACCTGTTGCGATAAGCTCTGATGGCTGCAAACGACGGAATGGGTTTACAGTAGGACCACCAATCTGACGTGGCTCACCCTCAATCTGCTCACCACCCTCAAGTGGCTCGCCATAGGCATTGAAGAAGCGGCCAGCCAAAGCGTCAGATACACGCAATACTGGTGGTTCACCGTGGAATACCACCTCAGAGTCGGTTGCAAGACCCTCGGTACCTGCAAACACCTGAAGCGTAACCTTGTCGCCCATAATCTTTACCACCTGAGCCAAGCGACCACCTACGGTAGCAAGCTCGTCGTTACCTACGCCTGTTGCACGAAGCGTGATGGTAGCCTTGGTGATATTGTCAATCTTAGTATATACTTTCTGAAATGCTCTTGTTGTCATAATCTATCCTCCTTATTTAGCGAGTTTGTCGTTTACCAAAGCCTCGATCTTAGTGCGGAACTCCTCGAAACGCTCCGACTTCCACTCTGAGTAGTTCATCTGACGGAAGAGATAGATAAGCTCCTTGAAGAAGCGTGCACACTCCTCGAAGTCTACCAAGTCAAACGACTTACGGCAAATATCCAATACCATATTATACATAAGCTGCTGACGCTCGATAGGACAGTTAGCATCGATATCGTCGAATGCATCCTGCTGCAAGATCACAGAGTCCAACAACTCGCTCTTCCAGAAACGCTCGTGGTACTCAACAGGCACACCGTCATCACCCAAGATGTTGATCTGGTCGTTAGCCTCCTTACCACGCTGTACAATAGTCTTACCCTCGTATACTGCATCTACCCAATTCTTCTCGATATGCTCGTCGAGGTACTCACGGATCTCAGGATACTCCAAATACTTAGAGTAAGAGTCGAGTGGGTCGATAGCTGGGTAACGCTTAGAGTCGGCACGGCCCTGCGACAAGGCGTAGAAGCAACGTGCAGCCTTCTTTGTAGACTCGGTTACAGGCTCCTTAAGGTTACCACCCGCAGGAGATACAGTACCAAGGAATGTTACAGAGCCTGTCTCGCCATTGTTAAGCTTAACCAAGCCAGCACGTGAGTAGAAGTTAGAGATGATAGCCGAGAGGTCCATAGGGAAGGCATCCTGACCAGGAAGCTCCTCCAAACGGTTAGACATCTCACGCAATGCCTGAGCCCAACGTGATGTAGAGTCAGCCATTACCAACACCTTCAAGCCCATTGAACGGTAGTACTCACCGATGGTCATTCCTGTGTATACAGATGCCTCACGAGCTGCAACAGGCATGTTAGATGTGTTACAGATGATGATTGTACGCTCCATAAGCTTGTGGCCTGTACGTGGGTCCACCAACTCAGGGAACTCTGCGAAGATCTCCACAACCTCGTTAGCACGCTCACCACACGCTACGATGATGATAACGTCGGCATCTGCCTGCTTAGAGATAGCGTGCTGAAGCACAGTCTTACCAGCACCGAATGGGCCAGGGATAAAGCCGGTACCACCCTCAGCCAATGGGTTGAATGTGTCGATAGCACGAACACCTGTTTCCATTACGCGTGATGGACGTGGCTTCTCGGTGTAGCAGCGGATAGCCTGCTTCACTGGCCACTTCTGTACCATAGTAATATTATACTCGTTGTTGTCAGAGTCTGTAACAACTGCGATTGTGTCGGTTACCTTGTAAGTACCTGCTGCAACGATGCTCTTAACAGTGTAGTTACCCTGCATGATGAATGGCACCATAATCTTGTGCATCACCCACTGCTCCTTAACCTCACCAAGCCAAGCACCAGCCGACACCTTGTCGCCAACCTGAGCCAATGGCTTGAACTCCCATGTTGCATCGAAGTCGATTGGGTCGGTGATAGAACCACGGTTGATGAACAAGCCGTCCATCTTCTCGAGGTCGTTCTGAAGACCATCGTAGTTACGTGACAATAGACCTGGAGCAAGTGTAGCCTCGAGCATGTGACCCTCGAACTCCACCTTATCGCCAATCTTCAAGCCACGTGTACTATCGTAAACCTGAACATAGGCCTCGTCGCCCATGACCTTGATGACCTCAGCCATCATGCGCGTTTCACCGCAATATACGTAGCATATCTCGTTCTGAGCTACCGCACCATCAACCTTTGCGATAACGATATTCGAGATAATACCATTTACACGTCCTAAAGTTTTCATTAGTTTATTGTAGTTTTATTGTTTTTTTACAAGCTCCTTAGCATCAAGGTCACGCATTAGGCGGTTGAGCATCTCACGGCCAGCCTCAGGCAAGAGAAGCATCCAGCGTGCGATGATATTAACCCTGATAAGGTATGAGAGTATGAAGTTAATGTTGAAGAAGTCGAACGAGGCAATATCCCATGCCTGCTCCTCACGCACCTTGTCAATCTTGCGCTCCTTCTCAACAATATTCTTCTCGTCGGAAACGGCTGAAATAACAGCGTCGATGTATTGCAACTCGCCACGAAGACCGAAGTCGGCAGCCGAAGAGCTCTTAAGCTGCTCGACAACCTCGCCACCGCCCACAACAACATCTGCCACCGCACGACCAGCCTCACGTGCTGCCAATGCCGCAGAGATATTGCGCAAGTTACGGTCGAACTCGCCCCATGCCTTGAGGAACGAGCACTTCGACTCAGCAAGGTCACGGTAGTAAGCCTCGAACAAGGCGTGCTCAAATGTGTTGTTAATCACATTATCCTCGTCACGCTCCTCGTCGTCAGAGGCGTTGAAATACTTAACAACCTTAGCCACGTTTGCCGAAAGCGAGCTATAGTCACGCTCTGCAAACATCTGGGCAATCTGCTCACGGCTGAGGTTACCAAGCTCGTTGTGACGCTCACGCTCGGCACGATACGCAATAATGTTCTCGCAATCGTAGTAGGCATAAAGCAAGCTCACAGCCTCACGATCACGTTTCGTAAGCTCGGCGAGAATCTCGTCTACGATCTCACGAACATTAAAGCCCTTGGTATCTGACTCGAGTGTCCACTCACGCAAGCCAGCAACCAAATAGTAGTATTCAGTGGAGAACATGGCTTACTTATAAAGCATGTTAGCAACCTTCTCGCGTAGATACTCCTTAAGAAGAGCATCGAAGCTCTCGTCGGTAAATGAGATGTAGTAGCCACCATCTTTCTCACCCACCTTGAAGCCATTCTTAACCTCTGCAGAGTAGCCTACCTCGACACCAGCCTTAAGCAATTCCTGTGACTTTGCAGCAACAGCAGCGTCGAACTCAGCACGCTTAGCCTCTGGAAGCAATGCCTTGAGCGAGATATCGCCAGCCTGAGCGTTCCAATTCTTAGCAACAGCCAAAAGCATGTCGCTAACAAACTCTGCGTTGATTGCCGCAGCCTTCACTGCCTCGCCTGTAGACTTCATGATGATAGCCTCTGTAAGCTCTGCCTTAATCTTTGAGAGTGCCTGACGACCAGCAAGGGTAATCTCGGTCATTGCGTTCTTAGCAATATCCTCAGCCTTAGCCTCTGCAGCCTTAGCGATAGCCTCAGCCTCAGCCTTAGCCTCTGCAACAATCTTTGCAGCCTCAGCCTTAGCCTCAGCCAAAAGACGCTCAGCCTCCGAACGACCCTTCTCCAAGCCATCGTTGTAGAGCTTTTGGGTAAGCTCCTGAAGTTTGTTATTCTCCATAGTTTTTAGATTTTTTTAAGTTTATTTTATCCTATATTTTTCTTATTTTTTCGTCTCAATTTCTTTGAAATTATACCCACTCGGAGCAACCTTTCAAAAAATTCTCACAAATGTATAAAATAATTTTGATATTATCAAAGCCCCAAACTACATTTTTTTGCGCCATTTATCAACAATTCTCAACATTTGAAATAATCTTCGTCGAGGTGTTGCGATTTAGAATATAATTACTAACTTTGCCTATCATGAAACAGCAAGACAATTCTCAGAAAATAGTTGTAACGCTCGATGCGGGCGGTACAAACTTTGTGTTTGGTGCTATGTGCAACGGCAAGCCTATCGGCGAGAGCCTCACACTACCATCTATGGCACATGACTTAGACTTGTGTCTAAGCACCCTTATTCGTGGTTTCGAGCAGACAATCAGCTCACTACCCTACGCTCCTGTGGCTATCAGCTTCGCCTTTCCTGGCCCTGCCGACTACCGCAATGGAGTGATTGGCGGTTACTTGCCCAACTTCCCATCGTTCCGTGATGGCGTGGCACTCGGCCCTATGCTCGAGGAGCACTTCGGCATTCCTGTGTTTATCAACAACGACGCTGACTTGTTTGCCTATGGCGAGGCTATGGGTGGCGCCCTACCTCGCATCAACCACATGCTCGAGGAGGCGGGCTCGGATAAGCGCTACCGCAACCTTCTCGGATTTACGTTTGGTACAGGCTTCGGCTTTGGCTTTGTGATGGACGGCAGACTAAACCTTGGCGACAACTCATGCGTCGAGACCTTCTGTCTTAAGCACCGTGACCACCCCGAATTTATCGTTGAGGACGGCATCGCTATTCGTGCCGTGAAGCGTGTCTATCGTGAGCTTTCGGGCGACGAGCGAGAGCTTGAGCCTAAGGATATCTACAACATCGCTGAGGGTACACTCGAGGGCAACACCGAGGCTGCCAAGGAGGCATTTGCAACGCAGGGTCGTGTAGCGGGTGATGCCATGGCTACTGCCGTGACGCTTATGGACGGTGTGATAGTTATTGGCGGTGGCTTAGCAGGTGCTTCTAAGTACTTCATGCCAGCTCTGTTGGAGGAGATGCGCTCAAAGATTAAGACCATGTCGGGCGACACACTCAATCGTGTGCAGATGAACGTATACAATCTCGACGATAAGGCTGAGTTCGAGCAGTTTGCACGTGGCAACTCAACAAAAATCAAGGTATATGGCAGCGATAAATATGTCACCTACGACCCTGAGAAACGTGTGGGCATAACAATATCGGACATTGGCGCAAGCAATGCCGTTTCGTTGGGTGCATATCTCTATGCGATAGACAATATTTAAGGATAAATTTAGATTAGATCTTAGGCTCCATCACCGTGGCTATGCGAGTAGTTACTGAGGATAGGAGCCTATGATTTTTTATGCTCGCATAGGAGGTGATGCCCATGATGTCGGCAACAAACATCTCGTCAATGAGCTCCAATGCCCACTCGGGAATATCTCGCACTAAGAGCCTTTGCCCAACCTTCTCGATGGCACGCGCCACCACGCCATACTCCACCGACTCATGCTCCGAAGGGGTGAACCAAGCACCTTTATAATAGACAAATATTGGACACCAGGGGCGGCTGATGAGATTACCTTCGGCATCGACCCACACGGCAGAATTTCCGCCATGCATCTTAACCTGGCAGTTAGCCATCTCGTCGAGCGCAACGCTTGCCGATGTCTGCGCCACGGAGGTGGGTGCATTCATCGCCAACACCACACCGATATCACGCTTAGCACGCATATAACCGCCACAGCCAAACGTAGGGCTCTCAACCTCGAACGATAGCGATGCCGACGAGTCGAGGCGCATGACCACAGGAACACTAAACCTACCACCCACAAACGACAGCTCAACAAGGCGACTGATGATGCGCTCTGCATCCTTAACGCCGATAACCGAGGCAAAGCCAAATTTATTTTCCGACTCACGACGCAGAACGTCGATATGTGCCTCGAGGTTATAGGCAACACCCTCGAGCGTATGTATTCGTTGCATGACATAGGGCCTCGGCAGTCGAAGCTCCGATGCCTCGACCACACGACCATCAACCCATGCAAGCAACCTCATAATTAGCGACTTGTAAAGATTTTAAGTAATAGCTCCTTGAGAAGTTCACCACCATCAAGACCACCGCTATCTATACCCTTGCTCTTAGCGTCATACTCACGCAAGAGGCCGAGAATGGCAAACACACGGCGATTATCCCAGCGACCGATGTTCGCCTTAAGCTCGTTGAGAGCAAACCTATTATTCGCCCTCACGGCACGCATAAGCTCCATCTCGCCAGGCAAGGCGATACCCTGTCGGCGCTGCTGCCAAAGCAGGTAGTTGAACAAGAACAACTGCTGGAAGAGCGAGAAGAGGACATTTATAGTTAGCGTAATAGGATAGCTCTTGGGATTGTGTCCGAAGTGGTCGGCAATGCGCATGGCACGTGCCACATCTTGCTTGAGCACAGCATCGTTGAGCTCGTAGGTATTAAACTCCTTCGAAAGGCCGATATACTGCTCGATATGACTATCGGTGATGGTGCGCTCAGTTTCGGGCAACGACACCGATAGCTTCTTGACCTCCTGCGCCATGCGTGAGAGATCCATACCAACGTGCTCCTTGAGCATAGCCATAGCCTTGGCACTAATCTTAAAGCCACACGAGGCGATATAGTTGTTTAGCCACGAATCGACCTCATAGTCACGAGGGCGCAACGACTCGAACACCACACCATTCTTCTGACAGCTCTTATAGAACGAGGTACGCTTGTCTATGCCTTTACCCTGCTCTTTATTCTTGTAGCAGACAATAAGAATCGTCGTTGGCTGAGGTGACGAGGTGTAGTGGTTTAGTCCGTCGAGCTTCTGCATCTGCTGTGCCTCACGCACGATGACGACTTGATATGACCCCATCATTGGTAGCTGACGGCAGAGGTTTACCACAGCGCCAGCATCGGTGTCGAGGCCATAGACCGTAATCTGGTTAAAGGCACGCTCTGCCTCGTTAAGAATGCTATCAGCCAAGGCATCGCAGATGGCATCGATAAAGAAGCCCTCGTCGCCCGTGAGCAGATAGATGGGCTGAAAGCGGCGTGCCGAGATGTCGGACATGATAGCCGAGTACTCCGCAACGCAGTCTACAAATTTCGCTGTTGTCTTAGCCATAGCAACACCCTATTATATATATTATATATTATCACGCACGATGCGCAATACACGCTCGGTACGTTTAGTAACTGCAAATCTATCGTCGAGACGACGACCCACAACCCAGACGATGTCGTCGCCCGAGAGTAGCACAAATTGGCGACTCTTCTGCGCCATACTCACCTTCTTGTCGATAAGGTAGTCACTAATCTTCTTGCGGCCACTCATGCCGAATGGCTGGAACCAATCGCCCTCACGCCAGCGACGCAAGCGAAGTGGATATTTCAACTTGTCGGCATCGATAAGCGCCACATTCTCGCCCTGGTCGAGGGTATCTATAAAGTCGATATCGCAATACTGATAGTAGAGCACCGAGCCACCAACATATGAGCGCAATGTGCGACGCTCAACCACGACCTCGCAGTCGTCGTCCTCGGCAATTGGCGACACGACAATATCGCCACGATCGACCACAGCAACCCACTCACGAGCGTAGAACCTACGACCCGTAGAGTTGTTATCCAACGCATGACACAGCGCATCGACAACATCGCCCTTGAAGCCATACTCCTCGCTCAAAATCTCGTAGATGACGAAGTTGCGGGGCAACGAAGGGTTGATGCTCTGCACCTTGATGGTGCGAATGTTGCCATCTTGCTCGATGACATCACGCTTGATGATGCTCATTGCCGAGGAGATGAAGTCCTGAGCCTGGCTTAGGCGTGACACGTTGCGACGCATGATGGTGGTAAACTGAGGAGTAATCTCCTTGAGCATCGGGATAAGGCCGATACGCACCTTGTTGCGCAGATACTTTGTCGAGCGGTTTGACGAGTCCTCACGGAAGGGAATACGGTGGGCTACGGCGTAGTCGTGAATCTCCTTGCGGTTGGTGAACATCAGCGGGCGCACGATGCGTCCCACATGGTTGTTGATACCCGTCAAGCCACGAAGGCCTGTGCCTCGCAGCATATTGATAAAGAATGTCTCGATTGAGTCGTTGATGTGGTGGGCAATGGCAATCACGGTGTAGCCATGCTCGTCGCAGAGCTCACGAAACCATGCATAGCGCAGACGGCGGGCAGCCATCTCCATCGACTCGCCCGTGCGCTCCATCTCGGCAGTGGTGTCGAAACGCTTATTAAAGAACTCGACACCGAGGCGTGTTGCCTCGTGCTCAACGAGAAGTTCGTCCTCGTCGCTCTCCTTGCCACGTAGCTGGAAGTTGCAGTGTGCTACGCCAAACCTATATCCCGCAGCCGCCGTGAGCGACATGAGCACCATGGAGTCTACACCTCCTGATACCGTTAGCAAGATTTTATCGTCGTGTGTGAATAGCTCGTTGTCGGCTACATACTTCTCGAACTCGTCGAGCAGAAACAATCCCTCTTTCACTCCTACAAAACATTAACCTCAGGCGATATCTCAACGCCAAAATTCTCCTTCACCTTACCGCACACATATCCTGCCAAGCGCATAACATCGCCACCCGTAGCACCGCCATGATTAACCAAGACGAGTGCCTGACGGTCGTGAACGCCAACCGAACCATCACAATAGCCCTTCAAGCCCGACTTGTCGATAAGCCAGCCGGCAGCGAGCTTAACATGGTCGTCGTCGCCCGGAACAGCATAGCGTGGCATCTCGGGATACTTTGCCAAGAGCTCGTCGGCAACACTGCGCTCGACGATAGGGTTCTTAAAGAAGCTACCAGCATTGCCCAACACCTTAGGGTCGGGAAGCTTACGTGAGCGGATAGCGCAGATGGCATCACGGATATTGCGAAGCGAAGCACCGCCACGGCTCTCGACCTCCGAGATAACATCTCCATAGCCAAGGTTTGGCTTAGGCTCTCGCTGAAGTCTAAACTCCACAGCAAGGATAATGACACGTCCTTTGAGCTCCTGCTTAAAGATGCTCTCACGGTAGGCAAACCTACACTCCTCATTGCGAAGGCGAACAACCGTGCGGCTCTCCACGTCGAAATACTCGACTATGGTGATAGCATCCTTAGCCTCGGCACCATAAGCACCGATATTCTGCACGGGGGCAGCGCCCACAGAGCTTGGAATAGCCGACAGATTCTCGATACCCCACAACCCCTCGTTCACACTCCACTCGACAAGCGTATCCCAATCGTGACCAGCCTCGGCACGAAGCTCGACATAGTCGTCGGTAGAGGCGAGAATGGTGCGCTCACGATTTACGGGCGTAAACAACACGCCGTCGTAGTCCTGCATAAAGAGAGTGTTGTTACCTGCGCCAAGGACATACCATTTTGCGGGATTATGCTCCTCGAAGTAGGCACGCAAATCCTCGGCACACTCGAACTCAACAAGAGTCTTAGCCTGCTGCTCGACGCCAAAGCTGTTGCGTGAAGCGAGGCTTATGTTTGAATATATTCGTTTCATATTGCAAATATAAAAAAAATTTTGCTAACTTTGAGTTTTGAAACGATAATTACGTCGTATAAGCCATAAAAACAACTAAAATTAGAGATACCATGTTCACGCCTAACGACATTTCTCAGATTGAGGCCCGAGGATTGAGCCTTGCTGAGGTAGAACGACAGATTGAGAATTTCCGCAACGGTTTTCCTGCGCTCCCTGTGCGACGTGCTGCGTCGGTAGGTGATGGCATTCTTCGCCTCGATGAGGAGGCACTCAAGCTATCGGAGGAGCGCTACGAGAGAAAGCGTGGCGAGCTACGCACCGTGAAGTTTGTGCCAGCATCGGGAGCAGCAACACGAATGTTTAAGGAGCTATTCGAGTATGTGAACGAGGATAAGCGCACACCGGGCATCGACAAGCTAATCGTAAACCTCGAGAAGTTTGCATTCTTCCCCGAGTTGGCGAAGTATCTAAAGCCACAGATTGACGACAAGGGCGTTGTGCGCAACATCATCATCGATGGTTTGGAGTATGGTACTAAGCCTAAGGGCTTGGTTACGTTCCACGCCTACAAGGAGGGCAACCGCAAGCCTGTTGAGGAGCACCTGGTGGAGGCGGCGTTGTATGCGTCGAATGGCGAGCGTGCAGCTATCCACTTCACCGTGTCGCCCGAGCATCAGGAGGGATTCGAGGCGTTGCTACGTGAGCGACAGAGCCACTACGAAAAGAGGTTTGACGTTAAGTTCGACGTGTCGTTCTCGCAGCAGAGCCCAGCGACAGACACCATTGCCGTGAACCCCGACAACACACCTTTCCGCACCGACGATGGCAAGCTACTATTCCGCCCAGCGGGACATGGAGCGCTCATCGCCAACCTCGATAAGCTCGATGCCGACATCATCTTTGTGAAGAACATCGACAACGTGACTACCGATGCACGTAAGGCAGACACCATAACATATAAGCGTGTGCTTGCAGGCGAGCTACTACGCCTTCAGGAGCGCTCATTCGAGCTACTTAGAGCCATTAAGCGTGGCGACGACGTGAGGGCTGAGGCAGTTGAGTTCCTCCGTGAGGAGCTATGCTGCAAGCTTCCTGAGGAGGCATCGTTGGAGCTTGTAGAGCAGAGCCTCGACCGCCCTATCCGCATCTGCGGCATGGTGAAGAACGAGGGCGAGCCTGGTGGTGGTCCATTTTGGGTTGAGGACGAGTTGGGTCGTGAGCAGTTGCAGATTGCCGAGTCGAGTCAGATTGCCAAGGAGGATGCACACCTGATGAAGGAGGCAACGCACTTCAACCCCGTGGACTTGGTATGTGGCGTGATGCGCTACGACGGCACTAAGTATGACCTAACGAAGTACACCGACCCTAAGACGGGCTTTATCTCGTCGAAGTCGGCAGGAGGTCGTGAGCTACGAGCACAGGAGCTTCCAGGATTGTGGAACGGAGCGATGGCTAATTGGAACACGATATTCGTGGAGGTGCCAATCTCGACATTCTCGCCCGTGAAGGTTGTTCAAGACTTGTTGCGTCCTGAGCATCAGTAATAAAGCAAGAGGCTAACCCACAATAGGTTAGCCTCTTCTATTTATATCTTCTTAGCTTGCCTACGCCAACGCACATAGCCCGCAACAGCAAGGATGCAGTAGAGGGTGTAGAGCGATGCGGTGCCGGGGATATCCTTATAGAAGTACAAGCCGACACTAATCATATCGACGACCAACCACACCAACCACTGCTCGACAAGCTTGCGTGAGAGCATCCACATAGCCACGATGCAGAGTGCCGTAGACATAGAGTCAAAAAATGGAATGGTGCTATCGGTAAACTCGCTGAGGAGGTAGTACAACACCACGTGCAGCACAGCATAGGTGGCAACGAGCGGTGCAATCCACCCTATCGGCGTGTGACGTATCTCGCCCTCGTGCTTGTCGCTCTTCGAGGTGGGCTTACGCAGCCACACCATGAGTCCGTAGATGCCCGCAAAGACGTAGTAGAGCTGCATGATAGCGTCGGCATAGATGCCCTTGGTAAGGTATAGCACACCATGCACGAGGGGCATTATAGCTCCCACGACCCACACCCAAATATTTGCCTTGTACTCGAGCCACAGGTACAACAGACCAAGAACGATGCCCACAGCTTGGAGTATTACCGATAGTGTCATAGTTTAGAAGTTTACCGTTACGTTAGCAAGCACGTTGATAGGTGCCTGAGGGAAGTAGAATGCCTCGTCGTAGCGCACGCCGTCCCACATGTAGGAGTATCCGTAGCCATTCGACGAGTAGAGCGTTGAGAAGAGGTTGTTGATAGCCACGCCAAAGCGCACCGAGCGACCCGACTCGAGTTTGTGGTCGTAGCCGAGGTTTAGGTTGGTTACGCAGTAGCCATCGAGCGACAAAGCCTCTATCTCGTTGTTGGTGAAGTACTGCTTGCCGACATACTGCGTGTGCCACAAGGCGCTGAAGCCACCGACATGGAAGTTAGCCATGAGCGAGCCAATGACCGAGGGCGAGTAAGAGATGGTCATATCGCCGAGGTTCTGCCCATAGGTGGGGCTATCCTTAAGCTCGTCTACGTAGTTGCGAATTTTGTTCTCCGAGAGTGTTGCATTTGCCGACAACGTAAGCCACTTAGCCACGCTCCACGATGCCATAAGCTCGACACCACGACGGAAGCTATTATCGACGTTTGTGTTTAGCGCATCGTCGCCATCATTGACCATACCTGTAGCCACCAACTGATTGTGGTAGAGCATGTAGTATAGGTTTATACCAAGCGATAGTCGAGGTGATGAATAGGTATATCCAGCCTCGAAATCGACAAGGCGCTCGGGCTTAGGATAGCTATCATCGGCCGAGAACATGTGTCGGTCAGTAAAGTCGGAGCGTGTAGGCTCACGGTGGGCTATGGCAGCCGAGAGGAAGGCGTTGTGAGCGCCATCGACATAGCTAAGACCCATGCGAGGGTTGAAAAAGTTATACTCCTGGTCCACGTCGATAGGCTGCATCGTGACACCCTCGTCGCCCCATATGGCGTTGTCGTTAGTGCCCCACGCCTTGTAGCCAACGTAGCGATACTGCACATCGCCAAAGAGGTTAAGTTTGTTGTCTCTATCTCCGTCAAGCACCGTCCACAGAGCACGAGCAAAGAGGTTGGCATCGTGCTTTATAACATCATTGTCGTACCACCTACCAGCGACATCATCGACACCATCTACCCACGAGAGAGTGCCCCAATGTGGGGAGCGGTAGAGGCTATACGAGCCGCCAAACGTGAGGTCGAGCTTCGAGGTGGTGTACGACCCTGCAACGTTAGCACCGCCCATGTGGCTAAGCATTAGCTTGTGACGAATGAGGTCGGCCTGCTCCTTGGTTGTGTCGAGGTTGGTGTAGCTTGCGAGCCATGCATCGTCTTTGTATTGGTTGTAGTAGCCATAACCATAGGTGTAGAACATGGTGGCGTTGAGCTGCCAAGCACGATTAAAGCGATGGTTCAGAACAAGCTGGTTGTTGAATTGTAGGTAGTTATCGGTCTGATCGTCGTAGTAATCGACATGTGTGCCGTCCTCCAGGACAAAGGGTCCGTCGGAGGTGGTGAACTGACCCGAGGTGTGGTATCTACGACCATAGCGCTCCATATCCTCCTTCGATACACCGTTGTAGGTGAGGTAGGTCTTTGCCGAGCCACCGAACGAGAGCAGCTTGAGCTTGGTGTTTGTGCCGTAGTAGCCCGCCTGGAGCATATAACTCTTGAGGTCGGTAGCACCACGCTCGATGTAGCCGTCGGAGCCGATGTGTGTGAGGCGAGCATCTATGACCCACCCTCCGCCGAGGAGTCCTGACGAGAGGTGTAGAGCCTGCTTGTTAGTGTTGTAGGAGCCGTAGCTTAGTGATGCCGAGCCTCGGAAGTCGGGCGAGAGAGCATCGGTAGTCATCGACACAGAGCCTCCGAAAGCACCTGAGCCGTTGGTGGTTACGCCAGCACCACGCTGCACCTGGACAGAGCCTACCGACGAGATAAGGTCGGGAGTGTCGTACCAATACATCGAGTGAGAGTCGGGGTTATTCATAGCCACGCCATTGATCGTAACGTTGATGCGTGTAGCGTCGGTGCCACGTAGGCGGATAGATGTTGCGCCGATGCCGATACCTGTTTCGTTGGTAGCTATGAGCGAGGGTGTTAGTGCAAGGGCTGTGGGAAGGTCGGTGCCGTAGCTGTGGTTGAGAATGTCGTCGTCACGCAACGATGATTGTGCCACGGGGGTGGCTTGCTTGGCGGCGGTAGTTACCACCTCGATGAGGTCTACTTCGTAGATGCGTGTGGTGTCCACGACCACAGGTTTGTGCTCCTCGGCACGTAGCGCACACACAGCCATGAGTGCGCAGATAAAACAAAAAATCCTTTTCATACTTTAATTAAATTAAGTTGAAAAGGGGCTTCTAAAGATATATCTCCTATCCTGGTCTCGGCATTACCCGTATCCAGTGCGAGGGTCTAATCTCAGCCTACATCCCCCATTTCGATTAGCCGACCGTACGCTTCAGCCATCGTGCGAGGGAGTAAGCACCCCTTAGTTGGCGCAAAGGTATAAAAAATTTTCTTACGTTGAACACCGAGAGCACAAAAAAAAGCTACCGACTATTTGTCGGCAGCCCTTCTCTTGTTTAGCCTGAGGTAAGCCTTTATGCGTCGCCAGCCCTCTACGCCAACTATCGCCAAGCCCGTATATTGAGCCATCTTGGCACAGCCAAAGAGCACTATCCACAGCACGCTCTTAGCCTTAGCCGATATGGGGAGTGCCATCTGTGCAAACGAGGCGACGTAGAACAGCACACACACGATGAGAACCACCACGCCCTGACGGAATGATAGCTTGGAGAGCGAGAGCCTAACCTCGTCGATATGTCGTTTAAGCCACTTGCGCATATGGTTACTCGTTGGCAATACCCATGGGGATGTGCACCGCAGGGACATTGTGTAGGTGGTCGAGGTGCGACATTTGGTCGTCGAAGAAGATGTGGGGACGCATGATCTCGAGCACCCTATCCTTCGAGATGCCGCCGAGGAAGAATGCCTCAGTAACCTCCACACCCCAGCTCTTGAGGGTGTTCACCACACGCTCGTGCGCAGGCGCATTACGTGCGGTAACTATAGATATCTTAAGCCAGCGACGATAGTCAGCATTGGCAGCTATGCGCTGTGTTTCGAGCTTCTGCAAGTTCGAAATCTTCATGAGCAGGTCAGCCAACGGTCCTGGGTCGAGGGGTCGCTCGGTGGTTGCCTCGTGGCGGTGGAAGGCCTGCAAGCCGTGTTGCTTGTATATCTTCTCCGACTCGTCGTCGGCAATAACGCCGTCGAAGTCGAAGGCAATGCGTAGCTCGTTGTCGGAGTTATCATCGAGGACCTCGCTGTCGAGAACACGTCCCGCAGCATATCCCGCATCGCACGCACGCTTAACATCACGCTCCGAAGCCGACAAGAAGAGTGAGGCGTTGAAGGCTGGGAGGTATTTGTATGGCGACTCGCCCGAGAAGAACGAGGCACGAGTGATATCCAAGCCATAGTGTTTGATGGTGCGAAAGACACGCAAGCCTGTCTCGGGAGAGTTGCGTGAGAGGAGAACAACCTCGACAGGTTGCTCCTCGGCAAATATCTCGTTGAAGCTCAACAGACGCTTGACAAAAGGAAAGGCAACACCCTTAGCCAAAGGCACATCGATGTTCTGTTCCTGATAGCGGCGATACTCCTCCAAGCCACACTCGTTGTAGACCCTATCCGACTCCGAAAGGTCGAACAGCGCCGACGACGACACAGCCACGACGAGCTTATTTTCGATAGGATAAGCCATGGTTTTTATCTTTTTGAGGTTACAAATATACATAAAATTTTCAATGAGTAATTACGAATTAGGAATTAGTCATAGTTTTTTTGACCGATAGGAACATTAAGACCTTAAGACCGACATGATGGTCACGTAGGAATATCCTAATTATCTTATCGTCGTAATGCTCCTCTTTCCTCATTTTTTTTGCTCTTTTGCTTGCTTTTCGTAGAAATGTTTTATAACTTTGCATGGATATTTGGCTAACGTAAGCAAATACACAAAATATAATCACTAAAAAACTTATAAAACTATGGCTTTCCTAACAGACGACAAGCTCGTTATCGTTGGTGCTGCCGGCATGATCGGCTCTAACATGGTTCAGTCAGCTTTGATGATGAACCTCACATCTAACATCTGCCTTTACGATGTATTCTCTCCTGAGGGTGTTGCCGAGGAGATGCGTCAGAGCGGCTTCGACAACGTAAACATCACTGCTACAACTGACGTGGCTGAGGCATTCAAGGATGCTAAGTATATCATCTCATCAGGTGGTGCTCCACGTAAGGAGGGCATGACACGTGAGGACTTGTTGAAGGGTAACTGCGAGATCGCTGAGCAGCTTGGTAAGAACATTAAGACTTACTGCCCAGACGTGAAGCACGTTGTTATCATCTTCAACCCAGCCGACCTTACAGGTCTTGTAACATTGCTCTACTCAGGTCTTAAGCCTGGTCAGGTGACTACGCTTGCTGGTCTTGACACTACACGTCTTAAGAGCGCTCTTGCTAAGAAGTTCGGCGTTATGCAGTCGGAGATTGAGGGTTGCGCTACATATGGTGGTCACGGCGAGCAGATGGCAGTATTCGGCAGCGCAGTGAAGATCGCTGGTCGCAAGCTTACTGACATCATCGGCACTGAGGAGTTCCCTGCTGAGGAGTGGGAGGCAATGAAGACTGCTGTAACCCAGGGTGGTGCTGCTATCATCAAGCTTCGTGGTCGTTCATCATTCCAGAGCCCATCATACCTCTCAGTTGAGATGATTCGCTCAGTGATGGGTGGCGAGGCATTCCGCTTCCCTGCTGGTACTTACGTATCGAACGAGCGCTACAACCACATCATGATGGCTATGGACACTGTTCTCGACGAGAACGGCTGCTCTTACAAGATGCCTGTGGGCACTGAGGAGGAGATTGCTAAGCTTGACGCTTCATACGCTCACCTCTGCAAGATGCGTGACGAGTTGGTAACTTTGGGCATTATCCCTGCTACCAGCGAGTGGTCGAAGATTAACCCTAACCTCTAATCGTTAGGCTGGCTTAGTCCACAACATATCAAGACCCCAGGGTTTACGCCTTCGGGGTCTTTTATTGTTATACAACGTGAGAGATAAAAGGTGGTAGTAGGGAGATTAGGGAGATTAAGGAATTTAAGGAACTTAGGGATTATGCCTTGCAGAAAATTGTCGGTAGCGCCCTCCCTAAATTCCCTAAATTCCCTAAACTCACTATCTCTGCGCCTCTCACTTTTAACTTTTAACATCATGAAGATAGCTATTCCCACACGTGATGGCAAGGTGGACGACCACTTTGGTCATTGCGCCTACTATACTATTTTTGAGGTTGAGAATGGAAAGATACTCTCTACCTCACGCCTCGACTCGCCCGAGGGTTGCGGCTGCAAGTCGAACATAGCCTCTGAGATGGAGGCAATGGGCATCGAGCTGATGCTTGCGGGCAACATGGGCATGGGTGCGCTAAACAAGCTCACGAGCCACAACATACGTGTTGTTCGTGGCTGCAAGGGCGACATTGAGGCTGTTGTCGAGGGCTACCTCCACGGCTTTGTGATGGACTCGGGCATTAGCTGCGACCACCACGAGTGCCACGAAAAATAGAAGAGCCTGTCTAACATTCAAAAAAAGTTAGACAGGCTTCTATTTATTATAAAATCAAACATTTCAGGATATTTGCGTTTTTTCGAGATTTTCGCATTAGGCGACTTGCACATGCGTAGCTGAATAGCCAGAATCGTTAT
>JAFZEX010000011.1 GCA_017560425.1 Alistipes sp.
GTACAGTCCCGGCTGAACAATCAAATATTATTTTTTCTCTTTTAGTTTCCGATAAAGCTGAACAGCTCGCAATACAAAGATACAAACTTTTCTATATAAAACAAAAACCTGCCTAACAAAAAACTTGTTAGACAGGCTCTCTTTTTATATGTCGTGCGACAGCGGCGAGGGCACGGTGTTTGCCATGTCGAAGTCGCCCCAGCGCTCAGCAATGTAGTCGAGGGTGGAGCGTATCTCCGCTTCGTCGAACGATGTCACGAGTTTTAACCTTGTCTGCTTAAAGTCGGGCAGACCCTTGAAGTAGTTGGTAAGGTGGCGGCGCATCTCGAGGATGCCTACCCTATCGCCCTTAATCTCGAGCGACTTGGTTAGGTGTTCCTGCGCTATGGCAACACGCTCTACGACTGATGGTTGCGGAAGGAGCTCGCCCGTAGTGAGGTAGTGGCGACACTCACGAAATATCCAAGGACGACCATACGTAGCACGACCAATCATCACGCCATCGACACCATACCTATCGAACATCTCCTTGCACTTTACGGCCGAGTCCACGTCGCCATTGCCGATGATGGGAATGGTTATGCGGGGGTCGTTCTTAATCTTGCCTATGAGCGTCCAATCGGCCTCGCCACGATACATCTGCGAGCGTGTGCGGCCATGTATGCTAAGGGCGGCGATGCCCACATCCTGAAGGCGAAGGGCAATCTCCTCGATATTTTTCATCTCGTCGCTCCAGCCGAGGCGCGTCTTCACGGTGACGGGCTTGTTCACGGCACGCACAATCTGACGTGTCATCTCTACCATGAGGTCAGGGTCACGCATCATGCCCGAGCCAGCGCCACGTGCGGCAATCTTCTTCACGGGGCAGCCGAAGTTGATATCTATGATGTCGGGGTTAGCGCTCTCGGCAATGCGTGCCGCCTCGACCATGGGCTCAATCATGTGGCCATAAATCTGTATGCCCACAGGGCGCTCGTAGTCGGCGATGTTGAGCTTGGCACGTGACTTCCAGGCATCACGAATGAGGCCGTCGGAGGAGATAAACTCGGTGTAGACCACATCGGCACCAAACCTCTTGCACATATATCGAAACGAGGGGTCGGTGACATCCTCCATGGGTGCGAGGAATAGTGGCTTGTCGCCAAGTTCTATGTCTGCAATCTTCATATCGTTGAATTTTTGGCAAAGATAGCGAAATAATTAGTAATTAGAAGTTGGTAATTAGGAATAATTTTTCGTTGCTACTGCCGATTGCTCATTGCTCACTACTAATTCATCATTTCGCCGTGCGCTCCATACACCAGCGAGGGATTGCGCCGTGGGGCTCGGGCTTGGGTTTTTCAATTTTCTTTCTTTCAAAAACCCTATGTTTTGAAAAAAAGAAAATTCTTTATCCCTTAACTAAGGGTTATTCTTAAAGTATTGTTGAGGTTTTCAAATTTTCATTCTTTCAAAAACCCTATGTTTTGAATTGAAAGAAAATTCTTTATCCCTTAACCAAGGGTTATTCTCAATGTATTGATTAGGGGTGTAGTAACAACCACTATTACACTTACTTACATTGTCACTAACATACTAATTATATAATTAGTAATATTTTTTTTGAGACGACAGAGACGAAAGAGACGGAAGAGACGACAACGAAGTCGGGTATCAACTTTTTAATGAGTAATGAGTAATTAGGAATTAGTAATATTTTTTTTCAGTATAGATAGTTGTCTCTATTACTCATTACTCACTACTCATTACTAATTACTCTCTCTCTGCTCTCTCTGTTGTCTTTGTTGTCCCTGTGGTCTCTGCTCTCTCTGTTGTCTCTCTACTCCTCATTACTCATTACTAATTACTAATTCCTCCCTCTCTCTGCCACGATACTACCCCAACCAATATCTAAAAACGTTCATAGTTGTGATGATTTTTATTTTTTCTTTTTTTTCAAAACATAGGGTTTTTGAAAGAAAGAAAAATTGAAAACACCCCCTCTCTCTGCCACGATACTACCATAATTGATATCGAAAAACGTTCATAGTTGTGATGGTTTTTATTTTTTTCAAATTCAAAACATAGGGTTTTTGAAAGAAAGAAAAATTGAAAATCACCCCCTCTCTCTGCGCCCTCGACCCTACAAAAAAAAATTGCCAACCGCAACATTTTTCGCAAATCCAAAAAAAGTTTGTATATTTGCGCATTAGATATATAAATATAGGTAACAATGCTAAACATCGAAGAGTTTATTTCAAGCGTCGTGTGCCGTGCAACAGAGGAGTTGTGGGGCGTGAGCGACAACATTCAGATACAGAAGACCCGCAAGGAGTTCGAGGGCGACTACACCGTGGTGGTGTTCCCCCTATTGCGTGCATCGAAGCAGTCACCCGAGGCTACAGCAACAGCCCTCGGCGAGAAGATTGTGGCATCGACACCCGAGATTAAGTCGTTCAACGTAATCAAGGGCTTCCTTAACCTCGTTGTAGACTCGTCATTTTGGGCACAGCGCTTCGGCGAGATTGTTGCAACCGAGAACTTCGGCATGGCAGAGAAGTCTGGTCGCACAATAATGATTGAGTACTCGTCGCCAAACACCAACAAGCCACTCCACCTCGGACATATCCGCAACAACCTACTCGGCTACTCGGTGGCAACAATCCTCAAGGCTAATGGCCACAACGTCATCAAGGTGAACTTGGTGAACGACCGAGGCATTCACATCTGTAAGTCGATGCTCGCATGGCAGCTATATGGCAATGGCGAAACCCCAGCATCGTCAGGCATGAAGGGCGACCACCTCGTAGGTAAGTACTATGTAGAGTTCGACAAGCACTACAAACAGCAGGTCAAGGAGCTTGTGGCAGAGGGCATGAGCGAGGAGGAGGCAAAGAAGAAGGCACCAATCATGCTCCAGGCGCAGGAGATGTTGCGCAAGTGGGAGGCTAAGGACGAGGCGGTATACTCGCTATGGCAGACCATGAATGGCTGGGTATACGAGGGCTTCGACGTGACGTACAAGGCTCTCGGCGTAGACTTCGACAAGGTATACTACGAGTCGCAGACATATCTTTTGGGCAAGAGCCTCGTGGAGGAGGGCTTGCAGAAGGGCGTATTCTTCCGCAAGGAGGACAACTCGGTATGGATTGACCTCGAGGCAGACGGCCTCGACCAAAAGCTACTATTGCGTGGCGACGGCACATCGGTATACATGACCCAGGACCTCGGCACAGCGCTCAGCCGCTTCGAGGAGAACAAGCTCGACGACATGATATATGTTGTGGGCAACGAGCAGAACTACCACTTCCAGGTGCTCAAGCTCGTGCTAAAGAAGCTCGGCTATGAGTGGAGCGACAACATCTTCCACCTATCATACGGCATGGTTGAGCTCCCCGAGGGCAAGATGAAGTCACGTGAGGGCACCGTTGTCGATGCCGACGACCTCATTGCCGACATGGTGGGCACAGCACGTGAGATGTCCGAGGAGTTGGGCAAGCTCGATGGCTCGTCAGAGGAGGAGGCAGCAGCCATCTGCGAGATGGTTGGTCTTGGCGCCTTGAAGTACTTTATCCTCAAGGTAGACCCTAAGAAGACCATGCTCTTCGACCCACGAGAGTCAATCGACTTCAACGGCAACACAGGTCCGTTCATCCAGTACACCCACGCACGTATCCGCTCAATCATGCGCAAGGCAGAGGAGGCGGGCATCGCTACAGACAACTTCCTCGGCGCACCACTTCTCCAGGAGGAGGTAGAGCTTATCAAGGCTCTCTCGGAGTACCCAGCCGTAGTTCGCACTGCGGGTGAGCAGTTTGCGCCATCGGTGATTGCGGCATATGCCTACGACCTCGCTAAGCAGTTCAACGGCTACTACCACGACCACTCAATCCTCAAGGAGGAGGACTCTGCGGTGCGCTCATTGCGCCTCAAGCTCGCCTCGGAGGTGGCTCGAGTAATCCGCTCGGCAATGTCCCTCTTGGGCATCAACGTTCCTGAGCGAATGTAATAACAACAACGGAGTGCTTCGCTTTACCCGAGGCACTCTTTTTTTTTAATGCGTAGTGTGTAATTACTAATTTAAAAATAGTTCCCAATCCGTCGCACCATGAAACACCTATCATACATAGCTCTCGCCATGCTAACAATAGCGTGTGGCGCTCAGCCTACTCTCGACAACAGCAACGACAACGAGGAGGAGTCAGAATGTTCAATAACGTTCACACCCCCCATCGACGACCTTCGCAAGATAGAGAGCCGTGAGCAGTACGACCACTATGTGGCGCACTATTGGGACAACTTCCGCTTCGACATAGGCGACGACGTTGAGCTATACTCCTCGGAGGAGATATACAGCGCCTTTGCCAAGTATGTGATGACCATACCAGCAGCCAAAGCCGACTCGCTACTACGCACACTCATTCATCGTGCCGAGGCAAGCCGCCCCGTGCTCGACCTCTTCGCCGACATGGCAAGCGAGATACTCTACGACCCCAACTCGCCTGTGCGCAACGACGAGTACTATATCCCCATCTTGGAGGAGCTCGCCAAGTCATCACTCTTGGACGAGTACGAGCGTCAGATACCCCAGCACACGCTCCACATCGTAAAGCAGAATAGGCTCGGCGCTGTGGCCAACAACTTCACCTTCACCCTCGCCAACGGCTCTCAGCACACGCTCCACACCCTCGATGCCGACTACACCATTCTACTCTTCAACAACCCTGGTTGCGAGATGTGCAAGGAGGTGATAAGCGAGATAGAACATTCAAAACAGCTCAAGGAGCTAAGCGCAAACTATCGCATCGTAACCCTCGCCATCTACCCCGACGAGGATATAGAGGCATGGCGTGACTACCTCCCCCATATGCCCAAGACATGGACATGTGGCTACGACAAGGAGCAAGCCCTCACCCACGAGCGCCTCTACGACCTTAAGGCGATACCCTCGCTCTACCTCCTCGACCGCCACAAGCACGTGCTCGTGAAGGACGGCATCAGCATCAGCGACATAGAGCGCATAATCAGCCAAGGCATACAGCTATGATAGACACCTTTGTAATGCTCGGCAACCGCCTCGAGCAGTTCGGCGAGCAGAGAGATATTATCCGCAACGCCACCGCCCAAAACCCATGGTTTAGCGAGGAGGAGATACTCCGCTCGGTAGATGCCATACGTCGCACCATGCTCCAGCGCCCCTTGCTCGAGGCATGGATTGAGCGCTACACACCCGTCGCAACACCTCAGCGTGTCGCCGTAATCATGGCGGGCAACATACCCCTCGTCGGCTTCTTCGACCTAATGTGCGTCCTCCTAAGCGGTCACGAGTGCCACTACAAACCATCGTCTAAGGATAGCGTGCTCATGCGCTACGTTGTCGCCACGCTACGCTCCCTCCGCCCCGACATCGCCATCTACGACTACTCCGCCACGGAGCGCTACGACATGGTTATTGCCACGGGAGGTGACGATGCCAACCGCTACTTTAACGAGCACTTTGCCACCACACGCCGCCTGCTGCGTGGCAGCCGCCACTCCATCGCCGTTGTCGATGGCACCGAGAGTGGTGAGGAGCTTGCCGCCCTTGCCACCGACATCACCGCCTACTCGGGTCTTGGCTGTCGCTCGGTGTCGATGATTTTCTACCCCGACCACACAACGCCCATGCTCGCCTCGCACCCTGCCTCGTGCCCTAAGCTCTCTCAGAGCCTCCGCATGCGCAAGGCGCTCCTTAGGATGCAGTCTACGCCCTACAGCGACCACGACGGCTATATCGCCACCCACGGCACCGAGTTTCCCACCTCGCTTGGCGAGGTCACGCTACATGCCTACTCTACGCTTAGCGACGTAGAGCGCTGGCTTGCGACACACTCCGAGGATGTGCAATGTGTAGTCTCGCACCTCGACACCCTCACCCCCCACCTTCCCTTCGGTCGCCTCGTCCCCTTCGGCAGTGCCCAATACCCCACCCTTAGCGACTACGCCGACGGCGTGGACACCATGGCGTTCCTCACGAGCGAGAGGTAAAAGGTGAAAGGTGAAAGGTGAAAAGTAAGGTGTGCTTCGCACGGGATTAATGGGACGAATGGGATAGATGGGATAGATGGGAGAATAGGGAATTTAGGGATGAGTATCACTAATATCCTTAAGTTCACTAAACTCCTTAAGTTCACTAAACTCCTTAAATTCACTAAACTCCTTAAATTCACTATCTCTGCGCTACCCATCACCCTCATCAAGCGAAGCGATACCCATCAAGCGAAGCGCTCCCATCTCTCCCATCAAGCGTTAGCGCCCCCATTTATTCCAGCCCCTGCCCACCTAAATCAGCAAGAAATAGATTTGTTTCAGAAGGGGTTAGGCTTGGTCTATCGCAAAAGAAGAACCCCTCGGGATAGTACTTAGACGTACAGCCCGAGGGGTCTTACTTTTTGTGATGGGCCGAGAATGACCCCTTATCACGATAATCAGCGAGAGGGAATTTGTTGTCAGAGTGGTGTAGCAGTGACGATGACATGAAAAAGCCCCAGATGGGCTGTACTGTAGTACTGCTCATTTGGGGCTTTGATTGAAGCGTCGCTGATACGCCGCTATCACAACAAATTATTTTGCTGGGCGCATAATAACCTTTGTAAAGTTACCATCAGCGAGAACCTTCTTAGCCATAGCCTTCACGTCGTCATAAGTCACGTCATTAAGCATGTCGAGGTAATCCTCCTTGTAGTTGTAGCCCTCCTCATACCAACGTGTGATAGCCGACATCCAGCCGCCGTTGTTCTCGAGAACGTTATTGTAGTTCTTCTTGAGGAACTCACGAGCCTTGTCGATGTCGTCGTGCTTAGGACCCTCCTCAGCAATCTTCTCGATCTCGGCAACGCAAATCTCTACGAGCTCGTCAGCAAGCTGCTCGTTAGTGTCGAATGCGATTAGCATCTGATAGTGCTCGTAAGGATACTTGTTGATGCCACCCTGCACCTGTACGCCATAGGTACCACCCTTCTCCTCACGGATAGAAACGAGGTAGCGTGAGTCGAGCGCACGGCAAAGGAGGTCGAGTACGAGGCGGTTCTTAGCGTTGTCAGCAAAGTCGCCCGAGTAAGTCAAGTATACAGACACCTTAGGCTGCTGCATCTGAGCTGTGAAGTCGCAAGTAACCTCACCCGTAGCAACACGCACGCCATCGTCCTGAGCGCTATACTTCGACTTCTTAGCAGTAGGCAATGAGCCGATATACTTCTCAACGAGTGGCTTCAAAGTCTCGAGCTCCACGTTACCAACGATGATGAAGCGGAAGTCGTTAGCGTAGCTGTAAAGCTGGCTGTGTACGCTTGCCAAGCTCTCGAGGGTCAATGTCTCGAAGTCAGAAGCCTTAGTCATCTGACGACGTGGGTGGTTACCATAGAGAGTCTCAATATAGTTCTTGCTTACGATGTATGAAGGATCCTTCTCCATGTTAGTGAAGTAAGGAACATACATCTTCTTAATATTGTCGAGGTCGTTCTGATCGAAGCGTGGGTCGGTAAACTGGAGGTACATGAGCTGAAGGATAGTCTCGATGTCCTTAGGCGAACCTGCAGCGTTCACGCCGTGCTCGTAGTCAGCAACGCCGATAGATGCCGATGCGTTCTTACCTGTAAGCTGCTTAGCGAGCTCAGTTGCTGAGAACTTGCTGATACCTGACTGACCCATCACCATGCCGAGCATGTCACCTGTGAAGAGCACGTCGTCAGCGAGCAACGACTTACCACCCTTAGCCACAGCGTTGATGCGTACCTCGTCAGCCTTGAGTGTAGATGGGCGAACGATAACCTTGATGCCATTCTTCAATGTCCACTCAGTGTAGCCGAGCGACTCGTTAGTAGCTGTCTTCTTCACTACTGAGCCCTTCAACTCAACTGACTCGTCGATAAGTGGAACAATCACGGTGTTGTCCTTGTAAGGTTCAATCTCTGCAGCCTTCACCTCAGCGATAACTGCCAAGAACTCCTCCTCAGTAGGGATCACAAGACCCTCCTTCTCAGGTGTGCGAGCAAGGATCACGAGGTTCTGATCAGGTGTTGAAAGCTGGCTGTAAAGCTGGTTGAAGATGTCGATGTTAATGCTTGCAAGCATCTGCTGGTCGAGCTGCCACTCAGTCTCAGCGTCCATCATAGGAGTACCCTTAGCGTAGAAGTCGAGGTAGCGCTGTGCATACTCGTCGTTGCGCACGTCGTTACGGTTTGTGTATTGGCGCTCAGCATACATCTTGAGCTCCTCCTTAGCACGCTCCAACTCGCCTGCTGTGAAGCCATGACGACGCATACGCTCCATCTCAGTGTACATAGCACGGAAGCCATCGATGAGGCGACCCTCGTGAGCAACAACAGAGAAGCTTGTAGCGTCCAATGTAGGACATACGCCGATGCTACCCTCAGACATACCACCACCCAAGAATGGAGCGTCAGCAGCCTGAGCAATCTCCTCGAAGCGGTTGTTCATCATCATTGTAGCGAGGTTGTAAACAACGTCCAAAGAGTAAGCCTCTACGGTGTTCTTAACCTCCTTAGGAAGAGCCTCACGACGACCAAACATCATCACGCTTGAACGTGTAAGCTCCACGTCAGAGAATACAGAAACGATAGGCTCCTCAGTTGCAGGAACGAATACTACCTCCTTCTGTGCAGCATCTGCTGGTGAGGCAGGAATATCTGACATAAGGTCCTTAAGCTTTGCCTCTACCTCATCAACGTCGATGTCACCAACGATAACAATAGCCTGGTACTCAGGGCGATACCACTTCTTGTAGAAGTTCTCCAACGATGTGTGGTCGAATGAGTTTAGGCCATCGAGGTAGCCGATAAGGTTACGACGCTCGTAGATAGTGCCCTTGAACAAGTTCTCGAACATGTCGTACTGAGCACGAAGGTTAGCACCATCACGTGTACGAAGCTCCTCCATGATCACGCCACGCTCCTCATCAACCTCAGCTGGATCCAATGCGATGAACTGCGACCAGTCGTGAATGATAAGAAGAGCAAGGTCGAGGTTCTCAGGGGTGATTGGGCAATCCTTAATCATATACTCGGTGCAATCCCATGAAGTAAATGCGTTAAGGTTGTAACCAAACTGCACACCGATAGTCTCAAGGCTCTCAATCATCTCCTTACCTGGGAGGTTCTTGGTGCCGTTGAATGCCATGTGCTCGAGGAAGTGAGCCAAACCCTGCTGGTCGTCATCCTCCTGTACTGCGCCCACATCGTGGTAGATGTAGAAGCTTGCCTGGCCCTTTGGCTTCTCGTTGTGGCGAATGAAGTAGGTCATGCCATTCTCAAGGCGACCTACTCGCACCTGCTCGTCAAGCGGAAGCGGAGTCTGAGCCGAAAGACCCATAACACCCAATACAAGTGCTACGAGTGAAAAAATAAGTTTTTTCATAAAGCTGATAATTAAGTAATTATATTAAGTTTTTGTTGCTATCTGCACATTTGCGGATATTAATTCAAGCAAAGATACGATTTTTTGCTTGATTACCAACATCTACGCACACATTTTTTGAATTTATTTACACAATATTTCAACGCCAATGTTAGCTTATTATTGCAAAGTTTAGTATATTTGTACTCAAATATTACTACATATGGCAGAAATCACTACTTACAAATACCGAATAGAGCCCCAGGATGTAGACTTCACACTACGTGCCTCGGCAGCCTCAATCATCAACTATATGCTCAACGTTGCGGGCATCGATGCCGACAGCAAGGGCTTTGGCGTAGCATCGCTCCAGGGCAACAAATTTACATGGGTACTCTCACGCCTCGCCGTGGATATCGAGCGCCAAGCAGAGCAGTATAGCAACATCGAGATCGACACATGGGTCAATGAGTGCAACCGTCTCTCCTCTACCCGTAACTTCTGCATGCGTCAGGGCAACGAGCTTTTGGCAGCCTCAGTGTCGCAGTGGTGCGTGCTTGACATGGAGAGCCGTCAGGTAGTAGACCTCTCTATCATGAAGGAGCGCCACGACCAAATCATGGTAGATGCTCCATCGCCCACAAGCGTCCCTGCTCGCCTACGTCCTATGGAGTACACAGCCTCGAGCCAGCACACCGTGGCATACAGCGACATCGACTTTAACCGCCACATGAACACGTTGCGCTATGTCGATATGATCTTCGATGCTATCTCGCTCGATGCCATCGAGAACAACCGTGGCATGCGTCTTGACTTTAACTTCATCGCCGAGGCACGCTATGGCGAGACACTAACCATATCACACCTAAACGATGGCAACACATGGCACTTCGAGATAGCCACAGCAGAGAAGACGCTTTGTAGAGCAAAAATAGAGTTTAAGTAAGTGAACACCAAGAAGCTACATATCGCCATCGTTGGTCCTGCACACCCCTATCGTGGAGGACTTGCCTCCATCATGGAGACCATGGCTCGTGAGTATCAGCGTCGAGGCTATCGAGTCGATATTCTCACCTTCACGCTGCAATACCCCGCCCTTTTGTTCCCCGGCAAGAGTCAGACGGTAGACACCCCTCCGCCCACCGATCTAAGCATCGAGCGCAAGGTATCGACCATCAACCCTATGACCTGGTGGCAGGTGGGTCGCAAGCTCTGCAAGCTACGTCCCGACATTGTGCTAATGAAGTATTGGACACCCTTCATGGCACCTTGCTTCGGCTCTATCGCACGCCTTGCCCGCAAGAATGGCCACACACGTGTCATCTGTCAGATAGACAACGTCGAGCCCCACGAGCACCACATAACCGACAAGATGTTTAACCGCTACTACCTACGCTCGGTAGATGGATTTATCTACATGTCGGAGCAGGTGCATGGCGAGCTTACAACATACACCCACGCCCCCGCACTCTTCTCGCCACACCCCATGTTCGAGCACTTTGGAGAGCGCAAGGAGCGCACCGAGGCGTGCAATGCCTTGGGCTTAGACCCTGGCACTCGCTATGCCCTATTCTTCGGCCTCATACGTGACTACAAGGGCTTAGACACCCTCATCGAGGCATGGGCAAAGTTCCGCCGCTCGGGACATAAGCTCCTCATAGCGGGCGAGTTCTACGCCTCACGCGATAAGTATATCGACCTTATTGAACGCCTTGGCTTACAAGATGATATCATCCTCCACGACCACTTTATCCCCGACAGCGAGGTAGCCAACTACTTCTCCGTCTCGGACTGCGTGGTGCTCCCCTACAAGACCGCAACGCAGAGTGGCGTGACACAGATAGCCTACAACTTCCGCACCCCTATCATCGTAACAGACGTAGGAGGACTAAAGGAGATTGTTCCCGACGGCGTGGTAGGATATGTCGTAGACAGCTCAGTCGAGGGTGTCGTAGATGGACTAAACAGAATATACGAGCAAGGTTGCCTCGATGAGTTCACCCACAATATGGAGCATGAGCGCAAGCGCTTCTCGTGGGCAGCCATGTGCGACAAAATCGAGGAGGTATACCACCTAACGAATAAATAGTTGGCAAAAATATTTTGTTGTTACAACGAAAATCACTATATTTGCATAAAGTAAGTTTATAAGAGGTATGCGCAAGCTCTATATCATAGCAGGTTGTAACGGTGCCGGCAAGACCACGGCATCATACACTATGCTTCCCGAGCTACTGCACTGCCACGAGTTTGTAAACGCCGACGAGATTGCTCGAGGACTCTCGCCATTCAATCCCGATAGCATGGCTATCGAGGCTGGTCGCCTAATGCTTCGCCGCATCAACGACCTCTTGGAGGAGGGCACCGACTTCGCATTCGAGACAACACTATCAACCAAAACATACCAAAAGTTCATCGAACGAGCTCAGGAGCGTGGCTACTTTGTGTCACTGCTCTACTTTTGGCTTCCCTCGCCCGAGCAGGCTATCGAGCGTGTGGCTAAGCGTGTGAGCCTCGGTGGACACAACATTCCTGTAAACACGATTTGTCGTCGCTACGAGTCGAGCATGCGTAACCTCACGAAGCTCTACGTTCCCATCTGCGACTATTGGGTAATCTACGACAATTCGACTGCCGAGGGGGTGAGAAAGATAGCATACGGCTCGAAGGGCGAAATAAAAGAGATCGTCAATCCGTTAGCTTATCAGAAAATTTTGAGTTATGAGTGAGTTTGAGCTTAGAGAGCTACAGGAGCGTATCGACGCAGGAATACTTCTTGCACAGCGTCGTCTTATCGAGCGCACCCGACGAGATAATGGCGACCTGGTGGTTGTGCGTGACGGCAAGGTCGTACACCTAACCCCCGACCAGCTATTAGAGGAGTAGACAAGTAAACAAAAAGTTAGAGGAGACCCGCTTTGGGCCTCCTCTTTTACGTTAGTATATTGCCTTGGCAGACTACCAGATTCGGTTGCACATCACAATATCACCACCATCATTAAGCTTCATAGTCTTGTCATCAATGTAGACAATAGTCATCTCACCAGAGAAATTCTCATCGAGGCCACTCATCTCAGCACGCAACTGCTTTTCTAGCTCATCCTTAAGCATAACCAACACATCTGCATACATAGGATTATATGGCTCAATTGCAATCTTCTCAATATCAACATCAACATCTGTTGCATTTAGCGAGATAACTGAACCATCAAGCGTCCAATCAGCCTCAATCTCAAACTCTATCGAAATGACAACACTTGTTTGATCATCAATAGGCAGTGTAGCATCTGCTGATAGGAGCACCTCCACCTCTCCATCCTCATCGAAAATCATGATAGACTTAGCATTTTCAAATCCCTGCTCAGCAAGTCCAAACACCGATGAATCAACATTCCACTTACCGATGATCTTAGATGCCTGCGCTGAAGCATCAACAGCTACTGCTGCAACGAGCAACATGATAGCCAACGAAATAAACTTTTTCATAGCACAAAATTATTAGTTAATATATTCAATATGTACAAACTCATCATCGCCAAACGTTAGCTCAGGGCGAGCCTTAAACAAGCCGAACACCGCAGAGCCCGAGCCCGACATCGAGGCATACACAGCACCACTATCCATGAGCGACTGCTTAATCTCGGCAATGCGTGGATGTGCCGCAAGGATGTGACCCTCAAAGTCGTTGAGCACACTACCCTGCCACCTATCCACACTATCTTGCAACAATTCACGCAAGTCGTCATTAGGCACACATGGCTTAACACCCGAGTATGCCTCAGCCGTAGAGACACCCTCCTGGGGCTTAACCACAGCAAGCCATAAACCGTGCAAATCTACCGTTGCTGGCTCCATAACCTCACCACGAGAGGTGCAATACTGCGGCTCGTCGTAGACAAAGAACGGCGTGTCGCTACCCAACTCGGCAGCAAGCTCGGCAAGAACACTGCGCTCCAGCCCAAGCTCAAATATCTCGTTAATAGCCACAATCACGGCAGTAGCATCTGACGAGCCGCCACCAAGACCTGCACCAAAGGGCACACGCTTATCGAGGGTTATACGCACACCGCCCACGCCATAACGCTCCTGCATAAGGCGGGCAGCACGCACACAGAGGTTCTTCTCCGCTGGACAATCAACAACAATGCCTCGACCCACAAACTCAACGCCCTCACCCTGCATAGCCTCGACCTCGACAACATCGTAGAGCCCACGCACGTGATACATCACCGTCTGCAACTCATGGTAGCCGTCCTCACGCTTACGCACAATGCGCAAGCCCAAGTTTATCTTACAACACGCCTCTAATACCATAATTACTAAATGGCCTAAAAGAATAAGCCTATCACAAAACCTATGATAAACACCACGATGGAAGCCATAGCCACATATCGCGAGTAGTTACCCAACTTCTCCGCAGACTCCTCATTACCCGACTTCCACGCTTTTGTAGACAACACTCTGAGCACAAGCGACACAACAGCACAAGGCCAATAAAGTATTATCGCAACAATAGACCAACCTAACGACACATGGGGATTGGGCTCCAAGTCGTAACGTCGTGCAATGGGCGTGTTGAAGGCATCAGCACTTCTCTTCATCTCCTCAGTATTGTGCGGAGTTGCTGGCTCGGCAGGTTTTGCAGGCTCAACAACACTTATCTCAGGCATCACAGGCTTAACAACAGGGGTTGCCTGGGGTGTTAGTGGCGCACCACAGCGCATGCATACACTCTTCGACGCTGGCACGATAATACCACATTTAGGACAAACAACAACAGCCATAGTAAAGTATCATGTAAAATTATTAGGCATATCTTTATACAAAGATAGGGAAAATTTAGCAACATCACTACATAATATTCTTAAAAATTTATTTGGATATAAGAATACTATTTCGTATCTTTGCGTAATAGCTAATAGCGAATTTTATAAATTAACTAAATAATTTTACGATTATGGCAAATTTGAGAGTCCTAAAGAAGGAGATTGACTATCGTTTGGAGGAGTTCGTATTTGACTGCGAGATGGCAGCATTCTTCCAGCCTAACAAGGAGGAGAAGGTTGTAGAACTTATGCTTAAGGGCGTAGAGTTGCGCAACGCTTTCTACGTAAAGGCTAACAACCCTGCTGAGCCACACAACCGCTCATTGGTTAAGAAGCACTACGCAGCCCTCCGTCGTGATATGGCTGAGAGCTTCGCTGGCTTGTTCGCTGAGCTTAGCGCAGTTTGCGAGTAACACCACTCCGCACAATGCACAATGCCGACCTTTACGGGGTCGGCATTTTTTTGTTTAGCGACGCGTGACACGTAGGAAGAGATAAGCCCTGCGTGCTTGATAGGGGTTTTTAAAGTGGGACGAATGGGATAGATGGGAGCGCTAAAATAGGGAGATTAGGGGAATTTAAGGAGATTAAGGAAATTAAGGAAAGGCTATCACTAAACTCATTAAATTCACTAAACTCCTTAATCTACCACCTCAATCAGCGCACCGATTTCTCGCGAGAAGGGTTGCAGATGCAACGCTCGGCAAAAATCCCGACGATGGGCTGTACTTTGGCGTACTGCTCATTGTCGGGACTCTTTTTGCTAGCGGCGGCAGATGCGCCCTTATCACGAGAAAGAAATTTCTTGTTAGAAGGGGTTAGGCTTGGTATATCACAAAAGAAGATCCCCTCGGGATAGCACAAATAGTACAGCCCGAGGGGTCTTTCTTTGTGTGATGGGCCGAGAATGACCCCTTATCACAAGAAATAATTACTTCTTAGCTGGAACAATCTTCATTGGCACTTTCGCACCCTCAGCTGGCTCAACACCTGTATTCACAGGAGCATTCTCAGGGCGCACGGTCTGTGTCGATTTCTTAGGGAGCTCAGGGAATGCTGGCATAGCCGCACCTGGAACAATGCGCTTAATCTCGAAATCAACCACAACACCCTCGTTAGGCATCAACATTCGTGATGGAGGTGCAAACTTAGTAGGTGCCCAAATGGTGATGCTACCAAACTCACCGACATACTGCAAGCAGTGCTTGATAACCTCCAAGCGGATAGTGCTTACAGGAGCCATGTGCTTCTTAAGGTCAGCAATGATCTTCTCGCTCTGGCGAATAACAGCGTAGCGTGCCGAGTCGGTAAGCTCCTTGTTAGCCTTAGCCTCCATGATACGCTTCTCGAGACCCTCCATCTGAGTCTTTGTAGACTGAAGGAGCGTACCACGATAGCTATAGATGCGATAGTCGAGAGCAATAGAGTCGGTAGGAGCAGAGATCTTCACACCACCAGCGTTGTTAATGCGGTAGTAGATAGTATCGTTGCCGATAGCCAAAGGCTGCACACCTGGCTGCTTAGCAACCTCTGCCAACCACTCGCCTGTCTGCTCCAAGTGATACTTAGGAAGCTCGTTGCGGTAGTAGTTCTGAATGTGTGAGCGATGCAGCATAATCGTTGCCTGTGCCGCTGAGTCAAGGCGAACTGCCGAAGCATCAGCCTGCTCGCCAATAAGATCCTTAGTCGCCTTGATACCCTCGAGCACATAGTGAACATTCACAGGGGCAGCTGCCGACACAACCATGTTAGAAGCCATTGCCGACATCCACTCAGTAAACATCTCACGAGTATACTTCTCGTTGTAGATTGCAGGGAGCTCCATGTCTGCGCTATGTGCAAACATACGACGCTGCTTAGCCATCATATATGGACGCATGCACTCCATATCGAACTTAGCAAACTCAGCGTTAATAAGCTCGATGTCAGGAAGTGACTTAGCATCGGTTGAGAGATACTTCTCAGCGAGCTCGATAAAGAGGTCACGATTGTAGTCGAAATCAGCCAACTGAGTGTGAAGAGGCAAAGCCATCTCGATACCATAGGCATATGATAGCGAGTCGAACTCTGCATTAGGGTTGTTGTAGGCACGATTCTCCGCCTCGTCGAAGTAGAACTCGCCGTGCGAGCTACACGAAATAAGCGTAGCCATAGCGGCTACAAGAAATAAGATTTTCTTCATAGAGTTTTAATTAATTATAGTTATTATCTTCTTGGTACATCTTTGAGTCGTAGGTCGTAGAAGAGCATGGTGTTTGGCTTCACGCCAATAGAGTCGCAACCCGCAGCGCTATATGCCAATGCCGATGGCACCCACACCTCGAGACGGCCACCAGGACCGATAAGGCGCAACGCCTCCTGAACACCCTTAGGCAACTTGCCAAGAGGTGTACGCAAGCTCTTAGCAACATAAGTTGAGTCGAGCATCTCGCCAGCAACGTTAAATATCTTGAAGTTCACGAGCACTGTATCACGTGTCGAGCGAGGACCACGCTTAACATCGCCCAGCGTAACAACCTTATATGTCACACCCGATGATGTTGCCACAAACTTACGATCTGACTTACGCAAATCATCTAAGTAGCGACGCTCCATCTCCTTAGTGCGCTCATAAACATCAAAGTTCATATACTTCAAAAAGGCATAGCGTGCCTCGTCAGCATTCATTCTTGTTCTCGACTCGTAGACATCACGTATCGCCAAGCACACCGCATCGACATTTAGCGTAGAGTCGGCAGCGTAGAGGTTAAGAGCGATGTTCATGCCCATGGCATACGACACCGAATCGACACTATTCTGCAACGAGTGCTCAGCATCGGCACCACCCTTAGACGAGCACGACACCGCAACCATAATGGCAATGGCCGCAAGAGCCAATAACGACTTTTTCTTCATATATTAGTTAGACTATTTTGACTTTTTAGCATTTAGGATAATCAGCAAGCTACCCACGACAGCCGCAGTGGTAGATGCCATAAGTATCGAAATCTTTCCCTTATTAATAAGGTTAATCTGTGTCTCGGCATCAAAGGCGAGGTTATCCACGAAGATAGACATCGTAAAGCCGATACCGCCAAGGCATGCCACAGCCGCAAGCATTCGCCATGTTGCGCCCTGAGGCTTATCTGCCAAGCCGAGCTTAACGGCAAGGTAGCTAAACAACGAGATGCCAAGAGGCTTACCTAAGAGCAAGCCAAAGAAGATACCCATGCCAATTGAGCCCACCGTAGACGAGTACTCAAAAATATTAAAGTAATCAACGCTCTCGATATGCACACCCGCATTAGCAAGGGCAAAGATAGGCATGATAATGAAATTAACATACGGCATCAAGAAGTGCTCAACACGGTGGCTCATACTCTCAGCGCCATTCGATATCTGCTTCATGCGACGAAGGCAGTACATGCGCTCCTCCTCTGCCTCGTTCTCGTTCTCAATCTTGTCGGCATTACGAATTCCCTGCTCGATAACGTCTGCCTTGTGCAGGTAGTATGAGCGGCTATAACGTGGTGTTGTAGGGATAAGCATAGCCATAGCCACACCCGAAATTGTTGCATGAACACCCGAGTAGTAGAACAACGTCCACACAATCACGGCTGGGATAATATATGCAATAGTGCGGAACTCACCCATGCGACGCATGAAGTAGATGCCCACCATTATCAACACAGCAATGCCCAACAACAGCATGTTTGGAGTCTCGCCATAGAACAGGGCGATGACAACGATTGCACCAAGGTCGTCGGCAACAGCCAAAGCCGTTAGAAAGACTTTTAGCGAGATAGGCACACGATTGCCAAGCAACGACATGATACCTATCGCAAAGGCGATATCAGTAGCCGTAGGAATACCCCAACCACTGATGGTCGCTGTGCCAAAGTTAAAGCATGTGAATATGAGTGCTGGGGCAAGCATACCACCCAACGCTGCGATGACAGGAAGAATTGCCTTTTTGGGCGTAGATAGTTCGCCATATGACATCTCACGTCGGATCTCAAGACCAACAGTGAAGAAGAAGATAACCATCAACGCATCATTGACAAACTTCTCCACGCTCATTCCCTCGGGAAAGAGCTCACCACCGATAGATATTCCGAGCTCCATGTGAAGGATCTTGTGGTAGAAGTGAGCCGTTACAGGGAGGTTGGCAAGCAACATCGCCACAACAACACACGCCACCAAAACAATTCCTCCAGCCCAGGGTGCTTGCAAGAAGTTACGACCCTGCTGCGAGAGGATATGCATGCGTTTTACTCTGCCAAACTTAGTGAAATATGCCATATTCAATCTACAAGTTAGTAGTTAAACATTCTATTATAATACATCGGGTGATGGGTGATGCTTAAGAGCCATGCTACACATCTTAAATAATAGACGTGCAGCAATCACAGCATCGGTCTTATCATCAACATCAGGCACCACCTCTGTGAGGTCGAAGCCCACAATCTTACGACCCGAGCCCACAATCTTGCTCATGAGATATACCACCTCTGGAAAGCGCAAGCCACCCGAAATGGTTGTTCCGGTGTGTGGCGAGCACTCGACAGTAAGTCCGTCAATATCGAGCGATATATATACATTCTCGGGCAACTCCGCAATGATTTGGTCGCATAGCGTAGCCCAATTAACACCCTCGAAGTGCGACGACCATATATACTGACCTGTGAATAGACGTATACGCTCGTCGTCCTCGGAGCGCTGCCACTCACGTGGGCTAAACTCACGAACACCCACCGCCACAAGGCGCTTAAGGTTCTTCACATCGCTCAGCACATTGTGCATCACCGACAAGTGCGAGTGACTAAAGCCGTAGCACTCCTCCTTAAGGTTGCACTGAGCATCAATCTGCAACACGCCAAAGTCGTCATAACACTCGCTCACAGCACGAATGTTACCATACGACGTTGAGTGGTCGCCGCCAACCAAGCCAACAATCTTACCCCTCTTTAGCCACATCTTCGACTGCTCATATATCTTCTCGTTCACCTGCCCCGATGCCTCGTTGATGCGACGTAGGCGGCGATCGTGCATAAGGTTATTGATGATATAGTCGGCATCGGAGTGGCTCATGTTGATAATCTTATCAGCATCGGAGCGCAGGCGGTGCGACATATCCTGAATTGAGTAGTCGATAGGCAACGTGGCGATACCCTTGCGCCAGCTATTAGGCGCCATAGGCTCGTGGAAATCAACAAAGCGTGATGCCTCGATAATTGCATCGGGAGCATACGAGCTACCAGCACGTGTTGCCACGGTGGTATCCCAAGGCGCAGAGATAAGTACCAACGCAGCATCCTCGGCATCAATCGGAAAACCGAAGTAGTTACCGTTATCTGGCACAATGCCATTAGGGTCGAATTTTGTCTTACTCTTGGTTGTCATAGCTCCAAATTTTTAATTAGCAACAGTAAACATTTCATGCCTACCACACTAAAATATCATGCAAATATAATATAAATTTACAGAAAATTGCCTATCTTTGTTAAAAATTACGTAGTAAAACCCCGTTATGCGCATAATCATCGACAGCGACATACCCCACATCAAGGGCATCTTGGAGCCCTATGCCGAGGTAGAATACCTAGAGGGCACAGAGATTAACACCCAAAGTGTTCGCCATTGCGATGCCCTCATTGTGCGCACACGCACCAAGTGTAACGAGGCACTACTCGGCAGCTCGCAAATCAAGATTATCGCCACAGCAACCATCGGCACCGACCACATCGACCTCGACTACTGCCACCGCTCGGGCATCGAGATATGCAACGCCAAGGGATGCAATGCACGAGGCGTGTTGCAATGGGTGGCAGCAACACTACGACACATCACGCTCACCGACAACAAACAACCAAGCAACTACCGCTTAGGCATCGTTGGCGTAGGCTCGGTAGGCTCACTCGTTGCGAAGTATGCTCGCCATTGGGGCTTTAGCGTCATGGAGTGCGACCCACCACGCCAGGAGCGAGAGGGAGGCGAATTCTACCCTATCGACAAACTTGCCGAGGAGTGCGACATACTCACATTTCACACCCCTCTCGACAACACAACACACCATCTATTGAACAAATCGCTACTTGACAAACTTCGCCCCGATGCAGTAATTTTGAACGCATCGCGTGGTGGCGTAGTAGACAATTTAGCAGTTGCCAATTCTTCGCATAGATACTATTTCGACGTATGGGAGAATGAGCCCAATATCGAGCGTATAGTTCTCGAAAAATCTACCATTGCCACACCCCACGTAGCTGGCTACTCAGCACAGGGTAAAGCTAATGCCACCGCAATGGTTATCAACCAAATAGCAACATGCTTCAACCTACCACTAACAACATGGTACCCCGACGATGCGCCACGTAGTTGCGAGCGTCTTATCGACTGGGACGAGATGTGCAGAACAATAGATAAATATTATCCTATTTCGGAAGAGTCCAAAGAGCTCAAACGCCACCCCGAGCGCTTCGAAACAATGCGCAACAACTACACCTATCGCCAGGAGTATTTCTAAGCCTCACACACTAAAAGTCCAGAATATATAAAATATTCTGAGGGCAGGGTTGCAACAATAGCCTTTTATTTGTATATTTGTATTATTATTCAGATTGAATGGCAATGAGACGCTCGCTGCTACAAAGATTTATACGCCTCTTCCCCGCCGAGGCATCACATCGCATTCAACATGCGATGCTCAGTTTCGTGGGCGCACTTCCCTTTGGCAAGAGAATTCTTCGCCACCGACACTCACCTCAAAACATCAACCTTGAGCGTGAGGTTATGGGCATACACTTTAACAACCCAATAGGCATAGCTGCGGGCTACGACCCCAATGGCGACCACCTCGACGAGTTGGCAGCATGTGGCTTCGGCTTTGTTGAGATTGGCTCGGTAACACCACGCCCCCAGCCTGGCACACCACGTCCACGCCTAAAGCGTCTACGCAAGGAGAACTCGCTAATCAACAACTCGGGAGCACCCAGCCGTGGCATTGAGTATGTGATGCACAACATTCGCAAGCGCACCAAGCACAACCGCAACATTGTCATCGGCTGCAACATCGGCAAGCTCACCACAACGCACTCAAAAAACATAGTCAAGGAGTATCTTCGTGTATTCCGCAACACATATCAGTATGTCGATTTCTTCGTCATAAACATTGCGTGCAACACCGCCGCCAAGCGCTATGAGCCACGCACTCGTGAGGAGATTTTGGCACTCATAGAGCCGATGTTTGAGTTTAGGCGTGGTCAGCTCGACTACCGTCCAATACTCCTAAAAATATCGCCCGACATCAGCCAGGAGGAGCTCGACACAATCATCGACATACTAATTGAGACACCCCTCGACGGCATCGAGGCTGTGGCTGGCTCAACAGCCATGTGTACAACCGAGAAGGGTGCAATATGTGGTGCAATGCTCACCGAGCGAGCCATCGAGATGGTGAGCTACATCGCCCAGCGCAGCGAGCACAACTACCCCATCATTGGCACAGGCGGCATGATGACACCTAACGACATAGAGCGCATGATGGAGGCCGGAGCATCGCTCGTAGCCCTCAGCAGCGGAATACGTGAGAACGGGTTCAAACTACTCAAAAAGGCAATGACACATATTGCCACAAACAACGCAAAACGATGAAAGCCACAATAATAACCATAGGCGACGAGATACTTATCGGTCAGATTGTCGATACAAACAGCGTGTCGATAGCTCGCAAGCTAAACGCCATAGGCATCGCCATTCGAGAGAAACTATCTATTGGCGATAGCCGTGACCAGATAGTAAACACGCTTAGTCGCACACTAAAAACATCAGACGTATTAATCATAACGGGTGGTCTTGGTCCTACGAAGGACGACATCACGAAACACACCCTTGCAGAGTATTTCGGCTCAACACTCGTCTACAACCCCACCGAGGGCGAACATGTACGTCAGCTATTGGAGCGCCGTGGCATTCAGTTTACAGAGCTCAATCGCCAGCAGGCAATGTTACCAGAGTGTTGCACCGTGCTACACAATGCCCATGGCACAGCCCCAGGCATGTGGTTCGACCATGAGGGCAAGGTTATCGTATCGCTCCCTGGCGTTCCATTCGAGATGGAGCATCTCATGGACGACGAGGTTATCCCACGCCTAAAGGCTCAATTCACGCTTAACGACATCGTGCACCGCACAATCATCACACGAGGCATTCCCGAGTCGATACTCGCCGAGCGCATCGCCAAGTGGGAGGAGTCGCTACCCGACTATCTGCACCTCGCCTACCTACCCGCACCCAACATCGTGCGACTACGCCTCTCGGCATACGACATTGACAAAGCCGTGGCAGAGAGCGAGATAGATAGGCAGATTGAGAAGCTACGCATAATCATCGGCGACAACATCGTAGGCATGGAGGGTGCAACCGTCGAGAGCCTTGTGCACGACATTCTCACCAAGCGAGGGCTAAAGTTAGCCGTAGCAGAGAGCTGCACGGGAGGCACTATCTCGGCAAAGTTCACAGCCATGGCGGGAGCATCACAATACTTCATGGCGGGCGTAACATCCTACTCGAATGAGGCTAAGCGTGACCTCCTTGGCGTTGATATGACCAGCATTGAGTGCTTTGGTGCTGTTAGCGAGGTTGTGGCATTGGAGATGGCTGAGGGTGTTCGCCGTGCGGCGGGTGCCGACTATGCCATAGCAACAACGGGCATCGCAGGTCCTGGTGGTGGAACGCCACAGAAACCCGTGGGCACAGTATGGATTGCAGTAGCAACACCTAACGGCTCATACGCCGTGATGCGCAACTCGGGCACCGACCGCTCACAGATAATCAGCCGAGCATCAGCTTATGCCATAGAGATGCTCTACGAGGAGCTAAAGAAGATATAACACAAACAAAATAGATGGTATGATTCGTTCAATCTTAGACACCGACTTGTACAAGTTCACCACTTCGTACGCCTACTTCAAGCTCTATCCACAGGCTATAGGCACATTCACCTTTAACGACCGTGCCAAGACTGAGTTTGACGAGGACTTTTTAGAGGATTTGAAGGCAGAGTTCAAGGCGTTGGAGCGCTTGGCACTCAGCGACGACGAGTTCGAATATATGAACTCGCACTGCAAGTATATCCCACAAAACTACTTCGAGTGGCTTCGAGGCTTCCGATTTGACGCATCGAAAATCAACGTATGGCTCGACGAGGAGAAGCACCTTCAGATCAACGTCACCGACTATATGTACAAGGTTACGTTGTACGAGATTCCCGTACTTGCTACCGTGTCGGAGCTCTTCCACCTACGCAACAGCTACGATGCTGAGGCGATGATCAAGCGTCTTGAACAAAAGGAGCAGATAGCTCGTGAGAACAACTTGGTATTCTCGGACTTCGGCACTCGCCGTCGTTTCTCATACGACGTTCAGCGCATGGTAATCAAGCACCTTAAAAACAACCCTTGCGGCTGCACAGGCACATCGAACTGCCACCTTGCCATGGAGCTCGACATGAAGATGATTGGCACCTACCCACACGAGTTGCCAATGTTCATCGCTGCGGTTAAGGGCGGTCCACGTATGGCTAACTACCTAACGATGGAGGATTGGGTGAAGGTCTACGATGGTTACCTCGGCACAGCACTCACCGACAGCTTTGGCTCGGAGGTATTCTTCAAGAACTTCTCGAAGAAGCACGCCTGCCTCTTTGACGGTGTACGCCAGGACTCGGGCGACCCCATTGCATTTATCGACTTGGCTATCAACCGCTACAAGGAGCTCGGCATCGACCCTAAGACCAAGAGCATCGTATTTAGCGACTCGCTCAACTTCGAGAAGGCAGTTCAGATCAAGAATGCTTGCGAGGGACGCATCAAGTGCATGTTCGGCATCGGCACAAACCTCACGTGCGACACTGGCCACGCATCGTGCAACATCGTAATGAAGCTGTCGTCATGCCAGATTAACTCACGCCAGCCTAAGGAGCTCTGCGTGAAGCTCTCAGATGTCGAGGGCAAGGAGATGGGCGATCCAGATGAGGTAAGAGTATATCGCTACCTCCTCCGCAACCAGGCACAGTAATGGCTGAGAGTCTTGCGATTGCCGAGGGTGGCAAGAACGAAAAATATGAGTTGCTATACAAGCAGATAGCATCGCTCACAGAGGCAGAGAGCGACCCCATTGCCAACATGGCAAATGTTAGCTCAATGCTACACCAAACATTTGGATTTTGGTAGACAGGATTCTATCGTGTCGTTGGCAACGAACTCGTTCTTGGACCATTTCAAGGTCCTATGGCATGCACACGCATCGCCAAGGGCAAGGGTGTTTGTGGCACAGCATGGAGCGAGGAGCGCACCGTGGTTGTCGAGGACGTGGACAAGTTTCCGGGGCACATCGCCTGCAGCTCACTCTCACGTAGCGAGATTGTCGTTCCCGTGTGGCACAACAACGAGGTTGTTGGCGTATTGGACACCGACAGCGAGCACCTCGCCTCGTTCGACACCACCGACAAGGAGTGGCTCGAGCGCATCGTGCAACTACTATAACAGAGGCTATACCTATATATAATAGTTAGCACATTAATTAGATTAATTTTTAACCAGCCCTGTTCATAGGGCATTAATAAAATAAAGTGATATGAAGAACGTGAAGTTTATACTATTTGCTGCGATAGCACTGTTTTTAGCATCATGCAGCACCGACACCACAAAGATTGCTGAGCAAGTACGCTGCGAGATGGAGAGCCAGCTTCAAAATGAGTATGGCGCTGATGTTACCGTAGACGACCTAATCCTTGTTCACCTTGAAGGCAACAAATATGATAGCATTACAACAGTGCGCCAAAACGGAGAGGCTATACAGTTTAAAGTTAATGTGATCTACGATGGCAAAAACTGGAATGCCATGTGGGAATCGCTAAAATAACTGCTATTACGTTTAAGGGATATTCAGGCCTATACCACGGCCGAGTTATACCTTATATAATTAATGGGACTATCTACCGCAGATAGTCCCATAATTTTGTCTTGTCCGCAACCACCTCAATTAGCGCACAATTTCTTGTTAGATGGGGCTGGGCTTAGTCTATTTCAAATAAAGATCCCCTCGGGATAGTACTAAAAGTACAACCCGAGGGGTCTTACGTTTAAGATGGGCCGAAAATAGCCCATTATTACAACAAACTACTCTGCAACGAGAATACGACCGCAATACTCACACACGATAAGCTTCTTACCCTGGCGAATATCTGCCTGACGCTGTGGAGGGATACGGTTGAAGCAACCGCCACAAGCATCACGAGTAACAGTCACAACAGCCAAGCCATTGCGAACGTTGCTACGGATACGGTTGTATGCTGCCAACAAGCGCTCGTCGATAGGCTCCTTAGCCTTCTCAGCCTTAGCAACAAGCTCGGCAACCTGCTGAGCAGTCTCTGCCTCGATTGAGTCGAGCTCCTCGCGCTTAGCCTTATAGTCGATGTTGCGCTCCTCGACCAAAGCGTTAGTCTCGTCTACAAGAGCCTTCTTAGTCTTGATCTGTGCAGAGTACTCCTTAAGGCGCTTCTCAGCAAGCTCGATCTCGAGCTCCTGATACTCAATCTCCTTAGTGATAGCGTCGTACTCACGGTTGTTACGCACGTTGTTCTGCTGCTCCTTGTAGTTGCCAATCATAATCTTTGCCTGGTCAACCTCACGCTTACGCTGACGTGTGAGCGAGTTGAGCTCCTCGATCTCGGCATTCACATTCTCGATACGAGTATTCAAACCAGCAAGCTCGTCCTCGAGGTCCTGCACCTCCAAGGGAAGCTCACCCTTAATCTTGTTGATTTCGTCGATTGCTGAGTCGATCTTCTGCAACTCGTAAAGAGCCATAATCTTCTCCTGCATCGAGTAATCAACCTCGTTTGTCTTCTTCTGTGCCATATATCTTTAATTTAGTTATTTCCGTTAGAATAAGTAGTGTACAGGGTTGCGAGAACTTTCGCTCTTGCGAACCGCAAAGTTACACATTTTTTTCGATAATACATCATTTATGATGTTAATTGCGCAAAATTCGCTCTCAAAATGGCCAATATCCACCAAAATCATGCGATTTTCGCCCATCATAAAGTCGTTATAGCGTAGATCAGCAGTGACATAAGCATCGGCACCGCTCTTCAAGGCAGCATCGATGAGCGAACGACCCGAGCCCGTACATATCGCAACACGGCGCACACGGAACTCATCACAAGGGATGTCGCTATGACGAATAGCCCCCACCTCGAACCTCTCGGCAACACCACGCATAAACGCCACAGCATCGACACTTGCGGGCATATCGCCAACAACGCCGTAGCCGATATTAGGCTCATTGGGGCGTGGCTCAAGAACAGAGATATTCTCCAAGCCAATCATGTGTGCCACACGCCAGCTCATACCCTCAAACGTGCTGTCAAGGTTGGTATGGCAAGCATACAAGGCAATACCTCTGCGCAGTGCCTGCTCGACACATCGCTCAACATAGTTCGACGAGTTCAGGCGCTTAAGCGGCGTAAAGATTATTGGGTGGTGCGTGATGATAAGGTCGCAACCCTCACGCTGAGCCTCGGCAATAACCTCTTCGGTAACATCGACAGCGAGCAACACCCCGTGCACCTCGTCATCGTAGCGGCCGATGATAAGGCCCGAGTTATCGTAGCTATCCTGCAACTTTAGTGGTGCAAACTCCTCGATAGCTGATACAACATCACGTATGGTCATACCGCCAAAAATTAGAACAACGACTGCTCGTAGAATGGGAACAACTCCTGGTTCTCCTCCTTCTTCTTTGTACGACGGCGAGGCGCAGCTACCTCAGCACCATCACCCTCGGTAGTCTTGCGTGGGCGACCACGACGGCGTGGCTCAGGAGTACCCTCCTCGTCCTCAGCCTTAGGCTCCTCGATAGGATCATCAACAGTCACCTTCTCAGGCTCAGCTACGGGCTCAGCAACAGCCACATCCTCGGGTGTTGTTGCAACCGCTACTACATGCGCCTTTGCCTCCTTCTCAACATCGGCAATAAGCTCCGACACAGCCTCGATAGGTGCCTCATACTCAGCATTCTCACCCAACGACTCACGCACCTCGACAAGCATAGCACGGATATTCTGCAAGCGCTCGAGGATAGACACCTCCTTATGTAGCTTCTTGCCACGACGCTTCATAGTATTGTTAGCACCCTCGAGCGTCATACCCTTCTCCTTAACGAGGTGGTAGATAAGCTTGAAATTCTCGATATCAGAGGGGGTAAACAAGCGGTTACCCTTCTTATTTTTCTGAGGCTTGATGCAGTCGAACTTCGACTCCCAATAGCGAATGAGCGATGCATTTACATCGAACATCTCAGTAACCTCACCCATGGTGTAAAGTAGTTTAGCCATGATCAAACGTATATTAGTTTATAATTTCATTATTCTCAAATCCTTGGGATACATATTGTTGCAGCGAGCACCTATGCGCTTCACAAAGCCTATGGCAACACCACGATACATAACCCTATTTATGCCCTCGACGAACTGCGCCGCCGAGATATCCTGACGACGTAGGTAGTCCTGAGCATCTGACTCGCCAAGCTCAACACTTGGTACAGCCGAAGCATTCATGCCAACAAAGAGAGCCAAGGCGTGCTCGGGGCGTAGCTTGCGCTTAAATATCTGACCTAAGCAGACACCCGAGTATACGACCGTGAGTACCTCGCTAAGTGCCACAACATCATCAACCACCGAGCGATGATAGCCATACATCACATCGCCAATCTGACGAAAAGCCATCTCGGCACTATCATCAACCCAGCGTGACAGCTCCTCAACATCGCTCTTAGCGGGAAGGGCAAATAGCTTACGACGAGGCTTTGGCGACTGTCGGCGCACAACACCCTCTCTCTTACGAGCAATGGCTGCAAAGAAGCCCTCGCCACGACACTTATGTGGATAGAAGTGGAAACATTGGAACTCACCAATACGACACGTAGTAATACCCCACCTCTCGTCAATATCAACACCCACTACTGCCTCGAGCTCAGAGCCATACTCCGCCATAAGCCACTCGACAATACCCTCGTCCTCAGTAGGATTAAAGGTGCATGTGCTATATATGAGCGTACCTCCTGGGCGCAACGTCTGCCATGCCTCTGCAAGAATATCTCGCTGACGCTCAGCACACTGCTCGGGAGCCGAAGCACTCCACTCGGTGCGTGCCTCCTCCATCTTGCGAAACATTCCCTCGCCCGAGCATGGAGCATCAACGGCAACAACATCGAACCAATGCTTAAATGCCGAGATATGCTGAGGCTCGTTGTTTGTCACCACAACATTTCCCATACCCCAGCGCTGAACATTATCGGCAAGGGCGAGTGTACGACTGCGGCTAATGTCGTTAGCAACAACCAAGCCCTCACGGCCAACCAGCGTAGAGTAAATCGTAGACTTGCCACCAGGTGCTGCACACATATCCAACACCCTACAACCACGCAAATCCAAGTTCTTAAGCAGGTAGCCGACAAACTGCGACGAGGCCTCCTGAACATAGTAGGCACCGCCATGCATAAGTGGGTCGAGCGTAAACTGAGGACGTTGCTCAAGGTAGCGACCATGCTCCGACCAGCCGACACTCTCGCCATCGAATGTCTCGGCAGGCTTCATCGGATTAAGACGTATCGACACCTCAGGCTCGGTGTCGAGCGCCGAGAATAATCTCGCCGCCTCGTCATCACCCAGGGCACAACACATCGTCGTCTTAAACTCCTCGGGAAGTGGTAGCATCGCTAACTACAATTGACGTTTACCGCTACACATCTCCTCAACCTCGGCGCAGATGCGGTCGATGATTGAAGGGTCGGCAACGAAATCATCGGTATCCTTATCAACAACAAGCACACGACCCTCATAGACATTCTCAATCCAATGGTTATACTTGTCGTTAAGACGACATAGATACTCCTCGTCGATATTCTGCTCATACTCTCTACCACGCATCTTAATCTGCGAGATAAGCGTAGGAACACTCGCCTTGAGGTAGATCAACACATCGGGCTTTGGCAACAAGTCCTGCTCGATGTTAAACATCTTCATGTAGGTGTCGAAATCACGACTCGCCATAAGACCCATAGCGTGAAGGTTGTTGGCAAAGATGTGGGCATCCTCATAAATCGTACGATCCTGCACGATATTCTCCGAGCCATCTGCCAACATCTCCAATGTCTGCTGAATACGACTTCCCAAGAACCACAACTGAAGATGGAACGACCAGCGCCCCATATCCTCGTAGAAGTCATTGATGTATGGGTTGGCAAGATTCTCGTAGTAAGCCTTAGCCCCATAGCGCTTTGTAAGTATCTCGGTGAGCGTAGTCTTTCCGCTACCAATATTACCGGCAATAGCTATATACATAAGTCAGTAGTTTTATATATTTTATTTTGTTTCTTAATTGAAATACTCAGCCACCTGCATCACACTCTCAGGCATAGAGAAGACCACAACACGGTCATAAGGCATGATCTCGGTTTCGTCTACGGCAATAAATACCCTATCGCCACGCACCACGCCACCGATGATAGCATCCTCAGGGAGTCCAAGCTCGCTCACAGGCACCTTCGTAGCTGGCGAGTTAGGCTTAACGATAAACTCCATGACCTCGGCCTGACTGCCTGTAAGACACTTAACAGCCTGCACGTCGGTAGCCATAGTAAAGCGGAAGATGTTTGAGGCGGTAACAAGCTTCTTGTTGATGATGGTATCAACGCCAATACTCTCAGCAAGCGAGATATAGTTGATATTCTCAACCTCAGCAATAACCTTCTTTACACCCATACGCTTGGCAAGCATAGCAGCAAGAATATTTGTCTCGCTGCGTCCCGTAACGGCCACAAATGCGTCCATACCCTGAATATCCTCCTCGAGCATAGCCTCGGTATCTCGACCGTCCTCGTTGATAATAAGCGTCTTATCCAAATACTCGGCAAGACGGAATGCCTTCTCGGCATTGTAATCAACAAGCTTGATGCTCACATCCTCCTGCAACTCACGAGCGATACGTACACCAATGCGTGAGCCACCCAAGATCATCATATTGCGGATGACAACCTCCTTGCGTCCCGACTGCTCAATAACGTGCTGTGTAGCACTGTTGCGAGCAATAACATAGACCATATCGCCCTCTTTGTAGACATCCTCGGCCTTAGGAATAATGGTCTTAGCGCCACGAATAATCGCCACGGTGCGATAGTCGATATCCTCGTCGTTACTCTCCTTATCGAAGACAGTCTTGCCCAACAGAGGCGATGTAAGCTCAAGGCGGAATGCTACCAACGAGAGCTTACCACCTGCAAACTCGACATACTCCGTTGTAGAGGTATGACCCAAAAGGTTGATAACCTCACGTGCTGCGATATGCTCGGGATAGAAGATATAGTCGATACCCATATCGATAAAGACCTCCTTGCTGTTAGGCTCGAGATACTCGCTACTATCGACACGAGCGATGGTCTTCTTTGCGCCCATCTGTTTAGCAACAACCGCCGAGAGAATATTATCATTCTCGACCGAGCGAACAGCGATAAACAGGTCGCACTTACGAACGCCCGCCTTGCGCAAAACAGAGAACTGCGTTGTATCACCCTCGACCGTAACAACATCTACAAGGCTATCTACCTCAGCCAGCGCCTTAGCATCAACATCCACAACAGTGATGTCGTGGTCGTTACCACTAAGCATCTTGGCAAGATGCGTTCCCATATCTCCAGCACCAGCGATAACAATCTTCATAGAGTAATCAAGTGAGTATAAAACAGTTATATACGGCTTTTATCTAATGATTTGCTACAACATTTGCAAAATCAACTGCAAATATATAAATTTGCACTCGAAAAAGCAACTAAAAACTAAGTTTTTAACAAAAAGGCAATGAAGACCATTCTAATTACCGTCATCGCAGCCATTGTTGTTGTGGGATTTTTCGCCCTTGCAATGTCGCTAACATACATCTTCAAGGGTCACCACATCGAGTCGGAGATCTCAACAAACCCCAACATGCAGAAGATGGGCATCAAGTGCGCCGTGCAGGAGACACGTGAGGACATGGGCCTCGACGACTGCAACGACAACAGCATCTGCTCGGGCAACTGCGCAGGTTGCGATATCGACCACTCAAAACAATAGAGAACAATGAGCGAGAACAACAACACATGGCTCTGCTGCAACTGCAACACCCTGCTTTCGAACGACATCAACCATTGTCCAAAGTGTGGTGCTGAGCGAGGCGAGGAGTGCGAAATTAACGAGCAGCAAGATACAATCACTGTAGACGACTACGCAAATTATATCGAGGCACAAAAGAATAAATATATATTTCGTGAGTCGGTGCTAATCTATGCCGCCGACATCACACTTATCCTCGGAATATTCCTTGCATTAGGAGCTCTACTATTGCCTCATATGATTGATATCAACTACAACAACCCCACACTTTTATCAATCGTCACAGCCATGGCAACATTCCTAACATCACTCGTATCGTGGGCGATACTCCGCACCCTTGCCGAGGTGTCGCAGATGTTGCGCAAAAACAACCAAAAAGAGTAGATATGTCATACCGCACATTGGGCTTTATAGCAGCCCTAATTCTAAGCTCATGCCTTCAAAAAACAACACAAACAGAGGCAGAGACAACAGAACCATCGCCGATAGCAAACAATGCGACGCTAATAGGCTCAATCGAGGGCAACTTCGATGGCGACAATAGCATCGACAAGGCGGAGCTATACCACCTCATTGAGCGTAACACTAACCATACGACAATCGATGAGCGCTACATATTAATTATTAATAGAGACAATAGCTCCATCTTCGAGACCCGCGACCGACTAAGCCACCTAACCTTCGAGGGCGACATCAACGGTGATGGACACGACGAGATGGGAGTATACATCGAGAAGGGCAACGCCACATGGGGCGAGTACACAACAATGCACTTCACCGACACATGGCACAACATAACCGCAACAACGCTCAACCTACACCTTCTCCACGAGATGGGAGTGCAGCCCAACTTTGACGAGATAATATCGCAAGACTCGCTACACCAAGGCTGCGTGATTGAGATGCGTCCACAGATACGCAACGCCGAAAAGGTGGAGATGCTCTTCGACACAATAAATCTACGATAGGCACAAAGAGTTTACCAACAACACATTTGGTAAACTCTTTTTATATTTATATGCACAAGGCTTTTAACTTTCAAAATTAATTACTACCTTTGTTAGTAATTAGACAAGCATCTTAATCAACCAAACTATGAAGAGAATACCACTACTAATCTGTTGCTTAATTGCAATGGCACTAACGTCGTGCACGAGCGAAGGGGAGATGAAGCAGACCCCGCAAACACGACCCAGCAAGGAGTATCAAGTAATTAACATTTGGGGTAAGACTACCAAGAAACAAGCCCAAATACTCAACGACCTCGGCAAAGAGGGTTGGGAGATTGTGAGCATAGAGTGCGACGTGGTGAGCGACTCTTCGGGCAACGTTGTTGATGTAGGCACAACATCAATCATGCACATCCTCAAGCGACCTATTGCCTCTACCGTTGAGGGCAAAGCAGCATGGGAGTATATGCTATGGCAGGGTGGAGGCATGACCATCAAGAAACAAAATAGCAAGCTAAACGAATTAGGTCTGCAAGGCTGGGAGGTTGCTGGCACATTTACCGAGCTGGGCCCCGTAAGACACACCAGGATAGAATATGGCTTCTACAGAATATGGAGAATTCATACCTCAGCAATCAAGGTCACCCTTAGCCGCACAGATGCTGTTGTAGATAGCGTTGAGCAGAAGCAGATAGAGTACAAAGTAATTCAGGTGGCAGCCGAGAAGAGTGCCGAGCATCAGACAAACCTCCTAAACGAGGCGGGTGCCGAGCGCTGGGAGTTAGCATCAACCTACACCGAGGTTGGCGAGGCTGGAGTACAGCGTGCTGGCTGGAGAGCAGGTTTTGTTGGCACATACGCCATTAACTACGTTCTCAAGCGTGACTACACCGCTCCCGCAGCACCACAGATTTAAACCCCAGACAAAACAAATACTAAACCTTAAAATAATATAGCCATGAAAAGAATACTACTTATTTGCGCAATTATAGCAGCAGCACTAACCGCTTGCAACAAGACCGAGAACACCGAGACTCAGACAGCCGAGATGAAGACCGGCGCTTGGGAATATATGGTACTAAAGGTTACCGACCGAGATATTGCCAACCAAACAGCAACACTCAATCAGCTAAATGCCGAGGGCTGGGAGCTTGTAACAACACACTCACAGATTGGAACATCTATCGCCAAGAAGAACACATACTCTGAGTATATAAACGTGCAGACAACAGCACTACACTACGTGTTGAAGCGTCCTCGCGGCACATACCCAACGGCAGAGTAGCACACAACAAAATGCAGATGACCGAGCCCAACGCTCGGTCATCTTTGTTTAGAACTACTCGACTGCAATCATCTTCACGTCGGCTGGCTTCTCCGCAACAGCCCTCTTTGGCAGCTTGATATGGAGCACGCCATGCTTCATCTTAGCTGTGATGTGGTCACGGTCGATGTTCTCAGGAAGATTAAAGACCTGACGGCATGAGGCATAGGAGAACTCATGGCGAAGATAGTGGTGCTTCTCGTCCTTGTTGCAATCCTTCTCCATGCAGCAATCCTTCTTATCGTCCTCCTCGCACTTCTTCTCCATAAACACAATAAGTTGATTCTCAGCATTCAGCTCGACACGAAAATCCTCCTTTGTCATGCCTGGAGCAGCAATCTCCACCTTAAACTTTTTGTCGGTCTCGATTACGTTTATTGCTGGCTGCGCACCACGCTTAGCAAACACCTCTGGCCACTGATCATAGAAGAGGTCACTGAAGACTCCTGGAAGTCGATTTAGTTTCTTAACTTGCATCATAAAAATAATATTTTTAAGTTAAACTCACCTCGAATAGTGCAAAATGCGAGCCTAAAGCATAAAAAAGAGTGTAAAATATTTGTATATCAAAAAATTGTCCGTATATTTGCGCGCTGAAAAACCCAAATGGGTTGAGCGTAATTAATTTTTAACCAATAAATTTTATAGCAAATGGCTGTTAAAATTCGTTTGGCACGTCACGGTAAGAAGGGTTATGCTTTCTACCACATCGTTGCCGCAGATAGCAGAGCGCCACGTGATGGTAAGTTCATCGAGAAGTTGGGTACTTACAACCCTAACACGAATCCTGCTACAATCGATTTGAAGTTCGACCGAGCTTTGGATTGGTTACTTAAGGGCGCACAACCTACTGACACTTGTCGAGCAATTCTCTCGTACAAGGGCGTATTGTATAAGAAGCACCTTTTGGGTGGTGTAGCTAAGGGCGCATTCACTGAGGCTGAGGCTGAGGCAAAGTTCAACAAGTGGGCTGACGAGAAGCAGGGCAAGATCGATGCAAAGAGCAACAAGCTCGCATCTGACGCAACTGCTGCTAAGAAGGCTCAGCTTGCTGCTGAGGCTAAGGTTAAGGAGGAGCGTGCTGCTGCTATCGCTGAGAAGAAGGCTCAGGCTGCTGCTGAGGCTGCCGCTGCTGCTGCAGAGGAGGTTGCTGAGACTGAGGCTCCAGCTGAGGAGGCTTAATCCTTCTGAAGGTGCGATGCTCGCCGTGGGACGCATAGGCCGTTTATTCGGCACTGATGGTGGAGTGATGGTATCGCTCTATGCATCGTTCCCCGACGACTTCCAATTTGAGGAACCGCTGTTTGTCTATATAGATGAACTTGCGGTTCCTCTTTATTGTTCTAAGTTCGAACGTCGTGGTCAGGCGGGCGCAATAGTCACGTTTGACGACATCAACACAACACGCCGTGCCGAGGACTTCTTGGTCGGCCGTGAGATATTTATCGAGGAGGAGGAGTCGGAGAGCGACGACGAGTTCTACATGGAGGACCTCATCGGCTTCAAGGTTGTTGTAGGCAAGCTCAAGGGCGAGCTCACAGACTACTACGACAGCGAGGCAAACCCTCTTTTCGAGATTACATTAGACAACAAAGCTCACCTCATACCTGCGCAGGAGGAGTTTATAGCACATATCGACTTCGACAAGCGCATAATAAAGTTTGTGCTCCCCGAGGGGTTGCTCGAACTATAGGTGCAGAGAATGGATCAAAGGCAAATTAGCCATTCACATTTTGTCAAGAGGTTGAATAAAAAGATGTAGTTTTAGGCTTGCGAAGCCCCCAGAAGCGGAGTTTACTGAGCGTAAATGAGCATTTTGAGGGCAAGCGTAACGACAAAATACACTTTTTATTCAATCTCTTTTTTTTTTGCAAGTTTGAACTAAATTACCTACTTTTGCTCTATAATATATTGCTCTATAATATATAAAGTATATGGACGAGTTGATTACAAACTACCGAAGAGAGGATATATACAACCCCGTGAAGATCGAGGAGTTGATGGGCCACTATCGTGAGATCTTGCGTCTTCTTGGCGAGGATCCCGACCGTGAGGGACTGCTCAAAACTCCCGAGCGTGTGGCTAAGGCCATGTCGTTTATCACCAAGGGATATTCACAGAACCCTATCGACATTCTCCGTTCGGCAATATTCAAGGAGGAGTACCAACAGATGGTGTTGGTGAAGGATATCGAGCTATTCTCGGTATGCGAGCACCACATGCTACCATTCATCGGCAAGGCACACGTGGCATATATCCCTAACGGCTATATCACAGGTTTGTCGAAGATTGCACGTGTTGTAGAGTGCTTCGCACGCCGCCTTCAGGTGCAGGAGCGCCTAACAGTGCAGATTCGTGATAGCATTCAGCAGGCACTCAACCCTCTTGGCGTTGCCGTGGTTATCGAGGCAAGCCACACATGTATGCAGATGCGTGGTGTGGAGAAGCAGCGCTCAGTGACTACCACATCGGCATTTACGGGTTGCTTCCTCTCAGACCCTCGTACTCGTGACGAGTTCATGCAGCTTATTAAATAGTAATACACTATGCGTGTTGTCGTAGGTCTTTCGGGCGGTGTCGATTCGTCGGTGGCAGCATACCTGCTCAAGCAGCAAGGTCATGAGGTCATCGGACTCTTCATGCGCAATTGGCACGACACCACAGGCACACTCGAGGGCGACTGCCCATGGTACGACGACCAGGTCTTTGCCGAGCTTGTAGCAAAGCGCCTCGACATCGAGTTTCATTACGTAGACCTCTCGGCAGAGTATCGCAAGAGGGTTGTAGATTACATGTTTGCCGAGTATGAGGCTGGACGCACACCCAACCCCGACGTACTATGCAACCGTGAGATAAAGTTCGACGTGTTCCTAAAAGAGGCACTCAAGCTTGGTGCCGAGAAGGTGGCTACCGGCCACTACTGCCGACTCGACGAATGGACTGATAACGAGGGTATTAAGCACTACAAACTACTTGCCGGCAGCGATCCAAACAAAGATCAGAGTTACTTCCTTTGTCAGCTCACGCAAGAGCAGCTATCCTACGCAATGTTCCCCATTGGCGACCTACTAAAGCCCGAGGTAAGACACATTGCCGAGGAGCAGAAACTCGCAACAGCAAAGCGCAAAGACTCACAGGGAATATGCTTTGTAGGCAAGGTAGATCTACCCGTGTTCTTACAGCAAAAGCTCAAGGCAAAGGAGGGTAACGTACACGAGATACTACCCCACTCGCCACGCTTCGCAATTAACTGCGACCCAGCAGATTACAAAGCACTTAGCGAGCCTTACAGGCTCACGGTGCGTGATGGCAAGAAGATAGGCACACACCAAGGCGCACACTTCTACACCATAGGTCAGCGCAAGGGCTTGGGCATTGGCGGCAGAAAGGAGTCGCTCTTTGTCATTGGCACCGACGTTGAGCAAAACGTGGTCTATGTAGGCGAGGGAGATAGCCACCCTGGACTCTATCGCAAGGTGCTACACATTCGCCCCGAGGAGATACATTGGGTAGACCCACAAGATGCAATGGCGGAGGGCGAACGACGCAGATATAGCGTGCGCATACGTTATCGCCAGCCCCTGCAACAAGCAGAGTTAGTGATGGATAGCGACGGCTTATATATCATCTTTGATGAATCGCAACGAGGCATCACCGCAGGACAATTTGCGGCATGGTACGATGGCGATAATTTGGCAGGTAGCGGAGTAATTGCAAAGTAAATTTAGGGGCACAACTTTAAGGGTTGTGCTCTTTTTGTATCAAACCACGCAATTTCACCACTAATAGCTCTATAAATATTTGCAATTTCATATTTTTTTGCCTAATTTTGTAGGCTAATAAAAGCGACCCCACCCCTACAGGGGTCTAAAACTAAGAAAACTAATTTATTTCTAACAATAAAAATTGACGATTATGGCAGATGTAAAGCGTGTCTATACCTTCGGCAATAAGCTAGCTGAGGGTAATGGCAAGATGCGAGAGTTGCTCGGTGGTAAGGGTGCCAACCTCGCCGAGATGAACCTTATCGGTATTCCTGTTCCTCCAGGATTTACTATCACAACCGATACATGTTCAGAGTATTACAAGGAGGGTAAGGAGCGTGTTATCGAGTTGCTTCGTCCTGAGGTTGAGGCAGCTATCAAGAACATTGAGAACCTTACTGGTCGCAAGTTTGGCGACACTACCCTTCCTTTGTTGGTTTCAGTACGTTCAGGTGCACGTGCATCAATGCCAGGTATGATGGATACTATCCTTAACCTTGGTATGAACGATGAGGCTGTTGAGGCTATCGCTAAGCTTTCAGGCAACCCACGTTTCGCATGGGACTCATATCGTCGTTTCGTACAGATGTATGGCGATGTAGTTCTCGACATGAAGCCTGTATCAAAGGAGGATCAGGATCCATTCGAGGTTATCATCGAGGCTCAGAAGGAGAAGCGCGGCATCAAGGCTGATACCGACCTTACAACTGACGACCTTAAGGAGTTGGTTGCAGCATTCAAGAAGGCAGTAAAGGAGCAGACAGGCAAGGAGTTCCCAACAAGCGCTTGGGAGCAGCTTTGGGGTGCTATCTGCGCTGTGTTCGGTTCATGGATGAACGAGCGTGCTATCCTCTATCGTAAGCTCAACAACATTCCTGAGGCTTGGGGTACTGCAGTATCTGTTCAGGCAATGGTATTCGGTAACATGGGCGAGAACTCAGCAACAGGTGTTGCTTTCTCTCGTGACGCAGCTACCGGCGAGAACATCTTCAACGGTGAGTATTTGATCAACGCTCAGGGTGAGGACGTAGTAGCAGGTATCCGCACACCACAGCAGATTACCATCGAGGGTTCTAAGCGTTGGGCTGCTGCTCAGAACATCTCTGAGGAGGAGCGTGCATCTAAGTACCCATCTTTGGAGGAGGTTATGCCTGAGGTATATGCTGAGCTTAACGGCATTCAGAAGCACCTCGAGACATACTTCACTGATATGCAGGATATCGAGTTTACTATCCAGGACGGTAAGCTTTGGATGTTGCAGTGCCGTAACGGTAAGCGTACTGGTGCAGCGATGGTTAAGATCGCTATGGATATGCTCCGTGAGGGTCTTATCGACGAGAAGACCGCAGTTTTGCGCTGCGAGCCTGAGAAGCTCGACGAGTTGCTCCACCCAGTATTCGACAAGAAGGCTATCAAGACTGCTAAGGTTATCGTTAAGGGTCTTCCAGCATCTCCAGGTGCAGCTACAGGTCCTGTAGTATTCTTCGCTGACGACGCTGAGAAGGTGCTCAACGAGACTGGCCAGAAGGCTATCTTGGTACGTATCGAGACATCTCCTGAGGACTTGAAGGGTATGCTTGACGCTGCAGGTATCCTCACAGCACGTGGTGGTATGACATCTCACGCTGCCGTTGTTGCTCGTGGTATGGGTAAGTGCTGCGTATCAGGTGCTGGTGAGCTCGAGATCGACTACAAGGCTCGCACTATCAAGGTTAATGGCTACGAGATTAAGGAGGGCGATTGGATCTCTCTAAACGGCTCAACTGGTGAGGTTTACCTCGGTCAGGTAGCTACTAAGGCTGCAAACCTCGACGGCGACTTCGGTCAGCTTATGGAGCTTGCAGGCAAGTACTCAACAATGAACGTTCGTGCTAACGCTGATACTCCACGTGATGCTGAGCAGGCATTTGCTTTCGGTGCTCAGGGTATTGGTCTTTGCCGTACAGAGCATATGTTCTTCGAGGGTGATCGTATCAAGGCTATCCGTGAGATGATCCTCTCTGACGACGAGGACGGCCGTCGTGTTGCTTTGGCTAAGTTGTTGCCTATGCAGCGTGGCGACTTCGAGGGCTTGTTCAAGGTTATGAACGGCTACCCAGTTATCGTTCGTTTGCTCGACCCACCATTGCACGAGTTCGCTCCTAACACCGAGAAGGATCAGCAGGAGATGGCTGACGCTATGGGCATTTCTATTGAGAAGGTTAAGGCTAAGGTTGAGGCATTGCACGAGGTTAACCCTATGTTGGGTCACCGTGGTTGCCGCCTTGGTAACACATATCCTGAGATTACCGAGATGCAGGCACGTGCTATCATCGAGGCTGCAATGAACGTTAAGGCTCAGGGTACACCTGTTAAGGTGGAGATCATGGTTCCACTCGTAGGTAACCACAAGGAGCTCCGCTACCAGAAGAACGTTATCGACAAGACTGCTGAGGCAGTATTCGCTGAGCGCAACGACCGCATCGACTACCTCGTAGGTACTATGATCGAGGTTCCACGTGCTGCTGTTACTGCTAACCAGATTGCTGAGGTTGCTGAGTTCTTCTCATTCGGTACTAACGACCTTACTCAGATGACTCTCGGTTTCTCACGTGACGATATCGCTAAGTTCTTGCCTATCTACTTGGAGAAGAACATCTTGAAGAACGACCCATTCAAGATTTTGGATCGTAACGGCGTTGGCCAGCTCATTCGTGAGGCTGTATTCAAGGGCCGCACAACTCGTCCTGAGTTGAAGTGCGGTATCTGCGGTGAGCACGGTGGTGAGCCATCATCAGTAGAGTTCTGCCACCACGCAGGCTTGAACTACGTAAGCTGCTCTCCATTCCGTGTGCCTATCGCACGTTTGGCTGCTGCTCACGCTGCTCTTAGCCAGAAGTAATTCGAACTAAGATAATACACCAAGGACCGTCTTCGAAAGTGAAGACGGTCTTTTTTTTATGTATTGTTGGATGGCGGTTTATCTATTTTTCAAGAATTCTTTAGAAGAAGTATAACTTTGGTAAAATTTAATTGCATTTTTTGATACACCCTATTACTTTTTTTCGTATATTTGTATGAAATTATGTGGGTGTATGCTTAAGCATCACCTAACTTGCTATGAACTAAAACAATATATTAATTATAAAACTACAAACTTCACTACCATGGACAACGTAAACGTACTGCAGTTGCAAGATGTAGTTATCCGTTTCTCGGGTGACTCAGGTGACGGTATGCAGCTTACCGGTACACTATTTTCGGACACGTCGGCGCTATTTGGTAATGGCATCTCAACATTCCCAGACTACCCTGCCGAGATTCGAGCACCTCAGGGCACAGTAGCTGGTGTATCTGGCTTCCAGGTTCACATCGGCTCAAGCCGTGTGGACAACCCTGGCGACTACTGCGATGTGCTTGTTGCTATGAACCCAGCAGCACTTATCGCTAACCGCAAGTGGCTAAAGCCTTCGGCAACAGTTATCATCGATGGCGACACTCTCACTGAGGACAACATCAAGAAGGCTGGTTTCAAGACTCTTGATCCTATTGCGGAGCTTGAGCTTGGCGACTACAACGTAGTTATTCCTGACATCACTACAATGACCAAGGAGGCATTGAAGGATAGCGGCATGGATAACAAGGCTGTTGTTAAGTGTAAGAATATGTTTGCGTTGGGTATCGTATTCTGGATGTACAACCGTCCAGACGACTACGCAAAGCAGTACCTCGACTCAAAGTTTGCTAAGAAGAACCCAGCTGTTGCCGAGGCAAACAAGAAGGTTATCGAGGCTGGTTACAACTATGCTGCAAACACACACCAGTTTGCAAACAACTATACAGTAGCTCCTGCTGAGTTGGAGAAGGGTACTTACCGCTCAATCAATGGTAACACAGCTACTGCATGGGGTTTCTGCGCTGCATCTGAGAAGTCGGGCCTTCCACTCTTCTGCGGCTCATACCCTATCACTCCTGCTACAGTTATCCTCGAGGAGCTTGCTAAGCGCAAGGATCTCGGCGTGAAGACCGTTCAGGCTGAGGATGAGATTGCTGGTATCTGTACATCTATCGGTGCTGCTTATGCTGGTAACTTCGCCGTGACAACAACATCAGGTCCTGGTATCTCACTCAAGAGCGAGGCTATGGGTCTTGCAGTTATGGCTGAGCTTCCATTGGTTGTTGTTGATGTTCAGCGTGGTGGTCCATCAACAGGTCTTCCTACAAAGACTGAGCAGAGCGACCTTCAGCAGGCACTCTACGGCCGTAATGGCGAGTGTCCAATGGTTGTTATCGCAGCATCATCACCAAGCGACTGTTTCCACTATGCATTCATGGCAGGTAAGATTGCTATGGAGCACATGACCCCTGTAATGTTGCTTACTGATGGTTTCATCGCTAACGGCTCTGAGCCATGGAAGATTCCATCAATGGCTGACTACCCTGCTATCGTTCCTCCTATCGTTGAGGGCCGTGAGGGCGAGGAGTTCATGCCATACTTGCGCAACGAGAAGCTTGCTCGTGGCTGGGCATTCCCAGGTAAGGAGGGTCTTGAGCACCGCATCGGTGGCTTGGAGAAGGACCGTGTAAAGGGTAGCATCTCTCACGATCCTAAGAACCACCAGGAGATGGTAACAACACGTCGTCGTAAGGTAGAGCTCGTTGCCGAGGAGCTTCCAGAGGTTGAGGTATTCGGTGCAGAGCAGGCTGACGTACTCGTTGTTGGTTGGGGCGGTACACGTGGCCACCTCCACAGCGCAGTTAAGCAGCTTCAGGACGAGGGCAAGTCAGTAGCACACCTCCACTTCAACTACATCTACCCACTTCAGAAGGGTGTTGAGGATGTGTTGAAGCGTTACAAGAGAATCGTAGTATGCGAGCTCAACGAGGGTCAGTTTGCGGGCTACTTGCGTCAGCAGTTCCGCGATGTTGTTATCGAGTCATACGGTAAGACTGAGGGTCAGCCATTTACCGTTATCGAGATCAAGGATAAGGTTAACTCAATGTTATAATTAGCACACCACTTAAAACTTAGAAAACTATGGCAGATTTTAAATATACACCCGCTGATTTCAAGAGCGATCAACAGGTAAAGTGGTGTCCAGGTTGTGGCGACCACGCTATTCTTAACGCTGTTCAGCGTGCTATGCCTGAGGTGGCAGATGCACTCGACAAGCCACACAACAAGTTCACCTTCGTATCAGGTATCGGTTGTTCATCACGCTTCATCTACTACATGAAGACCTTCGGCTTCCACACCATCCACGGTCGTGCGAATGCCATTGCAACAGGTATCAAGACTGCTAACCCAGACCTCTCTGTATGGGTATGCACAGGTGATGGCGACTCATTGGCTATCGGTGGTAACCACTTTATCCACGCTATCCGTCGTAACATCGACCTTAACGTGATTTTGTTCAACAACGAGATTTACGGTTTGACTAAGGGTCAGTACTCACCTACCACTAAGCTTGGCAAGATTACTAAGACCTCGCCATTCGGTACTGTTGAGAAGCCATTTACTCCAGGTGAGTTGGTTATCGGTGCTAAGGGTACCTTCTTCGCACGTACTATCGACCAGGAGGTTATGCTTACCAAGGACTGCTTGTTGGCAGCTGCTAAGCATAAGGGCATGGCAGTTACTGAGGCTTTGGTAAACTGTATGATTTTCAACGATAAGACCCACGCTATGTTTGCTGGCGATAAGGCTACACGTGAGGAGAACACTATCCTCTTGAAGCATGGCGAGAAGATGCTCTTCGGCAAGGATAAGCAGAAGGGTCTTGTATTCGAGAATATGCGTCTTAAGGTTGTTACCCTCGGCGAGGATGGCTACACTATCGACGACGTACTCACACACGACGCTAAGACTGCCGACACAACACTTCACTCAATGCTTGCAGCAATGAAGTACCCTGAGTACCCAGTGGCTGTTGGTGTTATCCGTGATGTTGATGACGAGAATGTCTACGACCAACGTGTTCAGCAGCAGGTTGAGGAGGTTAAGGCAACCGCAAAGATTAAGTGCGTAGACGACCTCTTGCGTTCGGGCCAGACTTGGGAGATTAAGTAATCTACCCCGTGGCAAAACGATAGAAGGGCTGTCCCACGGGGCAACCCTTCTCTTTTTATAATGATAACGCTTTAAGTATGAAACACATACTATATACTCTTGTTCTCGCACTACTTCTATTCACAAGCTGCATAGGTAGAGATAGCGAGGCTCGCATCGTCGAGGATTTCAACTTCGACTGGAGCTTTATGCTGGGCGACAACAAGGCATACTCATCGCCAAACTACAACGACTCGGACTGGCGACAGCTGCACCTACCCCACGACTGGAGCATCGAGGGCGAGTTTAGCCGCAAGCACAGCACAACACCCGCTGGCGGAGCACTCCCCGCAGGCATTGGCTGGTATCGCAAGAGCTTTGCAAGCCCCGACACCGACGACAAGTTGGTATTCGTGGAATTTGATGGCATCTTCCGAAATAGCACCATATATATAAATGGTGTGGAGGTTGGCTCACGTCCCAATGGCTATGCTTCGGCGTCGTACAACATCACCGAGCACCTCAAGCCTCGTGGCGAGATGAATGTCATTGCTGTGCGTGTCGATAACTCACAGCAGCCCGCATCACGCTGGTACACAGGCTCGGGCATCTATCGCAACGTGCGCATGGTGACATGCTCTGATGTGCATGTGGCATACCTCGGCACAAACATCACCACAACAGAGATTCGTGATGGCATGGCTAAGATACGTGCGGTGGTTACGGTGAACAACCTTAGCGAGGAGGATAAGAGTATCACTCTTGACAACATCGTGCTCAACTCACGTGATAAGGAGCTACACCGAGGTAGCACAAACCGCACTATTAAGGCGGGCGAGATTGCGCAGATCGAGATGTACATCACCATCGAAGCGCCACACCTTTGGAATGTTGGCAAGCCATACGTTTACACGTTGCGCAGTGTTGTTAAGGTGGGCGAGAAGAACCTCGACACATACAACACTAAGTTTGGCATTCGTGACATCGAGCTTGAAGCCGACTCAGGACTATGGATCAACGGCGAGAACATCAAGATTAAGGGTGTGTGCCTTCACCACGACCTTGGCGCATTGGGTAGCGCCGTGCACCGTCGTGCCTTGGAGCGACAGCTCGACATACTGCAAAAAGCGGGCGTAAATGCCATACGCACAGCGCACAATCCTCCATCGCCACAGCTCTTGGAGTTGTGCGACGAGCGAGGCATCATGGTCTTGGTCGAGGCATTCGACACATGGCAGTATGCTAAGGTGCGCAACGACTACTCACGCCTATTCAACGAGTGGTGGGAGCGTGACATTGCCGACATGGTTAGACTTAACCGCAACCACCCATCTGTAATCATGTGGTCGATAGGCAACGAGGTAGAGGAGCAGTGGATGGGCAACAGCATCGACCCCGAGCAGAATAAGAGCGTTCAGCTCACACGCAACATAGTAGAGATTGTCAAGCGCTTGGATAACACACGTCCTGTGACTGCGGCATGCAACGACGTGCGCCCTACGAACAACCTACTACGCTCAGAGAGCCTCGACATCGTGGGCATCAACTATAGCCACAAGGAGTACGACTCGTTACACTCGAGATATGACGACTTGGCTTTGCTTGCCACCGAGAGTGCTTCGGTTGTTAATCGCAAATCATGGAACGAGGCACACGAGGAGAGCTGGATTGCCGTGCGTGACAGGAACTTTGTTGCCGGCACATTCGTCTGGTCAGCATTCGACTACCTTGGTGAGCCTACACCATACTCATGGCCATCACGCTCATCACGCTATGGCATCGTCGATCTTGCTGGTTTTGAGAAGGATATCTACTACTTCTACCGCTCGGAGTGGACATCAGAAAGCACCCTACACCTCTTCCCACATTGGAACCACAAGGAGGGAGCGAAGGTAGATATGCGTGCCTACTACAACAATGCCGACGAGGTGGAGCTATTCATCAATGACCGCTCAGTGGGCAAAAGCGCAAAAACCGAGACACGCCAGCATGCTCTATGGCAAGGTGTTGAGTTTGAGGCGGGCGTGATCACTGCCGTGGCATATAAAGATGGCAAGGAGGTTGCTCGACACTCACACAAGACAGCCATGGAGCCCGCAAAGCTCAAGCTAAATGTTGATCGTGACATGCTCAAGGCTGATGGCTACGACCTCGCCTACATCACTGTTGAGTGCTACGATATGTACGACAGCTTTGTGCCTACTGCCACCAACCAGATACACATCGACATCGAGGGTGCTGGCGAGCTTATGGGTGTGGATAATGGCAACCCCGAGGGTCATGAGTCGCTCAAAGGCTCTAAGATTAAGCTACACAACGGCAAGGCGCTCATCATCGTGCGCACGCTCAGAGATGTTCCTGGCAACATCCGTATTAATGTGCGTTGCGAGGGTGCTGAAGATGCCGAACTGATACTAACAAGCATGTAACAAACAACACCAAGGCTGACTTACGGAAAATCCTCATAGTCAGCCTTTTTAACCACTAAGCATGAAACCATTTGCATTAGACGTAACAGAGGGTGTCGAGCTCGACATGCTTGGCGAGGTGCGTGCCGGATTTCCCTCGCTTGCCGACGAGGAGCCTACTGAGAAGCTCGACCTTGTAAGGCTCCTTGTGCGCCACCCCTCATCAACCTTCTTCTTTCGCATCGGTGGCACGTCGATGGTCGATGCCGAGATGGACGAGGGCGATATCATCATCGTGGACCGAGCTGTTGATCCTTACAACAACTGCAAGGCTGTGTGCTATATTGATGGCGAGTACACAGTTAAGCGTGTCGAGATGCTCGATGGCAAGGTGCGCCTGATGCCTGCCAATGAACTCAACACCAAGTTTAAGCCTATCGAGGTGCAACCCGAGAATCAGTTTATCATCTGGGGTGTGGTAACCTATGTAATAAAGAAGATGTAAGAGATGAAGGCTTTAAGTAAAAATGCATTGATAGGATACCCCGCAGGTATTATTATCAAGATGATGTAGGTAAAACATTACAATCTATGACGCGTATTGAAGAAGAAAAAAGTACGATTGAGAAAATGATTTCACTCTATTGTCGCAAAAAGGAGGGAAATATAAAAATGTGTCCTTCTTGTCTCGAACTACTTAATTACGCACATGCGAGACTTGAGAAATGTAAGTTTGGCAACAAAAAGGGAACATGCCAAAAGTGTCCCGTACATTGTTACAAGCCTGATATGCGAGAGAGAGTGCGTACTATAATGCGCTGGTCTGGCCCAAGAATGATTATATATCACCCAATTGCAGCAGTAAAACATCTGATAAAGAACAGAAGAGATAATAAAGGTTAAGAATTTTTTGATACGACTTATAGTTCTACATTAGATAGTAACTACATAAATCATAATTGATATATGTTTGCCCTTGCCGACTGCAACAACTTCTTTGTCTCGTGCGAGCGAGTCTTCCGACCCGACCTTGAGGGGCGGCCCGTCATCGTGCTCTCGAACAACGACGGCTGCGCCATAGCACGAAGCAACGAGGCTAAGGCTCTCGGCATAAAGATGGGCGACCCGCTCTTCAAGATACGCCACCTGGTACAGGCGCACAACGTAGCCGTATTCTCGGGCAATATGACCCTATATGCCGACTTCTCACGCCGTGTGCGTACAGTGTTACGTGAGAGTGCGCCACAAATCGAGGTATACTCTATCGACGAGGCATTTCTCGATATGCGAGGCATGGACAACATCAACTTCGACGACTTCGCAAAAAATCTCTCTGCACGCTGTCGTCGCCTCACAGGCATTCCCATATCTGTGGGCGTAGCACCCACCAAGACCCTCGCAAAGATTGCTGCCGAGCTATGCAAGCACTACCCCAAGCTTCGTGGCGGTTGCTTCATGCATCGTGACGAAGATATAGAGAAGGTGTTGCGCAAGACCCCTATCGAGGATGTGTGGGGCATAGGTCGCCGTAGCGCACCACGCCTACACCTTAGTGGCATACACACCGCCTGGGATTTTCGACAACTCAGCGAGGAGCATATTCGCAATCGCATGGGTATCAATGGAGTACGCACATGGCGAGAGCTTCATGGCATACCCTCAATAGGCTTCGAGCACCAGCCACGCAGCAAGCAGTCGATATGCAACTCTCGCAGCTTCTCGCACGAGATCTACGACCTGAAACTTCTGGCTACGCAGGTTGCTAAATTTGCATCGATGACCGCCGAGAAGCTACGTTCGGAGGGCAGCCTATGCTCCGAGCTCACGGTGTTTGCTGCCACCAACCGCTTTCGTGACGACGAGCCACAGCAGTATGGCAACATCAAGCTCTCGTTCCCCGAGCCCACGAATAGCACTCTGCATATTGTGCGCAGCGCCCGTGAGGCTCTCGCCGAGATATTTGTGCCAGGTTGCGGATATAAGAAGGCGGGGGTTATCGCCTCGGGCATACAGCCACGTGAAGCCACACCCCACTCGATGTTCGATGCAGAGAAGCAGGCACAACACGAGCGCCTCATGCGTGCCATGGACTCGATAAATGGCAAGCACGACGGAAAGAATGTGGTTATAGCATCGGAGGGCATGAGCCGTCTGCTATCATCGAGCGAGCACCGCTCACCCCGCTACACCACACATTGGGACGAGATACCTGTGGTGACAATCAAGTAATAGGTGAAATTAATTATTAAAGATGTGATTGGCTACTGCACAAGCAAGTTGTGCAGCTTAACGCCCATCCCTACTGCTCGCCGCAGGGGCACTTGCAAACAACGAAGCAAGAACTGCATAGCAGTAGCCTTTGTCCTTTATACCCATAGCTGCAAACAAGTTTGCCTATGGGCATAAAAAACAAAAAGATGTCTTTCGACATCTTCTTGCTTCGTGTGTTTGGGTGGAAGATGGGATTCGAACCCACGACCTTAGGAACCACAATCCTCTACTCTAACCGACTGAGCTACATCCACCATTTGATTTGTTTTCCAAATCGGTGTGCAAATATACACACTTTTTTCTTATCTCCAAAACTTTTGGGTGATTTTTTATGAAAAATGTTAAAATTACAGTTTTCGCCATGTTGTCGGGCGATAGAAAGTAAAATAATTTATTATTATTTCATAATAAAGGTGCTGAATATTTGTGGATTGACAAAAATTGATTATCTTTGTGCGCTTTTCAGCCACGTTGGTTGATAAGTTAAAAATTAAGATAGATGAAAGTTTGTGAAATTACCGGTAAGGTAGCGATGGTGGGTAACAATGTTTCTCACTCGCACATCCGCACAAAGCGTAAGTTCTCTCCAAACTTGAGAACAAAGCGCTTCTGGTCGGAGGAGGAGGGCCGCTGGATCACTTTGAAGGTTTCAGCTGCTGGCATCAAAACAATTAACAAGAAGGGTCTTACTGCTGCACTTCGTGAGGCTAAGGCTGCAAAGAAGGTTTACTAAAAACAAGTAACAGAAAATGGCAAAGAAAGGTAACAGAGTACAGGTGATCCTCGAGTGCACTGAGCAGAAGGAGAGCGGCGTTGCAGGAATGTCACGTTACGTCACCACTAAGAACAAGAAGAATACTCCTGACCGTTTGGAGCGTAAGAAGTACAATCCATACTTGAAGCGAGTAACTCTACACCGTGAGATTAAGTAATTTTAACAAGGAGTTAAAGTATGGCAAAGAAAGTAGTTGCAACACTTAAGACTGGTACTACTAAGAAGTACACTAAGTGTATCAAGATGGTTAAGTCAGAGAAGACTGGTGCTTACGTTTTCCAGACTCAGAACATCTTGGAGGAGGATGAGATTAAGGCATTCTTCGCTCAGAAGTAATTTTTATTAGTTCGCAAGAGCTAATATAAAAGGCGACCAAAAGGTCGCCTTTTATGTTTTATGTCACTACCCCACATCTATCGAAGTCACCAGACGTGTCCACATAAATTAGCAAGATGAATTTGCTGTTAGAAGGGTTGCAGATGTGACTTATAGCAAAAGAGAACACCCCGGGATAGTACAAGACGTACAGCCCGGGGTGTTTTACTTATTAGGATAGGTCGCAGATGCGCCCTTATCACCACAAATTAAAAATACTTTGTTGGCTTGTCTACAATTGCCGAGATAAGATTATTAGCTGCTGACGAAGCACCGATACGGAAGAGGTCGGTTGTGAGCCACTCCTTGCCAAGAACCTCCTCGACGATGGTATAGTAAAGCGCTGCATCCTCAGGGGTCTTAACACCACCTGCAGCCTTGAAGCCCACCTTACGGCCGGTCTTCTGATAGTAATCCTTAATAGCGTGACACATAACGAAGGCAGCCTCAGGAGTTGCCGCTACGTCAATCTTACCTGTAGAGGTCTTGATGAAGTCGGCACCAGCGAACATAGACACGAGTGATGCACGGCGGATAAGCTCAGGAGTCTTCAACGCACCTGACTCAATGATGACCTTAAGCACTACATCCTTAGCCTCGTTGCACAAGAGCTCTACCTCGCTTGCTGCCTCGTCGATGTGGTTTGAGATGATAAGACCAGGGTTGAGCACGATGTCGATCTCGTCGGCACCATTCTCGATAGCCATAGCCACCTCCAACGCCTTAACCTCGATGAAGCTCTGCGACGCAGGGAAGGCACCAGCAACAGATGTGATGCGCATAGGTGTGCCATCGACCTCAAGGCCTACGTCCTCGACAAATGGAGGGTATACACATATTGAGGCAACATTAGGAATGTTGGGGTACTTCTGCGTGAACTCAACAGCCTTACGAGCAAAGGCACGTACTGACTCGTGCGAATCGGTACATGACAATGTTGTGAGGTCGATTGCCGAATAGCAGAATTTGTAGACATCAACATTTCCATTACGGTTAGCGGCGACCTTGATTTTAGCCACCTCTTTACCTACCTGCGCCTCGGTATGTGCAGGTGCATAGTTTTCTAGTTCCTTGATGTAGTCCATAGTCACACTTTTTTGCAATTACAAATATAGAGTTTTTTAACAAATATTGCAACTATCTTAACAATTTTTATCACAAAACCACCCAAAAAAAAGAGCCTACCCTATTTCTTGGGCAGGCTCTTTGGTGTTTAGCTCCTCAAGGGAGCCTATAAATTATAGGCTGTAAACCATTGAAGTAGCGATGAATGAGCTAAGTGAACGAGTCTTCATAGAACGCACGTTAGCCATTGAAGGAGTAGCAGACTTCTTAGCAAGGTTCTTCATTGTACCAGCGTAGAATGGGAAGATATTCTCGTTCTCATCCTGGTAGAATGAGATATTGCTACCGCCGTCATATGCACACATACCGAATGCCTTAGGAGCATAAGTGTCGCCCTGCTGGTTGTATGTGATAGATGGCATGAGGCTCTCAGAATCAACAGTGCCATCAGCGTTCATGATAAGGTAGTGTACTGGGAACTCACCCAACATGAAGTTGTAAGAACCGTCAGCGAACTCACCGCAAGATACCCACATATCGTAGTAGCCATTGTTGTAGCCGACCATACCCTCGTTCATAAGAGCAAGAACGTTCTCGCCGTTCTGACCCTCGTAGAGGTAACCGATAGCAGGTGTGTTAGCACCAATAGCGCTGAAGCCATCAACGAGCAAACGATCAGTGTAACCCTCGTACTGAACGATAGTAAGAGTGTGCTCTACAGTCTTGTTAGAGAAGCAATCCTTGATTGACTTACCGTTCTGGAAAGTGAAGATCTGATCAGTTGAGCAAGTCCACTCACCGAACCAAGCCTTAGCCTCCTCAGTAGCTACTGCTACGTCAGTTGTGATCTCTCCCTTGTTAAAGAACTCAAGACCAGCCTCATTCTTAACCAAGAAAACTACAGTGTAGCTTGTGCTACCTGTACAGCCTGTGATAACGCCCTCGTAACCCTCAGCAGTGTTTACCTTAGAAACGATGTCAGCGCTTGCAGCGCTCAAGTACTGCTTAAGATCGTTTGCGTTCATACCAGCGATCTGCTCAGTAGCGAAGATACCTGCCTCGATAGACACAACGCCAGTACCCTTCCATGAATACAAGAAACCATCGTAGCTGTTTACGAAGTAAGTGCTGCCGTAGCCATCCTCTACCTCGACAGGCTCAGTGATCTTAGAAAGAGTCTGCTCAAACCAATCAACCTCAGTTGGACCAGTGATCTCAACTACCACCTTAGCAGCGTCAGATGTCTCGTAGCCAGTACCCTTAGCCTGAACACGTACAGTGTACTCACCTGCGTTAAGGTTGTCGAAAGTGTACTCGCACTCAGCAGTGTTGTAGTTCTTACCACCCATATTAACGAGGTACTGCTCAGCACCTGTTACAGGGTTCCAAGTTAGAGTAAAGCTGGTTGCAGTCTTAGTTACTGACAACTCAGGAGTTGCAAGCTTAGTCTCGCCTGGCTGTGGCTCTGGCTCTGGACCTGGAGTAGGCTCACAAGAAGCGAAAGCAAACATAGCAGCCAAAACTGCCATCATAGAAAAAAACTTCTTCATAATTTTGATAATTAGTTATAAAAAATAAATGTTGTTTCAGCTCGTCAAACATGACCACAATAGAAGACTAATAATAGCACATCTACTATAGACACAATTTTACAATGCGAAGATAATATATTTTTTTCAAATGCACATAAAAGAGCTATGTTTTTTGCTTAAATTTAGCAAAGTAGACGCAAATAAGCAAAAATGGGAGAGATGGGGACAATGGGACAAATGAGAAGTGGTAATTCCCATCAAGCGAAGCGTTACCCATCGAGCTTTAGCGCTCCCATCTACCCTTTGCCTCTGCCCCCGTAATTAGCGCAAAGATAGTGAGCTTAGAGAATTTAAGGAGCTTAGAGAGTTTAGGGAGAGCGCTATCATCATTTATTCGCAAAGCACAAACTCTCCCTAAATTCACTATACTCCCTAATTTCCCTATATTCTCTCTCTTCCATTTGCCTCTACCCCATCACTAAGTGCACTATTTCTTGTTAGAAGGCATCAGGCACAACGCTCGGCGAATTTCGAGGCGATGGGCTGTACTAATGATACCACCCATTGCTAAGATAATTCGTTAGCGGCAGTAGATGATGACTTATCACAAGAAAGAATTTGTTGTTAGAAGCCGCGAGATGTGGTACATCGAAAAAGTAATCACCCAGGGATAGTACACTTTAGTACAGCCCTGGGTGATTATCTTTTAGCGATGTTCCGCAGATTGCGGCTTATCACAACAAATTATTATAGCTGGATCTCGTTGCCAATATACTGACGCAAATTAACATCCTTCTTAGCACGCTCAGCATAAGCTGGATCCTTTGCGATAGCTGACTTAAGCTCAGCAGTTGCTGCGTTCATATCACCCTGCTTTGTAGCGATGATAGCACGAAGGTAGTCAGCCTTAGCGCTCTTATCGTTAGCGATAGCCTGCTTAGCAGCTGTATAGTCTGCGTTCATTGTAGCAGCAATAGCAGCGTTGTAGCCATCGAGCTGTGACTGAGCCTGAGCGTAGTTACCCTCAGCAGCAGCAGCCAAAGCCTTAGTCTCCTTAGAAGCACCATTCACATAAGTCTTAGCAGCCTCAGTGTCGCCGTTCATAAGGTTTACAAGAGCAAGGTTATTGTTGATCTGTGAAGCCTTGCCGCCAGCAGTTACAGCCTTAGCAAAAGCATCAGCAGCCTTCTCACCATCACCAGCAGCAGCATAAGCTACACCAAGGTTGTTGTAAGCAGCAGCGCTCTTGTACTCATTAGCAGCAGCCTCCAACACTACGATAGTCTCCTCTGAAGAGAGCTTGCCTGTAGAAGCGATGTAAAGCATCTCCTTCTCGTCGAGCTCGTTGAACTTACCCTCACGAACAAGAGCAATCATCTCCTCGTCAGTCTTACCTGTAACGTCTGAGCTGTTGATAAGCTGAGCACGACGAAGCTGTGGAAGGATGTCGTTCTTCAAAGTGTCGTAAACCTGTGACATATTCTTGATCTGAATCTCACGGTCGGTAGAAGAGTCGTAGCTACGCAATACAGAGAGGATAACCTCCTTGTCCTCCATATCTGATGCAGCAACCAACTCAGCAAAGCCCTCCCAGTCCTCGCCATAAGATGCAGCGTCGAGCTCGAGGCCTACCTCCTTAAGAAGCTTCTCAGCAGCCTTCTTACCTGACTCGCTACGAGCAGCAGAGAGCTTGTCGTTGAACTTCTCAGGACCATCTGGTGAAGCATAACCCTTAACGTAGATGTTCTGCTTTACACGGTCGTTATCCTTCTGATCTACTGCGTTCTGCTGGAAAGCCTTGATCTCCTCAGTAGAAGAAGCCTTAGAAGACAATGTTGAAGAGTTGATAGCGTACATGTAGCTTGCCTTAGTCTCAACAGTAATAACATTCTGGTAGCCAGAAGCCATGTTCTGCATTGCAGTAGCATAGTTAAGGTCACGCTGCAAAGTATTAACACCCTGAGCGATAGTCAAGCCGAACTCACGCTTCAAAGCGTCAGCCTCAGCGCCACCTGCAGCCAAAACTGCTGCCTGCTCCTTAGTAGGAATAGCACCATCGTTAAGGTTTACCAAAGTGAACTCCTTGCACTTACCACCTGGGCACTTGATCTCAGCACGAAGCTGAAGCTGGCTGCATGCCATGCGCTCGTCGTAAGGGAAAGATACGTGCATAGTGTACTCGCCACCATTTGCCTTGTCGATAACAGTGTAGTTGTCATCAACCTTAGTACCCTGGAAATACTGAGTTGTGCCAGCTACCTCGCCACCCTCGAATATGATAACAGGAGTAACCTTAACTACAGCCTTAGCATCGTAATACTTAACTGGGAAAGTTACCTTGATGTCGGCGTCAACCTTACCATTGTTAAGAACCAACACCTCAGGTGTGCAAATAAGCTGCACATCATCACGGTTCTTAGCCATCTTCTTAAAGCAGTTACAGCTTGAGAAAAGCACAACTGCCATGGTGAGCACAAGGCTCATCTTGAAAAGATTCTTCATAGACGTCAAATAAAATAAATATTAATAGTTTCTGTTTACTCGTTTATATAAACGCTCCGCACTACATATTATTATATATAGTACGGAACGTTTAGCACTTTATCGCTGCTCACGGCGTGGACCACGGTGGTTGTTACGCTTGTCACCACCATCCTTCTGCTCACGTGGCTTGCGCTCACGTGGCTCACGCTCTACCCAACCCTCAGGCTGTGGAAGCAACGCCTTGCGAGAGAGCTTAAGCTTGCCGGTCTTTGCGTCCTTAGCAATAAGCTTAACCTCGATCATATCGCCCTCCTTAAGACCTGTCTCCTCCATAGTCTCGAAACGCTTGTAGTCGATCTCAGAGATGTGGAGCAAAGCGTCCTTACCTGGAAGAATCTCAACGAAAGCACCGAAGTCTACGATAGAACGAATCTTACCGTTGTAGGTCTCGCCAATCTCAGGAACAGCAACGATGCCCTTAACACGTGCCAAAGCAGCGTCCAAAGACTCCTTGTTCTGACCGAAGATATCAACGATACCCTTCTCATCAACCTCAGTGATAGTGATAGTTGTGCCGGTAGTCTTCTGAATCTCCTGGATAACCTTACCACCAGGGCCGATAACAGCACCGATGAACTCCTGTGGAATAGCAATCTGAACGATACGTGGAACAAATGGTTTGTAGTCCTCACGTGGCTCAGAGATAGTCTCAACCATCTTGTTAAGGATGTGAAGACGACCCTGACGAGCCTGCTCCAAAGCCTTTGCCAAAACCTCGTATGAAAGACCATCAACCTTGATATCCATCTGTGTTGCTGTGATACCATCACGTGTACCTGTAACCTTGAAGTCCATATCGCCCAAGTGATCCTCGTCGCCAAGGATATCAGACAACACAGCCCAACGACCTGTTGCAGAGTCAGAGATAAGACCCATTGCGATACCTGATACTGGCTTGCGAAGCTTAACACCAGCGTCCATAAGTGCCAAAGTACCAGCACATACAGTAGCCATAGATGATGAACCGTTAGACTCGAGAATATCAGATACTACACGTACTGCGTAAGGATTCTCCTCGCCAACAGGCACCATAGGCTTCAACGCACGCCAAGCCAAGTGACCGTGACCAATCTCACGACGGCTCAAACCACGTGCAGGACGTGCCTCGCCTGTAGAGAATGGAGGGAAGTTATAGTGCAACACGAACTGCTCGCTACCCTGAACCAAAACCTCGTCCTTCTGCTTCTCGTCGAGCTTAGTACCGAGAGTTACGGTTGTCAATGACTGAGTCTCACCACGTGTGAAGATTGCTGAACCATGAGCACATGGCAAGTAGTCGATCTCGCACCAGATAGGACGAATCTCGTCAGTGCGACGGCCATCAAGACGCTTACCCTCATCGAGGATCATGTTACGCATAGCCTTCTTCTGAACATCGTCGTGGAAGTACTTGTGGATAAGTGGAGCCTTCTCCTCGAGCTCCTCCTCAGTGAAGCGTGAAGCGAACTCAGCCTCCAAAGCATCGAATGCCTCAGCACGCTCGTGTTTCATAGTACCGCTTGTAGCGATAGCATATGCCTTATCGTAGAGCTCAGTGATAATTGTCTGGCGAAGCTCCTCGTCGTTAGTCTCGTGGCAGTACTCACGCTTAACGTCCTTGCCAAGCTCCTTCATAAGCTCGATCTGAACAGCGCAGTGCTTCTTAATCTCCTCGTGAGCGAACATAATAGCGCCGAGCATAACCTCCTCAGACACCTCGTTCATCTCACCCTCAACCATCAAGATGTTGTCGATAGTACCACCAACCATGATGTCGAGATCAGCACTCTTCATAGCCTCGAAGCCTGGGTTGATGACATACTCGCCACCGATACGTGCTACACGTACCTCAGAGATAGGGCCACCAAATGGAATATCTGATACGGCCAAAGCAGCTGATGCAGCCAAACCAGCCAATGCATCAGGCTGAATATCCTTCTCAGCCGAAATAAGATTTACAGTAACAAAAACCTCAGCGTGGTAATCAGCAGGGAAAAGTGGACGCAACGCACGGTCGATAAGACGTGCAACCAAAATCTCTGAATCACCAGCCTTACCCTCACGCTTCATAAAGCCACCAGGGAAGCGGCCACATGAGGCATACTTCTCCTTATACTCTACCTGCAAGGGCATGAAATCGGTTCCCTCTTTTGCATCTTTAGCGGCAACAACAGTACCCAAAAGCATTGTGTCGCCCATACGAACAACCACCGAGCCATCTGCCTGCTTTGCAAGCTTACCGGTCTCAATCATAATCTCACGACCATCAGCCAAAGTGATTGTCTTCTGTACAGCATTGTACAACTTGTTAGCTTCCATAATTTTTTAAAAAACCTCTTAAAAAAACGTCAATATATAAACATCAAATTTGTTTCCACGTAAATGAAGGCAACACCGAAGCATTGCCTTCATTTTCTGCACACTCTTACTTACGGAGGTTAAGAGTCTTGATAATTGCGCGGTAACGCTCGATATCAACCTCCTTCAAGTACATAAGCAACTTACGACGCTTACCTACAAGACGCAACAAAGAACGCTGCGTACCGTAGTCGTGACGGTTGCTCTTCATGTGCTCGGTAAGGTGGTTGATACGGTAGGTGAATAACGCGATCTGGCTCTCGGGTGAGCCTGTGTCGGTTGTAGACTTGCCGTACTGGCCAAACAACTCCTGCTTCTTCTCA
>JAFZEX010000012.1 GCA_017560425.1 Alistipes sp.
ATAAAGGGTCATAATCCTCTTGTGACCCTTTTCTGCCCCTTCTGCCCCTGTAATTAGCGCAAGGATAGGGAGTTTAGAGAGTTTAAGGAGTTTAGGGAGGAGCGCTATCATCACAAACTATCCCTAAATTCACTATACTCCCTAATTTCCCTACATTCACTCTCGCTTTGCCCCTGCCCCCCATCACTAAGCGCACTAAATTTGTTGTTAGAAGGGTGCCGAGTGCTACACTCGGCAAAAATCCCGACGATGGGCTGTACTTGAAGTACTGCTCATTGTCGGGATTTTTTGTTAGGGGCCGCAATCGACCCCTTATCACAACAAATTAGAAGAGGAAGCCGGTGTTAATATAGAAAGCACCATTGCCATCCTGATTCTTTATCACAGGGTTCTTGCTGAACTTGCTCACAGGCAAGCCATACTCGAATGCCACGATGAAGTTCTGATTCATGATGAAGCGCAAGCCACCACCAACGCTGATGTGTGGGCGGTCGGCTGCTGCACCCTGCGCCATATACTCGTCGTACGACTTGCGATACTGCTCGTCGCCCTTGAAGCTCATGTCGTACTCCTTGGTCACCATCGTACCGTCGCTAAATACGTTAAGTCCGAAGGCGATATTCTGATTCCATAGCTTGAAATTCACAAATCGCCAGCGTAGTTCTACGTTGTACGATGCCATGTCGAGGCCCTGCACACGGTTGCGCATGATGCCACGTATTGTGCGGTAGCCACCCATGCCGTCACGGTCGTATGACTGACCTACGGTGGTGATGTATGGCAATACGTAGTATGGTGCCTTGTTGCCAAACGTGCCCTCATAGTTCAGGCGGTAAGCGAATGTTAGGATGTCGTTCTTAACGATAGGCACATAGTGGCGGAATGTTAGCGAGTAGCGGTAGTATGGGTTTGTTGTGCCGAGCCACTTAGGTGCGAGCATGAGGTGACCCTCTGCCCATATGCCACGTGTTGGAGCACCCTCCTTGTCGCGTGTGTCGTACAACAGGCCGAGGCGCACGGTAGAGTTGATGCCGCCCCATGCCTCCTCCTCAGAGATTATGCCCCACTTGCGATATAGGTCAAATATGGGCTCCTCGAAGTTTGCAGCTGTCGGGTCGGTTGGGAACTTTTTGTACTCCTCCTTGTTTTTGTTGATCTTGTCGAAGTTGAGCGCCTGCTTGTTGTCGTAGCCCTGCTTGAAGTAGCTGAAGTGGTAGCCCGCCTCCCAGAATAACTTCTTATTCCAGATGTTACCCACAAAGTCGGTCTTGGCGAGTAGGGCGATGCGGTTGATGCGATACTTAGGCGTGTAGATGAAGTTCTCAGTGTTCTGCTTATCCTTGCCAAATGCCACTGCCTCGTGGTTGTAGTGTGCACGGTAGCCGTTGAAGCCGTAGAAGTCCATCGCCTTGTCGTTGGTGAGCGTCACGGCTGACGACCAGCGCACGCCAGGGATAAGCGTCTTGTTGTCGTACGACACTACAAAGAGCTGTGAGCCCTTGGTGAAGAACGATGCCTCGAAGTACCAGTGCTGGCGAGGGTTAGGATATGTAGAGCCATCGCCAAAGTCGTAGATGTTAAGAAGAGCACCGAGCTGGAAGCCCTTATCTGCGTCGAAGGCCACGGCAGGCAGAGGGCCGAAGTTGTAGCCGGTCTTGATAATCTCGCCGTTCTCGTTGTATTGTACCTCCTTCTTCTTTTTTGTCTCCTTTGCGGGCTCATCGTTTGTTACAACCTGAGCCGATAGTGTTGGTAGACATAGCGCCACCAACGCCATAATAGCGATAAGTCGTAGTCTCATATCTAAACTATTGGTTAAATATTAGCTGCTGAATGCGTGCGTAGTAGCCACGTAGCTCCTTATTTAGGTGGAGCTTGATGTCGGAGCGTAGGATACGCACTAAGCGGTAGATCTCGTGCGCAATGATTGGCGCAGGGAGTATCGCAAGGGTTAGTGGTAGTGCCCACTGCCATGGTAGGAAGGCGTATGCTAGTGCAGAGTATATTATCATGAGTATAGGCCACATGATAAGGTTGATGAAGTAGCGCACCGAGTTGCGGAAGGCGTAGTCCTTCAGCTTCTTGAATATTGCCTTACACGTAAATGTCATTGGCAGCGAGAGTATCGACGCTGGAATGGTGTAGGGTAGCGACACGATAAATAGCAGACGGCGAAGTATGCGCACTATGGTGTGGTGGCGCACAAATACCGACGATACGCTGATGCGCTCCGCCTTGCGTAGTGCCGATGCCTTGTTGCCAAGCTCGATAAGCTCGTCGTAGGTTGCCTTATCGTTCTGCTCAATTTCTGCTATGCGCTCGAGTGTTCTGTTGTTTGCCTCGAAGTGGGCATCAAGGCCACGTAGCTTGCGGTTGTTCTCACGCAGCTTGCGCACCTGGGTACGCACCACAGCGGCACATATGTCGTACTTAGCGTCGTAGTTCTCGTCGTTAGGAATGTAGAATATCGCCTCCTTCATTCTCTCGTCGAGCTGCTCCTTCATCAGGTTGATTAGCTCGGCATGGCTTAGGTCTGAGTGCTCTGCCACCACGTTACCTACGTTGATAGGGTCGCCAATGGCAACACGTGCTGTTGAGCGGAAGCGGAAGAAGTTGCCGTAGCGAAGACCCACGGGAACGATGTATAGAGGCATGTCGGGCATGAGCTCCTGCGCCTGAAGGGCGATGCGGAAGATGCCCTTAGAGAGTGGTAGTGTCGAGTATTTCGCCTGGTGTGTGCCCTCAGGGAAGATGCAGAAGGGCACTCTGTCACGCAATACGTCTACCGCCTTCTCTATTGTCTCGTTGTTCTTGCGCACCTCGTCGATGCCGTCACGCATGCGCATGATAGGCATGATCTTGAGGAAGGTCAATATCTTGGCAAGCTTAGGGTTGCGGAAGATGTCGGCACGTGCCACATAGACCTTTGGTTTGCGGTCGAGCGCAAGAATTACCATCGCATCCATTAGGGCGTTGGTGTGGTTGGGTGCATATATCACAGCACCATCTTGAGGTATGCGCTCACGACCTACATACTTGATTGTGCGGTATGATAGCTTTAGTACAAGGTCGGTGTAGTATCGCAAAAAGCTATAAAAAAAGTCGTAGTCCTGTATCTTCTTAGTACGCTTTGCCATAATCTGCCAATGTTTTTAAGAACCCTATTCGAGCTTTCTGCGCTTGAAGATCGATGCCACGGTAAGACCCGATACGATGTGCCAAATACCCCAAAGGGCAGCGATAAGCACCATGCCTGTCATGTCGGTCCAGATGTTAGGATCGAAGATGCGGCTGTTGAACAAGAGCGCAAGGCCGAGGCCCGAGTTCTGAATACCTGTCTCGATGGTTAGTGAGCGTAGGTCACGCTCTGGGGCCTTCACCAACTTACCCACTAAGAAGCCTGTGCCGAGCACCGTAGCGTTGTGGATAACAACCAACAAGAGCACAGTGAGGATAGCCAAGTATACCTCCCACTTAACCTCAAGGCCGCTGAGCACCTGTGTGAGCGACACAGCCACCATGCCCATGAACAATATGAGCGAGAGGATCTGTGCTGGCTTCTCGAGGGCCTTAGCTAACTTTGGAAGGTAGCGTGACACGAGAATACCGAGGATAATCGGAATACCCAACAAGATGACAATCTGCTGAAGCATCTCGGGGAATGGAATCTCGAGTGTAGGAATGTCGTTGTGCACCGATGCATACTTGCAATAGAGTGTGCCCCACAACCAGAAGTTGAATGGTGTAACAAAGGGCGATGCGATGGTAGATATCGCTGTCATCGACACCGATAGCTCGATGTTACCCTTAGCAAGCGACGACATAAAGTTTGAGATGTTGCCACCAGGGCACGATGCAACGAGTAGCATGCCGATAGCAACGATAGGCGTAATCACAGGGTTGAGCAGAAGAACAAGTAGGAATGTTGCCAAAGGAAGACCTATCCACTGCAACAAAAGACCTGTGATAACAGACTTAGGATTCTTAAACACATCTTTGAATGTCTCAACCCTAATGCCGAGCGCCACGCCAAACATTACAAATGCAAGAATGATGTTCACCAAAAACATCTCGCCCGAACCAAGGTCGATCTCGCCAAAGTTCTTAAGGCCAATCAAAATCTCCTTCATAAAATAAATTTTCGCACCCCATCGTCGGGGTATGTTGGGTTAGTTTTTACTGCACAAGAGTCGTTCGAAACAACAACTCTCTAAGAGTTGAAAAGAACTTCAATTCACAAATATAGGCAATTTATATTAAAAAAATCTTCTTTTGTGGACAAAATAATATATTTTAAGTACAAATACTTATTCTTTGCGTGCGATGCTAAGAGAATGACCAGCGAGAGAATAACTTTAAAACAAAAGCACTATCTTTGTAAACAATTATCTAAATAACGTCATGGAAATAGTTAATTCCGCACTACTAACTCTTATATTTTGCCTCGCGCCAGCCCTCGTTTTGTGGCTCTGTCAGCGTGTGTCGCTGCTTAATAAACTTGGCCCTATCATGGTGCTCTACGGCTTGGGTATCCTCATCGGTAATATTGGTTGGAAACCAGAGCATATGCCCCTCGTGCAGGAGATAGCCACAAGTGCCACAATACCCCTCGCAATCCCCATGATGCTCTTTGCATGCCGCTTCACGCTTAGCGAGGCGAGCCTCCAGCTGAAGGTCTGCATAAGTGGCTTCCTATCGGTGTTTTTGGCTATTGTCATCGGCTATATCTTCTTCGGTAAGCATATCTCCGAGGGTGCCGAGATTGGTGGTATAATGTCGGGAATGTATACGGGAGGCATGCTTAACGCCGCAGCCTTGCAGTCGATATTTAGGGTCGAGGAGCAGGCATATGTCATCATGTGCTCATACGATATTGTCATCTCGTTCCTCTACCTCGTGTTCTTGGTGTCGGTGGGCTACAAGCTATTCCGCAGGCTCTATGGCGAGAAGGCAAACATGAGGCTCTCGGCAGAGGAGCGTGCCGAGCTCGAACAGCAGATCGAGGAGCATAACCGTAACCCCTACGAGGGTCTTTGGACCAAGGAGGGCATGCGTGAGCTCGGCAAGATTGTTGGCGTGACACTCCTTCTCGTGGCGCTCTCGGCAGCAAGCACCATTCCCTTTGCCAAGGAGTGGTTTATGGTGATATTTATCCTTGTGCTCAGCACGCTGGGTGTGGTGTGCTCATTTTTTAAGCCTATACGCAACCTAAAACGTAGCTTCGACATAGGCATGTACCTTATATATATATTTAGTATAGCCATGGCATCTATGGCCGACTTCTCGAAGCTCGACCTCTCGGAGGGCGTAAATCAGATTATCTTCCTCTGCATTGCGGTCTTTGGCTCAACGCTTCTGCACGCCATCTTCTGCCGCATCATGCGTGTTGGTGCCGATGCTATGGTCGCCTCGTCGGTGGCATTCATCAACTCACCTCCCTTCGTGCCCATGATGGTCGTTGCCATGAAGAACAAGAGTGTCCTTATCGTCGGCCTCGGCGCAGGTATTGTGGGCTATGCTCTCGGCAATCACTTCGGAGTGTTGATGGCCTCTCTTTTGAATTTGTTGTGATAAGGGGTCATCTTTGACCTATCCCAAAAAGTTGAGCACCCGAGGCTGTACTACTTGTACTATCCTCGGGTGCTCACTTTTGCGATAAGCCAAATCTAACCCCTTCTAACAACAAATTAGTGCGCTGATTGAGTTGGGCAGGGGCTGGGATAAATAGGATCGCTAACGCTTGATGGGTAACGCTTCGCTTGATGGGATAGATGGGGGCGCTTCGCTTGATGGGGAATTTCCCATTCGTCCCATTCGTCCCATTTGTCTCATTCGTCCCATCTCTCCCCATCGACCCTATCAAGACAGCATCTCCCTAAACTATCTCAGCGTCATAAACAAAAAAAAGACGACCATTTGGTCGTCTGAAATTTTGCTCTATTTGCGGAGGGCAGGATTGGCATCGCTACGCTCGCCCATCCAGTTTTACCATAATTAGCAAGCGTAATGTAATGCACCACTATGTTAGTGTTTTTCTTGCTATTAGCGTATTGCAAGTAAACATGCATACGCTAATAACAAAAAAAGACTCGCAACTGCGAGTCTTGCATTACATTACGCTTGATGCGGAGGGCACTGGATTCGAAGTGCAGGGCGTTTACGCCCAAACTAGCGGGGATACAAATGAAAAAGCGCAGACCTTTAGGTCGAGCAATAAATCGTTCTCCTATCCCCGCAACCAGCCTTAAGTGAGAGTCAGTGGCAACGCGCAAAATTTCATCATCGCTTGCGATTTTTTTTGTTGTGTGGTAGGGTAGAGCTTGCACTAATCTCTATCACACAACAAAAAAAGACGACCATTTGGTCGTCTGAAATTTTGCTCAAAAAGCGGAGGGCACTGGATTCGAACCAGCGGATACCTTACGATATCGGCAGTTTAGCAAACTGCTGGTTTAAGCCACTCACCCAACCCTCCTTAAACCATCTTTTTTGTAAAAGAGCGGTGCAAATATACAACTTATTTTCAAATGTGCAAAATTTTACTCTAAAATAATTCTTTTGCAACACTTATTTATTTAGTCGTAGTTTGCCGTAGTTCGTTATTACTTGCCTATCTGTCGGAACATTTCCCACATGAGGATGCCTGCTGACACAGAGACATTTAGTGAGTGCTTGATGCCCACCTGTGGAATCTCGATAGCGCCATCAACAACATCGGCAATAGTCTGGTCTACGCCCTCAACCTCGTTGCCAAAAACGAGGGCATACTTGGTGTTAGGCTCTGCCACAAAGGTGTTGAGCATGGTCGAATTTTCGATCTGCTCGATAGCCAAGATGCGGTAGCCCTCCTTTCGTAGCTTCTCGACACACTCGAGGGTTGTGGGGTAGTATGACCATGCCACGCTTAGCTCTGCACCGAGTGCCGTTTTGTGTATCTCTCGGTTAGGGGGTGTGCAGCTAATTCCGCATAGCGCAACGTGCTCAATACCAAAGGCATCGGCAGTGCGAAAGAATGAGCCTACGTTCTGCGCCGAGCGCACATTATCTAAGACCACCACTACGGGTAGTTTCTCCTGTTTTGCATACTCCTCGAGCGTTGGACGACCAAGCTCCTCGTTTAGTAGTTTTCTCATCTGTGAAATGCAGATATTAAGTTTTTTTATTATTTCGGCGACAAATGTACGAAAATATAAAATATTTTTGGTATTTTTGCAGTGATTTGTTTTTGTGGCATAGGCATATGTTGGCGCAGAGTGGCGCACGACAACTGCTATGAGTTGTGTCTGTAGAAAGATAAATAATTGAAAACTATATAGTTATGACAGTAGAAAATGTAGAAGTAAAGGAGAAGTCGTTGAACTTCGTGGAAGAGATTATCGAGGAGGCGATTGCCAAGGGTAAGACACGTGTGCAGACTCGCTTCCCGCCCGAGCCTAACGGCTATCTCCATATTGGCCATGCCAAGGCTATCTGCATGGACTTCGGCGTAGCAAAGCGCTATGGCGGAGTGTGTAACCTACGCTTCGACGATACAAACCCTACAAAGGAGGATGTTGAGTATGTTGAGGCTATTAAGGAGGATATCAAGTGGCTCGGCTTCGAGTGGGGTGAGGAGTACTACGCTTCGGACTACTTCCAGCAGTTGTGGGATTTCGCTATTCGCCTAATCAAGCAGGGCAAGGCTTATATCGACGAGCAGACATCCGAGGAGATTGCGGCGCAGAAGGGCACACCTACTCAGGCAGGTACCGAGAGCCCATTCCGCAACCGTCCTATAGAGGAGAACCTCGACCTCTTCATGCAGATGACACGTGGCGAGATTGAGGAGGGTAAGATGGTGCTTCGTGCCAAGATTGACATGGCGAGCTCGAACATGCACTTCCGTGACCCAATCATCTATCGTGTTGTAAACCACCCACATCACCGCACAGGCGACAAGTGGAAGGTATACCCAATGTACGACTTTGCACACGGCCAGAGCGACTACTTCGAGGGCGTAACCCACTCGTTGTGTACCCTCGAGTTTGTGCCTCACCGCCCACTTTACGACCTCTTCGTAGATTGGGTTAAGGAGGGTGTTGATCCATCGGACGAGCGTCCTCGTCAGTATGAGTTCAACAAGCTCAACCTCAACTATACGCTTATGAGCAAGCGTAACCTGCTTATCCTTGTTAAGGAGGGCTTGGTAAATGGCTGGGACGACCCACGAATGCCAACATTGTGTGGCTTCCGTCGCCGTGGCTACTCGCCAGAGTCTATCCGCAACTTCGTGGATAAGATTGGCTACACTACATACGACGCACTCAACGACATGGCACTTCTCGAGAGCGCTGTGCGTGATGACCTTAACAAGCGTGCTACACGTGTGAGCGCCGTTATCGACCCTGTGAAGCTTGTTATCACAAACTACCCTGAGGGTCAGGTCGAGTCGTTCGAGGCTATCAACAACCCTGAGGATCCTAACTCGGGCACTCACACCATCGAGTTTAGCCGTGAGCTATGGATGGAGCGTGAGGACTTCATGGAGGATGCTCCAAAGAAGTATTTCCGCATGACCCCAGGTCAGGAGGTGCGCCTCAAGAATGCATATATCGTGAAGTGCACAGGCTGCGACAAGGACGAGAATGGCAACATCACCACCGTATATGCTGAGTATGACCCTGATACAAAGACCGGCCTACCAGGTAGCAACCGCAAGGTTAAGGGCACACTCCATTGGGTGAGCTGCGACCACTGCATCAAGGCTGAGGTGCGCTTGTATGACCGCCTATGGAAGGTGGAGAACCCTCGTGACGAGATGGCAGCAATCCGCAAGGAGACAGGCTGTGAGGCGTTGGAGGCTATGAAGCAGATGATCAACGAGGATTCGTTGAAGGTGCTCACAGAGTGCTACGTGGAGAAGTATCTCGCCGAGGCTAAGCCTTACGACTACCTCCAGTTCCAGCGTATTGGCTACTTCAATGTAGATAAGGAGTCTACCCCTGAGCACTTGGTATTTAACAGAACTGTGACGCTCAAGGATACTTGGGCAAAACTCAACAAGTAATTTTAATTTGTTGTGATAAGCCGCAATCTGCGGCACATCGCTAAAAGATAATCACCTAGGGCTGTACTAAAGTGTACTATCCCTGGGTGATTACTTTTTCGATGTACCACATCTCACGGCTTCTGACAACAAATTTATGTAGTGAGTAATGAGGAATTAGTAATAGTTTTTTAGGGACGGCAGGGACGACAGGGACGGCAGGGACGACAACGAAACTCGGGTATCGACTTTTTCTCTGCTGTCTCTGCAGTCTCTGTTTTCTCTGCTCTCTCTATTACTAATTACTCTTTACTAACTACTAATTAATAAATGATGATAGCGCTTACCTCAATAGGGAAGATAGGGATAGTGGGGCTGTGATACCCTCGCCTCATCGACCCTATCACCCCTATTGACCCTATTCTCCCTATTCTCTCTGTCGTCCCTGCTGTCTCATCTCCTCCTTGAAAAAAAATATTGCACTTTTCTGGATAATATTAAAAATATTATTTACCTTTGTACTCAGCACTATTTTCACGTTGCGGAACAAACAAAAATCTTAACAATATGAAACTACAAAAGTATGCATGTCGCATATTTGCGGCTATGTTGATTGTTGCTACAACAGCCTGTGTTGATCGTGACTATCGCATCGACGAGGTTTCGGGCGAGGTTACTCTAATCTCGGGAAAGACAAAGGTATATGTTGGAGGTCTCGAGAAGATGACACTTGGCGATATGCTCGGCGACAACCAAATCGAGGGCTTGGAGAAGGATGCCGAGGGCAACTATGCCTATACCTACTCGGGCGTGGGCGAGACCATCAAGATTGAGAACTTCGAGAATAAGTTCACTATCCCTGGCACCGAGAGCTCATTCTCGGTAGACTACCCATCGTTTAGCCTCGACATGGCGGGTGTTGTCATCGACGAGGATGCCGACATTGCGGTAAACACTGACCTCCTTGCCGGGCTTGGCACAGGAACACTCCCCGAGGCACTCCTTGCACAGATTCCTTCGCTTCAGGGTAGCTACTCAAAGCGATTTAGTGGCGACGACATGCATCTTCAGTTTAGCGTGCCTGAGCAGGTGGACAACATCAAGAGAATCACCTTCAAGGATGTCGATGCAGGTCATCGTGGCGCACCTCTTCGTCTTGTCGTAGACTTCGGTGGCTTGGCAGGCGTTAATGGCGGCGGTAAGGTGAACATCGAGCTTGGCCTACAGGGTGGTAAGTTCAGAATGCTCGACGCAAACAACAACCTCGTATGCGAGGGTAACGACTACAACGAGGTCTATGATATTGACTATGGCACTGAACGCCTCGAGTATGTGCTCTATATCGAGAGCGTGGAGAACACATCACAGCTTACTGCAAACCACTCGCTCGACATCCCTATCGAGCTTAGCTGCGACGTAACCTTCGACATTGCTACCAAGGCTGGTAGCTTCAACCTCGCCGAGCGTCCAAGCTTCGCTCTTTATGCCGACTTCGAGTATGGCGATGCTGAGATTGTGATGAACGACGATAAGAAGATTTTTGAGTACACGCCAACCAACTTCACAAAGATAAACGTGACAAACCTTCCTAAGGAGGTTAAGGCTATCAACGCCATTGAGCTTGCTAATGACGCTGTTATCAACTTCTATGCACATGGCCTCGAGTGGCTCGGCGATAATGGCGACAAGGTCTTTGTTGAGGTTACAATGCCCGACTACCTTATCTTGCACGCTCTGCCTAATGCTGGCTACGAGTACGACGAGGAGCGTCATGTGCTCAAGGCAACAATATCGGACATCAGCGAGGGCGTGGAGGTTATTATCGACCGCCTCGACTTTGGCGCTACAGGCCTTGTGCCCGACGAGAATGGCTCGCTATCACTCGAGCTCGGCTTCGATGTTGATGCAAGCTTTGTTAAGGACTCAACCATCGCCCTATCATCGCTCGAGCATAATGCAACAGTGGTGATTAGAACGGGTATCAGCGAGGTTGATCTATCGCTAAAGTCAATCAGCGGTATGGTTGATTATAGCTATGTGTTTAAGCCTGAGGAGCCTATCGCACTAAATATCCAGGATATCGACCTTGAGGTTGGTGGCTTGGGCATATCTCCTGTAATCACGCTCAACGTCGAGAACCCTCTCTCTATTCCACTCGAGCTCGAGGGTAAGCTCTTCGATGATTGCAATCGTGAGATTGAGCTTAGGGCTACGCTTAACCCTGCGACATATGAGAATGGCAGGGTGGTGCCAGCCATGAACAAGGTGGTTATTGCTGCTAAGAAGCCTGCCTACGACTGCGTATTTGTCGAGGTGGACTTCGACGAGGAGCTAAAGGGTGAGCTTCCATCAATGTTCGACTTCGAGTTTACAATCGGCGTTGATGGCAGCAAGCGTCAGACATTGTATGTTCCTGAGAAGCTCGAGATCAACTACGACTATAACGTGACAATCCCTGTTGCGCTCAACGACAAGCTCTCGATTAGCTATGCGGGCGAGGCGGGCAACCTTAACGAGATCTTTGCCCAGCTTGCTGGCTACGACGTGCGTGTTGGCGATGTGGTGCTTGTTGCCGAGGTTACTAACACCACTCCTTTGGCACTCTCGGCTAAGGCTGAGCTCTTCAACCTCGACGGCACAAAGAGCGATGCTCAGGCTACATTCGAGGAGGGCTTCGACCGTATCAATGGCTCGAAGGATGGCGTTACGCCTGCTGTGAGCACGTTGCGCCTTGCGCTCGGCACCGATAGTGGTAACGGCATTGTTGTGAGCGACCTTACTGCTATCGACAAGGCTACGTTCGAGGCTACGGCAGAGAGTGATGCTGTGACCGACGTGGCACTACGTGAGGAGCAGTATGTCGCAGTAAAGCTTTGGATCGAGATCGATGGTGGCATCACCATCGACATCAACGATTTCATTGTTAAGGAGGAGTCTAACGAATAATGCATCAAGGAACTATGAAAAAGATACTTTGCTCAATATTAGCTGTTGCGGCGCTCTTTATCTCTGAGAGTGTCATGGCGCAGTCACGCACATCGTACCACATGGAGGGTAGCTACTTCCGTAACGAGCTTAACCCTGCCCTTGCACCTACACGAGGCTACCTCGCCTTGCCAGGTATCTCGGGTATTGGTCTTAACATGGGTACTAACTGGTTGTCGGTAGATAACCTCATCTTTGAGCGCAATGGCCAGCTTGTCTCGGCGCTCCATGGCTCGGTTACGGCTGACGACTTCCTAAGCCGCATTCCCGAGACCACAAGCATGAATCTTCGTGAGAACCTCAATATTCTTGGCGTAGGTTTCTATGCAGGTAAGATGTATTGGACATTCGGTATTAATCAGCATCTTAACGCTGACTTTAACCTCTCTAAGGACTTCTTCCGTGCTATCAAGACCCTCGGTAATGGAGTCTACGACATGGGTAATGCGCAGCTTAGCGCCTTGGCATACCTCGATGCATATCTCGGCACATCGTTCCGCATTGGCGATCATGTGAATGTGGGTATCAAGGCTAAGTTCTTGATGGGTGCACTACATGCCAACGCCTCATTCTCGCAGCTCTCGCTGAATGTGGGCGAGGATAAGGTTGATGGCGTGTTGCATGGCGATTGGTATGGTAGCGCCGTTATGATGGACAACAGCGCAGCGCAGGGTATTGCCGAGCCAACATTTGCCGACTTCATGAACTTCGACCCAGCGGCATTGTTGCAGAATGCCCGTAACTTTGGTGCTGCTGTCGATGTTGGTACTGAGATCCGCTTGTTCAACAACCACCTCAAAATCTCGGCTGCTGTGACCGACCTCGGCTTTATTAAGTGGCAGCCTCAGACCTATATCAATGGTGAGATCGATGGTAACTTCTACTTCAACGGCTTTAACTTTGCCACAGGCGAGGTGGATACAGGTGCCGAGTTTGTTACCGATAACCTTGTTATGCCAAGCAACCCTACGGCATATAAGACACGCCTAAACTTCAACGTAAATGCAGGTGTCGAGTATAACTTCCTCCGCAACCACTTTGCCATTGGCGTGTTGTCGCATACCGAGTTCTACAACTCTACATGCCTCACTGAGCTTACTGCGTCGCTCAATATCCGCCCAACAAATTGGATTACGCTCACGGCAAGCCAGACATTCTTTAACAACAACCGCCCAGGTATCTTCGGTGCTGCGATTAACTTCCACCCACGTGTGCTCAACATCTATGTTGCGGCGGACTTTATCGATCCTAACTTTGTGCTCGGCCCTGGAATTCCAGCTCTCGGCATCGAGAACCTGCTCATCTCACGCTACGCCAAGACCATCAACCTATATGCTGGCGTAGGCTTCAACTTCGGTCGTCCTAAGTTTATCCGCCAGGAGGCTAAGGCTCTTAAGGCTCAACGTAAGACAGAATCTAAAATGTAATTGATATATGCGTATGAGAAGAATTCTACTAAACATTATCGCTCTAATTGCGCTTCTTGCCCCAATGAGTGTATCGGCGCAGCTACGCACCTCTTATTTTATGGAGGGTAGCTATTTTCGAACAGAGCTAAACCCTGCTCTTGCGCCTACACGAGGCTACCTCGCCTTGCCAGCAATGAGTGGCGTGGGTATCAACCTTCAGAGTAACTTCCTGTCGGTTGATAACCTCTACAAGAGCTACACAAGTGGCTACTACTCAGTATTCGACAACAAGGTGTCGAAGGCTGATGCCATGGCAGGTTTTAACGACCTTAACAACCTAAAGCTCAATGCTAATGTCAATGTGCTTGGTATTGGCTTCTATGCTCGTCGCACCTATTGGAACCTGGGTATCAACGCCCGTGTTCAGGGTAATGCCCTAATGGAGAAGGCGATGTTTGAGGGTCTTAAGAGTGGCTCGCAGAACTTGCACACCACGTCGCTCGACCTCACAAGCTATGCTGAGGTATATCTCGGCACAGCATTCCCTGTGGGTGAGCATGCGACCATGGGTCTACGAGTGAAGGCTCTCTTCGGCCTTTTGAATGTTAATGGCGTGCTCACTGAGTCATCACGCTCAGGCAACACGGGAACACTCTCTGGCGACTTTGTCTTTGCTGGTCGTCCTATCGAGCGTAGCCAGGCAGCTGCTAACACTAAGTACAACCCTGAGGATGTCTTCGACTTTAGGTCATACCACATCATGGGTAGCCCTGCTAACATTGGTGTTGCCCTCGACCTCGGCTTCGAGTGGCGCTTGCTCAACGACCATCTTAAGCTCTCGGCAGCCATTGCCGACCTCGGCTTTATCTCGTGGAGCCCTAAGCAGATGATGGGCGTTGCGCTTGATACTAAGTTCGATATGTCGCAGTCGCAGTTGGAGGATAGTTATATGTTTGGTACGCCACAGTTCGACATGAGCAGCAATCCTGTGAAGGTAGATGCCGACGTAAGACGTATGCTCAACTGCTCGGTAAATGTTGGTGCTGAGCTCAACTTCTTGCGCAACCACGTATCTATTGGCGTGCTCTCGCACAATGTCTTCTGCAACAACATGCTTCGCTACCACGAGATTACCACATCGCTCAACATCAAGCCAAGCAATTGGCTAACAATCACCGGTAGCCACACATTCCTATCGGGCAACCAGCCAGGTGTCTTTGGTGCAGCTATCAACATTCACCCACGTGTGATTAACATCTTCGCTGGTATCGACTTTATCGACTACAATATGATCACCACATCGACAGGTGGCTACGCCTTCTTGCGCCCTGTGTCGCACAGCGTATATGCAGGTGTGGGCTTCAACTTCGCACGTCCTCGCCTCGTGCGCATAGCCGAGAAGGAGGCTAAGCTCGAGCGCCAGATCAAGCGTCAGGAGAGGAGAAACTAAGCTTTAGCTCTATACAAAAATATGGGTGCTCAGCGAGTACCCATATTTTTTTGTTTAATAGTGACGTTTGCTTTGTAGAGCTAAATAAAGCTAAATAAAGTGTAATTAAGTTTGCTTTTTGCTAAAAAATTATTTAATTTTGTCTGAGAATAAATAATTTCTGCCTATGAAACACAGTGTATAGTAACATACGCACATTATAGACATACTGAAAAAGCGTTTTAGCTTTATTCTATCATTTCGAAAGTTTGGCGACTATAGAGTTCTGATAGGAATACAGCAAACTGCTCGCGCCTGATGGCGTGGGCTTTTGGATATTCCATCAGAACGGGTTACGCCAAACACCTCGAAATGGGAATACTCTAAAAGTGCCACGCTTTTTTTTGTGCGTATTCCCATGCAATTCAAGGCACGGCGGAGTTCCTGAAAAGCCGTTAAGTGAGTAAGATAATAGTATATGATTTATGTTATGAGGAAACTTTTATTTGCTTTAATACTACTTGTTGTGTCTACATCATGTTCTCAGGTTATACTTCCAAGGGCTATTAATACCGTGAACGCAGTGTCGTTAGATGAACTTAACTTGGCGCGTGCAGATTATAAAATACTTAATACAGTAAATGCTGATGCCGTGGTATATTACAGTACATCAGTCGATGGCAAGATTGTCACGATTCAGTGCCCTGAAGATGATTTTGCACTTAAATATACCAAAACAAAAAAGGGTTGGCGGAGTGAGTTTAAGGGAGTTGCAAAATTGGGTTATTTGGCTAATGATTATGCGGGCAGTAATGAGCAGATGGTTGTTCCAGAGGAGGTAGCTCGTCGTTTGGCGATTTATAAACTGATTAACGAGGTGAAACTTGTGGGTGCTGACGGTGTGATTGAGCCAATAATCTCTACAAATGTTGAGAATGGTAAAAGTGCAAGAGAGGTTGTCTTCAAGACCTCAGTTAGTGCCAAAATAATTAAGTTAAATACTAATAAATAAATATTATAGATATGAAAAGGTATATAGTTTTAGCGTTAGCATTGTGTGTTTCGGTCGTGTTGTTCTCATGTGGAGTATTCAAGACAACTACAGTTGTTGCACCAAAAACAATAAATCTTGCATTGGTTGGCAATGTGCAACCCAATAAGTTTGTAAATCTCGATTATGGTATTCGCCTTAATGTGAATGATGCTCGTGCAAATACGCGAGTATTGAAGCAGTATGATGTAAGTGCAACCTCTTTACCTCAGGTGCGAGTATCTCCTGATATTTACTCATTTGTTAGCGAAAGTTCGCGTCGATATATGCGTACACTTGGCTTTAATCTTGACGCTGATATTGCAACGGATTACATGATGACTCTCACTATCCATGAGTATAATGTAAGTTATTTAACTGGTGTGGGTTGGGCAGCAGTTGTGGAGCTTGGTGTAGAGGTATACGACAATAATCGTACGTTAGTTTATCCTAATGTTATGGCTGTTGGTCGTGCTAATAAACAGGGCTATGCATCTGATTTTAACATAGCTACTGAGGTAATTAATAAAGCCTATGCAAGTGCGTTGGCAGATATTGATTGGGATCGCATAGCTTTCTTTCTAAAAAAGGCGTCATCTCCAAAGTTGGAGGCGAATAAGCAGGTCACTGGTGAAGGTAATACGGCTCTTGAGTCTACAGTTATTCGTTGGTATATCGACTCTTCTCCTAAGGGCGCAGATGTGTCTATTCGTGTAGTATCATCAACATCTGAGGTGTATAACACTAACCAAAATTATGTCGGAACAACTCCTTATGAGACAACTGAAACATTCGATATAAAGGGTCTTACCTATAATAATTCAGGTAATGTTCAGATTGAGGTAACTTGTGAGAAGGCTGGTTATATTACCCAAAAGAGGCGTTTTAATCTTCGTCAGGCGATAGATCAGAAAGAGATATCTACTAAATTTACGCTTTTGAGGGAGGAGTAGTATTATGAAAAGAGTTATGATGTTATGTGCATTTCTTATGTCGGTTTGTGCGCTTTATGCCCAATCCGTAACATTTGAAGATGTTCAGTATAATCCGGATAATTATATTAATCAGACTATCGAAGCTTACAAAGCGGTTGATGGCAATGTATATCACGTTGGTGATGTTGTCATTATTGGAAAACCAAGTGGAGGCGATATGTTTAAGCCTGCCTATAACTATATCGAGGGTTCCGAATCCTTACATAGTGGCAAGCTAAAAACTGATAGAGCCACAATTATCAACCTATATTTGCGAAAAACGAAATCTTCATCTCGTGAGTATGTATTATGTGCTAATTTGCGTATCAATAGAAAAATCGCTATTGTACAAATAGATAATGCATTGACCTCGAAAGAGATTTTCGGTAAAGATGAAACGCTGTCAACGCCAGTTACTACAGAGCAGAATTATGTTGCTGACAATACTCAATCATCACAAATGATGTTTGAGGAGCAACCTAAAAAAAAGACTTTTGGCTCATTGTCTAGTAAATTAAATGGGGCAACAGTTGTTGATGCTGACCAAAGACGAGGTTATGGCGGTATTGCATTGTTTGATGTAGGATTTGACTTTGCTAACGTTGGTGCTTTATGTGGTGTGACAGTTATAAATGGATTTCATTTTAATAATAACTGGTATCTTGGAGGTGGAATTGGTGTCTTAGGTTTTGTGGGTGGCTATAATAGCTCAGTAAGTGTGCCTATTTTTGCTCATGGACAATACACTTTCTATAATTCCATGAAGTTTACTCCATATGTTTCAGCAGGATTAGGTATGGCAATATCTTCGTATGTGGGATCGTATCTGAATGTTGCTGGAGGTGTGGCTATTAAGCTAAATCATGAAACGCAACGTCTAATTGTAGGTATGTCATTGCCTATAGATACAGCAAATGGTATAGGCTTATGTTTGCAGTTGGGCTATTCATTTTAACCAATTAGCTATTAAACTATACAGCAACGTACACGCAAAGATAATGGAATAAAAAAGCATGGGTGCTATGAAAAGAGCACCCATGCTTTTTTTTGTGTTGTCAGAACTATTTAGCTCAGAAGTTGCGAATGTTGTCGGCCACACACTCTATGAGGCGGTCGATGGCCTCGGCTGCCGACCATGCGTTGTGTGGCGAGGCAAGCAGCTTGTACTTATCCTTTATATTATATAGAGGTGACTCTCGTAGTGGCTCTACTGAGAATACGTCGAGTGCCGCAGCGGCGATTGTGCCATTGTCGAGTGCTTCTGCCAATGCTGCCTCGTCGATGATGCCACCACGTGCCACGTTGATGATCATTGCCGAAGGCTTCATCATGCCGAGCTCCTTAGCACCTACAAGGCCTCGTGTGCGCTCGTTTAGTGGCGAGTGAACAGATACTATGTCGCTCCACTGCATCAACTCCTCGAGCTCCATGGCGGGGTATGCCTCCTCACGCTTTACGCCCGATGTTGAGAAGTAGCGCACCTCACAGCCAAATGCCGAGGCGAGGCGTGCCACCTCACGACCGATGTTACCCATGCCTATGATGCCCCACTTCTTGCCACTTAGCTGGAATGTTAGACGGTCGTAGCAGAAGGCACGGTCGGCCTGCGAGTAGCGGCCATCGTGGAAATACTCGTTGAAGTATACTATGTTGCGGGCAAGGGCAAGTGCCGATGCAAGGGTTGTCTCAGCAACCGATGTTGTCGAGTAGCCCACGGCATTTTTCACCTCGATGCCGAGCTCCTTGGCTGCCTCGAGGTCTACGTTGTTCATGCCCGTTGCAGCGATGCAAATTAGCTTAAGCTTAGGCAGTTGGCGCATTGCCTCGCCATCGATAACCACCTTGTTTGTGATGGCGATGTCGGCATCCTTGAGGCGCTCAACAACGTCGCATTTTGCGGTGTTCTCGTATGCTACATACTCGCCTTGCGAGGTGATTTTCTCGAGGCTACGGCCAGCAATGCTGTACTCATCTAAAAAGACTATTTTCTTCATATTGTGTAGTTTTAGTTGTCGTTACTCTCTTTGCGAAACTCCCCGATAAGGTCACGCACAACCACCGAGGCGCAACCGATGCCAAACAGGGCGGGGATATAGGATATAGTGCCTACATTTGACTTTTTATTCTGCTCCTCGCACAAAATCATTGCACCCTCACGCACAGGCTCGGGCGAGAAAACAGCCCAAAAGCCACGCTTGATGCCTATCTTGTGTAGGCGCTTGCGTAGCATGTGTGCCAATGGGCAATGGTGCGTTTTGGCTATATCCTTAATCTCCATAAGCGTGGGGTCGGTCTTTGCGCCAGCACCCATCGAGCTAACCAGCGGAATCGATCTGTCAAGCGCACCCTTGATTAGTGCAAGCTTTGGCGATAGGGTGTCGATGGCATCTACCACATAGTCGAACTTGTCGCTATCGAGCAGTGCGTCGGTCTCGTCGTCCTTGATAAATCGGTTTACTATGCGTAGCTCAAGCTCGGGGTTGATGTCCAAGAGGCGCTCCTTGAGAATTTCGCACTTGGGACGACCCACCGTCGAGTGCAGGGCAACAAGCTGTCGGTTGATGTTTGTTAGCGACACGTTGTCGGCATCGGCAATTGTCATGTACCCTACGCCCGAGCGCACAATCATCTCGGCAGCATAGGCACCAACACCTCCCACGCCAACAACCAATACATGCGCATTGTGCAGTATATCAAGCTTTTCGCTACCCAAAAGTAGCTCGGTGCGTTCTAACCAATCTATCATCGTTTCTTAAATAAACGTTTGTAATTTTTCTCTATCTGTGTGGCTAACTCCTCTGGGCTAATACCCCTGAGTTTTGCCACCTCGGCGTATATCTCCTCAATCGAAATGTCGTCACGATCGTCGGTCTCGCAGAAGAGGTTTTCTATGGGCATCGAGGCTGCCACATCACGTGTTCGTGGCGAGCGTAATGAGCGGTCACCAAAGGATAGATAGTAGCCTAAGTTGGTGGCTCGTATGGCTTGCTCCTTGCTCCCGATAAATCCGTGAAACACAACGCTTTGAATACTTTGTTTTCGGAGTGCGAGCATCACATCTTCAAAGCTTTTTACCACGTGCAGCACCACGGGTTTGTCGAGGCTCTTGGCAATGTCGAGGTGCTTCAAAAATAGCTCTTGTTGCGCCTCTTTTCGCACCTTGGTAGAGTAGTCGAGCCCCGTCTCGCCAACAATGTCGCACGCCGAAAAATCGGGCATGGGCAAATCTTGCTCCGCATCCCACGGGTGAATGCCCGCCATGGAGGGCGAGAGCACCCCTTCTCGAGGGTTGTGCGTGTGTATATCGACGAGTTTTGCCATAAAAAATCTCCTCTCGGAGTACAAAATTACTAAATTATCTTGCTAAAGCAAAAAAAATGCAATCTAAAGATTGTAGGTCTCGAAAAAAAAGAGTACCTTCGTGCGCATTTTGTATTGTAATAAGTATTGAAGCACAATATTTTAATCACAAACATAAACAAAATAATTAAAAACATTAATCTAACAAACAGTTTTTATGTCGAAAAACATTAAATTACGTAAAGGTCTCGACATCAATCTTGCTGGTAAGGCTGAGGCTCGCTTGGAGGTAGCTCCTATGGCGAAGTCGTACGCTGTTAGCCCGCTCGATTACGAGAACGTTACTCCTAAGCTGTTGGTTAAGGTTGGCGACAAGGTTGAGGCGGGAAGCGCTTTGTTCTTCGATAAGAACAATCCACGCATCTTGTTCACTTCACCTGTTAGTGGTGAGGTTGCTGCTATCAACCGTGGCGAGAAGCGCAAGCTTCTTAACATTGCCGTTACTCCTGACCAGGAGCAGGTGGCTAAGGCTATCAAGGTTGTTGATCCAGCTAAGGCTGAGCGTTCTGAGATTGTTGAGATGTTGCTCGAGTCGGGTCTTTGGACTCGCATCGTAGAGCGTCCTTTCGGTGTTATTGCTAACCCAGACGCAGCACCTAAGGCAATCTTCGTGTCGGCATTCGATTCGGCACCTCTTGCTCCAGACTACAACTTCATGCTTAAGGAGGAGAAGGCTGCTATCGACGCAGGTATGGCACTCCTTGGCCGTCTTACCGAGGGTAAGGTTTACCTCTCAGCTCGCAAGGGCGCTGAGGGCTTCATGTCTGACGTGAAGGGCGTTGAGTACAACACATTCGAGGGTAAGCACCCAGCAGGTAACGTAGGTGTTCAGATTCACCACCTCGACCGTATCGCTAAGGGCGACATCGTGTGGACAGTAAACATCCAGGATGTTGCCATCATGGGTCGCTTGGTACTCACCGGCAAGCTCGATATGTCGAAGACTATCGTTGTTGCTGGTAGCGAGGCTGAGAACCGTTGCTACAAGCGCATCATCTCTGGCGCTGCTATCGAGTCAATCGTTGGCGCAGTTAAGGAGAATGTTCGTGTAATCTCTGGCAACGTGCTTACAGGTCGCACAACAGCTGCTGATGGCTACATCTCGGCTGATGCAAACATGCTTACACTTATCCCTGAGGGCAATGTTTACGAGTTGCTCGGCTGGGCTATGCCACGTTTCCACCGCTTCTCAGTATCACGTGCTTACTTCTCATGGCTCTGCCCTAAGAAGCAGTACAAGCTCGATACTAACCTCAATGGTGGTGAGCGTCCATTCGTTGTTACAGGTCTTTACGAGAACTACCTTCCAATGGATGTTTACGTGTCATACTTGTTGAAGGCATGCTTGGTGAAGGATCTCGACAAGATGGAGAATCTTGGTTTGTACGAGGTGCTTCCTGAGGATTTGGCACTCTGCGAGTTTGTTGATCCTTCAAAGATCGAGATGCAGCAGATTTTGCGTGATGGTATTAACCTAATGATTAAGGAGAGCTAAGCTATGGGTTTGCGTCAAATTGTAGATAAGATTAAGCCTACCTTCTCTGAGGGCGGTAAGCTCGGTTTCTTGCACTCGACATTCGAGGGCTTCGAGACATTCCTTTTTGTTCCTAACACAACAACACAGCGTGGTGCTCACATCCGTGACTGTAACGATATCAAGCGTGTGATGATCGTTGTAGTATTGGCACTCGTTCCTGCTTTGTTGTTCGGTATGTACAACATCGGTTACCAGTCAGGTATCGAGGAGATTTTGCCAGCATTCTGGTTCGGTTTCCTTAAGATGTTGCCTATGATCATCGTATCTTACGTAACGGGTCTTGCAATCGAGTTTGCATTTGCTCAGAAGCGTAAGCACGAGATTAACGAGGGTTTCCTCGTATCAGGTCTTTTGATCCCAATGATTATGCCTATCTCAGTGCCATTGTGGATTGTAGCACTCTCAACTGCTTTTGCCGTAATTATCGGTAAGGAGGTATTTGGTGGTACAGGTATGAACGTCTTCAACCCAGCGTTGTTGGCACGTGCCTTCGCCTTCTTTGCTTACACTCCTAAGATGTCAGGTGAGGCTGTTTGGTATGCTGCTGATGGTCAGACTGGTGCAACAGCATTGGAGCAGTTGGCAACAACGGGCGAGATGAAGTGGAGCGTTATGGAGGCATTTATCGGCCGTATCCCAGGTTCTGTGGGTGAGACATCAACTGCAGCTATCCTCATCGGTGCCGCTATCTTGCTCTTCACAGGCGTTGCTTCATGGCGCATCATGTTGTCGGTGTTTGCCGGTGGTTTGGCCTTCGCTTACCTCTTCCAAGCTGTGGGTGTTGATATTACCATGATTGATGACGCACCTGCGTACTACCACCTATTGGTTGGTGGTTTTGCTTTCGGTGCTGTGTTCATGGCTACTGACCCTGTTACATCTGCTCAGACAAACTGCGGTAAGTGGATTTACGGTTTCATGGTAGGTGCTTTGGCAGTTATCATTCGTGTAATCAACCCAGCTTACCCAGAGGGTATGATGCTTTCAATCCTCTTTATGAATGCTTTGGCTCCACTTATCGACTACTTCGTAGTAGAGCGCAACATTGCACGTCGTAAGAAGCTAATCAAGAACGTAAAATAATCGGAGCTATGGCAATCAATAAGAATTCAAACGCATATATCATCATCTACACAGTTGTGATGGTGGTAATCGTTGGTACTTTGCTCGCTTTCTTGGCTACATCGCTCAAGGATAAGCAGGCTGCTAATGTGCTCAACGAGAAGAAGGTATCTATCATGAAGGCCTTTGGTAGCGCCGAGGAGAACTTCGACGATGTTGTAACTATGGGTTACATCACTGATGGCAAGTTTGCAGAGGTAGATAAGGCTGACGCAGTTGCTGTTGATGCAGTATTTGCGAAGCTTGCTGACCTTAAGGGCCTTGTTGCTGCTGAGAACGACTTCCCAATCTTCAAGTATGAGAAGGATGGTGCTGTTAAGTATGTAGCACCTATGGCTGGTAAGGGTCTTTGGGGCGACATCTGGGGTTATGTGTCACTCAACGTTGTTGAGGGCAAGGTGCAGATCTCAGGTATTGTTATGGATCACGCAGGCGAGACTCCAGGTCTTGGTGCCGAGATCGCTACTGAGACATGGCAGAAGAAGTTCGAGGGTAAGGCTATCTATGATGCAGAGGGCAAGTTTGCTGTTCGCATGCAGAAGGGTGGCGCTCAGAACGAGCATCAGGTAGATGCTATCACTGGTGGTACTAAGACTTGTGATGGTGTTAACGCTATGCTTGCATCATCTATTGGCAAGTACGAGGCGTTCCTTGCATCGCTCACTACAGCTGTTGAGGCAGCTCCTGCAGAGGCTGACGAGTCAGCAGAGGAGGTTGCTAATGTTGAACCTACTAAAGTTGAGGAGGAGTAAGCTATGAAACTAAGTAAGAATTTTACAAATCCTTTGGCAGCTAATAACCCAGTTATCGTTCAGATCTTGGGTATCTGCTCTGCATTGGCAGTAACCGTAAAGCTCGAGCCAGCATTGGTTATGGGTCTCTCTGTGACATTCGTTACAGCATTCTCAAACCTCGTTATGTCGCTCTTGCGTAATGGTGTGCCTTCACGTATTCGTATCATCGTGCAGTTGGTCGTTATTGCAACACTCGTAATTGTTGTAGACCAGTTCTTGCGCGCGTTTATGTATGATGTATCGAAGCAGCTCTCGGTATACGTAGGTCTTATCATCACCAACTGTATTGTGATGGGTCGTGTTGAGGCATTTGCTTTGGCAAACAAGCCTTGGGACTCGTTTGTTGATGGTATTGCTAATGGTTTGGGCTATGCCTTTATTTTGGTGTTGGTGGCATTCTTCCGTGAGCTCTTCGGCTCGGGTACATTGTTCGGCTTCGACGTTATCGCACGCTTCGGCTATGAGAACAACTCGCTCATGTTGTTCCCACCAATGGCTCTTATCATCATCGGCTGTATCATCTGGGTACACCGCACTATTAATAAGGACTTACAGGAAAAATAGGAGGGTAGCGTATGTTAAATTTGTTTATTAATTCGGTATTTATCGAAAACATGGTCTTCGCATACTTCTTCGGTATGTGTTCATACATTGCCGTTTCGAAGAGCGTTAAGACTGCTATTGGCTTGGGTGCTGCTGTAACCTTCGTTCAGCTTATGACCGTGCCTTTGAACTACCTTCTCAACGAGTATGTTCTTAAAGATGGTGCTTTGGTAGAGGGTGTTGACCTTAGCTTCTTGTCATTCATCTTGTTCATCGCAGTTATTGCTGCTTTCGTGCAGTTGGTGGAGATGGTTGTCGAGAAGTTCTCGCCATCGTTGTACAACCAGCTTGGTATCTTCCTACCACTTATCGCTGTAAACTGTGCCATCATGGGTGGTTCGTTGTTCATGCAGCAGATGATTGGTACAGAGATTAACAACGTAGGTGACTCTATCGTATATGGTCTTGGCTCAGGTATTGGTTGGTGGTTGGCTATCGTTATGATGGCAGCTATCCGTGAGAAGATTGAGTACTCACACATCCCTGCAGCTATGAAGGGTCCAGGTATCGCCTTCATCATCACAGGTTTGATGGGTATGGCATTCATGATCTTCTCTGGTATTCAGTTGTAAACCTTTAATAAGAGTAAGAATTATGGAATTCAATGTTATTTTATGGGCAGTTGTTGCCTTTCTTGCAGTAACACTCTTGCTAGTGGCGCTGCTACTCTTTGCAAAGGCAAAACTTACATCGTCAGGTGCTGTTAAGGTAAACATCAACGATGGCGATAAGGTGTTGGAGGTTGAGTCAGGCTCAACACTTCTTAACACACTCTCTGAGCAGGGCATCTTCCTTCCATCAGCATGTGGTGGTAAGGGTGCTTGTGGTCAGTGCAAGTGTCAGGTAGTTAGCGGTGGTGGCGAGATTTTGCCTACTGAGCGTGGCTTCTTCAACCGTCGCGAGATCAACGAGGGTTGGCGTCTTGGCTGCCAGGTTAAGGTTAAGGAGGATATCGCTATCAAGGTTCCTGCTTCAGTGCTTAGCATCAAGAAGTGGGAGTGCGAGGTTGTATCTAACAACAACGTGGCAACATTCATCAAGGAGTTCGTTGTTAAGCTCCCTGAGGGTGAGCACCTAAACTTCCGTTCTGGTGGTTACATCCAGATCGACGTTCCTGCAATCACCGTAGATTACAAGGATATCGACGTTGATCCTGAGTACCGTGAGGATTGGGAGAAGATGGGCGTGTTCAACCTTAAGATGGTTAATCCTGAGCCACAGGTGCGTGCATACTCATGTGCTACTTACCCTGCTGAGGGCGATATCATCAAGCTTAACGTGCGTATCGCAACACCTCCATTCGACCGTGCTACAAATAGCTGGGTGAACGTTAACCCAGGTGTATGTTCATCATACATCTACTCTTTGAAGCCAGGCGACAAGATCATCATGTCGGGTCCTTTCGGTGAGTTCTTCTTGCCTGACAACCTCTCTGACGATCAGGAGCTTGTGTTTATCGGTGGTGGTGCAGGTATGGCGCCTATGCGTTCACACATCATGCACCTCTTCAAGACCGTTAAGACCGGCCGTAAGGTTAATTTCTTCTATGGTGCTCGTTCTTTGAAGGAGGCATTCTACCTCGAGGACTTCAAGCAGATCGAGGAGGAGTTCCCTAACTTCAAGTTCCACCTCGCTTTGGACCGTCCAGATCCTGAGGCTGACAAGGCAGGTGTACCTTATGTTGCAGGCTTCGTTCACAACGTGCTTTACGAGACATACCTCAAGCAGCACGATGAGCCAGAAGGCATCATCTACCTCATGTGCGGTCCTCCAATGATGGCGCAGTCGGTAGTAAACATGTTGGACAACCTCGGCGTGCCTGCTGAGAATATCCTATTCGATAACTTCGGCGCTTAATTTGTTGTGATAAGGGGCCATTCTCGGCACATCTCAAACGCAAGACCCCTCGGGCTGTACTTCGAGTACTATCCCGAGGGGTCTTCATTTGAGATAGGCCAAGCCTGACCCCTTCTCCGCCTCTAACAATTTCTGGGGAAGATAGGGAGAATAGGGAATATAGAGAGAATAGAGATAACAGGGACGGAAGAGACAACAACGAAACTCGAGTATCATCTTTTCTCTAAAGTCTCTATTCTCTCTACAATCTCTACAATCTCTACAATCTCTGTAGTCCCTGTAGTCCCTGCTGTCTCTTAATTACTCATTACTCATTACTCACTACTCATTAAAAGCCCTCCCATTTGCCCCATCAAGCGAAGCGCTCCCATCTATCCCATCTCCACTCATCTAAATAAATATGCACAAAAGATTGCATATATGCGTAGAAATGGTCATAATGCTTTGATATCTCGCAAATTATAGTTACATTTGCAGTTACAAATGTAGGTAACTAACCAATAGTACTTAATATCAAACACTATAAACCAATTTTTATGAAAAATCTATTCAACTATCTCGTTGCGTTTGCTGCAATCATCATGGGCTTCGCAATGAGCGCTTGTACTCCCGACACTCCAGAGCCAGGTGCAGGTGTATCAGTGGCAGTCGTAGTAGGCGAGCCTACAGCTGCTACCGTGGAGATCACCGTGAAGACTCAGGGTATCAAGGAGTTTGCCTATGTGCAGCGTGACAGCGAGGTGGGCGCAACAGCTATTCTTGCTGCTGGCACTAAGGTAACTATTGACGATACTTCGGTAGCTACTGACACCAAGGTAAACCTTCAGGGTCTTGAGCCTAACACCGCTTACAAGGTATTCTTTGCATTCCGTCAGGCTGACAACAAGATCTATGACCGTGTAGAGTGCGCTGAGTTTACCACAGGCAATTATGGCGACAACGTGCTAACAGTTGTTGAGCAGAAGCTCGATGGCTTTGCGGTACACATTCAGATTCCTAACGAGGTTAAGGAGCGCAAGAACGCTTTGCGTTACTCTACATCGTCACTCCCAATGTACAACTACAGCAAGAAGGAGGGTGCCATGGAGATCGACATGTTGCTCTACAACGCTGGTCAGTACACCACTACCGACAAGACCGTTCGCTACGATGAGGAGCATAACTACGAGCGTGACGAGAATGGCAACTATGTTGAGAATGGTGCTTCATATGCCGACCCTAAGGTTCCTGGCGAGCCAGGCGTATTCCTCGTAGGTGAGTATGGCTATATGGACGACCCTAACGAGGGTGTTCTTCTTGTAGACTATGAGGGTGATGGCACTTTTGATGAGCTTGTGTCAGTATTCGACAATGATGGCGACGACCTCTACGACAACGTTGAGCAAATCATCACTCCAAGCTCTCGCTACTCAGTAATTTGGTCATACCCTGCAGGTTGGCAGAAGGGCTACTATCGTCCTATGTACGACTTCGTGGCATGGGCTAACGAGCGTGGTACAGATGCTGCTGACGACGAGAAGTATTGGAATGGCTACTACGAGAAGCTCTATGTTAAGACTCTCGAGCCTGAGACATTGGCGGGCAACGTCGATATCAAGGTTACTGATATGACTCCTATCGACGCAACCATCACATTCACTGCTGATGAGGATGTTATGTTCTACAACATCTTCGTTTGTACAGAGTCTGAGTACGAGACACAGGTTATGCCTTTGCTCGATGGCAACGAGGAGCACTTGCGTTGGTTCGTAGGCTCATACTTCGCTATGATGTCGTTCGGTACTCAGGTGTCTGACTCTCCAGTATCTTCTATCCACCTAAATGCTGCTGAGTGGGCTAACGGCTGGTTCGTAGACACTAAGGGCTTGGCAGGTCAGGATATCCGAGTTATGGTTACAGGTATGGGCGACCAGGATGGTAAGACTCAGTGCTTCAACTCTATCAAGTTCACTTTGCCTGAGGTAACTCTTCCAAAGCCTGATGTGGTGGTAACACCTATCGACACTAACGATCCTTACACTGTTGCCTTCAACATTAAGAACCCTAATTGGGCAACTAACCCAATCACTGAGGCTTACTTCGCATGTAACTATGTTCGTGAGTACGATCAGATTCTTAAGCAGTACTCTTACACTGAGCTTCTTAAGAGCATGGGTAACCCACTTCATAACGACCAGAACGCTATGGAGGCTATCAACTCAGACGCTGGCTTCAACTTCATCATGTCGAGCCGTGAGAACGCAACAACACGTCTTGCACTCCTCGTGTTCAACTGGGAGGGCTCGGGCAACAACCCTGATGCTGCCGGCTCAACAGCTGTTGCTGAGTCTACAACAATCAAGGCTAACTACCCTGTACGTGTAAACTCAGATTTGTTCACAACACTCCTTGGCGAGTGGGAGGCTACAGCTCCTATGAAGCAGTGGGTGGCAGCAACAGAGGCTTCTGAGGGCTACTGGAAGAATATCGGCAACTACTCTTCGCCTGTGACTATCGCTTCAGGTGTCGAGTATCCTGAGGATCTATCATCTGAGGTTTACGACCTTTATAAGGAGTGGGGCATCAGCCGTGATAAGACCGACGCTTTGTACGACGACTTCAAGAAGAAGGCTAAAGAGTACAACAGCCGCACACGTGGCTTCAACCGCCTATTGTGCCTCGGCTACAACCTCGCAGACCCTGCTTACAACCTCGGCACTGTGCAGACTCCTTACGACTTGTTCATCTCGAGCGAGTTCTCGGTAGCTACTGTTGATGATATGTTCTACGACTTCGGTCCTAAGTGGAACCTCGAGATCGACGCTGAGGGCAACGTAACATTGCCTATCAACATCGAGCGTGAGTACCCATTGTCAGCATTCTACTACGGCATCGACTACACATTCTACATGTTGGCTATCGGCGACTCATCATATATGGGTGGTCCTGTATATAGCAACGATGGCTCACTCGTTCTCGATGCTCGCTTCCCTGTTGAGGTATCGGCTGATGGCAATACTCTTACTATCAAGCCTATTGTATACAACTACACCGACGCTTATGGCAACCCGGCTGTTGAGACCTACTACCCATGTGTAGCGCAGCTCCAGTATGGCCAGGCAACACCTCTCAACCCACGTGTGTGTGGCGACGTGGTGCTCAAGCGTAAGGCGGGTGCTAAGAGCGCAGCTAACCCAGCAGTGGGCAAGGCGGCAGCTAAGAGCGTAGCATCGCTCGGCGAGGCTCCACAGCCTTTGCAGCGCACATTCTCAGTAACACCTCTCGTTGTTGATGAGGCAAAGGTTGCTAAGCCAATCATTCGTAAGACTCCTTACGACAACTCACCAGAGGCTTACCACGCTCGTGTACGTGCGTTGTTTAAGAAGATGTATGGTGTGGACTTCCCAGCAAAATAATTTGTTGTGATAAGCCGCAATCTGCGGCACATCGCTAAAAGATAATCACCCAGGGCTGTACTAAAGTGTACTATCCCTGGGTGATTACTTTTTCGATGTACCACATCTCACGGCTTCTGACAACAAATTTTGTTGTGATAAGGGGTCATTCTCGGCCCATCCCAAAAGTAAGACCCCTCGGGCTGTACTTCGAGTACTATCCCGAGGGGTCTTCTTTTGCGATAGACCAAGCCTAACCCCTTCTGACAACAAATTTAGTGCGCTTAGTGAAGTGGAGTTTTGAGGACCTTAGGACCTTAGGACCATTAAGATGGTCACGGACAAATGTCCTAAAGGTCCTATTGGTCCTAAAGGTCTTATTCCTCTACCAATTAATAAATGATGATAGCGCCCTCCCTAAACTCCCTAAATTCCCTAAGCTCCCTATTTCTGCGCCCTCCACTCCATTGGCAAAACAGACCAATCTTTCCACCGTATTGCAAGGGCGTGGTGGCTAAATCGTTAGTGTTAAAAAGATAACAACGAAAAAGCTATGATTTTCGGCAGAAAATGCGTAACTTTGCATCGATTTTTGTTGATGCCTAAAGCTCTGCACGGCAAATCGTGACAGATTGCCACGCACAGAGGCGATGTCGAGATGTACCCCTATGGGGTAGGCACGAGCGGGGCGAAGGGCATTTAGCAGACATCGGAGTTGAAAAAATAAAATTTAACTTGAGATAGAATATGGCAGAAAAGAGATTTATTACTTGTGATGGTAACTACGCTGCAGCGCATATTGCGTATATGTTCTCAGAGGTAGCAGCCATCTATCCTATCACCCCATCATCAACCATGGCAGAGCTTGTTGATGAGTGGGCAGCACAAGGCAAAAAGAACATTCTTGGCGACACCGTAAAGGTTGTCGAGATGCAGTCTGAGGCGGGTGCTGCGGGTGCTGTGCACGGCTCATTGCAGAGTGGTGCGCTAACATCTACATTCACCGCATCGCAGGGCCTTTTGCTCATGGTGCCTAACATGTACAAGATTGCTGGTGAGCTTCTCCCAGGCGTATTCCACGTGTCAGCACGTTCGCTCGCTGCACAGGCGTTGTCAATCTTTGGTGACCACCAGGATGTGATGGCTGTACGCCAGACAGGTTTTGCTATGCTTGCGACATCTTCTGTTCAGGAGGTTATGGATCTTGCAGCCGTAGCACATATCGTAGCCCTCAAGGCTCGCATTCCTTTCGTTCACTTCTTCGACGGCTTCCGTACATCGCACGAGATTCAGAAGATCGAGCTTATGGAGGAGGCATCGCTCGCATCTATGCTCGACCGTGAGGCATTGCGTGAGTTCCGCATGCGCTCGCTCAACCCTGAGCGCCCTGTAACACGTGGTACTGCACAGAACCCAGATATCTACTTCCAGACACGTGAGGCTTCTAACAAGTTCTACAACGCCGTGCCTGACATGGTTGCTGAGACCATGGAGAAGATCTCTGAGATCACAGGTCGTGAGTATAAGCCATTCACATACTATGGTGACCCTGAGGCTGAGAACATCATCATCGCTATGGGCTCAATCACCGAGACTATCAAGGAGTGTGTTGATTACTTGCGTACACAGGGCAAGAAGGTGGGTGTTATCACTGTTCACCTCTACCGTCCATTCTCTGCAAAGTACATGTTCAACGTGTTGCCTAAGTCGGTTAAGCGCATCTGCGTGTTGGACCGCACTAAGGAGCCAGGAGCTAATGGCGAGCCATTGTTCCTCGACATTCGTGATGCATTCTACGAGTGCGACTCACGTCCAATGATCATCGGTGGCCGCTACGGTCTATCGTCAAAGGACACTACACCTGCTCAGATGTTGGCAGTATTTGCTAACCTCGAGGCTGCAGAGCCTAAGAACCACTTCACAGTAGGTATCAACGACGACGTGACGATGTTGTCATTGCCTGTTGGCGCTGAGGTGTCAATGGCTAAGGAGGGAACCTTCGAGGCGTTGTTCTTCGGTCTTGGCTCTGACGGTACCGTAGGTGCTAACAAGAACTCTATCAAGATTATCGGTGGCTCGACAAACAAGTATTGTCAGGCTTACTTCGCATACGACTCTAAGAAGTCGGGTGGTTACACATCATCGCACTTGCGCTTTGGTGACAACCCAATCACATCGCCTTACCTCGTAACTACGCCTGACTTCGTGGCTTGCCACGTGCCATCATACGTAGAGAAGTACGACGTATTGAAGGGCTTGAAGCGTGGTGGCTCGTTCTTGCTCAACTCTGTAAACGACGCTGAGACAACTTGCCGCACACTTCCTGCACACATGAAGGCATACCTTGCTAAGAACAACATCAACTTCTACATCATCAACGCTACAAAGATTGCTGCTGAGCTCGGTCTTGGCTCACGTACCAACACCATCATGCAGGCTGCATTCTTCAAGATTGCCGACATCATTCCTATCGAGAAGGCAGTAGAGGAGATGAAGAAGGCTATCTACAAATCATACGGCAACAAGGGCGAGGATATCGTGAACATGAACTACGCCGCTGTAGATGCTGGCTGCGAGGCTGTTGTTAAGGTAGACGTTCCTGCTGAGTGGGCAACTATCGAGGCAGAGGTTGTTGAGCACCACGCCGAGGGCGATGTTCCAGCATTCGTGCGCAACGTGTGCGAGCCTATCGACGCTCTTAAGGGTGACTCACTTCCTGTATCGGCATTCAACGGCCGTGAGGATGGTACTTGGGATAATGGTACTGCTGCTTACGAGAAGCGTGGTATCGCAACAAGCGTTCCTGAGTGGAAGATCGAGAACTGTATCCAGTGTAACCAGTGTGCTTACGTATGTCCTCACGCTGCTATCCGCCCATTCCTCGCAACTGAGGAGCAGGCTGCAGCAAGCGGCTTGGAGTGGAAGCAGGGCTTGGGCGAGACTAAGGCTCTCAAGTTCCGCATTCAGCTTTCACCACTCGACTGTACAGGCTGTAACAACTGTGTGGACGTGTGTCCTGCTAAGGAGAAGGCTCTCGTTATGCGTCCTTTGGCTGAGCAGATTGCTGAGGCTAAGAATTGGGATTATGTAACAAAGAATATCGGCTACACCGAGCACGTAGATAAGACTAAGTCGGTTAAGAACTTGCAGTTTGCACAGCCATTGTTCGAGTTCTCGGGCGCATGTGCTGGTTGCGGTGAGACCCCTTACATCAAGGCTATCACTCAGCTCTTCGGCGACCGCATGATGGTGGCTAACGCTACAGGCTGTACCTCTATCTACTCTGGCTCTGCGCCATCAACACCTTACTGCACTAACGCTGAGGGTCACGGTCCAGCATGGGCTAACTCACTCTTCGAGGACAATGCTGAGTTCGGTCTCGGTATGCGTGTAGGTATTGAGAAGGTTCGTGAGGCGTTGGCTGACACTATGCGTAAGGCTATCGCTGAGTGCAACTGCTGCTCTGAGGAGCTCAAGGCAGTGATGCAGGAGTGGATCGACTCACGCCACCTCGCTGCAGCATCACGTGAGATCACAGCGCGCCTTCTTCCTATGGTTGAGGCTTGCGACTGTGACTACTGCAAGACAATCCTCGAGTACAAGGAGTGGCTCGTTAAGAAGTCGCAGTGGATCTTCGGTGGCGACGGCTGGGGCTACGACATCGGCTTCGGTGGTGTAGACCACGTGTTGGCATCAGGCGAGGACGTAAACATCCTTGTTGTTGATACCGAGGTTTACTCTAACACCGGTGGTCAGTCGTCTAAGTCTACCCCTGTGGGTGCAGTTGCTAAGTTCGCATCTGCTGGTAAGCGCATCCGCAAGAAGGATCTCGGCGCTATCGCAATGACATATGGCTATGTATACGTAGCTCAGGTATCTATCGGTGCATCACAGCAGCAGCTCTTCAACGTGTTGAAGGAGGCTGAGGCATACCCAGGTCCATCACTCATCATCGCCTACGCTCCATGTATCAACCACGGTATCAAGGGCGGTATGACACGCACTCAGACCATCGGCAAGCAGGCTGTTGAGTGTGGCTACTGGCACCTATGGCACTACAACCCACAGCTCGAGGCTGAGGGCAAGAATCCTTTCGTGATGGATTCTAAGGAGCCAGATTGGTCTAAGTTCCGTGACTTCCTCATGAAGGAGGTACGTTATACATCACTCAAGAAGGCATTCCCTGCTGATGCAGAGCAGCTCTTCGAGGCGGCTGAGGAGAATGCTAAGTGGCGTTATAACTCATACATCAACCGCAGCAAGTAATTTGTTGTGATAAGCCGCAATCTGCGGCACATCGCTAAAAGCTGACCACCACGGGCTGTACTTTTATGTACTATCCCGTGGTGGTCACTTTTTCGATGCACCACATCTCGCGGCTTCTAACAACAAATATTTCTTGTGATAAGGGGTCGATTGCGGCCCCTAACAAAAAATCCCGACAATGAGCAGTACTTTGAGTACAGCCCATCGTCGGGATTTTTGCCGAGTGTAGCACTCGGCACCCTTCTGACAACAAATTGTTTGCCGTGATAAGGGCGCATCTGCGACCCTTCTAACAAGAAATAGTGGTGCTAATTGAGGTGGAATTTATAGGGAAGATAGGGAATAATAGGGAAGATAGGGTTGTGATACCCTCGCCTCATTGACCCTATCACCCCTATCACCCTTATCACCCCTGTTGACACTATTGTCCTTAATCTCCTTAATCTCCCTATTCTCCCTAATCTTATTACTCACTACTAATTCATCATTAAACTGTGTGCACACCACACTTTTCACCACACTTTTCACCTTTAACTTTTCACTTTTCACTTTTTTTTGTACCTTTGCACTTAATCCGAAATATTAATTACAAACACACATAACTATGAAAAAGATTTTTTCGCTACTATCACTCACGCTCGTGCTTCTCGCATCGTGCGAGAGTACGCACGATGATGGCGTAACACGATTTACAATCCTCTCGGAGGGACTCATGGAGTTCGACTTTAGAGCGGGTCAGGGCGTTGTGCGCTACGAAATCAAGAACCCTATGCCAGATGTATCGCTTGTAGTTACTGCCGATGGTGCAACCTGGATCTACGACATCAAGACCGACGAGGGCAAGGCTTTGTTTAGCATCGAGCGCAATAGTGGTGAAGAGGAGCGTTATGCAATCCTCACCTTCACCTATGGCGAGTTTGTTGAGCAGGTGGCTGTATGTCAGACACCACGTCCTGAGGGTGCCTTCGACTACGACGTTACTGCAACCATGTTTGGTGGCGAGTATCTCAGCCTACAGACAGCCGACGACTACAACTACTATGTTCAGGTGGGCACAGGCGAGATTGACTACATGAACGGCACACCAAATGCCACTTACTACTACTTCGACATCTTCTCTAAGTTCCGTGGTGGCATGGATCCTATCCTCCCTAACGGTACCTACACTTTGGATACCAGCAATAAGTTCAAGCCAGGCTCATTCTCAGCACAGGGCAGCATGGCGCACATCAACAACGAGTATGGCGAGCACGCCGTGGAGTTCAAGATGTCGATGGGTACTGTTACTGTTACCGACAACAAGTTCGAGGCTACGGTACACATGACCGACGGCACTATCCACCACATCGTATTCGAGGGTACGCTCTATGTGCCTTTCGCTGTGTCGTATCCAACCCCCGACATCGCAACAACCCTCACTGAGGATCTTATCTTCAACCACACAGGCAGCACCATGCGTCTATTCTACTATGGCGACTACTACGAGTGTGGCTACGACTATTGGCGTGTGGCGCTCATGCAGACCATGAACCCTATCAACGGCGACTACTTCATGATCGACATCATCACAGATGCTAAGGGCGAGGGTGCTGACCCTGAGAACGTGTTGGGCACATATGCTGCTTGCTCCGACTTCGACATCAAGCCTAACTCATTCCTTATCGGCGTTATGGAGGGTGCATCGTACATCAACTCATGGCGTCTTGTTGTCGAGGACGACTACATCGTAAATGGTAATGGCCGTGTGCCTTTGACAACAGGTAGCGTAAAGATCGAGAAGGACGGCGGAAGCTTCGTTGTAACTATCGACTCTATGGACGACGGCAACAACAAGGTGCAGGGTACGTTCAGCTGTGGTGGCTATGAGCTTTACGACAGATCGAATAGGTAATCTACCCAATACATATATATGATAAGCCCCGAGGAAACACCTCGGGGCTTGTTGTGTCTATTTATCGCTCTCGTTGTAGTGCATCTTGTGCCGTCATCGTGGTGATTAGCACCACGCCATTAGCACCCCTAAAGCCATACATGTTCGAGCCCTTGATAATCTCCACCGACTTAACATCGTAGAGGTTTACTATGTCGGGGTTTATCTCGTTGCCATCGACCAATATAAGCACCTTCGACGAGCCATTTATCGAGTTCTGCGTGAGTAGGCACAGCTCGCCATTTATGTAGCGCAAGCCGGGGTAGCACATCTGTATCGCCTCAACAAGGCTCTTTGCGCCTGTGGCACGTAGCCTATCGCCCGATATTCCCGACGAGTAGTCCACGCTCTCACGGCGCTTGACATATCCATAGCCGTAGTGCATCAGCTCCTCCGACTCCTCGGCATGGTAGCTCTCCGACTCCCCCGACCACACAATGTCGATGCTGCGACGACCATCGACCTTGACGGTGAGCGTCGTGCGCTTGTATACTATGCGTAGCACATCGTGAGGCTCGATGTCGGTAAGGCCAAACCTGCCCTTGCCGTCCGACACGGTCTGCTTATCACGATTCTCGACATATATTCGGGCACGTATTCCCTTGCCCTCGGGCGTTGTTATGCGCCCGTTGAAGGGCTCTTGTGCCGAGGCGGTGATGGTGCTAAGTAGCACAAATATTGCAATTACTACTCCTCTCATTCTCTGCCATGTTTTGGGTTTCGTGAAGTAAAGATACAAATTTTTGTTTAATATGGCGAATAGTGTGGCTAAATTTGTTATTTCTTAAAAATATTTATTATCTTTGTCGAAAGAACCAAATAATTATTAATATATAAAATCAAACAGTTATGAAAGAGGCTATTGCAATTCTTACTGGTGGTGGTCCTGCTCCTGGTATGAACACCGTAGTTGGCTCTGTTGCCAAGACTTTCCTTGCAAAGGGTTATCGTGTTATCGGCTTGCACTATGGCTATTCGGGTCTTTTCAACCCAAATCCACGCTTCGAGGATCTCGACATGTTCCGTGTTGATTACATCTTCAACCAGGGTGGTTCGTACCTCACCATGAGCCGCTTCAAGCCTACCGACGAGGACTTCGAGAAGAACTTCAACCTCGACTTCTTCAAAGAGAACAATATCAAGTTGTTGGTAACCGTAGGTGGCGACGACACAGCTTCAACAGCTAACCGCATCGCTAAGTTCTTGGAGGCTAAGCAGTATCCTATCGCTAATATCCATGTTCCTAAGACTATCGACAACGACCTTCCATTGCCTGCGGGTATGCCTACATTCGGCTACCAGTCAGCAAAGAACGCTGGCTCGGTGATTGGTCGTGCCGTATACAACGATGCTCGTACATCGGCTAACTGGTTTGTTGTTGCTGCCATGGGTCGCTCAGCAGGTCACCTCGCCTTCGGTATCGCATCGGCATGCCACTATCCTATGATCATCATTCCTGAGATGTTCAACAAGACAAAGATTACTATCGACAAGATCGTAAACCTTATCATCTCGTCTATCGTTAAGCGTAAGCTCATGAACATGGACTATGGTGTAGCTATGGTATCTGAGGGTGTGTTCCACGCTTTGGATCAGGAGGAGATCCTCAAGTCGGGCATTAACTTCTCATACGACGACCACGGCCACCCAGAGCTCGGTAAGGTGTCTAAGGCTGAGATGTTCAACACCTTGCTTGAGAAGCGCTGCAAGGCTCTCGGCATCAAGGTTAAGTCACGCCCAGTAGAGATCGGCTACGAGGTACGTTGCCAGACTCCATGTGCCTTCGACCTTGTTTACTGCTCACAGCTCGGTATGGGCGTTTACAAGCTCTTCTCTGAGGGTAAGACAGGTTGTATGGTCTACATCAGCCAGGAGGGTTACGTATCACCTCTCTACCTCAAGGACCTTCAGGATCCTGAGACAGGCAAGATTCCACCACGCCTTGTTGATATCAACGCCGACAAGATTCACCAGGTTATCGACAACCTAATGCACTATATCACTCCAGCCGACTACGAGGCTGCGAAGGCGTATATTGCAAATCCTGAGGAGTTTGATTTCCGTAAGATCCTCAACTGGTAATTTGTTGTGATAAGGGGTCATTCTCGGCCCATCTCAAACGCAAGACCCCTCGGGCTGTACTTTAGAGTACTATCCCGAGGGGATCTTCATTTGAGATAGACCAAGCCTAACCCCTTCTAACAACAAATATTTCTTGTGATAAGGGGTCATCTTTGACCTATCCCAAAAAGTTGAGCACCCGAGGCTGTACTACTTGTACTATCCTGGGGCGGTCCCTTTTCCGATGCACCACATCTCACGGCTTCTGACAACAAATTATTTCTCGTGATAGCGGCGCATCAGCGACGCTTCAATCAAAAGTCCGAATGAGCAGTACGTCGAGTACAGCCCATTCGGACTTTTTTCATGTCAGCGCCACTGCTACACCACTCTGACGAGAAATCTGTGCGCTGATTGAGGTGGTTGATTAGTGAATTTAGAGAATTTAATGAGATTAGGGAACTTAAGGATATTAGTGATACTCCTCCCTAAA
>JAFZEX010000013.1 GCA_017560425.1 Alistipes sp.
ATAGGGAGTTTAGAGAGTTTAAGGAGTTTAGAGAGTTTAGGGAGGGCGCTATCAGCAGTCATTAATTAGTAGAGGATTAAGACCTTTAGGACATTTAGGACATTTGTCCGTGACCATCTTAATGGTCCTAAGGTCCTAAGGTCTCAAGGTTCTCAGATTCTATCAAGCTTTAGTACTCGCACCAATCCCATCAAAGGGTCATAAAGGGTTATAATACTCTTGTGACCCTTTTTGCCCCTTCTGCCCCTGTAATTAGCGCAAGGATAGGGAGTTTAGAGAGTTTAGGGAGTTTAGGGAATTTAGGGAGGAGCGCTATCAGCATTTATTAATTGGTAGAGGATTAAGACCTTTAAGACCAATAGGACCTTTAGGACCTTTAGGATTAAGACCAATAGGACCTTTAGGACCATTAGGACATTTGTCCGTGATCATCTTAATGGTCCTAAGGTCCTAAGGTCTCAAGGTCCTCAAAACTACACTTCACTAAGCGCACTATTTGTTGTTAGAAGGGGTTAGATGTGGTCTCGACATGAAATTGGGCTGGAAGGGACATACTCGAAGTATTTCCCTTTCAGCCCAATGATTGAGAGGCCGCAGATAGCCCCTTATCACAACAAATTACATGGTTAGTTTGACTCCAAAGAAGTAAGTTCTTGGGAGGGAAGGACCATAAATATATGCTGAGTCACGACCTGCGCCCATGTCGATATCTGACTGGTAGGCATCGAAGATATTCTTAACACCTGCGCTAAGCTCGAGGCTGATGACACTTGTTATGCGGAAGGTGTAGTCGAGCTTAAAGCCAAGGTCGAAGAACGAGGGTGTCATAACCTCCGAGTCGGGGTGTGTAATGCCGAGAAGGTCGGTATGCTCGGCATGCTGAACGAGCATTGGACCGGTAAACGTACCAAAGAGCGAGGCATCGAACGACTTTGTGACGTAGTAGTTGGCATTAAAGTAGCCATAGTGGTCGGGCGAGCGGAACATCTCGCGCTGTGGCTCAAGGCTATCCGACCAACGCTCGGGCTCTACATAGCGGCTCTTCTGGAAGGTGTAGCCGAGCTGCACATCAAACTTATCGGGAATGCCGATTTTGCCCTCGAGCGTAACACCACCAATGCGAGCACCCGCAGCATTGCGACGCTCGTTGATGATAACGCCATTCTCAACACCCACCTTCTCGAGCGTAAACACGTCGTTAAGCATGGTGTAGAATCCCTCTGCGAGAACATTCAGCTGCATACGACCAAACGTGTGGTAGTAGTCGGCAGAGAGGCTCATGGAGTGAGAGTACTCGGGACGCAAATCCTCAGAAAGGCGAATGATAGATACTGTGTTGTTGAGCGCATCGATATGCAGATCCTCGTTGTATGCCTGTGGCGCACGGTAGCCACTCGAGTAGCTGGCACGTAGTCCAAGGTCGTCGATAGGGCTATAACGCAGGGTGGCACGTGGCGAGAAGATGGGCTTCGAAATCAGATTGTGCTTATCGAGGCGGAAGCCTATGAGGGCGTTAAACTTCTCGCTCTTCCACTCGTTCTGCGCAAAGAGTCCAGCCACGTGTGTAGACTGCTCGATGCGACGCTGCGTAGCAATGTAGTAGTCGTTGAGCGAGTTAAAGTTGTACTCGACGCCCGCAGTAAGCTCGGCAGGAAGACCAGCCTTATAGTTAAAGGTGTACTGACCGCCACCCACCAGCGTAAGGTCGTGCGTAGTACCATAGGCATCGGGGTTCATATCAGCGCCAAAGTAGCTGGTGCGACCAATGTTCTGAGCCGACACATATACATTTGCCTTATGGCGCATGTTGGGAAAGTAGCTAAAGCTGATGCTACCGCCATCGATGCTGTGGTCTGCCTGCTCGCACAGATGTGCCATGTGTGGCGCAGAGTCGAGGTTGTCGCCACCACGTCTAAAGTCGTGGATATGGTGATACTCGGCATTTAGGCGTGAGTGGAGCGATGTCTTGTAGTAGCCTCTAAAGCCCACGGTCTGCGACTTTAGCTTGGTGATGTCGGTAAAGCCGTCGTTGTTGCGGTCGTAGCCACCACGGTTTTTCACCTGGCCAAAGAGATAGACACCCATCTTGTAGTCGTCGGAGATAAAGGCACCACCCAATGAGGTGTTGATATCGGGCGTGCCGTCCTCCATGATGTTGGTTGTGTTCGACAGCGAGAGGGTGTTGTGCAGAGGGTCCTTGGTGATGATGTTCACCACGCCACCAATTGCATTCGAACCGAAGAGTGCCGAGCCACCGCCACGGATAACCTCGACACGCTCAACCATAGCCACAGGCATAAGGTCGAGGCCGTAGACACCCGCAAGCGATGAGAAGATAGCACGGCTGTCGAGCAATATCTGCGAATACTGACCCTCAAGGCCGTTGATGCGTAGCTGTGGTGCACCGCAGTTGCCACACGTATTCTCCACACGCAAGCCCGACTGGAAGTTCATAGCCTCGGAGAGGTTAGAGGCAGCAGTACCCTCAAATAATTTTGCCGACGAGACGTTCACCACGGTAGAGGTCTGGCGGCGGTTAGTCTCGTTACGCGTTGCCGACACCACCACCTCGTCTACGAGCGTCACGCTCTCGATAAGGCGGAAGTTGTGCTCCTCGGAGATACCCCTCTTGGCAGTATATGGCATCTCGACGGTGCCATAGCCGAGGGCTGTGACAACGAGAGTGTGATTGCCCTCAGGGATATTGTTGATTTTGTAGTGACCCGTAGCATCTGCGGCACAACCTATGGTAGTGCCCTTGATAGATACCGTTGCATAGGGGATATGCTCGCCCGACGTAAAGTCGATGATATGTCCAAAGATGTTGGCATCGGTGCCCTTCTTGGGCTGTGTTGGGTTGGTATTTGCAGGAGTGTTGCCCACTGCCACAAATGCAGTAAGGAGTAAAATGATTGTTAAGATGTGTCGCTTCATATATATATATTATAGTCTTACCTTTGATTTTCTGGTGCAAAGGTACGGCATTAGGCACAATGACACAATCGCCAAAGTGCGGTAAAAAAATGGTGTGTAATAGCTTAGAATGGGGATTGGGTTACGTGGCTTAAGCGACGGGAGGCGCACGCAACGAGGCCACGCTCTGTGAACGTAGCTGATAGTGGCTTAGCTCGCACGTGGCGAGCATAATCTCCAGCACAAGGTCGCAAGGCTCAAACACGAGGCTATCGGCAATGACCATCTCAGCACGTGACGTGCGGCTGATAAGGTCGAGCTGCGCAAGGCTATGTGAGTGCGACTCGGGGTTGTGGCTGAAGGGGTGCGAGTGGGCAACTATGTGTCCCTCGATATTGTGCTGGTGGACAAATAGCGTGCTGCTGCCGATGTTGAATAACACCAGCACAAGTAGCACAAGGCTAAATATATCTCTCTTACGTAGTTGCACAATAGATTGTTTTGCGGGGCAAAGATAATAAAAAAAGGGGAAAGTTAAAAGCTAAGGAATTGTGGTGCCTTATTTAATAAGGAATTAGGATAGTAGCGATAGGGTCAATAGGGTCAATAGGGTTTATGAGGAGATAGTATCACAACCCTATCTACCCTATGCCCCTGCCCACGATGATCAGCAGAATTATTTTTCTCGTCAGAAGGGTGCCGAGTGCTACACTCGGCAAAAATCCCGACGATGGGCTGTACTATAACGTACTGCCCATTGCCGGGATTTTTTGTTAGGGGCCGCAATCGACCCCTTATCACGAGAAAAAATTATTTCTTCTCCATCTGTGCCTTAAGCTCAGCCAAACCTGCGATGTCGCCCAAAGTGGTCTTCTCAACCTGAGCGTTGATCTTCTTCACAGTTGACTTAGTAGCATCAGCAGCAGCACGACGCTCTGCCTTCTCAGCAGCTACAGCCTCACGCTTAGCCTCCTCGAAGATGCGAGTGTGTGACAATGTGATGCGCTTAGTAGCCTTAGAGAACTCCAACACCTTGAAGTCAGCCTTCTCGCCAGCCTTCAATGTTGTACCGTCCTCCTTTACAGCGTGACGTGCTGGGCAGAAGCCCTCGATGTTCTCGCCGAGTGATACAACAACACCCTTGTCGTTAGCCTCAGTTACAGTACCCTCGTGAACGCTATCTACGCCGAACTGGCTCTCGAAACCGTTCCATGGGTTCTCCTCAAGCTGCTTGTGACCGAGTGAAAGACGACGGTTATCCTTGTTGATGTCAAGAACAACTACCTCGAGCTCAGCGCCAATCTGAGTGAACTCTGATGGGTGCTTAACCTTCTTTGTCCAAGAGAGGTCAGAGATGTGTACAAGACCCTCGATGCCGTCCTCGATCTCAACGAATACGCCGAAGTTAGAGAAGTTGCGAACACGTGCTGTGCACTTTGTGCCTGCAGGATACTTCTTCTCGATCTCAGCCCATGGATCTGGAGTAAGCTGCTTAACGCCCAAAGACATCTTGCGCTCCTCGCGGTCGAGTGTAAGAACTACAGCCTCGATCTCGTCACCAACCTTCATGAACTCCTGTGCAGAGCGCAATGGCTGGCTCCATGACATCTCAGATACGTGGATAAGACCCTCTACGCCTGGTGCGATCTCAACGAATGCGCCGTAGTCAGCCATAACCACTACCTTACCCTTAACCTTGTCACCTACCTTAAGCTCTGATGAGAGTGCCTCCCATGGGTGAGCTGTAAGCTGCTTCAAACCAAGAGCGATACGCTTCTTAGCCTCATCGAAGTCAAGGATAACAACCTGAAGCTTCTCGTCCAATGTAACAACCTCCTCTGGGTGGTTTACACGACCCCATGAAAGGTCAGTGATGTGGATAAGACCATCTACGCCACCAAGGTCGATGAATACACCGTAAGTTGTGATGTTCTTAACAGTACCCTCAAGGATCTGACCCTTCTCAAGCTTAGACATGATAACCTGCTTCTGAGCCTCGAGCTCTGCCTCGATAAGAGCCTTGTGAGAAACTACTACGTTGCGGAACTCCTGGTTGATCTTAACAACCTTGAACTCCATAGTCTTATCAACGTATACATCGTAGTCACGGATAGGCTTAACGTCGATCTGTGAACCTGGCAAGAATGCCTCGATGCCGAATACGTCAACGATCATACCGCCCTTAGTGCGGCACTTAACGTAACCCTTAATGATCTCGTCGTTGTTGAGAGCCTCATTAACACGGTCCCAGCTCTTAAGCTGACGAGCCTTCTTGTGTGAGAGTGACAACTGGCCACCCTTATCCTCTACTGACTCAACGTAAACCTCAACCTTCTCGCCTACTGTCAAGTCTGGGTTGTAACGGAACTCGGTTGCTGCGATAAGACCCTCAGACTTGTAACCAATGTTTACAGTGATCTCGCGCTTGTTGATCTCGGTAACAGTACCCTCAACAACCTCGCCTACTGCAACGTTAGACATAGTCTTACCATAAGCCTCCTCGATAGCCTCCTTCGACTGGTCGTAAACGCCAAGGTCATTCTCGAACGCATTCCAATCGAAATTCTCGTTCGCTACAATTTTGTTCTGCTCCATAATGGAAAAATGTTTTTGCGATACAATCGCTCGTTAAAAGTTAATTAATAAAAAATTCGTGCCCGCTGTACGCATGCGCACAAAAGGCTCGCAAAGGTAAGTATTTTTTTCTGAACTCAGCACCCTCCACCCCATTTTTTTCAAAATAAATCCTCTCGGACAGGCGTTTGTCGAAAAATTACATATCTTTGCGCTATGTAAAACCAACGAATTATTAATTTAACTTATAACGACAGATGAAACTATTTAGGTATCTTATTGGCATAATGGCTGTTGTAACGCTCGTGGGTTGCGAGTTTCCCGAGGAGGAGAAGAAGGATTACCCGGAGCTTACCAACATCGTAGACACCTTGTGGTATAGCTACGATCAGAAGAACTTTATCTACTACGACATCGAGTATGCCGAGACCACAGGCACGATGAAGGGCTACAAAGACCAGGAGCGCACCGAGGAGGTGTCGAACCGTGCGTTTAGCTACACCTTCACCCCTGCAACTGAGCAGTACGACGCTATTGTGGAGCTTGCGTTCGACGATGGTCAGCGCTATGGTGGCATACTTATCCCCAAGGGCAACTTCCAAATCAACAACCAGGATGTCTACTTTATCCAGCTCTACGAGATCAACGACAAGGGAAATATCATCTATGATGATAATGGCGACATAAAATCGACAATCTTGATGTGGAAGGAGTAGGAAAAGAGAGTTGGGCGACCAACTCTTTTTTTTTGTGTGGATAGTTAGAAGTAAGGCGTGATTCGCACGAGATTAATTAGGCGCAGGGATGGGATAAATGGGACAGATGGGAGCGCTAAAGCTTGATGGGATAAATGGGTAAGGCGCTATCATCATTTATTCGCAAAGCACAACCTATCCCTAAATTCACTATACTCACTAATTTCCCTATATTCTCTCTGCGCGTTGCCCCTGTAATTAGCGCAAAGATAGGGAGTTTAGAGAGTTTAAGGAGTTTAGAGAGTTTAGCGAGGGGCGCTATCATCATTTATTCGCAAAGCACAACCTATCCCTAAATTCACTATACTCCCTAATTTCACTATATTCTCTCTCTTCCCTTTGCCTCTACCCCATCACTAGGCGCACAATTTCTTGATAGAAGGGTGCAGATGTGGCCTTGACATGAAAAAGCTCCGGATGGGCTGTACTCGACGTACTGCTCATTCGGAGCTTTGATTGAGGGGCCGCAGATAGCCCCTTATCTCAACAAATTCAAATTATTTTGCTGGAGCAGTCAAAGCCTGAATAGCTGCCTTAGCATTTGCAACATTCTGGCCTGCAGTAACCTTGCGGAAAGCAGTTACAGCCTTGTTCTTCTCGATCTCAGGGTTTACTGCCTTCTCGATCTTCTCGTTGTGAGCAACACCAATCCAGTAGTAAACATCGCTACGGCCAGCCTCAGTTGTCTGAGCAGCTACTGCCTCTGACTCCATAGCAATCATCTTGTCGAACTCCTTCTTGTAGTAGTGAGCCTGAAGGATAAGCTTCTGAGCCATACCTGCATCCTCGAGCTGATCAGCAAGGGCGATGATGCCATCGTAGTCCTTAGCCTGCTGGAGCTTAGCAATCTGGTTGTTAGTGTACATATCCATCTTGTTCTGAGCCTCAGCAACAGCCTCTGGGAACTTCTCAGGGTTGAGCGCTGCGATCTCTGAAGCAACCTTCATACCATCAGCATATCTGTCGCTACGGAAGAAGCTCTCTGCGAGGTTGAGCGCCATAGATGTGTTGAACTTATCAGCAGCATAACCCTTCGAGAAGATCTCGATAGCTGTAGCGTAGTCGCCTGTGTTGAATGCCTCAGCACCCTTAGCCTCGTAGCACTTACCAGCGAACTCACGGTTCTTGTTCATGTCGCCCACGTTGTCGTAGAGCTCAGCGAGGTTAGCAGCCTCAGCGAAGTACTCAGCAGCCTTGTCGTAGTTCTTAGCGTTGTAAGCCTGACCACCGAGCTTGTTGTAGCAGAGCACGATATACTTCTTTGCCATGGCGAAAGCCTTCTCCTGGTTTGTATCTGGCTCGTCGAGGTCGTAGTAAGCGTTGATAACCTCATCGAGCTGAGGGATTGCCTCAGCGAAGTTTCCTGCCTTAGCATTTGTAGCTGCCTGCTGGAAGATAGCTACCATGTCGGTCTGAGCAAAGAGAGTTGTTGCACCCATGAGGGCAACAAGGGTCAAAAATAGTTTTCTCATAGTTAGTTATTTTTTAGTTTTTGTCTAATTTTCCCATTGGGCATTGGCAAATTACACCAAACGCATCTGCAAAATTATAAATAATTTCGGTGTTTTCCACATTTTTACGCCACTTATTTGCGCAATGAGGCAAAAAAATCGCTCATAAGGGCCTCGCACTCCTCCTTAAGCACACCCACCACAACCTCGGTTTTTGGGTGCATTATGCGCTCCGAGTAGGTAGAGTAGCCACGCTTAGGGTCTTTAGCACCGTATACCACACGACCAATTTGGCTCCACGCCAAAGCGCCACCACACATCACGCAGGGCTCGACAGTAACATATAACGTGCAGTCGCTAAGATACTTACCGCCAAGGGTAGACATCGCCGCCGTAATAGCCTGCATCTCAGCATGTGCCGTAGCGTCGCAGAGGGTCTCGACAAGGTTGTGTCCTCGACCTATCACCCTGTCGGCAGCAACGACGATAGCACCGATGGGGACCTCTCGTTTAGCTAACGCACGCTCAGCCTCGTTTAGTGCCATTCGCATATATTTTTCGTCTTGTGAGCGACTAATGTTAATTTTTTCCGCCATTTAATTCATAATTAGGTGAAAATGTATTACCTCTGTGAGTTGCAAAGATATGAAAAAAAATCTAAAAATATAATAACGTATGTACAGAACACACAACTGCGGTGAACTCCGCATTGAGAATGTCGGCGAGACAGTTACGCTTTCGGGCTGGGTGCAGAAGGTGCGCAACCTTGGTGCGATAGCATTTATCGACCTTCGTGACCGCTATGGCATAACACAGATCACCGTCGAGGAGCACTCTTCAGAGGAGGTTAAGGCTATCGCCTCGGAGGTGGGTCGTGAGTATGTGTTGCAGGTGACAGGTAAGGTTATCGAGCGCTCGTCGAAGAACGCAAAAATTGCCACTGGCGACATCGAGATCTCGGCAACCGAGCTCAAGATTTTGAACCGTGCCGTGACACCTCCATTCACCATTGAGGAGGAGTCGGATGGTGGTGACGACCTTCGCATGAAGTATCGCTACCTCGACCTTCGTCGTCCACCTCTCCAGCGTGCTATGATCCTTCGCCACCGCATGGCGCAGGCCGTACGTCAGTTCCTCGACAAGGAGGGCTTCCTCGAGATCGAGACTCCATACCTCATCAAGTCTACACCTGAGGGTGCTCGTGACTTCATCGTGCCATCACGCATGAACCCTAACCAATTCTACGCTCTTCCACAGTCGCCACAGACGCTCAAGCAGCTCTTGATGGTTGCGGGCTACGACCGCTACTTCCAGATTGTACGCTGCTTCCGTGACGAGGACTTGCGTGCAGACCGTCAGCCAGAGTTCACACAGATCGACTGCGAGATGTCGTTCGTTGAGCAGGAGGACGTACTCGAGATCTTCGAGCGCTGGGCACGCTACATGTTCAAGGAGGTTATGAACGTGGAGTTTGCGGAGCCTTTCAAGCGCATGCCATGGCTCGAGGCTATGGAGAAGTATGGCTCGGATAAGCCAGATGTGCGCTTCGGCATGGAGTTCGCCGATATCACCGATCTTGCACACGGTCACGATTTCGTAGTATTCGACTCGGCAGACTACGTTGTAGGATTTGCTGCTGAGGGCTGCGCATCATATACTCGCAAGCAGATTGACGAGCTCACCGAGTTTGTTAAGCGTCCACAGGTAGGTGCTAAGGGCCTTGTATGGATTCGTGTTGATGAGGCAGGTGCTATCAAGTCATCTATCGACAAGTTCTTCTCATCTGACGACCTTAAGGTTATCACTGAGCGTGTAGGCGCTAAGAATGGTGATATGATCTTCATTCTCTGTGGCGAGAAGTTCAAGACACTTACTCAGCTATGCACCTTGCGTCTTGAGGTTGCTGAGCGTCTTGGCTTGCGTGACCCTAAGAAGTTCGCACCATTGTGGGTTGTCGATTTCCCAATGTTCGAGTGGGACGAGGAGACACAGCGCTTCTACGCTATGCACCACCCATTCACCTCGCCAAAGCCTGAGGATGCACACCTCTTCGACACTGGCGAGCTTGGCAAGATGCGTGCTAACGCCTACGACTTCGTATGTAACGGTACGGAGATTGGCGGTGGCTCTATCCGTATCCACGACGCAGAGCTCCAGGCTAAGGTGTTCAACGCCCTCGGCTTCACGCCTGAGGCTGCTGAGGAGCAGTTTGGCTTCTTGATGAATGCCTTCAAGTATGGCGCACCTCCTCATGGTGGCTTGGCATTCGGCTTCGACCGCCTATGCTCGTTGTTTGGTGGCTCAGAGTCTATCCGTGACTACATCGCATTCCCTAAGAACAATGCTGGTCGTGACGTGATGCTCGATGGCCCATCACCTGTGGCACAGGCACAGCTCGATGAGTTGTTCCTATCACTCGTAAAACCAGAGTAATTTGTTGTGATAAGGGGTCGATTGCGGCCCCTAACAAAAAATCCCGACGATGAGCAGTACTTCGAGTACAGCTCATCGTCGGGATTTTTGCCGAGTGTAGCACTCGGCATCCTTCTGACAACAAATTTAGTGCGCTTAGTGAAGTGGAGTTTTGAGGACCATTAAGACCTTGAGACCTTAGGACCATTAAGATGGTCACGGACAAATGTCCTAATGGTCCTAAAGGTCTTAAAGGTCTTTATCGTCTTAGTCCTATTGGTCTTAATCCTCTACCAATTAATAACTGCTGATAGCGCCCTCCCTAAACTCTTTAAACTCCTTAAACTCTCTAAGCTCCCTATCTCTGCGCTAATTGAGGTGGGCAGGAACAAACGACAGTGTCTTGTGAGTCCTCATTCCTCACTACTAATGACTAATTCCTCATTTACTCCTCACTATAAATCACTTGCGTGGATACGACCACGACCGAGCCACTTATCCTCAGCTTATAGATGCGCTTAGGATTGCTCCAGATGGCTGTCACGTCGTAGACATTGCCCTTGTCCTGCTCCTGCCACACATCGACACCCGCCTGCTCAGCCTTGAAGGCTTCGACAAGCTTTTTTGTGAGCGACTTATTGTCCCTAACCACAAGCTCACTAACCTTCTTGACAACCTCACCCGTAACGGGATCACGCTTAACAGCCATGCGGAACGTGGTGTTGCTCTTATTACTATTATACAAGTCGCCACGCAGCAATGCGTCGATATGTTGCTGGGCAAAACCCTCAGATATGCCCATTAGGCAAAATGCCACCAATATCAATAATCTCTTCATAGACAAACTCTTAAACTAAAAACTATCTGATTTAGAGTACTCTTCAACATTCTTAAAGTTGTGCCCAGGCAATAAGCTCGTCGGCACTCTGCTCGATAAGTTCGGCACGCTCCAGCAGCGCCTCGATATCACTCTCAATATCCTCGATATTGTCGTAGCGCACGCCACCATCAACAATGTAGCTACCTGCATATATGCTTAGGTCATCATGCTGATTGTTGTCGAAAGTGAGCCACACCGTAAGTGCTACAACCACCGAGGCAGCAACGCCAGCAACGGCACCCACCGCAATCCACAATCCACGGCGCTCAGGGCGTGGTCGTAGAGGCTCGATGTGCGGTGTTTCAGCCTCCTTCTCCTCAGGCATGCCCGCCTCATACCATGCAAACATAGCCTTAAGCTCTGCCCACTCCTCGCCCACATCATTCGAGCGAAACCATGCGTAGAGCTCACGCTCCTCGGCGTTCGTGGTGCGACCATCGAGAAAGCTCTCGACGAGTTGTTTTATATGCTCTTTTTGTGTCATGGTGTTGTGGTTTTAAACTGTTTAAGTATTGCTCGACGTGCTCGGCTAAGGTTCTGATACACAGCATCGATATTCATTTCTAAGAGCGAGGCTATCTCCTCAACCTCCAACTCCTCGACATGCTTCATTCTAAGCACCAACTGCTGCTTCGAGGGGAGGTTTTCCATAGCCCTCAGCAGGGGTTTTATGCGCTCGTCACTGCCACTATCATCTTCGCTCACAAGGTCAGTATTGAGCGCCACCTCCGTATATCTATTTCGTTTTCGCAGTATATCAATTGTTAGGTTGCGCACAACGACATTTGCCAACGACTCCACACGCCGATACTCATCCAATCGGTGGCGCATGGCGTAGAGCCTTAGGAGGGCATCTTGCACAATATCCTCTGCCTCGGCAAGCGTGACGCCGTAGCGTCGTGCCGTAGCTATCATGCCCTCACGTGAGCGTCGCACAAATATTTCAAACTCGTTATGTTGCATCGTTTGGTTGCTTCTACCCTTAATACGACAAAGATGCGAATTTTTGACATGGCAACCAAAAATAATTGCTAATAATCTACATTTCGGCACCGAGGCTCAAAATAAGGCTCGAAAAAATTTGCTTTTCGTGGGGCTTTTGCTTACCTTTGTTCGGATTATAGCATATAGTATCTACGCACGTGCGTATTACGTGCGAGCGTGGGTGAGGCTATAATGACCAAAGTGCAAAACATAAGATATTAAATATCACACACTTAAAAACAATTAAATCTAAAACAACTATGGCTAATACCAAAGAAAAGTTGTTCGCGGAGTTCCCACCAGTATCTACTGAGCAGTGGGAGGCCGTTATCACAACTGACCTAAAGGGCGCTGACTATGAGCGCAAGTTGGTATGGAAGACCGGTGAGGGCTTTAACGTACGCCCATACTACCGTGCTGAGAACCTCGCAGAGGTTGAGTATCTCGGTGCTGAGGCCGGTGAGTTCCCCTACGTACGTGGTGTCTCTAAGGACAACACATGGCGTGTACATCAGACTATCTCTGTAAAGTGCGCTAAGGAGGCTAACGAGGAGGCTTTGAAGCTCCTTAACTCGGGTGTTGATTCACTCGGTTTCTGCTTCTGCGAGGCTTGCGCTTGCGAGGTAGATGTTGATGCACTTTTGAAGGACATCGTTCCTACAGCTGTTGAGCTTACGTTCTGTGGCGCTGACGCTGAGGCTTTGGCTGCTCTTGCAACTAAAGTTTTGGCAAAGTATGCTGCTGAGCCAAAGGATGAGCTTCGTCTTAACTTCTGCATCGACCCAATCATCAAGTCGCTCTCAGTTAAGGGCACTTGCGGTTGCAAGGAGGGTGAGCGTAGCTGCTTCGACGTTATCGCTGAGCTTGTGAAGGCTACTGCTGAGTACAAGCGTGTGAAGGTGATCAACGTATCGGGTGCTACATTCTCTAACGCTGGTTCAACAATTGTTGAGGAGCTTGCATTTACTCTCTCTGCTGCTCACGAGTACCTCGTGAAGCTTATGGAGAAGGGTCTTACTATCGACGAGGTAGCTCGCAAGATCCGCTTCACATTTGCAGTTACTGCAAACTACTTCCTTGAGATGGCTAAGTTCCGTGCAGCACGTATGCTCTGGGCTAACATCGTTAAGGCTTACGCTCCAGCTAAGGACTGCTCATGCAAGATGGTTGCTCACGCTGTGACATCTACATGGAACCAGACAGTTTACGATCCATATGTAAACATGCTTCGTGGCACAACTGAGGCTATGTCGGCAGCTATCGCTGGCGTACACTCTTTGGAGGTATTGCCATTCGACTACTCATTCGAGGCAGCTACTGAGTTCTCAAAGCGTATCGCTCGTAACGCTCAGCTTTTGTTGAAGCACGAGTCACACTTCGACCAGGTAGTAGACCCAGCAGGTGGTTCTTACTACATCGAGTCACTCACTAAGAGCATCGCAGGCGAGGCTTGGGCATTGTTCCGTGAGTTGGAGGAGAAGGGCGGCTACATCGCTGCATTCAAGGAGGGCTACGTGGTATCACGTGTTAAGGCTTCTGCTGAGGCTAAGGATAAGGCTATCGCTACACGTCGCCTCATCTTGCTCGGCGCTAACCAGTATCCTAACTTTACTGAGGTTGCTGACGCTGCAATCTGCGAGTGCAAGGTTAAGCGTGAGGTTAAGGAGGAGAACGTACTCGTTCCTTACCGTGGCGCTATGGCATTCGAGCAGATGCGCCTAAGTGTTGATCGTTCAGGCAAGACTCCTAAGGCGTTCATGCTTACTTGCGGTACTTTGGGTATGGCACGTGCTCGTGCTCAGTTCTCATGCAACTTCTTCGCTTGCGCAGGTATCCGTGTTGAGGACAACACATTCTTCAAGACTGTTGAGGAGGGTGTTGAGGCAGCATTGGCTTCTAAGGCAGAGATCGTTGTTGTATGTGCTTCTGACGACGACTACGCAACAGTTGCACCACGCGTTAAGGAGCTTTTGGGCGACAAGGCTATCCTTGTAGTTGCTGGTGCTCCTGCATGTGCTGCAGAGCTCGAGGCTCAGGGCATCACTAACTTCATCAACGTGAAGAGCAATGTTCTTGAGACTTTGAAGGATTACTTAAAGAAGTTGGGCATCTAATCAATTAATAGCTATGAGAGCAAAATTTTCAGATTTAGAATATAAGGCTGCAGCCGCTGAGTGCTGCGCCACAGCTAAGGCTCCCAAGGAGGATTGGTTGACTGCCGAGCGTATCCCCGTAAAGGAGAACTATACGGCTGCTGACCTCGAGGGCATGGAGCACTTGAACTACGCAGCAGGTATCGCTCCTTTCTTGCGTGGTCCTTACTCAACAATGTACGTTATGCGTCCTTGGACTATCCGTCAGTATGCAGGTTTCTCTACTGCTGAGGAGTCTAACGCATTCTACCGTCGTAACCTTGCTGCAGGTCAGAAGGGCTTGTCAGTAGCATTCGACCTTGCAACACACCGTGGCTACGATGCCGACCACCCACGTGTAGTAGGTGACGTAGGTAAGGCTGGTGTATCTATCTGCTCAGTAGAGGATATGAAGGTGTTGTTCAACGGTATTCCACTCGATCAGATGTCAGTATCTATGACCATGAACGGTGCAGTACTTCCAGTATTGGCATTCTACATCGTTGCAGGTTTGGAGCAGGGCTGTACTCTTGATCAGTTGGCAGGTACTATCCAGAACGATATCCTTAAGGAGTTCATGGTGCGTAACACATATATCTACCCACCAGAGTTCTCAATGAAGATCATCGCTGATATCTTCGAGTACACATCTAAGAACATGCCTAAGTTCAACTCAATCTCTATCTCTGGTTACCACATGCAGGAGGCAGGTGCTACAGCAGATATCGAGCTTGCTTACACTTTGGCTGACGGTCTTGAGTACTTGCGTGCAGGTATCAACGCTGGCATGTCAATCGACGCATTTGCACCACGCTTGTCATTCTTCTGGGCTATCGGTATGAACCACTTCATGGAGATTGCCAAGATGCGTGCAGCTCGTTTGTTGTGGGCTAAGATCGTTAAGCAGTTCGAGCCTAAGAACTCAAAATCATTGGCATTGCGTACTCACTCACAGACATCTGGTTGGTCACTCACCGAGCAGGATCCATTCAACAACGTAGCACGTACAGCTATCGAGGCTATGGGTGCAGCTTTG
>JAFZEX010000014.1 GCA_017560425.1 Alistipes sp.
AAAGTGAAAAGAGAAAAGTGAAAAGTGAAAGGTGAAAAGTAAGGTGTGCTTCGCACGGGGTTAATGGGATAGATGGGACAAATGGGATAAATGCGACAAATGGGAAATTCCCATCAAGCTTTAGCGTTACCCATCTCTCCCATCAAGCTTTAGCGCCTCCCTAAACTCCTTAAATTCACTATCTCTGCGTCCCATCGCCCCCTCCCTTGCACTTTCCGAAAATTTTGTTTAATTTTGTACTACGTAAATTATGCTTATTAACCAACAATAAATACTACTATGAAAAAGCATTTTACTCTCCTTCTCTTTTTGGGCGTGGTTGCGATGGGCTGTACCGAGGGCGGTATTGACGATGGTGGCGGCAATAATGAAAACAATATTCAGTTTGTTGATAGCCTCGTAAGGGCTATGTGTGTGGCAAATTGGGATACTGATGGCGATGGTGAGCTGTCGTATGATGAAGCTGCTGCGGTAACCGATATAGGCACGACATTCCGGGGTGCGGAGATCACATCATTCGATGAGTTTGAATACTTTACAGGTCTGTCGTCAATTAGTGAGTATGCCTTCCAGGGTTGTTATAACCTAACAAGTATTAATATCCCGAATGGTGTAACGATGATTGGAGATGTTGCCTTTTATGGTTGTATTAGTCTCACAAACGTAACTATACCCGATGGTATAACTAAGTTTGGAATTTCAGCATTCAATGGTTGTTTTAAACTTACAACTATTACAATTCCCGATGGCACAACAGAGATTGGAGGTTATGCGTTTTGCGATTGCGTCAGCCTAACAAACGTAATCATACCCGATAGTGTGACGACGATAGGATATGCTATATTCTCAGGTTGCTTTAACATGCAAGAGTTTCAAGGTAAGTTTGCATCAGAAGATGGAAGATGCCTTATTGTCGATGGCGTGCTTAACTCATTTGCCCCTGCAGGTCTTACTGAATATACTATATCTAATGGCATAACTGTGATTGGACATAATGCATTTGAAAATTGTGATAGTCTAACAAGTGTAACTATACCTGATAGTATAACAGAGATTGGAGGTTATGCATTCTATTTATGTGATAGCCTGACAAGCATAACTATTCCTGATAGCGTAACAGCAATAGGTGTAGCTGCATTTGCATATTGTGATAATCTTCAAGAGTTTAATAGCAAGTTTGCGACAGAAGATAGAAGAGGTCTTATTGTCGATGGTGTTTTCAATTCATTTGCCCCTGCAGGACTTACAGAGTATGTGATCCCTGATGGCGTAACAGAGGTTGGAGAGATCTCTTTCTACTCTTGTGGTAACCTGACAAATATAACTATCCCTGAAAGTGTTACTTGTATTGGTTATAATGCATTCGCTGCTTGTTCTGGTCTAATAAGTGTAGTTATTCCCGATAGCGTAACTAAGATAGATGTTTATGCATTCGGTTGGTGTGAAAGTCTTACTGATGTCACTATTGGTAGTAGTGTAGAAGAGATTGGCGATATGGCATTCTATGGTTGCAATAGGCTGGCAAGCGTTTATTGCAGAGCATCGGTACCTCCAATTTTGGGAAGTGAGGTGTTTAAATATTTTGCAGCAGAATTGGGTGGGGTTGTAAATATCGAAGGTGCAGTATATGTACCTGCTGGCTCGGTAGCGGTGTATAAATCAAATGATTATTGGAGCGAGTATGCCGATAATATCGTAGCTTATGATTATGAGAAGGGCGAGGTTGTAGAGTAGCTTTACAACATGTCTTTAACACAAAGAAGTCTGCCACTATATGCGGCAGACTTCTTTGTGCTGTTTTGCGTATGTTATAGCGTAGACTTTGACTCGACGGCTACCTCACGGCTAACCTTCGATACCAGGCCCTGAAGCACGTTGCCTGGGCCGAGCTCGGTGAACTCTGTTACGCCGTCCTCGAGCATCTTCTCAACAATCTGAGTCCAACGCACAGGGGCGGTGAGCTGAGCGATAAGGTTCTTCTTAATGAGCTCTGCATCGGTGTATGGCAGTGCGTCTACGTTCTGATATACAGGGCATGATGGTGTCATGAACTCTGCCTCGGCGATGGCTGCCTCGAGCTCCTGGCGTGCTGGCTCCATGAGTGGAGAGTGGAAAGCGCCACCCACAGGAAGGCGCAACGCACGGCGAGCACCCGCCTCCTTGAGCTTCACGCAAGCCTCATCAACAGCGGCATCAGCACCCGAGATAACGAGCTGACCTGGGCAGTTGTAGTTAGCGCCGATAACAACGCCATCAACCGCTGCGCACACCTCCTCGACAGTCTTGTCGTCAAGGCCGAGCACTGCTGCCATGCCTCCTGGCTGCTGCTCGCAACACTTCTGCATAGCCATGGCACGCTTCGACACGAGCTTCAAGCCATCCTCGAACGACAAGGCACCAGCAACAACCAATGCCGAGAACTCGCCGAGTGAGTGGCCAGCAACAGCATCGGGCTTAACGCCGAGTGCCTTAGCCAAGATTACCGAGTGGAGGAACACCGCAGGCTGAGTAACCTTTGTCTGCTTAAGCTCCTCGGGCGTACCCTCGAACATGATGTCGGTGATGCGGAAGCCGAGAATCTCGTTAGCCTTCTCGAAGAGCTCCTTAGCCTCGGGTACGTTATCGTAGATCTCTTTACCCATGCCTACAGCCTGTGAGCCCTGACCTGGGAATACGTATGCGTGTTTCATTCTATTTCTGTTTTATGTGATAATAATCAATGTTTTACACCCTTTACAACGCGCAAAGGTAGCAATTATTTCGTAACCTCCAAATTTATAGCAGACATTGGAACTCTACCTCGGCAACGTAGCCCTTCTCACGCCTTAGCCACGCCTTGCGTCGTCCGCACTCCTCGAAGCCGCAACCTCGAAATAGCTCGAGACTTGCCACATTATCCTCAGCAACCGATGCCCAAATCTGATTAACGAAGAGTGTGGTGCGTGCATACTCCTTTATTGCCTCGATGGCGCTACGGGCAAAGCCCATGCGACGATTTTCGGCGCCGTAGATGAGTATGCCTATGCCGAAGCGTGAGTTTTGGGGGTCGAACTCCACGATGTCGAGCGTGCCTATCGCCATGCCCTGGCTCTCGATTACGAGGCGCATCTGGCGTGTGGCATATATGTCGTAGTTCTGCTCCTCGATAAAGTGTAGTAACCTATCACGTGACACAGGGCCGCAACTACCACTAACCCTCCACACCTCGGGGTCGTTCTCCCAGAGGTATAGCAGCTCGAGGTCGCCGAGCTCCAATGCTCTGAGCCTACACTTATCTGCTGTGATGCTCAGCATACTACAAGCCGATAACCTTGTTGCGGATAAGCATCGCCACGCCCCATGCACTTGCGCTGTCCGACATCTTCGACACTCGGAACTTGGTGTCCTTATATACGAGGTTTAGCGAGTATTTGTTTGTCGATGACTTGAGGGGCAGCATTAGGTACTCGCCTGCCTGAGCGAGGTTACCACCCACGATAACGGTCTCGGGGTTGAAGGTGTTGATAAGGAATGCAACAGCCTTACCTACCTTCTCGCCAGCCTCCTCGATAAGCTCTATGGCGAGGTTGTCGTCGTTGTGTGCCGCAGCAATGATGTCGTTGATGTGAATACTCTCGCCACGGTCGTGCATCTCACGTAGGCAGGTGTTCACGCCATTGCGTATTAGCTGCACAATCTTATCCTCGATGGCGATACCCGACACCTCGGTCTCCAAGCAGCCCTTCTTGCCGCAGCCACAGATAATCTCGTTGTTGAAGAATGGGATATGTCCGAACTCGCCCGCAAAGCCGTTCTTGCCGTAGTATAGCTTGCCGTCGATGACAATACCGATAGCCACACCACGACCCATGTGTAGGTATAGCACGTTGCTCTCGTTCTTCGACTTTCCGGTGGTGTACTCGGCATAGCAGCGTGCACGGGTGTCGTTCTCGAGCATCACACGTATGCCTATGCGCTTAGATATGATGTCACGCAGCGACTCCTCGCACGATGTGAAGTACTTGTACGAGCGTCCTGTCTCGGGGTTCACACGACCTACGATCGAAACGCCCACGCCGAGAATCTTCTCACGGTCGATGCCGCAGTTGGCAACAAACTCCTCGATGTTGTGGCATATGCGCTCAAGACACTGAGGGCGATCCACAAGCTCAAAGCTGGTGTCGATATGCTCGTTTATCACGTTGTTCTGAAGGTCGGTCACGGCATATGTCATGTGGTCACGACCCACGTTTATGCCGACAAAGTATATCGCCGAGTTAGCCAAGCCGAAGACGTTGGGGCGACGACCACCGGGGGTCTCCACCTTGCCAAGGTCGATAACGATGCTATCATCAACCAGCTCCTGCACAAGCTTGGTCATCGTAGGCACGCTTATGTGTAGCTCACGAGTAAGCTCCGAGAGTGTCGATTCGCCGTTTATGGCCATGTAGGCAATAATGTTGCGCTTGATGATGTTGTTCTTGTGTGTGATGCCCTTGATGCTGCTGTCGGCATCTATGTTGAAAAACTTTGCTAAAGATGTCATTTCTCTCTCTGTTTTTTTTATTCTTTAGAACAAAGATAATTAAATTTTTTTGAAATTATCTACAAAATTTAATAAAATTTGTCAAATATTATCTAAACAGCATGTTATCATGCCTCTCGAACACAGGTAAAAACCCAGGTAAAAACCGACGTTAATATTTTGATGTTAGCGAAATAATTCATATATTTGCATTGTGTTCCATGATAAAAAAAGTAATGATATGAGATGCAGATTTTTATCTAATCTGGGTCGAGTGTGTTTTGCTGTGTTGCTTATCGGCTGTTCGACAGATAGCCGTGTCATGGAGCAAATCTTTGAGGCAGAGACCCTTATCCCAGAACAACCAGAACAAGCCCTTGAGCTTATTACTGCTGTCGATCGCTCGGCTGTGCGTGGCGATTACGACCAGGCTCGTTATGCCTTGGTGCTTTCGGAGGTGATGTATCACAACTACATCGACTCCAATCGTGATACCCTCAGCCGACCAATGGCAGACTACTATATGCTTAGCGACAACCATTCGGAGCGTGCCCGAGCCTTGTATCAGCATGCTCTTATCGTTCAGCGCAAGGGTGTTGATTATCTTGCCGAGGCTATGCTCTCGTTGCTCGAAGCCTCGAAGTCGCTCGACAAGATTGATAACACTCGCCTAAGGGGCTTGGTGCACCGAGCCAAGGGTGATATATATGGTAAGTCGTGCCTCTTTGCCAATGCCCTTGAGTCGTATAAGAGTGCTAAGGAGTGCTTCACGACGCTTGGTGAGGAGTATTTTGTTGCCTCAATTGCCTACGACATGGGCGCTACATATATCCAGCTTCGCGACCTCGACAATGCCCATGTGGCACTTAACGAGGCCCTCGACCATGGCATGCTCACCGACAATAAGCCATTCACCGCCGCTGTGCTCCACGAGCTTCTCGACCTTGCGATATATCAGGACGACTATGTGGCATGCCGCCGCTATCTTGACCTGTTTAAAGTTGAGGATTGCGAGCTCTTCGGCAAGTCGCACCTTATGTCTATGCAGGCCATGTTGCTCTCGAAGCAGGGTAAGAAACAAGAGGCGCTCGCCATGTTGGAGGATGCCAAAGATGAGGAGGGCGTAGAGTGGGCCGACCTCGAGTATGCTCACTACATCGTCTATCGCAATACGCACGACGCTGCAAAGGCTCTCGAGTGGGAGGAGCGAAGCAAGGATGCGCAGGATAAGATGATGATCGAGGTGTTGAAGCAGCCGGTGCTTAACGTGCAGATTGAGATGCTACGCCAGAGCCTCGATGCCGAACAGCGTGAGCGAGAGTTGGTGCGCCAGCGCAATACTATTATATATATAAGTATCGCTATCATCGTTCTTGTGGCGATATACCTTGTGTGGCGAGGCATCAAGCGCAAGAACGAGGATATTGCCCGCTATGTGGAGACCATACGCGAGCTTCACGAGAGCCTTGACAATGCACCACGCGAGATTGCTGCGTCGCTCGGTGCGCTCTACCGTGACCGCTTTAGCGAGCTGAACGAGCTCTGCGACATCTACTACGACCATAGTGGCTCGTCGCGCCATAAGAACATGGTCTTTAACAAGCTGAGCGAGACTATCGATACAATGAAGAACGATGTGCGCCGACTCAAGGAGCTCGAGACTACCATCGACGAGTATCGTGACGGCCTGATGATGCGCCTACGCCGCCTGCAGCCTAAGCTCAGCGAGCGTGACTACCGTGTGGCATTGTATAGTTTTGCGGGATTCTCAAATCGTGCGATAGCGATATTTATCGATAGCGACCCTACGTCGGTGTCGAAGATTAAGTATAACATTAAGTATAAGATTAAGGGTGTAGAGTCAGAGGATGCCGAGATGGTTGTTGCTGCTCTATCCGAGAAATAGTCTAATATGCGTAAGATTTTAATATATCTATTGGCTATCATGGCTTTCGTCGGTTGTGAGAGTGGTAATGTGGGTGTTGAAGATGTTACTCCTCCTTTTGGAGGTGGAGGCGAAGATGGAGGCGACGCTGAAGATCCTAAGCCTGTGCGCCCAATCAAGCCACGCCCCATTGTGCCCGATGGCACCATCAAGCGACCACGCCTCGTCGAGATTAGCTTCGACCTTGTTGGTCAGTTCCCTGGCGTTATGGCGGAGTTGCCTTGCGCTGTTGTGCTGTGCAATGCCGAGGGCGATGTTGTTGTCGAGCGCCAGCTTACTACGCCCGACGAGGTAATCGACGTTGTGGTTGAGGGCACTGTGCCTCTATACCTATATATTAATGATGAGTGCGTGGCAGAGTACACTACCGAAAATTAGATGCCATGAAGCGATTACTAATATATCTCTTTGCAATAATATCGTTTGTGGGTTGTGACGTTTTTGAGCCTTCGTATCCTGGTAACGAGGAGCCTAAGCCTGTGCGCCCCATCAAGCCACGACCCATCGTGCCCGATGGAACGATCAGCCGTCCACGCATCGTGGATATTAGCTCCGACATTATTGTCTACATTCCACATAACGACCGCCTCATGCCTTATAGTGTGCATGTGGTTTCAGAGCAGAGTGGCGAGGAGTATTACGACCTTTGCGATGCCACAGAGGGCTATATCGTAGTGCCCCGCATCGGCTACAACGAGCGCCTAACGCTTACGCTCGACAATGGCGAGGAGATGTTCATTTTTACCCTTCCCGAAACCGTGTAATAGATCTTATTTGTTGATAATCAGCGTGTTGTGTGTAACTCGCTGATTATCAGCACTATGAAAAATTCACAAAATCCTCAACCATAACACCTTTATTATCAGTTAGTTAAGTTTGCTCTCTCGGAAAAATTAGAGCCCCGAAAATTTGGCGATGGAGCATAATGGTGGTAATTTTGCAGTAACAAAATGACCAACCTAAATAACTTACAACTATGAAAAAGCTTTTATTATTATTTGCTATTTGTTTAGCGTGTCTATCGTGCGATAAAGAGCCAGGAGGAGACCCAGCATCATCACTACATAAAACATACTCCTTTGATTTTGCAATTATTGATAGTGAGGGTAATAACATCCTGGAGCGAGAGGATTTTAACCCCGAGGATCTCTCTGTGGAGTTTTATGGTCAGGAGTACAATATAATGCGTGACACGTACCAAGATGGAGTAGTAGATGGTATTCCTGGTTACGTATCTTTCAGTATTCACAGTTACGAACATGTTAAAGATGCAACATTTGCTTGGGCAGCACGTGAGTGGGGCGAAACACGAGAGATGACTATACGATATAAGGGCTGCGAGTGGAATGTTGTGTATACGTGGAAATCAAATAAGATCCATGGTAACGATGCATATATTGATGGTGTGAAAACCGAGCAAACGGTAATAGGCAGAACTATCAATAAACCAGTGCTTTATGCCAGTGGCGAGGAGCTATATGAGGTATGGTCGTATGCTCTACCACTCAAGGAGGAGAGCGTGAAGATTTACGAGGCAAGCATAAAGCTCGACGAGATGTTGCAGGAGGCGGGCGAGCTAAATCGTGAGGCGGTAGAGAGCCTATTGGTAGGCACATGGATTGGCGACACACGCTTAGAGTACGATGAGAACTACGAGGCGATATGTTTTGTACATGAGCTATGTGGACTAACGGGCTGGACACCCAATCCTCCACGATTTGAAGGTGCCTACACCGTAAATGCCGACGGCACGATGAGCTTGAGCTTCGAGACCGAATGTCCTCCTTTCGAGACAGTAACCTACAACCAAACATGGAGCTACGACAAAGGGAGTAACACTCTAACTGTGGTAGACCACAGAGCCAACACATGGGAGCTATCAGTGGTAGCCCTCAGCGACAAGTGGCTATTCGTTGATTATGTCGAAAATACGAAGAACGAGAACGGCGAGATAACAAAAACACGATACCTTCGTGACGGCTTCAAGCGCATAGAGTAAATTCATAAATACGAACAAGAGGTTAGGTGCTGGGTGTTATGGCTGGTTTTGAGATGTGACCAGCCTAATGAGGGGTGGTTGGCAGTTTGCGGCCGACGCCCCTCAATCTTTTTTTTAGGTCGAAAGTAGGGTGCTCAGATGTGGTTTTGGGGTGTTTTGGTGCGAAAAACAAGAAATATTATAAAAAATATGAAAAATTTTGCGAAAAAATTTGCAGAATAAAAAAAATGCAGTACCTTTGCACCGCAATCGAAAGATAACGGTTCTTTTACAATGCCTGAATAGCTCAGTCGGTTAGAGCACATGACTGTTAATCATGGGGTCCTAGGTTCAAGTCCTTGTTCAGGCGCTAAAGTGCGAGGGACGCACAAAGAGGTAGCAAATTAATCTGCAAGTGGGTAATGACCCAGGAGGTGGAGGAGGTCGCCACCGATAAGCGGAAGATGCGGTCGAGCTTCGAAAGATGACGAGACTCATAAAAAAACTTGTCGAAAAATTTGTAGTTTAAAAATAAATGATTACCTTTGCAGTCCCAAGCCTTAATGAAACGGGAGTTTAGCTCAGCTGGTTCAGAGCATCTGCCTTACAAGCAGAGGGTCGGCGGTTCGAATCCGTCAACTCCCACACCATAAGCTATCTGATTTTTCAGATAGCTTTTTTTGTTTTTGTACGTGTCGTTTCGTGGTGCTACGATGTTTCACATCGTGTGTGCTTCTCGGGCATTGGTCTTGATGCAAGCATCAGCCCATGCCCGACAACCCCACGAGCTACGCTCTACGCACCACGCCCCCTGCACCCAATCCCATGTATGTTGCCGATTGCTCACCTGTTGCATGCGGTTGAGCCGATATTAGGGTGGTTTATTGCTCGGGCTTTGCCCTGCGCTTTTTAATAAGGTATCGGCTCTATGGCTTCGCCATTCGAATCCGTCAACTCCCACACCATAGAGCCTGTCTAACAAGTTTTTTGTTAGGCAGGTTTTTGTTTTATATAGAAAAGTTTGTATCTTTGTATTGCGAGCTGTTCAGCTTTATCGGAAACTAAAAGAGAAAAAATAATATTTGATTGTTCAGCCGGGACTGTAC
>JAFZEX010000015.1 GCA_017560425.1 Alistipes sp.
AAAGGTAGGTGGTAACTACGCTTCATCTATCTGGTCATTGGAGGAGGCTCACACTAAGGGCTTCTCTAACGTATTGTATCTCGATGCTGCTACTCACTCAAAGGTTGAGGAGTTTGGTGCTGCAAACTTCTTCGGTATCAAGAACAACACTTACGTAACTCCTAAGTCAGCATCTATCCTTCCATCAATCACCAACAAGAGCCTTCGTCAGATCGCTGCTGACCTTGGTCTTACTGTTGAGGAGCGTGATATCCCTGTTGAGGAGCTCGCTACATTCGAGGAGGCAGGTGCTTGCGGTACTGCAGCAGTTATCTCTCCTATCGGCGCATTGTACGATCTCGACAACAACGTTACTTACGACTACGGCATGAAGGTTGGCGAGACTTGCAAGAAGATGTACGACCACCTTCAGGGCATCCAGTACGGCCGTGTTGAGGACGTACACAACTGGAACGTTGAGGTAATGTAATTTCTTGAGATAAGGACGCATCTGCGCCCTCTCAATCAAAACCCCGAATGAGCAATATGCCCATTCGGGGTTTCTTTGTGCTAAAACCAAACGTTCCACGTGGAACAATCCAATAGTATATCATCACAACAAAATAGAGTGCTCCACGTGGAACACTCTATTTATTATAATATGTATTGGTCGATTATCTGCCGAATTTCACTAACAACACATTAATATCGGCTGGCGAGACTCCAGGAATTCGGCTTGCCTGACCGAGGGTTGTCGGACGAATACGGGTAAGCTTTTGACGTGCCTCGATTGTTAGCGACTGCAAAGCGTTATAGTCGAAGCTCTCGGGAATAGTAATATTCTCCAATCGATGCATCTTCTCGGCATAGTAGCGTTCGCGCTCGATATATCCACGATACTTAGTTTGTATCTCTGCCTGCTCAATAATCTCACTGCTTAGATCGTTTTCTGCAATGTACTTTAACAACTTTTTATGCACTCGGCTCAAGTCAGAAATTGTAACATTGCTACGAAGAACGATGTCATAGAGCTTTTTTCCTTGCGTCAAAGGCTCTTCACCAACCGAAATTAAATAGCTGTCAATTTCACCTATTTTGACCGACGTTGCACGGAGCATCGAAATAAGCGATTCTACGGCCGCATTTTTTTTGAGCAAATTTTCATGCTTTTCCTCGCCAACAAGACCAATTTTGTAGCCAAGTGGTGTCAATCGCTGATCGGCATTATCCTGTCGTAGGAGTATTCGATACTCGGCTCGTGAGGTGAACATGCGGTAAGGCTCATCAACACCCTTGGTCACGAGGTCGTCGATCAACACGCCAATGTATGCCTCGTCACGACCAAGCACAACCTCCTCCTCGCCACAAAGCGAGCGATGAGCATTGATGCCCGCCATAAGACCCTGCGCTGCCGCCTCCTCGTATCCCGTAGTGCCATTTACCTGACCGGCGAAGTAGAGTCCATCAACAAGCTTGGTCTCGAGCGTATGTTTTAGCTGCGTAGGTGGGAAGTAGTCGTACTCGATGGCATATCCTGGGCGATAGACATGTACATCTTCCAAGCCCACAATATTGCGCAACGCCTCCATCTGCACCTCGAAGGGTAGCGACGACGAGAAGCCATTTAGGTAGTACTCATTCGTATCACGACCCTCAGGCTCGAGGAATAGCTGGTGCTGCTCCTTGTCGGCAAAGGTGCGTAGCTTATCCTCGATGCTTGGGCAGTAGCGAGGACCTATGCCATGTATTGTGCCATTGAATAGGGGTGAGCGATCAAAGCCCGTGCGCAGAATATCGTGCACACGCTTTGATGTATATACCATAAAGCAGGGTAGTTGGTTGCTAACCGCCACAGTATCTGTGTCATACGAAAATTTAGAAGGCTCTGCATCACCCTCTTGAATCTCTAATGCGTCGAAGTTTATGGTGCGTGCATCGAGGCGTACAGGTGTTCCTGTCTTCATGCGGCCGCTCTCGAAGCCGAGCTTTAGGAGGCTTGCCGTAACGCCATGCGCCGCCTGGTCGCCCGCACGACCACCCTCAGCACTCGCCTCGCCACAGTGCATCATGCCCTCGAGGAATGTTCCTGCGGTGAGCACTACCCTACCACACTCTATCTCCACGCCCATGCGTGTTTTTACGCCCCTTACACGGGCTTTCTCGCCCGAGGTGTCAAAGAGTATGTCTACAACAGAATCTTGCCACAGATAGAGGTTTTTGGTGTTCTCAACGATGTGTCGCCACTCACGTGAGAACTTGTGTTTGTCGCACTGCGCACGTGGGCTCCACATGGCTGCACCCTTCGAGCGGTTGAGCATGCGAAACTGAATTGCCGAGCGGTCGGTAACACGGCCCATCATGCCACCAAGAGCATCTATCTCTCTGACTATCTGACCTTTAGCCACACCACCCACAGCAGGATTACACGACATCGAGGCAATCTTCTCCATGTCGATAGTAATTAGCAGGGTGCGTGAGCCGAGGCGTGCAGCAGCCGTAGCCGCCTCACAGCCAGCGTGTCCTGCGCCTATGACCACTACGTCGTAGCTTAGCTTCATAGCATCTCCTCACGTAAAAGTTTGAGATATTTGTTCTCCATGCGGCGCATGTTACGCTCGGCGGTAGGAGCCTTGTCGCGATGTCCGCATAGGTGGAGTGTTCCGTGCACTATAACACGGCGCATCTCGTTGATAGGCAATGAGTTATACAACGAAGCGTTGTCCGTAACCGTAGCCACGTCGATATATACCTCGCCATTGATAATGCCCTCCTCTACCCTACTCTCACGCTCCTCGAACGTGATAACATCGGTATAGTAGTCGTGACCCAAGAAGTCACGGTTCATCTGTCGGTGGTAGTCCGACGAGCAGAAGACATAGTTTATCTCGCCCGCCTGGTATCCCTCACGACGAATAACCTCCTCGATCCAACGGCGTAGAACAAGGCGTTTTGTAGGCTTATAGTTTGACTCCTGATTATAGAAATGTATCATAGATAGATGTCACTATTTTTTGAAGCAGTCCATAACATTCATCGGCACGTTGGACTCTGTGTTGATAATCATAAATTGCATATAGGCGCTCATCACACCCTTATGATCAACGCCGATGCCGATTGTGCCTATCTGCTCGTTGCGCTTGACAACGTCGCCTACAGCCACACGTATCTGGCTAAGGTGTGTATATACCGACACGTAGCTACCGTGCGCAATCATCACCGTAGAGTGGTTGGTGTTATCCACAACAATGCGGATTACCTTACCCTCGTATATGCTATTTACAGCATCTCCCTTCGCACCAATTATCTTGACCATGTTGGTCTGCATCTTCTCCGTTTTACCGCCCTTTACAGGGAGATTTAGCGCCTTTGTAGACTTGTTGAAGGTCTTACCCACCTTGTTGCCCTCGGTGAGCTTACGGAGCTCCTTAGTGGCCTTATCGAGTAGCTGCTGCTGGCGCTTCTGCTCCTCGAGTGCTTTACGCTCCTTCTCCGACAGCTCCTCGAAGGTACGCTTAGCCTCCTCTCTATCACGCTTGAGCTCACTATGCTCCCTCTCCAACGAGCGCTCGATAGAGTCGAGCTCGGTGCGGCGTGAGGTAAGCTCGGTGCGCATGCCCTTGAGGCGAAGTGTCTGATCAACAATCCTATCGGCAAGCTCCTGGCGCTGCTCTGCAACATGGCGAATGTTCACCATGCGGCGTGTGGCATCGGAGAGGTCGGTCGATGAAAAGAGGTATGTTGTAGTGCGCTGCGTGCGGTAGTTGCGATACGCCACACGCACAGCCTCGGCATATATCTGTTTGTTGTATTCGAGTTGCTCGGCAAGCGAGTCGATGGTTTTATCGAGGGCATCAGCCTCAACCTTTAGAAGCTCCTGCTTGCGCTCAGTCTCAGCAATATACGACGTTCTGAGGTTCATCTGCTCGGTGAGCTTATCCACACGCTCCGTAGCACTACCCTTCTCTTTTTTAAGGTTTTGAACCTCCTTCTTGGTGCGCTCAAGGTCACGCTTATACTGCTCCACACGCTTCTTCTGCTCGGCAACAGTCGTTGTCTTCTTCTGTGCCAAGAGGGCATCTGTGGTGGCTGCCATGAGCACCACAACAAAGAGCAGTAAAATATGTTTAAGCAAACGACCCATGCGCTACCCTACTTATTTTGTTTGATTTGAGAAATATGCTCCGCCATCACTGTAGCGTCGTAGCCTGCATCTACGGCCTTCTGCCAATAGATCTCTGCCATAGACTTTTCGCCCAAGGCCCACAGTATATCGCCAAAGTGTGCCAACAACGAGGCATCGCTCTGCTGCGAGAGCACCAAAGCCTGACGCATATACCTCTTAGCCTCCTCGTTACGACCAAGGCGGTGCAACACCCATGCGTAGGTGTCGATATAGTTGTAGTTGTTCTCCTCGAGCGTGATTGCCATTTGCGACATTTCAAGGGCTATGTCGAGCTGCTCGTCACGGAGGCTGAGATAGTAGGCATAATTGTTCAATACCTCGGCATTCTCGATGTTGTAGCCGAGTGCCTTGCGATAAGCCTTAAATGCCTCCTTGTCATTGTCGATAGAGTGGTAGAAGTCGCCTATGCGTCCCCAACAAATGCTCAGATCCTCACTGCTTTTGAGCCCCTTTGCTGCATCACGCAATAGCTTTATCGCACTGGTCGGACCGTCGCTATAGTACAACACTTGGGCATACGAATCGAGCAGCTTTATGTTGTAGGGGAATAGCTTTAATCCACGCTCCAAGTGACTTAACAGAGCATCTAAGTCCTGAAGTTCTCTATCCAAGATGGTGATCACAGTAAAGTCGTGAGGCGAAACATTATCATCGTCGAGGTGACCATGCAGAAAATCCCTTGCCTCCTTAAACATGCCGGCAGTATATAGGTGGAGGGTGTTTACACGAATGACATCACGGTCGGTAGGATACTCCTTCAAAAGCACGTTTATGAGGCCACCAATACGGAAATAGTTGTTACGATAAAAGTCTTCGTTATCAACAAACCCATAGAGGCGCTTAAGCTTAAGCTCAAAAGAGATCTCCTCATGCTTAAAGAGCTTCTCCTCATACTTAAACTGCTCGACAGCATCTCCTCGACGTATGTTAAAGTCGATTATATCAACGATGGTCTCAATGCGTGTTGTGTCGGCACGATAGGCCTGCTCATAGGTTGCATATGCCAACGAGTCACGCTTAACCTTCTCGTAGGTTGTAGCCAACAAGATTAGTGCATCGACATCTGATGGGTCGTCTACAACAGCCCTACGGCACACATCTATCGCCAAATCATACTGATGTGTCGATAAGAGCAGCTCTGTCTTAATCTTATCGAAATAGGCGTTTCTACCCATGCGAAGCTCAGCCGAGTCGAGAATGGCTATTGCCGAGTATGGCTGATTTCTCCTCGAGTAGATGTCCATGATGTAGTAGTACGTCATTAGGTTCTTGCTGTCGAACACCAACAGACGATTGTATAGCTGTAACGCCCTGTTATAGTCTCCTAAACGGTGGACAATATAGGTATAATTCTCTAAGTACCACTTATTTGTAGTATCAGCCTCGTATGCTCCTCTGGCAAAGCGCTCCGCCTCGCTAACCCTAATTCCTGGCAACTTACTCAGGTTGTAGAGTGCTGGGGCATAGTCGCTCCTCTCGGCTATAATATCTCGCCATAGTCGCTCTGCACGTAGAGTATCCTTCTTGATGGTTAGACTCTTGACAGCCTCGACATGTCGGCGTGATATGGAATTACTGTCGCTACGCTCTACCCTATCTCCATCGTTTAAGGGAATAGTGGGGTGGTCGGCAGCACTGAGTGCTGTCGAAACCGCCACAAAGAAAAGCGCACAAAGAGTATAAAAGACTCTTCTCACGTCGATTTAAGATTATAGAGCGCTCTCAAACTGGTTGAGGAAGCGCACGTCGTTCTCGAAGTAGAGGCGAAGGTCACCAACGCCATACTTCAACATAGCGATACGCTCAACTCCCATACCAAAGGCAAAGCCTGAGAACTCCTTAGGATCGATATTGTTTGCCTCCAACACATTAGGATCAACCATACCGCAACCCATAATCTCGAGCCAGCCTGTGCCCTTACATACGCCACAGCCCTTGCCGCCGCAGATTGAGCACGACACATCAACCTCAGCCGATGGCTCGGTAAATGGGAAGTATGATGGACGCATACGAATCTGTGCCTGCTCGCCAAAGAGCTCCTTAGCGAAGTAGAGCAACGACTGCTTCATGTCGGCAAACGACACGTTACGGTCGATATACAAGCCCTCGATCTGGTGGAAGATGCAGTGAGCACGATACGAGATAGCCTCGTTACGGAACACACGACCTGGGCAGATAACACGGATAGGTGGCTTCTGACGCTCCATGGTGCGCACCTGGATAGACGAGGTGTGGGTACGAAGCACAACATCAGGGTTCTTCTCGATGAAGAATGTATCCTGCATGTCACGTGCTGGGTGCTCGGGTGGGAAGTTTAGGGCTGAGAATACGTGCCAATCATCCTCGATCTCAGGACCATCAGCCACGGTGTAGCCAAGGCGTGAGAAGATGCCGATAATCTCGTTCTTAACGATTGAGATAGGGTGGCGTGAGCCCACCTGCTCCTGAGTACCTGGGCGTGTCATATCGTCGATGCGTGAGGCGTTCATAGCCTGTGCATTAGAAATCTCCTCCTTGAGGGTGTTGATACGCTCGGTAGCCACATTTTTGAGGTGGTTGAGCTTCTGACCGAGCTCACGCTTCTGCTCAGGAGCAACGCTCTTAAACTCCTCCATAAGAGCGCCAAGCTCGCCCTTCTTACCAAGAATCTTAATTCTGAAAGCCTCAACATCGGCAGCACTCTTTGGTGCAAATGCCTCGATCTCGGCTAAAAGCTGTTCAATTTTGTTGATCATAAGTTATCGTATTTTTATCTCTTGCTTACATTTCAAAACGTACAAAGTTACTAATATTTTCGCAAATCACAATATTAATTGTGGATTAATTCGCTAAATGGCATCTTCACCTCAAAAAAGCACCGTAAAACCGAGCCTGAAATCTCACCTTGGAAAGCCCCATTTTTCAGCCAAAAAATAGGGTAGTTTTCGGCTCAAAAATGGGCATTTTTTTAGTGGCGATATTTACTATATTTATACTATTTCACCACAACAAAACAGGTGCAAAGAGTCATGAATAACGTTACGTTATTATAGGGGATAGTGTTTTTTTGGCGTTTTGTGGTTTCACTTTTTAATAATTTTTATTATATTTGCACCATTGTACTCATACGTCAAAATTAACAACAAAAAAATATAAAACTATGGGAAGAGCATTTGAGTATCGCAAAGCGAGAAAGATGAAGCGCTGGGGACACATGGCGCGAGTATTTACAAAGATTGGTAAGGAGATTGAGATGGCAGTTAAGGCTTCTGGTCCAGATCCATCATCAAACCTCCGTCTTCGCCTTCTTATCCAGAATGCAAAGGCTGAGAACATGCCAAAGGAGAATGTTGAGCGTGCTATCAAGCGTGCAACAGACAAGGACGCTGCCGACTACAAGGAGATGATCTACGAGGGATATGGCCCTCACGGTATCGCTATCTTGGTTGAGACAGCTACCGACAACACAAACCGTACTGTTGCCTCTGTACGCATGTACTTCAACAAGTATGGTGGTGCTCTTGGCACATCAGGCTCTGTAGGCTTCATGTTCGAGCACAAGTGCGTATTTAAGTTCAAGCCAACCGAGGGTGTAGACTTCGAGGAGATGGAGCTTGAGATGATCGACTTCGGCGTTGATGAGTTCTACGCTGAGGATGGCGAGGTAACAGTATACGCTACTTACGAGTCATTCGGTCAGATTCAGACATGGATCGAGGAGAAGGGCTTCGAGCTTGTATCGGGTGAGGCAGTACGCATCCCAACCGACACCAAGGAGCTTACAGCAGAGCAGCGTGAGGCTGTTAATAAGCTTATCGAGCACCTCGAGGAGGACGACGACGTGACTAACGTATATACTACTATGGCCGAGTCTGACGAGGACGAGGAGGAGTAATCATATATTCAACACTTGTTTTATGAAGAAATTTACTGAGTATAAGGGTCTTGACCTTAGTGGCATCGCCGACGAGGTGTTGGCGCAGTGGACTAAGGAGGACACCTTTCACAAGAGCATAACCACACGTGAGGGTCACCCAACATTCGTGTTCTACGAGGGTCCCCCATCAGCAAATGGTACCCCAGGTATCCATCACGTGATGGCACGTACCATCAAGGATGTATTCTGCCGCTTCAAGACCCAGCAGGGTTATCTCGTACACCGTAAGGCGGGTTGGGACACACACGGTCTTCCTGTTGAGCTTGGTGTTGAGAAGAAGATGGGTATTACGAAGGAGGATATCGGCAAGACCATCACCATCGAGGAGTACAACAAGGCATGCCGTGAGGCTGTCATGGAGTTCACCGACCTTTGGGAGGATCTCACTCGCAAGATGGGTTATTGGGTAAATATGGACGATCCATATATCACCTACGACAACAAGTTTATCGAGACATTGTGGTGGTTGCTCAAGCAGCTCTACGAGAAGAACCTTCTCTACAAGGGCTACACCATTCAGCCATACTCACCAGCAGCAGGTACAGGTCTTTCAACACACGAGCTCAACCAGCCTGGTTGCTACCGTGATGTTAAGGACACCACATGTACTGCTCAGTTCCGCATCCTTGAGCCTAAGGCCGAGATGGAGGGCTGGGGTACTCCTGTGTTCTTGGCATGGACAACAACACCATGGACACTCCCATCAAACACTGCACTCTGCGTAGGACCTAAGTACGACTACGTTGCAGTACGCTCATACAACCCTTACACCTCTGAGAAGATCACAGCTGTTGTTGCTGAGCCTCTTCTCTACTCAATCTTCAACAAGAAGGGCGAGGAGCTTGCGTTGGATAGCTACAACCCTGGCGACAAGGTTATCCCATTCGAGGTAGTTGGTAAGTGGAAGGGTACCGAGCTCGAGGGCATGCACTACGAGCAGCTCTTGCCATGGGTTAAGCCTGTTGAGGCTGACGAGCAGGGCAACTGGAAGGAGGCCGCAGATAAGGCATTCCGTGTAATCCTCGGCGACTATGTTACTGTTGAGGATGGTACCGGTATTGTGCACATCGCTCCTACGTTCGGTGCTGACGATGCCTTTGTAGCACGTCAGGCAGGCATCCCTTCACTCTTCATGATCAACAAGCGTGGCGAGACACGTCCTATGGTTGATTTTGCTGGTAAGTTCTACCTTACTGAGGAGCTCGACGATAAGTTTGCTAAGGAGTGTGTTGCCGAGTCATACAAGGAGTATGAGGGCCGCTTCGTGAAGAATGCCTACGACCCACAGTTTACCGTAGATGGCCGCTACGACGAGAAGGCTGCTGCCGCTGCCGAGAACCTCGACATCTACATCTCAATCAAGCTTAAGGAGTCGAACAAGGTATTCAAGATTGAGAAGCACACCCACAACTATCCACACTGCTGGCGTACCGATAAGCCTGTGTTGTACTACCCACTCGACTCATGGTTTATCCGCACCACAGCACTCCGTGAGCGCATGATGGATCTCAACAAGACCATCTATTGGAAGCCTGAGTCTACAGGTACAGGCCGCTTCGGTAAGTGGTTGGAGAACATCAACGACTGGAACCTCTCACGTTCACGTTTCTGGGGTACTCCACTTCCAATCTGGGCTACTGAGGACCGCTCAGAGCTCAAGTGCATCGGCTCTGTTGAGGAGCTTATCGCCGAGATCGAGAAGGCAGTGGCTGCTGGCGTGATGACCGAGAACCCATATAAGAACTTCAAGGTTGGCGACATGTCGAAGGAGAACTACTCGACCGACAACATCGACCTTCACCGTCCTTATGTAGACAACATCGTGCTTGTATCATCTAAGGGCGAGCCTATGCGCCGTGAGCCAGACCTCATCGACGTATGGTTCGACTCGGGTGCTATGCCTTATGCTCAGGTACACTACCCATTCGAGAACAAGGAGGGCTTCGACCAGATTTACCCTGCCGACTTCATCGCTGAGGGTGTTGATCAGACACGTGGTTGGTTCTACACATTGCACGCCATTGCAACAATGCTCTTCGACTCTGTAGCATTCAAGAATATCATCTCTAACGGCTTGGTATTGGATAAGAATGGTAACAAGATGTCTAAGCGCTTGGGCAATGCCGTTGATCCATTCGAGGTTTTGAAGAAGTATGGTGCTGACGCTACACGTTGGTACATGATCTCTAACTCACAGCCTTGGGACAACCTCAAGTTCGACGTTGATGGCGTTGATGAGTGCCGTCGTAAGTTCTTCGGCACATTGTACAACACATACTCATTCTTCGCCCTCTATGCCAACATCGATGGCTTCACAGGTGCTGAGGAGGAGATTGCCGTTAAGGAGCGCCCAGAGATCGACCGCTGGATTCTCTCAGAGCTTAACACCCTTGTTAAGGACGTTACTAAGTACCTCGAGGACTACGACCCAACACCTGCGGCACGCCGCATCGACGAGTTCGTAAACGAGAACCTCTCTAACTGGTACGTACGTCTTAACCGTAAGCGTTTCTGGGGTGGTACTATGACTGCGGATAAGCTCGCTGCATATCAGACTCTCTACACATGTCTTGAGACTGTTGTGATGCTTGCTGCGCCTATCGCACCATTTATCTCAGACCGCATCTTCCGTGACCTCAACGCCGTGAGTGGTCGCCACACAGAGGAGAGCGTACACCTTTCTACGTTCCCTAAGTGCGACGAGAGCCTCATCGATGCTGAGCTCGAGGACATGATGCAGCTTGCACAGCGCACATCATCAATGGTTCTTGCTCTTCGCCGTAAGGTGAACATCAAGGTGCGTCAGCCACTTCAGAAGATTATCATTCCTGTGTTGGACAAGACTATGGCAGAGCATATCGAGGCTGTTAAGCAGCTCATCATGGGCGAGGTGAATGTTAAGGATATCGAGCTTATCACCGACACCACAGGCATCATCACTAAGCGCATTAAGCCTAACTTCAAGACGTTGGGTGCTAAGTGTGGTAAGTATATGAAGCAGGTTGCTCAGCTCGTAGCGTCGTTCACTCAGGAGCAGATTGCTGCTGTGGAGACTAACGCCGAGACAATCCTCAAGGTTGAGGACACTGAGTTTGTTACTACCGCTGCCGACTTCGAGATTACGTCGGAGGATATGCCAGGCTGGTTGGTAGCCTCTGAGGGCAAGCTCACCGTGGCTCTCGACATCACCATCACCGACGAGTTGCGCCGTGAGGGTGTGGCACGTGAGTTGGTAAACCGTATCCAGAATATCCGTAAGGAGTCAGGCTTCGAGGTTACCGACAAGATCCGTGTTGAGATCGAGGCAACAGAGCTCACAACACCTGCTGTTGAGAGCTTCGCCGAGTATATCGCACAGCAGACCTTGGCGTTGGAGGTTAAGGCTTCTAATGCTCCTCAGGGCGAGTTTGTTGTTGATTCAGACATCGACGAGTCGCCTCTAAAGATTGCTGTTACAAAGGCGTAATCTAATATAATAGGGTATAACGCCCTTAACAAAAAACTCCGAACGGTGCGTGCTGTTCGGAGTTTTTTTTGTGCGCAGAGGTAGGGAGTTTAGGGAACTTAGCGAGATTAAGGAGTTTAGCGAGGCGCTATCGACATTTTATGCAACGCCTAATCACTAAACTCGCTAAATTGCATACCACTGCTAAACCTATTTTAACCCCATTTTGCCACTGCCAATTTTGGTTAATATTATCCCCAACCCCTGTTATTTTATTATTTTTTTAGCCAATATTTGCGTATTTCATAATTTTTGCTTAATTTTACAAATATTATAACGACAAAACTAAAAAAATAACGACTTATGGCAGAGGAGAAAACCCGTTACAACGACGCTGAGCTCGAGGAGTTCCGCCTGTTGATTGAGCAGAAGTTGGCCTCGGCAAGAGCCGACTACGATATGTTGCGCACAGCAACAAGCAACGAGAACGACACCGAGGATTCATCTCCTACGTTCAAGGTTATGGAGGAGGGTGCCACAACACTCTCTAAGGAGGAGTATGGCCGTTTGGCACAGCGCCAGGCTAAGTTTATCCGCAACCTTGAGATGGCATTGGTGCGTATCAAGAACAAGACCTACGGCATTTGCAAGACCTCAGGCAAGCTCATTCCCCGTGAGCGCCTATTGCGTGTTCCACATGCTACTGAGTGCATCGAGGTAAAAGAGGCCCGTAAGTAATTTCTTGTGATAAGGGGTCATCTTCGACCTATCCCAAAAAGCTGAGCACCCGAGGCTGTACTAAGTGTACTATCCTCGGGTGCTCACTTTTGTGATAAGCCAAATCTAACCCCTTCTAACAAGAAATTTGTTTTTTTGCTGATTGAGGGGGGCAGGGGCTGGGATAAATGGGATCGCTTCGCTTGATGAGGGTGATGGGTAACGCTAACGCTTGATGGGAATTTTCCCATCTTTCCCATTCGTCCCATCTTTCCCATAAAATAAACCCCGTGAAAAGCACACCATACTTTTCACCTTTCACTTCTCACCTTTCACCTTTCACCTTTCACTTCTCACCTTCTACCTTCCCCAATTCTCTCTATCGAGGGAGCGGTAGCCGATAGCTTCGCTGATGTGTTGTGGCTCGATACTCTCCTTAGCTTCGAGGTCGGCGATGGTGCGGGCAACCTTTATTATGCGGTCGTAGGCACGTGCCGAGAGGTTTAGGCGCTGCATGGCACGCTCCAAAAGCTCGCCACACTCCTTTGTGAGGGACGCAAACCTACGAAGCATCGAGCTATTCATCATGGCGTTGCAGTGTATCTCCAAGCCCTCGAACCTCTGGCGCTGAATCTCACGTGCTGCAACAACCCTACGTCGCACATCGGCGCTACTCTCCTCACGTCTCTCCGACGACATATCCTTGATCGACACAGGCGTTACCTCAACATGAATATCTATGCGATCCATCAGTGGACCCGATATATGCGACATATAGCGGTGCACCGCCGCTGCCGAGCATGTACACTCCTTGGTAGGGTGGTTGTAGTAGCCACAAGGGCATGGGTTCATAGATGCTATAAGCGTGAAGTTAGCAGGGTAGTCCACCGAGTACTTAGCACGTGATATTGTTATATGTCTATCCTCCAACGGCTGGCGCAACACCTCCAACACGTTGCGACCAAACTCGGGCATCTCGTCCAAAAACAAGACACCATTATTTGCCAGCGACACCTCGCCAGGCTGAGGATATGTGCCACCACCAATAAGTGCCACCTGCGATGTTAGGTGGTGAGGAGCACGGAAAGGACGCTCTAAGATGAGTCCTCGGTGCGCACCTATCTTACCCGCCACAGAGTGTATCTTCGTAGTTTGTAGCGCCTCGTCGAGCGTCATAGGGGGCATGATTGTTGGCATGCGTCGTGCAAGCATGGTCTTACCCGAGCCGGGCGAGCCAATCATAATAATGTTATGACCGCCAGCTGCCGCAATCTCCAAGGCACGCTTTACATATGCCTGACCCTTGACATCAGCAAAATCCTCAGCATAGAGGCTCTCCTCCTCGATATTCACACTACTTATAGTATGCTCAGCAGGGGTATATGGCATACGCTCAGAGAGTATCTCGCAGAGCTCCACAAGGCTGCTTACGCCGATAATCTCGACACCCTCGACCACAGCACCCTCAGCAACATTCTCCTTAGTCAGAAACACACGCTTTAAGCCCTTCTCACGAGCCATGGCAACAAGCGGAAGTACACCCTTTACGCCACGTAGCTCGCCATTGAGCGACAGCTCGCCAATAAACATGCTCTCGTCGATATACTTCGACTCGAGTTGCTCGGTAGCCACCAATATACCCACAGCAATAGGCAGATCGTACAACGAGCCCTCCTTGCGCAGGTCGGCAGGGGCGAGGTTCACAACAATCTTCTTTGCCAAGAGCCTATATCCGCTATTCTCGTATGCGGCTTGTATTCGTTGCTCGCTCTCCTTGATGGTGTTGTCGGGAAGTCCAACGATAAAGAGGCCAATGCCGCCACCAGCGACATTAACCTCTACGCTTACCTCCACTGCCTCGATACCCGAGATAGCACCAGTATGTATCTTTGTAAACATATTACCTCATAATTAGAATGGAGCAATGTCGTCGCCAGGCTTTGAAGGTGCTGGTGCAGGACCAAGGTCGAAGTCGCTCGGCACACCACTCATGCCACCAAAGCCACCCATATCCGCTGGGGCACTACCCATAGGTGGTAGCGAATTGGCACTCGATGCTGCATAGTCGTAGCTCTCGCTATATCCGCCACCATTGAGCACATCTGCCGTTAGGGACGAGTCGGCATCCATAAACTTAGCCTGCTCCTTAACAAAGCGCAAAGGCACATCTGTTACCTCACCATTACGATGCTTGGCGATGATAATCTCCGCCATACCCGCAGTAGATAGTCCCTGCTCGTTGGTTGTAAGTCCGTAGTACTCAGGACGATGGATAAATGCTACTACGTCGGCATCCTGCTCGATAGCTCCCGACTCACGAAGGTCAGAAAGCTGTGGTCGCTTCGAGCCACCACGGTTCTCCACGTTACGGCTAAGCTGCGAGAGGGCGATGATTGGCACATCCAACTCCTTGGCAATAGCCTTCAACGTACGTGAAATCAAAGATACCTCCTGCTCACGATTTCCTCGTGTCTCGGGCGATGCGGCAGTCATCAGCTGCAAGTAGTCGATGATGATAATCTTAATGTCGTGCTGTGTCTTTAGTCGTCGAGCCTTCGAGCGGAACTCGTATACTGACAAGGCTGGCGTATCGTCGATAAATAGTGGTGCACGGCCAAGCTCCAAGGTCTGCTTCTCGAGGTGTGCCCACTGCGCTGGCGAGAGGTTACCCGTACGCAAATCTTTCGACTGAAGCTGTGTCTCGGCAACAATAAGACGGTTCATAAGCTGCACCGACGACATCTCCAACGAGAAGAAGGCAACAGGCGACTTAAGTTCTACTGCCATGTTACGTGCCATAGTAAGCACAAAGGCTGTCTTACCCATAGATGGACGTGCCGCAATGATGATAAGGTCTGATGGCTGCCAACCGAGCGTGATGCTATCGATATCGGTAAATCCTGAGCGCACACCGTTATACTCGCCCGCAGTCTTTGCCGCCGCCTCAATCTGCTTGATAGCCTTATGCAGAATGTCGGATGCCGACTGCACCGAGCGCTTAACATTACCCTCCGATACCTTGAAAATCTCCTGCTCGGCAAAGCCAATAAGCTCGGTCACATCTACCTCCTCGTCGTATGAGCGACGCTGAATCTCGGTTGCCGAGCGGATAAGCTCACGCTGAACATACTTCTGTGCAATAATCTTGGCATGGAACTCGATATGTGCTGCCGATGCCACACGCTGTGTTAGCTGTGCAAGGTATGCGGCACCACCCACCTTTGTAAGCTCCTTCTGCGACTTTAGCTTCTCGGTCACGGTGAACAGGTCGATAGCCTTCATCTCAAACGAGAGATCCTGGATCGCCTTGTAGATAATTTTATGCTCCTCGCTGTAGAAGGTATCTGCGCTGAGATACTCCTGAACATCGATGATAGCATCTTTCTCGAGCATCAGCGCACCTAATACCGCCTGCTCGAGTTCTATCGACTGAGGAGGTGTAACACCCGTAATATCAGTTAGTTGAGCTAATGCCTCACTATTGTTTTTCGAAGCTTTGTTATATTGTTTTGCCATACCTTAAATAAGCACAAAAATTTTCACATCCACAAAATTAGAAATTTTATCGAAAACAGCAACTATATTTCCGCCATAAGTTATCATAAGTTGTTTTTGGATTATTAACACCAAATTGTTAATAATGTAAAATTTAGCCCCACGTTCATGCCTCACTATATTTTTAGCCTATACCACTATAAGAAAATAATATTAAAATTAATAGATATAAAACATTGTGTAAAAAATATTATTTCTACATTTGCAGCGGAATAAAACTTGCAACAAGTTTAGTAGATATAATAAATAAATATAAGGATTATGAATACAACAAATAAATCGTGTGGTTGCTCATGTGGCACAAAGAAGAGATTGTATAGTTTCGAGGTAATGGCGCAAGATGGCGAATTGGTGAAGCTCGATAAGTTCAGGGGCGAGGTTGTTCTTGTGGTAAACACGGCAAGCAGGTGTGGCTTTACTCCTCAGTATGCCGAGCTTGAGGCGCTATATAAAAAGTATCACGACAAGGGCTTCGAGATTTTGGATATGCCTTGCAACCAATTTGGTGGTCAGTCGCCCGAGAGTGATGCCGAGACTACGCAGTTCTGCCAGCTTAACTATGGCACAGAGTTTCCGCAGATGAAGAAGTGCGAGGTGAATGGCGCAAACGAGCTACCACTCTACACATGGCTAAAATCACAGCAGGGCTTCAAGGGTTTTGATGAGGATCACCCACTATCTAAGATTCTCGACACAAAGCTTCGTGAGGCAGATGCTTCTTACGACAAGAAGAGTGATATTAAGTGGAATTTCACAAAGTTTCTCATCAACCGCCAGGGCGAGGTAGTAACCCGCTTCGAGCCCACTGCCGATATGGCAAAGGTTGAGGCAGCAATCGTAGAGCTTCTATAAAAATAGAATTGAGCCTGACCAAAATTATAACATGGTCAGGCTCAATGTTTTTGTATAGAATTTAATAACTACTCATTTGCTGTTGGAGTATTAAACTTGAATGATATTGGCAATGTGTAGGTAACACGTACAGGCTTGTTACTCTGTTTACCTGGCTCCCACTTTGGTGACTCCTGGAGCACCTGGATAGCTGCCTCAGACAATGTCTTATCTGGAGACTGAAGCACCTGGATGTTTGATAGTCTGCCATCCTTCTCAACGACAAACTTAACAACCACGTTACCCTGGATACCATTCTCCAAAGCGATTTGCGGATACTTAACATTCAACTGAACCCAGTTACGGAACTTACTGAGGTCACCGCCCTGGAATGTAGGCATCTCCTCAGCAGTCACGAAGATCTCCTCCTCGACAATCTGCTCAACAACCTCCTCGAACTCGAAATCCTCAAATGCTGCTGCATCGTCAGAGAACAAAAGGTCTAGAGTGTCAATCTTAGTATCGTTAGAAACGATAGTAAGAACGTCGGCAAGAACCTGAGTCTTTGCCTTCTGCTGCTCAGCAACCTCCTCTAATTCAATAATTATATCTCTCAAATTATCTTTTACCCATTTTCCATACTCCATAAACTCAGCCCTGGTACAGAGAGCAGGATCAACACCCTCCATTTCCTCGTCTGACTCATAACCAGTTAGGAAATCTACACGATTTTCATTGGTGAATATACTTATATATTTGATGCTATACTCCCTTCTTTCTGTTATGTATACGAGTTCTCCATTCTCGAAAAAGTGATTAGGAGAGATCTCCTTAACAGCAATCAGCTTAATCTCATTATCCTGCAAGATATAGTATCCGTAAGCTACATAAATGTAGTTAGCAAACAACGCCCAATAACCATTATTATAAATAGACAATGGTCCAAAGAACCCGGCACACCACATACCTGTAATATCGTTAACCGTAGCACTTCCCGTATATGCCACCGTTGGCTCATCTTGCACAAAGCGTGATGGAACATAGCCTCGTACGCCATTATAGTTTATCTCCATCCACTCGCCGAGGTTACTGATAAGCGTAGCTCCCGTAGGGCCATTCTTAAACTTACCAACCTTAGTAGCATTAAAAGATGCCGTTTGGCGCATATAAACAAAGCCGTCGTGAGCACAGCTATATACCTTCTCGCCAGGCTGAGCATCACCACTATACTTAACATTTGCATTTTGCGCCGATAGTGTAAGGGTGGATAGTAGCACCGATAGTACTACAATAAGTAGACGTTTCATAATCTGTTATTTTTAATTTTTCATAACACCGGTAGCATACTCCTCATATAGAGTATTAAATCGTTCAACAAATTTAGGAATTATTTATTTAACAAACAATCTTCGGTGTGGAGTTATAGATTAGGCGATACTATGTATCGCCATATAAGGGCGTGTCGGGGGCTGCACTTCGGGAAGATTTTTCGTAGCCCCGTCCGACTTTTCAACATTATAATTTTTATTGTTTTATACTTATATATATAATTAAAAATAAAATATAAATAATAATAGCTGTTGATTGTGTCAATAACTTTAGGGTGGGGTAGTTCTCAACATCTGTTTATTTTTTTGTTCATTATTTTATCTTTATAAATTATTGAAAATAAGAAAAATAAACTGAAATTAACAATATCAACAAATGTTTTATCAACATCTGAACACTATTAAAATATTAACATCAGATGATGATAACCACGAAATTTGGCGTTGATAACTCGCATGAAAGATTTAGTCAATTTTATTTGCAAAGAAAGAGTGGCCGTATATACAACGACCACTCTCAAACTTGCAAATCTTTTTATTAAAAATTTACCGACAGTTACTAACACCGTTTTTAACACTCGGCTGGTAGCTTTTCAACAACCCTGTCGGCGATGTTAGCATAGTACTCCTCGACACGTGGATCGAAGCCGCCAGCAGGGCGACCCTCGTCGCCACCCTCCATGATAGATTGGATAATAGGCACCTGACCCAATAGCTCGATGCCCGCCTCCTCGGCATAGCGTGCAGCGCCACCCTTGCCAAAGAGGTAGTAGCGGTTGTTGGGCAACTCCTCAGGCGTAAACCATGCCATATTCTCAACAACACCCAACACAGGAATGTTCACCTGTGGGTGGCGGAACATCTCGACACCACGCACAACATCGGCAACAGCAACCTGCTGAGGTGTTGATACGATTACAGCACCCGATATCTTAAGCTCGTTGATAATAGAGAGGTGAATGTCGCCCGTTCCTGGAGGAAGGTCGATAAGAAGGTAGTCGAGCTTACCCCAGCGTGTCTGGTGAATAAGCTGATGCAGGGCATTCGACGCCATGCCACCACGCCACATAAGAGCGTCGGTAGGCTTGATAAAGAAGCCGATAGACATAACCTTGATGCCCAACGACTGCGCAGCAAGCATATACTCGTTGCCCTCCTCGTCCTTCTCGGCCTCGGGAACATAGCCCTCAACACCAAACATCTTAGCCTGCGAAGGACCATAGATGTCGGCATCGAGAATACCTACATTATAGCCATGCTGGCGCAATGCCACGGCGAGGTTAGCCGTGATTGTTGATTTACCAACACCACCCTTGCCCGAAGCAACAGCGATGATGTTGCATATCTCCGATGTTGTTGTCTGCTGCTCACGGCGGCGAGGCTTTGGTGCTGCCTCACGGATGATCACCATGCAGTCGTTCTCGGGATAGGTCTGCTTCATGAGCTCCTCCACCTGACGCTTCACCTTCTGCGCAAAGGGGTCACGGGCCTTCTGAAAGCGTAGGGTGATGGCAATAGAGCCATCTTCACCCCTGTCGGCACGATCAACAAAACCACTATCTACGATATTCTGCTCGGTTTCGGGGTGTATGATTTGACGCAATAGCGCCTCCAACTGTTCGTTCATCTTTTATAAGGGTTATTCTATATAATTAAAAGTTTACTTCTATTTTTTGAGGCATCTCCATCAACACGCCCGAGTGTGTGAAGATGTAGATATTCTCCTCTACAAGGTTGTTGAGCTCCTTACCATATATACTATAGTTGATGCCACACGCCTTGGCAGTCATCATGCCCATAGCCTCGAGCCACGCCTCGAAGGGTGTTAGCGGAGTCTTTATCTCCTTGAGTCTAAAGTCGGCAAGGTCGGCAAGGTCAGCAGCCTTGGCTATAGCCTCGTGCAAGCCACCATTGGCATCTGCCAAGCCGTTGGCAACAGCCTGACTTCCACTCCACACTCTACCCTCAGCAATGTTGTACACCTGCTCTATGCTAAGGTTGCGACCCTCAGCCACCTTGCTGGTAAATGCTGTGTAGACATCGTCTACGCCCTGCAACATAACCTCCTTCTGACGCTTTGTCATGGTGTTCATATAGCTTACGGGCAGAGCATCGGGCGATGTTAGAGCATAGTCTACGGTGATGCCGAGACGGTTTTTAAGCAAGTTGCTAATATTAGGAATCATGCCAAAAACACCTATCGAGCCGGTTAGTGTGAGCCTGTCGGCAATGATATAGTCGGCAGGAGCCGAGATATAGTAGCCACCACTCGCTGCATACTCACCCATAGATATTACCACAGGCTTTGTCTTCTGAAGTAGCTCCATCTCATGCCATATGATATCTGAGGCGATGGCTGAGCCACCAGGCGAGTTCACACGTACAACAACCGACTTGATGCTATCGTCGAGGCGTGCCTCACGAATCTGCTGTGCAAGGCTATTGCCAAAGATGTAGCCACTACCCACTTCATTGCCATCAACAATCTGACCATCAGCATAGATAATACCCACATTTGCCTTGCCCGCAATCTGAGGATTTATGAGAGTAAGGTTCTTGGCATACTCGCCCAACGATATCTTGTTTAGCTCACCTTTGCGGTTCGACTTAACACCCATCACACCGAGATATTTATATAGGTCGTCCACATACTCTATTTCGTTGATAAAGCCATGCTTCTTAGCCTCCTTAGGTGAGTTTATGCTCAATGAGGCAGCAAGCGCCTTAACCTTTGCAGGCTCTATGTTACGCTGAGCGCCCACCTCGTTGCATATTGTTGTCCACATATCCTCGGCAAGGCTCTCCATCTGCTCACGGTTAGCCTCCGACATCTTTGTTAGGAAGTATGGCTCCACGGCGCTCTTATACTTACACACCGTAGGGCGGAATATCTCGACACTTACGTCCAACTTATCGAACAAGCCCTTCATAAACACCGTGCCGAAAGCCATGCCTCGCCACTCGATAGTACCCACAGGCGACATCGATATGCGGTCAGCCACCGAGGCAAGATAGTACTCGCTCTGCGTGAAGATATCGTCGTAGGCAACAACAAACTTTCCCGACTGCTTGAAGCGTAGGAGTGCCTGGCGCAACTCCTCGATGTTCGACGCCGAGATTGTGCCCATACCATTTTGGTAGATGCACACACCCTCGATATTTGGGTCAGCTGCAGCAAACTCTAATGCCGATATCGCCTGCATGATGGTTATTGGCGATGCCATGCTTAGCGAGTTGATGTCTATTGTAGGCATCACGTTTGGCGAGTCCACAACACTCTCGCCAAGGTCGATACACAACACCGAGTTTTTCTGAGTCATGGTAGGCTCACCACCCAACGATGCGAGTAGCGAAAAACCAAAGATTAGGCTGAGCACAAAAACTACTCCCGAGCCAATTACCACAGCGGCGAGGGCTGCCAAAAATGTCTTCCAGAAATTCATGATATCTCCTGTTTTAGGTGAAATGTTAGTGCAAATATACTAATAATTCTCCAATTATAACCCCTAAAAAACCTATATACCGAGATAATAATTCAAATTGTTGGGAGTTAAAATCGTGGGAATATTAGGAGATTACACCTAATTTTATTATATTTGCATGATTAATACTATTAATATGCAGTTAGCATCTTCAAAGATAGAGGCACTACGCGAGCTACTCGCAAAGCCTCAGTCGATAGTTATTCTTGCGCACACCAATCCCGATGGCGACGCTATTGGCTCGTCGTTGGCATGGGCTGAGATTTTGCGCAAAGAGGGTCACGATGTAACATGTATAGTGCCCAACCGCTACCCCTACTACCTCGAGTTTATGCCCAATATCTCGGATATTGTGATATTCAAGAGCGATGGCGAGGGTAGAGCCAAGGAGGCGCTAAAGCGTGCCGACATCATCTTCTGCCTCGACTTCCACCTACTGTCACGCCTCGACCAGCTTGGCGACATCATCGACGAGAACCAGCATGCTAAGCGTGTGCTCATCGACCACCACCTCGACCCAAATGAGGACTTCGATATTATGTTCTCACACCCCGAGGCATCGAGCACCTGCTACCTCGTAGCACGTCTTATCGAGGATATGTATGGCGTGGAGCATATATCTCGCACCATGGCTGAGAACCTATTCGTGGGCATGATGACCGACACGGGCAACTTCTCATTCTCGTCGGTAACCCCCGACGTGTTCCGTGTTGTGAGCCACCTTGCCGAGACAGGCATATCTATTCCCGATATCCATATCCATGTCTACAACTCCTTTACGGAGGGCCGTGCACGATTGTTTGGCTATGTCATCAACCGCAAGATGAAGATCTTCCACAACGGCACCGTGGCACACATGTCGATCACCGAGGAGGAGATGCGCAAGTTCTGGTTCCAGCAGGGCGACTCCGAGGGCTTTGTGAACTATCCGCTAACCATCAAGAAGATGAAGATGTCGGCAATGTTCACCGAGCATACCGACTTTATCCGTGTATCGCTACGCTCACGTGGCGACATCGACGTAAACCTCTTTGCCCAGCGTTACTTCAATGGCGGAGGACATAAGAATGCTGCTGGCGGAAAGTCCTACCTCTCAATGGCAGATACCATCAAGCACTACGAGAAGTGTGTCAAGGAGTATGCCGCAGAGGGTAGATTGTAGAATGAAATAAGCAAACTATGTTTAAAACATATTTACGACTACTCAACTTTGCTAAGCCACTAAGTAGGTACACCGTGCCTTACTTCTTCTTTGCTGCCTTTCATGCGTTGTTCAACACCTTCAACTACGCAATGATTATCCCCATTCTCAACGCCATGTTTGAGAGTGATGGCGGCTTCGGCTTCGAGCCATTGTATGAGTTTCCGGGTATAGAGTTTAGCGAGGCGGGCTTCACGGCTGTGCTCAGCTACTTCTACACCTCGGTCTTTGGTGCGACGTTTAGTGCTGTGCGCTTCTTGGCGCTTCTTGGCGTTGTCACCATCACAATGAACCTCCTAAGCAACGCCTTTCGCTATGCTGCGGCGATGACTGTCGAAAGACTACGTGTGAACACCATTCAGCGTATGCGTGACGACATGTACTCGCATATCATCAACCTCAACGTAGGCTTCTTTGCTGGTCAGCGCAAGGGCGACATCATGTCACGCATCACTCAGGATGTTATGGTTGTGCAGTATTGTATCACTAACACCCTTCAAGTCGCCTTCCGTGACCCATTCCTTATCGTGGGTTTCCTTGTGCTCATGATTAGCATCTCATGGCAGCTATCACTCTTTGCCGTTGTCTTCCTCCCTATAGTGGGTCTTGTCATCGGCCGTGTTGTCAAGCGCTTGCGCCACCCTGCTATGCGTAGCCAGGAGCGCATGGGCGAGCTTGTGTCGGTGCTCGACGAGTCGTTGTCGGGAATCAAGATTATCAAGGGCTACAACGCCTCAGGCTTCCTTGTCGAGAAGTTTAAGTTTATAAATACGCAGCTCTCAAACCTCCTTATATCTATGGCACGCCGCCAGCAGCTCGCCTCGCCTATGAGCGAGTTTATGGGCATCACGGCTGTTGCCGTAATCCTTGTCTTTGGAGGTATCCTCGTGGGTAATGGACTTATCAAGGGTGCGGGCTTCATCGCCTTTATCGCTGCCTTCTCGCAGATCACACGCCCCTTGCGCTCGTTTATCGACCAGTTTGCAAACATCAACCAGGGTGTTGCTGCGGGCGAGCGTATCTTCGCCATGCTCGACTCTAAGAGCGAGGTTGAGGATATGCCTAATGCACGTGACTTCGAGGGCTTGAAGCACTCTATCGAGCTTCGTGACGTGCGCTTCTCGTACGACGGCCAGCGTGATGTTATCGACGGCGTTACTATCAAGGTACGTAAGGGCGAGACCGTTGCCCTGGTGGGTGCTTCGGGTGGCGGTAAGTCTACGCTCAGCGAGCTTATACCACGCTTCTACGATGTTCAGGCGGGCGAGGTTTTGTTCGACGGCGTGAATGTCAAGGAGTACAAGCAGGAGTCGTTGCGCCAGAAGATGAGCATCGTGGCGCAGGAGACAGTCCTCTTCAACGACTCTATCGAGGGTAATATCCTCATGGGTCGCCCATCAGCCACCCACGACGAGGTTGTCGAGGCATCGAAGGTTGCCAACGCCCACACCTTCATCATGGAGAGCCCCGAGGGTTATGCTACAAACATAGGCGACCGTGGCTCTAAGCTATCGGGAGGTCAGCGCCAGCGCATAAGCATCGCCCGTGCTGTGCTCAAAGACCCCGAGATTCTTATCCTCGACGAGGCGACCTCTGCCCTCGACACCGAGAGCGAGAAGCTTGTTCAGGATGCCCTCACCAACCTTCTCGAGGGTCGCACATCCATCGTCATTGCCCACCGCCTAAGCACTATCTACAATGCCGATAGAATCTATGTCATCGACAAGGGCCGTGTTGCCGAGGAGGGTACCCACTCCGAGCTCCTCGCCCGCAATGGTATCTATGCGCACCTAATAGCTATGCAAAGCTTCAAGTAATTTGAAAGTGATAAGGGGTCGATTGCGTCCCCTAGAAAAAATCCCGACAATGAGCAGTACTTCTTGTACAGCCCATCGTCGGGATTTTTGCCGAGTGTAGCACTCGGCGCCACTGCTGCACCACTCTAACAAGAAATAGTGCGCTTATGAATCGCTGGGGCAGAAGACAAAAAAGATGGTCGGGTATCACACTAAGCTGTGTACCCGACCATCTCTCTATTTTTATGTCCTGCTCTCCTAAAGATTCTATTTCGAAGGTATCGAGCTTGCTTTGACCTTGAAGAAGTTCATCGACGAGTTGGCATCGAGCAGGCGGTAGTCGTAGATGTTACCCCAGCCGGCTGGGCGATCCTTAATCTCGCAATCCTCTTCGGTGTCGTTCACAACATAGCTACTAATCATGTTGTGCCATGTCTTGATGCGGTTAATCGACGCCGAGTAGTAGAATAGGTTGTTTGCAGGGTTGCACAACTCGTTGAGCGCCTCGACATATATAGCACGATAGTCGTCAAACTTAAGTATCTTGCCGATAAGAGGGTTCTTGTTTGTGTCGCCCCAGTTTAGTGGATCGTGTCTTCCCGAGTCGCTTTGCACACCGCAGTTGAGCGACGTGCCGAGGGTGTTGTCGTAGTCGAACGGAATGAAGAAGAATTTGTAGTTGTCCTTATCCGACGAGTTGAAATATATGTAGTAGTTGTTCGAGTTGTTCCAATAGTCGTCCCACATGCCCACAACAACATTTGCGGCATAGGTGCGTAGGAGCAATCTCACGTCGCACACCGAGGCAATCCAGTCGTGGAACTCCTGACCTGTGAGGCGTGTTAGGTTTTTCGAGAACTCAAGGAGCTGAGCCTTTGCTGCGTCGAAGTTCTCGGTGTTTGTCTTTAGCTCGTATTGGTAGTTTGCCCCCGAGCCGTCGTCGGCATGTATCGAGGCGTTGCGTATGTCGTTGTAGTTGAGCGTAGCGCCAAACCTACACTTCCACAAGTTGTGTTCGTGGTCGCCAAATAGCTCCTTGCGCTTCTTCACATACTTGTCATCTACCGCCTCGATCATCTCGTATACGCCATAGTATGCGGGGTTGCTGTCGCCCTCGACATGAATCCATAGGCGGCAGTATGAGCTATATACCGATGTCCATATGCCGAAGCGGCGGAATAGGTCGTAGCAGTATAGCTCACGGCAGTATGCTCTATCGTCCTTATGCCACTTTAGGTGGAGCTTACGCACGTTGTGTAGCTCGTGGTCGTCGTCCTTCTGATACTTATGTAGGTTGAGCATAAAGTGGCAGTGGTGCCAGTCGGCGTTGTTGCGCCTGTGCATCTCGCCACCATTACCCTCGGGGCGGCGGCGTGAGGTGTTGCCACGCAGGCGCAAGCCCACGTCTGCGAAGTTGTGGGTCTCACCCTTCGACTTAAACTCGGCGTCGCAGTGAATATAGTGGCTGGTGTTGCTATCACGGTCATACTCCTGCAGCAGCTCGTTCCACTGCGCCTCGCTTACAGTTATGCGTATCTGTGGCAATACGTTCATGTCGAACACCCAGTCGAGCTCGCCCTGAGCCCACGAGGTGTCGGGGTAGTCGCCATATGTTGGGGTGTCGCCACCAGGATTTTCATCCTCCTTGCCATCATCGTTGCCGTCGTCCTTGCCATCATCGTTGCCGTTGCCACCGCCTGTGCCCTGGCTTGGTGGAAATGGAAGGTCGATCTCGAAGCCCTCGCATGCCGAGAAGCCGAGGAGTGTGACGAGTGCTACTGCTACTATGTATAAAAATTTTCTCATCTATCTATGTTTACGTTGTTTATGCTCTGCGAATGTCTATGCCCGAAGGTGCCTGGTATATGCGCAACTTAAATATTGGCGCAAGGGCTACGATATACGATATTATCTCCGACTGAAGATTCTCGTATGGCACCCAGTTTACGTCTGCTGAGAAGCAGTAAATCTCGATGGGCAATCCCCACTCCGATGGCTGCAGCTGGCGCACCATCGATATCATCTGAGAGTTTGTGCGTGGGTGGTGTGTTATGTAGTTTGTTATGCTACGCATAAATAGGTCGAGGTTGGTGAGTGTTGCTCCCTCCGCCGACTTTAGCTCCACGCCCTCCAATGCACGCTTGCCAAGCTCGTTTTGTGTCATTGTGTCGATAAACTCGGCTGTGGCAAACTCCACGCTCGTAACATCGATGTTCACCGAGCGCTTGATGCGTCTACCTCCCGTGTCGAACATCGCCTGCCAGTTGTCAAACGGCTCGTTGATAAGCAGATAGGGTGGTATTGTTTGTAGCGTGTTGTCCCAGCCACGAATCTTCACTGTTGTGAGCGCCACCTCCTCAACCATGCCGTTCACGCCATGGTTAGGCATCGATATCCAGTCGCCCACCTTGAGCATCTTGTTGAGCGATAGCTGAATGCCCGCCACGAAGCCGAGGATAGAGTTCTGAAATATCAGCATGAGCACGGCTGCCGAGGCACCAAGTCCGGTGAGCAGCATCACGGGCGACTTGTCGATGATTATCGCCACAACAAGGATTATGGCAATCATCATTATTATCACCTGTCCTGTCTGCATAAGGCCCTTTATCGGTCTGCCATGTAGGGCTGGTCGGGTGTCGGCAATGGCAAATGCCATGCGTATTATGGCGTTGAAGAAGCGCACGAATGCCACGACGATGTATACCTCAACTATGCGATTTATGATTGTTGCAATGAGGCTTGGCTGCTCCTCGGCGGGGAGTGCCAACGGAAGTAGGGCATAGATGGTTATTGGCACCACTATGCTACACATGCGCACAAGCACGTTGTGGTCGAATAGCATGTCGTCCCACTTGGCGCTTGTTCGTGTTACTATCTTGCGCACAATGCGTAGCACCACCTGGCGTAGCACAAAGTCGATGGCGAGCGCAAAGAGAATGATGAGCAGGAGTACCACCCACTCGTCGATGATGTTGGCAAGATGCTCCGAGCACCCCCACTTTGTTAGCGTTGCGTGTATCCACTCAATCATGCTATATTCTTCGTGCTGCAACATAATTCGTAGTGCTTAAAATTTGTTAAACAATGATTTAAAGGCGAAAGGTAGCAAAAATTGTGGAATTATCCACACCGCCAAACAAAAATTCTCGCCACCCGAAGCCGAGTAGCGAGAATTAGATATGTTTAGATGCTTTAATATCTGATTTTATCCACTGATCCATCACGGTAAATAATATCATAGTCACAAGAAGGACTTGTACTCATTATACTTGCCGACCAACGTTCGTGCGTAGAATCATTTGAAATTCTGATTACTCCGTACTTTGCCGCAATAATAAGTTGACCAGATTTGTTAATCACACCCCACTTATTGTTGATCTGAACTCGTGCGTAGTTGTGGTACTCATTCTCACCGAAAGGACGAGCCTCCTGGTATTGTGCTGAGATTACGAAATTACCAGAGGTGTTGATATATCCCCACTTGTTGTTAACCTTAACGGCAGCCATACCCTCGGCAAAGTCGGTAGCCTCCTCAAACTGAGCAGCGATAACAATCTCGCCCTTAGCATTAACATAGCCATAGAGCAAGCCCTCCTTGACCAAGGCCAAGCCATCGTTGATGTCGCCCTTTATCTCATACTTAGGCTTTGCCGCCTCAGTAGATGCAGGTGCAGATTCAGCCGCAGCCTCAGCCACCTTTGTTGCTGCCGCAGATAGCAATTCATCAATCTTTGCTGTTAGTGCCGCCACCTGCTCAGAATTAGTTTTATAGGCATTCTCTAAAGTCTCGTATGCTGCAACCATAGTCTGAAGTTGCTCATCAAGCACCTTGTTGCTCTCAGCCACAGCCGCCATCTCGCTTAGTTTGTTCTGAAGCTCAACATTTTGAGCCTTAAGTGTGTTGAGTTCCTCGCCAAGTGCCACAACCTCCTTCTTTTGGGCTGATGCTGCGCCTATGCCCACCATGAGCATAAGAGCGATGATAAGTAGTCGTTTCATAGGTTATTAGATTATTACAAATTATTTCTCCTGCTCGTTAATCTCGATATCCTTCTGCGAAGGCTCAATGATGACCTTCATGCCAATCTTCACAAGCTGCTTAAGCTTGTCGAGGTCAGCATTGTGAAGACGTATACAACCCTCAGTAGCACGTGTGCCGATTGACTCAGGCAGGTGTGTGCCGTGGATACCGATACCAGAGTGTGGAGGGGTATTGAGGCGGATAAACCAGTTGCCATAGCAACCAGCGATAATGCCCTTACCATCCTTAAAGTCGTGAGTCCAAAACGAAGCATCCTGAATCAGGCTAACTGAGAACTCACCCTCGGGGGTTCTCATATCGCCAGGCCTTTGCTTGTTGCCATAGTTCTTGCCAACAGCCACAGGGCAGTGCATAACAACATTGCCATCAGCATCGTAGAGCGTAAGTGTCATCGACTCCTTCGATATAACAATGCAGTCAGACATAGAAGCATCAGCTACAAGCTCCTTCGACACGACCTCTTCCACAACCTCATAATCAGCCTTACCTTCAAGTTCGACACATATGTCGTAGAGGTCTAATACGGCGTGTCGCAATATGTTGATCTCTATACGCTGCAGTTCTACTTGCTCCTTGAGCGAGTTAATCTCGTTGTTGAGTGCTTCGATTTTACGTCGTTGTGCCGACACAGAGCTCACTGCAACAATGAGCATCAGGGCGATGATAAATAGTCGTTTCATGGTTATTAGTGATTAATAACACAAAGGTAATAAAATAAAGATATACCACAAATAATATCGGAAACAGATTGTGTAGTACTGGGTATTTCCGCTTCGCTCTGGGAAGAATGGGGGAGATGGGGTTAGATAATCCCGCAGTGTAATTTAGCGATAGAAGGTAGTAGCTGTGGTCTTGACATGAAAAAGCTCCAGATGGGCTGTACTTGACGTACTGCTCATTTGGAGCTTTGATTGAAAGGCCGCAGATGCTGCCTTATCTCGCTAAATTTTAGCAGTTCATGGCACCACAACAGTGGATTACCTGTCCGCTAACATATGCCGAGAGGTCAGAGCCAAGGAACACTGCAACATTTGCAACATCCTCAGGGGTGCCGCCACGGCGTAGTGGAATCTGCGCTGCCCACTGATCCTTAACCTCCTGCGAGAGCTGGTTGGTCATATCTGTAACGATGAAGCCTGGGGCGATGCAGTTAGCACGGATGCCACGAGGACCCATCTCCTTAGCGATAGACTTAGCCAAGCCAATCATACCAGCCTTAGATGCCGAGTAGTTGCACTGGCCTGCGTTGCCCGAAACACCAACAACAGATGACATGTTGATGATTGAGCCTGAGCGCTGCTTAGCCATAACAGGGGTCACGGCGTGGATAAAGTTGAATGCCGACTTAAGGTTTACGTTGATAACAGCATCCCACTGAGCCTCCGACATACGCATCATAAGGCCGTCCTTGGTAATACCTGCGTTGTTCACCAACACGTCGATACGACCGAAGTCCTCGACAACCTGCTTAACAACCTCGTGTGTCTCGTCGAAGTTAGCAGCATTTGAGGCATATGCCTTAGCCTTAACGCCGAGAGCCTCAATCTCCTTAACAGTCTCCTCGACAGCCTCATTAATAGCCAAATCTGTGAATGCTACGTGAGCACCCTCCTGGGCATAGCGCAAAGCGATAGCCTTGCCAATGCCTCGTCCAGCACCTGTTACAAGTGCTACCTTTCCTTCAAGAAGTTTCATATTTCGAATTTTCTTTTTGCTTATCTACTATTTGTTGTCCCACTTGCGGAGTGCCACGCAGGCGTTGTGACCACCGAAGCCCAACGAGTTAGAGATGGCTACGGTGAGGTCGGCCTTGCGAGCCTTGAGTGGTGTGTAGTCGAGGTCGCACTCTGGGTCAGGGTTTGTAAGGCCGATGGTTGGCGTTACAACACCGTGGTAGAGCGACAAGGCTGAGGCGATAAGCTCAACAGCGCCTGTTGCACCAAGCATGTGACCTGTGATCGACTTGGTAGAGGTGATCATAGCCTTGCGTGCTGCCTCCTCGCCCATAGCGAGCTTGATAGCCTTAGTCTCGGCAGCATCGTTGAGTGGAGTGCCTGTGCCGTGTGCGTTGATGTAAAGCAAATCCTTCTCTGCGTCGAACTGTGCCTCGTCCAATGCCTGCTTGATAGCACGTGACGCAGGAACACCGTCTGGACGTGGAGCGGTGAAGTGGTGAGCATCGCAGCTATTGCCATAGCCCACAACCTCAGCATAGATCTTAGCACCACGCTTCTGGGCGCTCTCCAATGACTCGAAAATCATCATACCGGCACCCTCGGCGATAACGAAGCCGTGGCGGTCAGCCGAGAATGGCAACGACGCCTGGAGAGGATCCTCCGAGCGTGACAACGCCTTGCTGTTAGCAAAGCCGCCGATAGCCAATGGGTGTACCGAAGCCTCCGAGCCACCGCAGATGATAGCGTCGGCATAGCCATGCTTGATGGCACGGTAAGCCTCGCCCGCAGCGTGAGTACCTGTGGCACAAGCAGTAACAACAGGAAGACATACACCCTGAGCATTGTGCGAGATAGCAACATTACCCGAAGCGATGTTCGAAATCATCATAGGCACGAAGAATGGCGAGATGCGGCCTACGCCCTCGTCAAACAACACCTTAGCCTGGCTCACGAAGGTGTCCATGCCACCGATACCCGAGCCGATATATACACCAAGACGCTCAGGAGCAATATTCTCGCCGCTAACCAAGCCGCTATCCTTCATTGCGTCTGAGGCAGCAGCCATAGCATATACACAGAACTTGTCGCTACGACGTGCCAAGCCAGCATTTAGCTCATACTCCGACTGGTCGAAATTCTTGATCTGACCAGCAACCTTAACAGGAAGGTTGTACTCATCTAAGCCCTGGATAAAGTCGATACCACACTTTCCATCTACGAGGTTCTTCCACGTATCCTCAGCATGGTTTCCTACTGGGGTGATTGCACCAATACCAGTAATAACTACTCTCTGTTCCATTTATGTCGTAAATTTTTAATACCCAACTTATTTTGCCCACTCGATGACACATGCTCCCGTTGTGAAGCCCGCACCAAAGGCACTAAATACCAACTTATCGCCCTTCACGAGCTTGCCACCACGGTTAAGCTCGTCGAGAAGTGCAGGAAGTGCTGCCGACGAGATGTTGCCGTAGCGCTCCACGTTGTGTGGCACACGCTCCTCATCAACACCAAGGAAGTTGCGTATCGAGTCGATGATACGCTTGTTTGCCTGGTGCAACACGAAGTACTTAATCTCCTCAGCCTTAAGACCTGCCTCGGCAAGCACCTTGCGGATGTCGCGGCACGAGTTAGTCACGGCGTGCTTAAACACCTCACGGCCCTTCATCACCAATGGCTCGAAGTTCTCCTCCTTGTCGATATAGGGCGTTGGCTCGAGCTTGCGCTGGTAGTAGAGCACGTCGGTGAGCGACGATGTGGTGAGGCGCATCGACTTAAGCTCGTCGCCATCAGTAACCACCGCAGCACCTACGCCATCGCCAAAGAGCACACATGTGCTCCGGTTCTGCCAGCTAACCATGCGTGAAGGCTCCTCAGCACATACAATAAGAATGTTGCGAGCCTTCTTGCACTTGAGCTTGTCATCAGCCATGTCGAGGGCAAAGATAAAGCCAGCACATGCTGCATTGATATCAAGGGTAGGACATGTTGCACCCAACTTGCCCTGGATAATACAACTGAGGGCTGGGGTAACATACTCGTTCACCACGTTCGAGCAGATGATATAGTCGATGTCTGCCACTGTGAGGTTGGCATCCTCGAGCGCCTTGTTGGCAGCTATCACAGCCATATCCTCCAACTTCTCCGACGAAATCACAAGGCGCTCCTTGATACCTGTGCGCTCTGTAATCCACTCATCTGTTGTCTCGAGGAACTTTTCGAGCATCTCGTTTGTTACCGAACACTTAGGGTGCGCCGATCCTGTTCCAATAATTTTCATTCGTTTCTGTATTAGTTTAACAAAACTAAGGCATGAACCAATTTTCAAGAACCTGCCTTGCAGCTATTCGAACAGAAGTCCTTCGCTCCTTGCACGAATAACAACGCAAAGATACGTCGTGCGATTGTATGCACACGCAATATGTGGCGAAATTAGCTATTTTGTGGTAAAATTGCAATATGTGTGGTAAAAGTTTTGACGTTTTTTGAAAAAATAATACATTTGTAGTCAAAACATAACAGATTTTAGGTCTATGCAGAGCCGTGAAATTCCAAAATATATGATATCGAGACGCTACATCTCGGCAATCATCGCCTTCATTGTAGCATTCTCTGCGCTGTTCATGGTGATATACAAACCCTTCTCGCTTGCCATATGGTTTAGCACAAGCGACACCCTGCGCTTCTCGCTCACTATACTCTTCTATGTGGCAGCCGTCGTGGTGCTTATCGTGAGCCGCTCGATGATGTATGCCCTGCAAGATAGGTATATGATGAGCATCAACCGCTACGTGTTGTGGCTCATGTGCGAGAATGTCGCAATATCGCTGCTCTACACCATCATCACCCTCTCGCTCTTCCCCGAGCAGGGACTTAGTTTCGGAACGCTCGGCACACGAGCCCTCATCTGCGTGACGATGATACTTGCCATACCCAACGCAATGATTATGTTCTATGCTGCATATCGTGCTAAGTGCGAGGAGGTTGAGGCATCGGAATATCAGCTTCAGAAGCTGCGTGAGGAGTGTCGTCGCCTCGAGCTTATGACCAAGCACGAGAAGGAGCGCCGTGAGGAGGCAATAACGCAGGCAGCAGCCCTCGACCGCTCGCCACGCATGATCAACCTCTACGACAACAACAACACTCTACGCCTTACCATCAGCCTCGACTCGCTCTACTATCTCGAGTCGGAGGACAACTACATAAAGGTTCACTACAAACACAACGACAAGATTGCTACCTACATGCTACGCTGCCGCACAAAGAGCGTGGAGGAGGCATTGCGTGACACCGTGATGAGGCGCTGCCACCGCTCATATATAGTGAATATCAGTAAGATACGCTTTATACAAGACGAGCACCGACTACACTTCATCACCCTCGACGACGACTCTATTAGTCCTATACCGCTGTCGAAGAGCTACTACGAGTCGATACTCGCATCGCTCAACACCATGAAGAGCTGGAAGGAGAAGGTAAACACCATAACTGACAGCAACACAGAGGCATAGCCAACATCGGCATTGGGGTGGGCTATGAGTAGATTTAACGCTATTACTCCTTGAATTTTCCTGCTACGGCAAGCGTGGCGATAGAGATCCTACACGTGGGCACATCACGTTGTAGGGCATAGATACACGCCGAGAGCGTAGCACCCGTGGTGAGCACGTCATCAACCAACAGAATATGCCTATTTTCGAGGCGTTCGGGGTTGCGAACGGCGAATAGGTCGCTCACATTTAGCCACCTCTCCGAGGCGTGTTGTCGTGTCTGCGAGGGGTTGTTGCGACGACGATACAGCGAACGCCTATCTACCTTTACGCCAAGCTCCTTAGCAATGCCCTCGGCGATATACTCCGATTGGTTATACTTGCGCTTAAGATATTTCATAACGTGCAGAGGGACAGGCACAACGAGGTCTACGTCGTTGTATAGCCCCGACGATTTAAGCTCTGCGCCATAGAGCTCGCCAAAGGTTAAGCCGAGTCGCCACTCGCCCTGGTATTTTAGGCGGTGGATCATCTTGCGCCAACGGTCATCGGTCCTAAAATAGAGATATGACGATGCCTCGACAATGGGGGCAATCATCTCGAAGTGCTCTTTTACGGGGTTGTTGCTCGAGTAGAGATAGCGTGTTGTGGGCATCTCGAAGCGACACTTAAGACATATCGAGCCGAGCTCGCCACCCATGCTTCTGCCACAGATGATGCAGCCATCATCATAAATTAGCGAGCCGAGGTCATCAACAAGACGCCTTAGTATCTTACCAACAATCGACATCTGTGGTTATTGTAATGCTCTTAAACCTCTTATCCTGAGCCATTTGGTCGAGCGCCTCGTGCATCAGCACTCGGGCACGCTTCATCGATGCTCCCGACTCGATTTTTAGAAGTATCTCGGCACGATGCTCTCCACGCAACATCTCCAGAGCGGCAGATACGGGACCCATAACCCTGTCGCCAAACTTCTTGCGCATGACCATAGCAAAGCTGTGTGCCGCATGGCGCAGAAGCTCATAATCTTTGCTACGCAACATAAAGCGCACAAGGTGTGAGTAGGGCGGATAGCCGAATGCCTTGCGCTCGGCAAGCTCGACACGTGCCATTGAGTGGTAGTCGCCCATGGCAACATACTTAATCACAGGGTGTTGTGGCTGTGATGTTTGTATAACCACACGGCCTCGGTCGTTATGTCTGCCGGCACGGCCTGCCACCTGCATGATTAGCTGATAGGCACGCTCCGCAGCACGGAAGTCGGGGGCTGAGAGCAGGTTGTCGGCATTGAGGATACCCACCGTCGTAACACCCTCGAAGTCGAAGCCCTTGGTGAGAATTTGTGTGCCTACCAATATGTCTGTCTCCTTCTCTTCGAAGCGGTGCACGATGCGCTTAAAGGCGCTCTCAGAGGATGTGGTGTCGCCATCGAGGCGTTCGACACGTGCGTCGGGGAATAGGCGTGTAACCTCCTCCTCTACCTTCTCCGTGCCAAAGCCCATGGTCTTGATGTCTTGAACCTGGCAGTTAGGACACACCGTAGGGCGCTCCATCGTGAAGCCACAGTAGTGGCACTCCATGCGGGATGTCGCCTTATGCTGTGTTAGTGTCACGTTGCAGTGTGGGCAACGGGGCGAGTAGCCACACGTGCTACACTGTATATATGGCGCATAGCCTCGTCTATTTTGGAACAAGATGACCTGCTCCTGGGAACTAAGCGAACGCTCTATGTTGCGCAGTAGGTCGAAGTTAAAGTGTACCTTACGCTCGCCACGCTTAACGCTACGAATGGTATCCGACACGATAACTTCGGGAAGAACACCCTTGCCCCAGCGCTCCTTAAGCTCTACATATTGATACTTGCCAGATATGGCATTTAGGTAGCTCTCTAACGAGGGCGTGGCACTGCCCAACACCACACGCACGCCATCGAGGTGTGAGAGTAGCACGGCGCAGTCACGGGCGTTGTAGCGGGGTTGCATGTCGCTCTGCTTATAGCCTGGGTCGTGCTCCTCATCAACGACAATAAGCCCCGGGTTGCGCATAGGCAGAAATATTGCTGAGCGCACACCCACAATAAGCTCGCCACCCGTCGAGGCGGCAAGGCGCAGGAAGGTATGACCACGACGAATGGGCGTTAGGCGTGAGTGGTAGGTTGTTGTGCGACCCTCGAAAATTCGTTCGAGGCGCTCGATAAGCTGCGAGGTGATGACAATCTCGGGCACAAGCACCATGACATCACGACCCTTAGATAGCTCCTCGGCGATAAGGTGTATGTAAATCTCGGTCTTTCCCGAGCCTGTCACGCCATGTAGAAGCGCCACCTTGCCACCGTTGTGTGCCTCTCTAATCTCGCCCAAGGCTCGTGTTTGCGCCTCGGAGAGTGTGGGAAGTAGGAAGTTGTTAGCGTTGTTTTCGGTGATGCGCTCACGAGGACGTAGCTCGGTGCGAATAAGAGCCTTGGAGCGTAGTGCTGAGAGCTGCTGCGACGTGGCATCGACAAGGCGACGAGGCACAAAGCCATCATCAGATGTTCGCTCATGAGCAAGCGCCGCAATGCTATCCATAATCTCGGTGCGGCGTGGTGAGCGGCGGCTGTGCTTCTCGACATATTTCGCCAACGCCTCCTCTGATTGTAGCTCTTCACTAAGGGCGATAAACGACTCGGTAGGTGGCTCTATGGCACGTTCTACAAGCTCGACAAACGATGTTGCCGAGGGCTTAGCCAACGATGGCAGAGCGAGGCGCATAACCTCGCCTAACGTGCACATGTAGTAGTCGGCAATCCACTCCCATAGCCTCTGCTCACGCTCGCCAAGAATAGGGTGCGAGTAGAGCTTCTTGAGGATTGGTTTTAGGCGTGGATAGTCGGGCTTCTCGGTGCTAATGCCCCACACTAAGCCCGTATAAAAACGACTGCTGCCAAACTGTACGACAACGGCATCGCCTACCTCGACAGCCAACGCCTCATCAAGCGAGAAGGTGTAGATTGGCTGTGCCAATGGTAGAACTACCTGAGCGTAAAGCATGGCAGCAGTTTTATATGTTATGAGCTAAACTCCCTGAGGGGTTTAGAGCTTGTTCAAAGCATCGAAGCCCTGACCGTAAACACCCATAACTGAGCCCACGGTGAGGAATGCGTTTGGATCCTGCTCACGAACAAGCTTAAGGATCATAGAGGTGTCACGCTTGCGGCAAACAACCATAACAGCCTTAGATGGAGTCATTGTGTATGAACCCATTGCGTCGATAAGCGTAGCGCCACGGTTAGCCTTAACCTTGATCATCTCGGCCATAGCCTCGTAGTCCTTGCAGAAGATCATAATCTGGTTAGACTGCTGGTTGCCCGACTGAACAAAGTCTACGGTGTAGCCGATAACAGCAATCATCATGAAACCATAGACCATACGTGCAAATGCCTCAGGTGCAAGAGGGCTGATCTGCATCACCTCAATAACACCTGCCTCGTTAGCCATATTAACAGTTGTTGTGAGAAGCACAGACGAGATAAGAATACCGCAGTCGGTCATGAGCAACACCTTACCGTAGCTTACAGTACGGAACTTGTTGATGATCATAGCAACGATATCGGTACCACCTGTTGAGCCACCCTGCATGAACGACACTGCGATACCTACGCCGCACGATGCAGCACCAAGCACAACCATGAGAATGCGCCATGCATCAACACCCTTGAACACGTTTACCACGGTGTCGGGTGGAAGCAAGCCAACAAGGTTGAACATCACAGACATCATCAAGATGCAGTATAGGGTCTTAATACCGAACTTCCAACCCACGATCATTACGCCGAGGATAAGAAGGATACAGTTGATAATGAAGATCAAGTTACCGATGGTAAAGAAGCCTGCTGAGAGCGAAGCTGGAAGAATGGCGTTGATAAGTGTTGCCAAACCAGCAGCACCACCACCCATACCACCTGCGGGCAATACACACATCTGCCAACCGAAGGCGTAGCAGAACATACCGAAGGTCATCAAAACGTACTCCTTGATACCTACAAGGATGTCACGAGAAGATAGTTTAACACCCATATCAATTCAAAATTTGTAAAGTTTGGTTAATAAACTTTGTTTATAAAAGCCTGTTTTTAGTGGCGCAAATGTACAAACTTTAGCACGAAAAGTGCAAAAAATTTGATTTATTTTACAAAGATATGCGAAAATGCTTGAAATAGTGCACATTACGCAGTTAGAAGCATTGGTCCTTAGAACCAACACTTCTTCTTGCTGCCCATAACAAACTCGAGCTCGCCACCAGCAACAACCTCGTCGTGGGTGATATGGCCACGCTTCAAAGTCTTGCCGTTGAGCTTAACACGCTGAACATAGCGGTTCTCGTCGCTATAGCCTGTGCGCTTAACACGGAACACGCCGCCAGCAACGTCGAGCTCGGCCTCATCAACCATAGGCACGCCCAACACATACTTGCCCGCAGCAGGCTCAACAGGATAGAAGCCCATGGTGGTCATGATGTACCATGCCGACATCTGGCCTACGTCCTCGTTGCCCGACAAGCCATCAACATCTGTTGAATACATTGTGTTCATCACCTCGTACAAGCGGTCGGCACCCTTCCATGGCTGGCGCAACATAGTGTAGAAGTAGATGATATGGTGGCTTGGCTCGTTGCCATGAACATACTGACCGATAAGGCCTGAGATGTCTGGAGTCACGTCCTCGCCCTCCATCTTTGTGTCGGCAGTAAACAAGCCGTCGAGCTTCTCGATAGTCTGCTTCACGCCACCGAAGCACTCAACCAACTTATCCAAGTCCTGAGGCACAAGCCACAAATACTGCCATGCGTTACCCTCGCAATACTCGTTGTTGATGCGTGATGCGTTGTAAGGGTTGAAGTCTGCTCGCCACTCGCCGGTAGATGACTTACCACGTGGGTAGCCCACCTCAGGGTCGAAGTAGTTGAGCCATGAGTGGCTACGCTTCTCGAGGTACTCTGCCTCCTCCTTGCCAAGCATCTTAGCTACCTCGTAGGCAGCAGCATCGGCAATGGCAAACTCCATGTCGTGAGCGATAGACTCGCCCTGAAGATCGTTAGGCATGTAGCCATATTGCTTACGATACTTACCACCACGAATGTCGTGCATAGCCGACTTGTAGATAGCCTTCCAAGCACGCTCAGCGTCGATGCCCTCGATGCGCTTAGTCACAGCGTCAGACACGGCGATGATACCTGGTGAGCCCACCATACAGCCGTTATCCCAGCCCCAAAGGTGCCAGATAGGCAAGAAGCCCTGCTCGTCGCAGATGTTGATCATGGTGTTGATAACGTCGTCCATGCGCTCAGGGTGTGTGATGGTCATCAGCGGAAGCTTAGCACGGTAGGTATCCCACAACGAGAATGTTGTGTAGGTGTGGTGACCAGGATTTTGGTGAATCTCGTTGTCGGCACCACGATATGTGCCATCAACATCTGAGAAGAGCGATGGAGCAACATACATGTGATATACGCCTGTGTAGAAGATCTCCTCCTGCTCGGGTGTAGCGCCCTTGATGCGGAACTTCTTTAGCTCGTCGTTCCACTTCTGCATAGCAAGCTTGCGTGCAGCATCAAACTCGATGCCAGCCACCTCGGTGTTGTAGTTTAGCTCAGCACCCTCGGGGCTTGTTGATGAAAGGGCAACCTTAACGCCAATCTGCTCACCCTCAGTGGTCTTGAAGTGTATGCGATAGTAGTAGCCATACTCGGTGATAGCCTCGAACTTCTCGAAAGGCTTCGAGAACTCGATGACGAAGTATACCTTTTGGTTGTTCGACCAGCCCCAGCTATGGCGACGACCAACGATGCGTGTGTCGCTAACAGCCTCGGCATACAAATCCTCAGGACGGTCGAAGCAGCCGCCATGCGCCAAGTCCAAGATGATAGCCGCCTCGTCGCTGGCAGGGAAGGTGTAGCGGTGCAAGCCGCCACGCTCCGTTGCAGTCATCTCGGCGAGGATATTGTAGCGAGTAAGAGGCACTGAGTAGTAGCCAGGCTCTACAACCTCCTTTGAGCGATCAGCTTCGCTCCAAAAGCCTGTCGAATAGTCGCCAAGACGACCACGGCCATATGCCACCTCGCCAACAACAGGCATGAGTGTAACGTCGAACAAGTCGCCACAACCGGTACCCGAAAGGTGGGTGTGCGAGAAGCCGATAACGCTATTCTCCGAGTCGTGGTATCCCGAGCACCAGTCCCACTCCTGGGTGATGCTTGTAGGACCCACCTGGGTCATGCCGAAGGGCACGTTAGCACCCACAAACACGTGGCCATGACCTCCAGAGCCAATCTTTGGATTAACCTTAGCAGCATAGTCTTGAGCATAGCCCATGCCACAACCAGCGATGACGAGCAACGCTGCGATAAGTGTTAGGTTTTTGATTTTCATAGGTTAGATTTTAATATTAATTTTATCTCTTTATTCTTGATTAGTTCCTCGTGTGATATGCGATACTTGTTTATCGGCTTACCACCAAGCTCAATGCCCGAGATATAGTCGCCCTCGCCCTCAGTGGTGATGGTGAGTGTGCCATGGTCGGTGTCGATCTCCACCTTTGAGAAGCGTGGCGTGGTGAGGGTGTAGTATGGCTCGCCAGGGCAGTCGGGGTAGAGGCCCATCATCGAGAATACTGCCCATGCCGACATAGTTCCAGTGTCGTCGTTGCCAGGGAGTCCGTCGGGTGTTGTCGAGTAGTTCTCGTCGAGTAGCTGCTTCACGAGCTGCTGCGTGCGCCACTCCTCGCCCCTAACACGGCTAAAGAGGTAGGGATAAGCAATATCGGGCTCGTTGGTAGGGTCGTAATAGCCATTCTCGAAGACGCTCCATAGCTTCTTGGTAAATACCTTGCTACCACCCATATATTTTATTAGTCCCTCAACGTCGTGGGGCACAAAGAAGGTGTAGTTCCACGAGCTACCCTCATGGAAACCAATGGTATTCGAGAAGTTAGCGCCCGCCGTAGGGTCGAACTCGCCGACATACTTGCCATCCTCGCCAATAGGACGCATAGCGCCATCAGCCTTCGAGTAGTAGTGTCGCCAGCCCGAGGCACGACGCTCCATCTCCTGGGCAAACTTTGTGTCGCCCATCTCACGGGCAAAGCTCGCAAGGGCGTTGTCGGCAACATAGTATTCCAAGGCGTGCGACACCGAGTTATCGCCCGACATATCCTGCGCAAACAGACCTACGGGGATATAGCCTCGCTCGATGTATGGGTCGATATCGGGACGCATGGTGTTGCTCTTGCCTGGCGTTGTTGCCGAGCGCTTCATAGCCGCATATGCTGCCTCAACATCGAAGTCGCGCAAACCCTTGAGGTAGCTATCTACAATCACGGGGATTGCTGGGTCGCCCTCCATGGTGAATGTCTCTCTGCCATATAGCTCCCAGCGGGGTAACCAGCCCCACTCCTGCGACATTGCCACCATCGAGCGTATCATGTCGGTCTGCACGTCGGGGTATGCCAACGTAAGAAGCTGATGCACATTGCGATATGTGTCCCACAACGAGAATACTGTATAGCGGTTGTAGCCCTTTGCTAAGCCCGTAGCGCCACTCTCCATTGCGGGGTACTCGCCATTCACGTCGCTGAGGATGTTGGGGTGCAGCAGCGCATGGTATAGTCCCGTGTAGAATATTGTGCGGTCGTCGTCTGAGCCACCCTCAATACGTATCTTGCCGAGTGCCTCGTTCCATGTGTTGTATGCTGTGGTGCGCACCTCGTCGAATGAGCGTCGAGCAACCTCTGCCTCGAGGTTTTTGCGGGCATTTTCGATAGAGGTATACGATATACCCACCTGAAGCTCTACCACGGTGCCTGGCTCCACGTCGCCCAGCGCAAAGTAGAAGCCTATGTCGTTGCCCATCATCTCACGGGCATAGCTTCTATATAGTTTATACTCGCCACTATCGCCCGACCACTGAGCCTCAACGCCCGTCATCTCGGGTTGTAGCTTCCAATAGCCTGTGCTCTCAGCCTTGCGTGAAAGGCGAGCTACGAAGTATACGGGGAACACGGCTTGGTTTGTATAGCAGAATGTGCCCAAGAGGCGCATGCCCTCAACCTCCGTGTCGCTCACACGGCGAAGCATAGCTCCTGTCTCGTTCGAGAGCGACGTGCCCAAGTTAATGAGGATATTTGCCTTGCCACCATCGGTAAAGGTGTAGCGCTCGATAGATGCTCGCTGGGTGGCTGTTGCCTCGGCACGCACGCCATACTTATCATACATAGTGGCATAGTAGCCTGGCACTGCCACTTCATCGACATATGTCGAGCCGTGGTCGTATCTGTCGGGCATCACATCACCTACCGTTGCCATGGTGATTATAGCGCCAAGCTCGGGGCAGCCAACGCCACTTAATGCGCCATGTGCAAAGCCCACGCTATACTTATTACGTATGTCGTAAGGTGCTGACCACCAACGGTTATCCTTGTCGTAGCGATTGAGCTCCGAGCCCGTAACGTTGAAGGGCACAACAGCCATCATGCCATGGGGCACAACAGCGCCTGGGTGGGTCACCGAGTAGTCGGCAGTGCCGATAAATGGATCTACCCACTTTGCTGGCTCCGATGCCCAAAGCCCAAAGCACGATATTGTCGCAAAAAGCGTTAGTAGTAGTCGCCTCATAATATCTCTTATCTCTTTTTACACTTTATAACAAAGCCTCCACCCCTCTGCATCACTATATTTAATTTGTCGGTGGGCGAGGTAATCTTCTCGTAGGTATATCCGCAGTCGCCATCGTTATCACGATATAGCTCCACCGTGCCTACCTCGACGGGGAGTGCAAGCTCGATGCTCATAGCCTCGTTCTCGCCATTAAGACCCGCAATATAGAGTGTGCCGTCGTTGGCTATGCGCTGCATTATTATGTGTTCGCCAATCTTGCCCGAGATGGTTTTGCTCGATGCCCATGTGGTAGGGATAGAGCTTAGGAACGATGTATATTCAGGCTCTTTGTCATATGCCGTAGGCGAGTCGCAGAGCATGGCAAGTGGCTGATCGTAAACCACATACATTGCTAACTGATGGCAACGTGTGCCTTGGCTCATAGGTCGTGAGTAGTTTGGCGCAAACTCTTCACGCTGAGCATTGCGCATAGCTCCCGGCGTGTAGTCCATAGGGCCCGCCACAGCACGGATAAAGGGAATTGTCACGTCGTAGGTTAGCTGGTCGTGCTCCCTGCCGAGCCACTTCATCGTCTCGAGGCCGTGCACACCCTCAAAATTTATGGCGTTGGGGTATGTGCGCTGCAATCCCGTAGGCTTGTAAACGCCGTGATAATCAACGAGCATGTGGTATTTTGCAGCTATCTCGGCTACATCGTATACGAAGCGCACCATCTGCTGGTCGTCACGGTCGAGGAAGTCTACCTTCCAGCCCTTAACGCCAAGCTCGGAGTAGTGCTTGCACAACCCCTCAATGTCGCGCTGCATAGCCCAATAGCCTGCCCATAGGATTATGCCCACGCCACGCTCCTTGCCATAATCCACAAGCTCCGCTATATCGATCTCAGGCACTACCTTCATAAGGTCTGCCTCGCCCTTTACCGACCAGCCCTCGTCCAAAATTACATACTCGATGCCGTAGCGTGCGGCGAAGTCAATATAGTGTTTATATGTGGCGTTGTTGATGCCCACCTCGAACTCGACACCCTCCAAGCCCCAGTCGTTCCACCACTCCCAGGCAACCTTGCCAGGCTTAATCCACGAGGTATCTGCCAAGCGACAATCGTCTGCTAAGTTCCACACTAAGCGGCTATCAGCCAAATGTTTATCTTCGGTTGCAATGACCACGCCTCGCCAAGGGAATGTGCGCTTGCCCGAGCACTCGGCAATATAGGGTTTGCGAGATTTTACCACGCCCTGCAACATATTGTAGTCGCCCTGCTCCACAACATCGGGAACAGTGGCAAACTCGGTATCAACGACACCATCTTGGTCACGGTTCGAGAGGAACATACCGGGGTAGTCCTCGAGGTTCGACTCGACGATGCAGACCTTAAGATTGTTGTGCTCAACAACGGCGGGCGTGAAGATTAGCCTGCGCCAATCTATGTCGCTAAGCGCCACATGGTTATATGTATTCTCAAACGAAGTGTAAAACTGCGTAGGGTAGTCCGACGTAGCATCGGGCTTGAAGTTCACGTAGGGCACCCACGCCTTGTCGTTGTTGCCAAATGCGAACTCGGCAACCTCGTCAGTGATGGTGTAGTCGCCCTCGGTGTTCGATATAAAACGGTAGGCAACGCCATCGTCGTAGGCACGCAACTCCACGGCAAAGCCTTCGAACTCTACGACAGCCGAATTATAGAGCGCCTCTTTGTAGGTTTTCACCTTGCCTCTACCTACATTCTCGCCCCACACACCATTCGATGTTATCATCTTAAGTGTTGAGGGTTCAACGGCTTTGGTGTTTGTTTTGTAGCTATATGCCCACCAACGCAATTCGCCCCCACGCCAGTCGAGCGACACGAGGTTGTTGCCACATGGCGACACCACGCCTACGATATCTCGTGGGCGCTTAGCCTCGACGCTAAGGCATAGGCACAAAGCAAATATTATGAGTAAAAATCTCTTCATCGCTTATCTCTTTTCGGCGGTTGATAGTAGTCCGCAAGCAGCCTCTATATCTTCGCCACGTGAGGCACGCAAGGTGGTCTGTATGCCACGCTTAGTGAGCGTGTCACGAAACTCGATAATCTTCTCAAGCTCAGGCGAGTAGAATGGCGAGTCGGGAATCTTGTGGAAGCGGATAAGGTTGATGCGACACTTGATGCCATCGAGCAAACGTGATAGCTCCTTGATATGTCTGAATGAGTAGTTCATGCCCTCCAAAACGATATACTCGAACGACACTCGGCGCTGGTGCGTGAAGTCGTAGCGACGCAAGATGTCGCACACCTCACGAATAGAGTACGAATTCTCAATAGGCATAATCTCCTTGCGCTCCTCGGGGAAGGGGTTGTGTAGCGACACGGCGATGTGCACCTTCGACTCGTCGAGCAAGCGAGGAAGGGTGCGAGCAACGCCCGCCGTAGATACGGTGATGCGTGTTGGCGACCATGCCATGCCCCACTCCGAGGTGAGGATGTCGAGCGTCTGAAGCAGGTTGTCGATGTTGTCGAGCGGCTCGCCCATGCCCATAAACACGAGGTTGGTGAGCTTGTCACGCTCGGGGATAGATAATATCTGGTTAATTATCTCTGTTGCAGAGAGTTGGTGGCGAAAGCCCATGCGGCCTGTGGCGCAGAACTTGCAACCCATTTTGCAGCCCGCTTGCGACGATACGCAGAGTGTCATGCGCTCGCCATCGGGGATAAGTGCCGACTCGATATACTCGCCCTCGAAGGTGCGGAACAGATACTTCTTGGTGCCATCTGTCGATACCGACTCCTTGAGCGGAGCGCTTAGCCCAAGCTCGCAGTTTTGCTTCAACACCTCACGTGCCGCCTTCGACAGGTCGGTCATCGAGTCGATGTCGGTGACAAAGCGAGAGTAGAGCCATCGTGCTATCTGCTTGTGGGCAAAACGTGGCAAGCCAAGCTCCTCGCAAAGAGCCTTGAGTTGGGCGAGTGATGCCCCATATAGAGTAAATTTCGAAGTGGCCATACTGCAAATAACATAGTTTACCGACTACAAAATTAAGAAAAAATTAATATTTTTCAGCCTGATTTGACATTTTTTCAAAATTAATGTATATCTTTGCGTAGTGTTGTGTGTGTATGCACATGATGCTTCATGCCTAAGTTACTAAAAACTAAAAAATTAACAATACATGGAGATTAAGAAATCACCTAAAGCAGATCTCGAAAACAAGAAGACGCTTTTCTTGGAGATCGGTCTTGTAATTGCACTAGCAGCAGCTGGCACAGCATTTGCTATTAGCTCAAAACCAGAGCCAGAGCCTTACGCACCTCCTAAGCAGGATGTTCGTGAGCAGGAGTTTGAGATGGATCGTACTATCCAGCAGCAGGATCAGCAGCAGCCTGAGCAGCAGAAGGCAAAGACTCAGGTTCTTGCCGACGTTCTTACTATCGTTTCTAACGATACTAAGATTGACACTCCAGACCTCTTGTTCTCTGACGATGCAGCAGCATTCGAGGATTTCGAGTTCGAGGTAGAGGAGGTTGTTGAGCAGATTGTCGAGGAGGAGATCTTCGTGACTGCTGAGGAGATGCCTACATTCCAGGGCGGTGACCTCGGTAAGTTCCGTGCATGGGTTATGCAGCACGTGAAGTACCCACCAATCGCTCTTGAGAACGGTATCCAGGGTAACGTGGTTGTTAAGTTTGTCGTTGAGAAGGACGGTAAGCTCTCTAACATCCAGGTGCTTCAGTCTCCAGATAAGACATTGTCTGAGGCAGCTATCCAGGTGCTCCAGAAGTCACCAAAGTGGAAGCCAGGTAAGCAGCGTAACAAGCCTGTGCGTGTTACCTACACATTGCCAATCTCATTCCAGATTAAGCAGTAAGGCTTAGCCACATAGTATTGAGGGGTACCGCCTAATAGGTGGCACCCCTTAATTATATGAGGCGGTTGGCTTCAGTGAGAAGTGAAAGGTGAGAAGTGAAAAGTAAGGTGTGCTTCGCACAAGTTTAATTAGTAATTAGTAAAGAGTAATGAGTGATAAAGAGCAACGAAAAAATATTACTAATTGCTAATTACTCACTACTCATTGAAAACATTGCTGATTACTTATTTCTAACTAAATATTCCCCTCCTATTTAATATATAATGAAAGAGGAAACAAAAGAGAGTACTAAGCGTCGCCAAGGCGAACCACAGCCTACGGTTGAGGAGCGTGACATACGTGCTGTGCTCGTGGCTGTTATTCGTGATAGCCAAAACCCCGATACGGCACACGAGTATCTCGACGAGTTGGAGTTCTTGGCCGAGACAGCAAACATAAAGAGCGTGAAGCGCTTCACACAGCGCCTACCTCAGCCACTATCAAAGATCTACGTTGGTCCTGGTAAGCTCGAGGAGATTGCCCTATGGTGCAAGGAGAACGAGATTGATGTTGCCATCTTCGACGACGAGCTGTCGCCAGCGCAGACACGCAACATCGAGCAGGCTATGCCCTGCAAGGTGATGGACCGCACACGCCTAATCCTCGACATCTTCATGTCACGTGCGCAAACGGCATATGCCAAGACCCAGGTTGAGTTGGCGCACAACGAGTATATGCTACCCCGCCTAACAGGTATGTGGACGCACCTTGAGCGTCAGCGAGGTGGTACGGGTACTCGTGGTGGTGCTGGTGAGCGTGAGATCGAGACCGATAGACGTATTGTGCGTAACCGCATCACAAAGCTCAAGGAGGATCTCAAGAAGATTGACCGTCAGATGGCTGTGCAGCGCTCTAATCGTGGTCAGATGGTGCGTGTGGCATTGGTGGGATATACCAACGTGGGTAAGTCTACATTGATGAACCTACTCTCGAAGAGCGAGGTGTTTGCCGAGAACAAGCTCTTTGCAACACTCGACACCACCGTGCGCAAGGTTGTCTTCGACAATCTTCCATTCCTCATGTCCGACACCGTAGGTTTTATCCGCAAGCTCCCTACCGAGCTTATCGAGTCGTTCAAATCGACACTCGACGAGGTGCGTGAGGCCGACCTCTTGTTGCATGTTGTGGATATCTCGCACCCCGGCTTCGAGGATCAGATTGCCGTGGTTAAGCAGACATTGTCGGATATTGGTGCGGGCGACAAGCCTACATTCCTTATCTTCAACAAGATAGATGCCTATACATATACCCCCAAGGAGGAGGACGACCTAACACCAGCAACCAAGGAGAATATGTCGCTCGACGACCTTAAGAAGAGCTGGATAGCTAAGGCAAACACCCCTTGCATCTTCATCTCGGCACGTGAGAAGGTGGGCGTGGAGAAGCTGCGCAACGACCTCTACGGCATGGTGCGTGAGATACATGCGGGTCGCTATCCATTCAACAACTTCCTATACTAAGCATCAAACACCCCAAATACTATGGTTAAGATACTAAACAAGGAGAATACCATTCTCAATAAGTTCCTCGCCGAGATGCGTGATAAGCATGTGCAGGGTGACTCTATGCGCTTTCGTCGCAACATGGAGCGTGTTGCCGAGATTATGGCATACGAGATCTCGAAGAGGCTAAACTACAAGACTCGCATGGTTGAGACCCCACTCGGCATTGCTGCCGTGGAGGAGATTAGCGACAAGGTGGTCATCGCCACAATCCTTCGTGCTGGACTACCTTTCCACCAGGGCTTCCTCAACTACTTCGACGATGCCGATAATGGCTTTGTTTCGGCATATCGCAAGAGCCGTCCCGATGGTAGCTTCATCGTAGATGTTGAGTATGTATCTACCTCGTCGCTTGCGGGCAAGACCCTTATTTTGGTAGATCCTATGCTCGCTACGGGAACATCGCTCATGCTTGTTTACGACGCTCTTATTCGTCGTGCTGGCGAGCCCGAGCATACCCACTTTGCCGCAGCCTTCGCCTCGGAGCAGGGCGTGGAGTATGTGCGTAAGCACACCAACCCCGAGAAGTGCACGTTGTGGTGCGCATCGGTCGATCCTGAGCTTACTTCTAAGTCGTATATCGTGCCAGGCATCGGCGATGCTGGTGACCTTGCCTACGGCGTGAAACTATAAACCATTAAATATTAATACGTTATGAAATACGCAATTATATCTACCGAGAAGGGCGACATGAAGGCTGAGTTGTACGCCAACGAGACCCCTATTACTGTTGATAACTTCGTTAAGTTGGCTGAGAGCCACTTCTACGATGCCTTGTGCTTCCACCGTGTTATTCCTGACTTTGTTATTCAGGGTGGCTGCCCTAAGGGCGATGGCACAGGTGGCCCAGGCTATACTATCCCTTGCGAGACACGTGCCGAGCGTCAGTACCACGACCGTGGCGTGTTGTCTATGGCACACCGTGGCCCTAACACAGGTGGCTCGCAGTTCTTCATCTGCCACAACCGCATGAACACACAGCACCTCGACGGCATGCACACATGCTTCGGTAAGGTGGTTGAGGGTGTGGACGTTATCGACGACATCCGTCCTGGCGACCTTATCCTCTCGATAACTATTGTTGAAGAGTAAACCGAAGTAAGGCGTGAAGGAGTTTAAGCCACTTTTCGAGGATTGCACCCTAAGTCCGCTATATATTGCGGGCCCTTGTAGTGCTGAGAGCCGTGAACAGCTACTCTCGGCAGCCGAGGGCGTGGCACGTGCGGGCGTGCAGATATTCCGTGCAGGAGTGTGGAAGCCACGCACCAAGCCAGGCTCGTTTGAGGGCGTGGGTGCCGAGGCTCTCGAGTGGCTCAAGGAGGCTAAGGAGCGCTACTCGTTACGCATAGTCACGGAGGTGGCAACACCCGAGCATCTCGAGCAGGCACTCAACGCTGAGGTAGATGGCGTGTGGATAGGTGCTCGCACCACCACAAACCCCTTTGCCACACAGCAGATTGCTGATGCCCTGCGTGGCGTAGATACGGCAGTGCTCATCAAGAACCCCGTTATTCCTGATGTCGATTTGTGGATAGGCGCTATCGAGCGTATATATAATAGTGGTATACGCCGCATTGCCGCCGTGCACCGTGGCTTCGGCACCCATCATGCCACGCTCTACCGCAACGACCCACATTGGTCGGTGCCTATCGAGCTGCAGCGCCTGTTGCCAAATATCACGCTTATCTCCGACCCAAGCCATATTGGTGGCCGTCGTGACCTTGTTGCGCCTCTCTCGCAGCAGGCCCTCGACCTCGGCTTCTCGGGACTCATGGTCGAGTGTCACCCAACACCCGACATGGCACTGAGCGACGCCTCGCAGCAGATTACGCCCGAGACGTTTAAGTCAATAATAGATGGTCTTAAGTGGCGACGCACGCCGGCGGATAATGGTCTGCTCTCGCAGTACCGCATGCATATCGACACCATAGATAGCCGCATCGTCGAGCTCCTTGCCGAGCGCATGGAGGTGGCACGTGAGATTGGCGAGCATAAGCGCCAGCACGGCATGGCTATCGTCCAGCGTGATAGATTTAACGAGGTGCTCAAGTCGGCAGAGGCACGTGCCGAGTTTATGGGCCTCTCGCGCAGCTTTATCCACACTATCATCACCGCCATCCACGAGGAGTCGGTACGCCAACAGAGCGAAATCAATGGCGAGAACTAAATGAAATATGGGCAATAACCAACAAGGGCGGAATAATTTCCGCCCTTGTAATATTGAGAGTTTAGGGAAATTAGGGAATATAGAGAATATAATGAGGTCAAAGATAGATTAATAAAACTCGCTAATCTCCTTAAATTCCCTAAATTCATTAAACTCTCTACTACGTCTAAAACTATCTACCTCGGCGCTCCACACGCAAACGATGCATCTTCTCTTTAAAGCCACCCTCATTCAAAAACTTTTCCGAGAGCGAGGATAGTAATTTATGTAGCAGATAGTCCTCTTGTTTAAGTAGTATTATTGCCATGTTGGCAACTGTTTCAAGAGGGCGTGACTTAGCAATCTCTACAATACGCTGATTATCTCCCTCAATACCAAGTTGTCGCATCGCAACATATTTATCCGATATCTCCGACCACTGCTCATAGCCATTAACACGGAGGAAATCCTCATAGTCAGCAAGTAGCTCCTTGAAACTTGCCTTGGCAACGTTAATCAGCTTAATACCCATCTCAATGGAGGTGTCAATATCTGCATTACCCTCAATAATATTCTGCTTACCAGAACGTGCAGCTTGCACCATTTGGTCGATATTTCTATCGCCTCGCTCAAAAGCAGAATGGGCAAAATGGTAGGTGATGTCAAATATCACCTCAGCCTTACAATAGCATATAAGTTTTTTATGATTGCCTTGGCTCTTGATTAATCTATTTCCGTTCATGGCAAGTATATCTTTATTACAAAGATACTATTTATTGCTTCATTAACAAAACAAAATAGGCTGAACATATCTGTCAGCCTATTCCATACATATTTCTCTTTTCTACTCCTGCGCTGCTGCCTCACGCTTGGCGCGGGCCTCTTTGCGGATCTTGAGTGGAGTCTTCTTCAGATACTTGCGGCAGAACAATGCAAAGTGTCCGTGGTTGGTGAAGCTATACATCTTGATGATGCTCTTCAGTGGCACGTTGGTCTCGGTGAGCAGGTGCTCGATCTCGACGATGCGCTGCTTCTGCATCCAGCTATATGGCGTGTCGTGGAACTCCTGCTTGAACATGTTGTTGAAGTGCTGAATGCTGAAGCCGCAGATGTCGGCAAGCTCCTCAACAGTCTTGACACGTGGAGCGTTGTTCTTCACGAGCGATGCGAACGACTGGTTGCGGTCGAAGAGGTTGTAGAATGTGCGCAGCTGGATTTGTGGCGAGTAGAAGAACTTGAAGATGATGAACATCTCCTGAATCTTAGCATGGTGTAGGTGGTTGCAGCGCATGTTGTTCTTCAGATATAGCTGCATAGAGCGCATGAATGCCTCGATAGCATCGTTGAAGGCCACCTGCGTAAATTTGTAGTTAATCTTCTTAATCTTGCCAACAATGCTGTTGAACGGAATCATGTCGCACGTAGCACCCGCAGTGATGAAGTGAGCCTTGATAATCTCGACATCAGACAGAGCCGTAACCTCGTAGTGGTAGGCACGATAGCAGAACACGAAGTGGCTCTCACGCACAACATACTCACGACGCTCCTCGGAGGTAATCTCGAAGCTACCTGCGGTGAGGAACAAAAGGCTGTTGAAGTCGCCACGATCAATGATAAGCTTCTCGCCCTCTTTAAGGGTGATATACGTAAAGCCAGCCTCGGGCTGCGATGTGTATGAATGGCACGATGCGGGACACTGATTAGACATAGGTTTCGGGTTTTAGGTTATATTAATCTATTAATGTTCACTATACAAATATACGCAAATAAAATTGAAATACAAGCCTTTTGTGGCTAAAAATATAAAAAAGTATGCAAATACAATAGTTATCGGGTCTTTTTAGCTGCGAAAAAGACCCGATAACTTATCTCAAAGAATATATCTTAACGGTGCTGATATGCACCCCTCTACGGCTCGAAGTTGCACCTGAGCATCACGGGAGGCTCTTGCCTCTCCTTGATCTTGGCAATCATGGTATCGAGATATGCCTGAATATCATCACGTAGGCGCTTATAAAGAGGGCTCGAGGTGTAGTTCTCGTTATCCAACAACACATCACGTATCGAGCGCAAGGTGTTGGTATAGTTGTTCAGCTCGTTCTTGAGTGCCACGCCCTCAACCTTCGAGGAGTGAATCTTGGCAATAGATAGCTGGCGCAGCTTCTCGCATACTGCCGAGAGCACAATCATCACAACATTGTCCATGAGCGTGTGTCCGTGCATGAACATGTAGCAGTTATCCTCCTCAACACCAAGCTTTTTCAGGCGCTCGGCAAATGCCTCAACATCATGGCTCATCTCGGGGTTAGCCTCCACCAGGGCGTTGTGTCTACGCTCGACGTTGCGTTGTAGCCATGCGAGGGTCGATTCGCCATTATGACGAATATCGACATAGCCGAGGCGCACGGCATTGCGGAACTCGACAAGTGTAAAGATGCTCTCGTGCGATAGTTGTGCCGAGTAGGCGTACCACAAAAATAGGGGATAGATCAACCGTGAGTAGTTGGCAAAGAACTCGACAAAGTCGAAGATGCGGGTGTCGTTCTTCGTTGCCTTCACGCAGACGTTGTGTAGCGACGGAGCGTAGCATAGGTAGTTCTCCGTAGCATATACATAGGTATGAAACATATTCTCGGCACCGAGCACCTCACGCGACTGCTCGTTAGCGCCATCGAAGAGGTAGTCGAAGTCGGAATCGACACATAGTATCACACGCTCGGGGTCGGTAGAGCCAATCATCGACATAAGCACCTTCTTGCCCTTGGGCAGGTCGTCACGGTTGGGCACCGAGATCTCGAAGCGGAGATATGGGTTGCGGAAGTGATCGAATATGCCACGCCAAAATGCTACATCCTCGTAGCCCTCGACATATACGTGCACAAGGTATCTATCGTCCTCGGGCGGAAGAATATCGGGCAGGCGATCGGGGTTGTACGACGTGAGGTCACGACGACGTCTATGTTTTTTGTTGGGTTTCATAACGTAAAGTTACAAAAATTTTTTATATCTTTGTGTTAAAGTATATTTATTTGATTACATTTTATATATTATTATTTATTTAGCATGAATAATGATTGGAAGGAGAGGTTAGGCGTGGTGTTCTCCACCAACCCCGACTATAAATACGAAACCTCTGCCCAAGAGGAGGCAACAACCCTCGAGCCCTCGAAGCAGAATCTCAAGATATGGCTCGACCGCCTCAAGGGTGGCCGTGTGGCTACGGTGGTACGTGGCTTTGTTGGTAGTGCCGACGACCTTGCTACGCTGGGCAAGGAGCTCAAGAAGAGCTGTGGCGTGGGTGGCACTGCTAAAGATGGCGAGATAATCATTCAGGGTGATCACCGTGACCGCATCGTGGAGCTGCTCACCAAGGCTGGCTATCGCTGCAAGAAGGCGGGAGGATAGCCCAACAAACGAAAAGTATAACTAATACAGATACAACTATGACAAAGGAGTTAGAGCTAAATCCCAATAAGGTTGTTGCCTTCTTGGGTAAGCCTGCAAGGGAGTTTACAAAGGCCGACATCGTGCGCTACATCTGCGAGAATGGCATCCGCATGGTAAACTTCATGTATCCTGCGGGCGACGGTCGCCTCAAGACCCTTAACTTTGTAATCAACAATGCTGCGTACCTCGACGCTATACTCACCTGTGGTGAGCGTGTCGATGGCTCGAGCCTCTTTCCATTTATCGAGGCGGGTAGCAGCGACCTATATGTTGTGCCACGCTTCCGCACAGCCTTCCTCGACCCATTTGCCGAGATCCCTACGCTCACTATGCTCTGCTCATTCTTCAACAAGGATGGCGAGCCTTTGGCATCGGCACCACGCTACACGCTCCTCAAGGCGTGCGCAGCCTTCGAGCAGGTTACAGGCATGCAGTTTGAGGCTATGGGCGAGTTGGAGTACTATGTGATTGCTGAGGACGAGGGTTTGTTCCCCGCTACCGACCAGAAGGGATACCACGAGTCGTCGCCATATGCCAAGTTCAACGAGTTCCGCACCGAGTGTATGGCATATATCGCTCAGGCGGGCGGTCAGATTAAGTATGGCCACTCTGAGGTGGGTAACTTTACTATCGACGGCCTTATCTACGAGCAGAACGAGATAGAGTTCTTGCCTACAGCAGCTGCTGAGGCGGCAGACCAGCTTGTAATTGCCAAGTGGATTATCCGTAACCTCGCCTATCGCTATGGCTTCGACGTTACGTTTGCGCCAAAGATCACTGCGGGCAAGGCGGGCTCAGGACTACATATACACATGCGCATTACGAAGGATGGCAAGAATATGATGTTGGAGGATGGCGCACTCTCGCCTGTGGCACGCTGTGCTATCGCTGGCATGATGGAGCTTGCACCATCGATCACCGCCTTTGGTAATACCAACCCTACATCATACTTCCGCCTTGTGCCACACCAGGAGGCACCTACTAACGTATGCTGGGGCGACCGCAACCGCTCGGTGTTGGTGCGTGTGCCACTTGGCTGGGTTGCTAAGAGCGACATGTGTCGTATTGCCAACCCACTTGAGGGTGACAGCAACTACGATACCACACAGAAGCAGACCGTGGAGATGCGCTCACCCGATGGCTCGGCAGATGTATACGAGCTTATCGCAGGCTTGGCTGTGGCGTGCCGCTATGGCTTCGAGATGGATAACGCCCTGGAGGTTGCTGAGCGCACATACGTGAATGTGAATATCCACCTCAAGGAGAACGAGGATAAGCTGTATGGTCTTGCTCAGCTTCCTGATAGCTGTGCTGCGTCGGCCGACTGCCTCGAGAAGCAGCGCTCGATATTCGAGAGCCGAGGTGTCTTTAGCCCTGCTATGATCGACGGCATCCTTAAGTCGTTGCGCTCGTTCGACGACCGCACCCTACGCTCCGACATTGGCTCCGATAACGAGAAGATGATGGAGCTCGTTCGCAACTATTTCCACTGTGGATAGGGTCTATATGCTCCCCTAAGCTAAGCATAGAGGGATAAAGTGCTGGTAAATAATGGAAATCTATCTTTATCAGCATTTTATCCCTCTTTGTTGTTTAAATATTGGGTTTAGGTCAAACTCGCTGAGGTATAGTGCTTTGCGTGTGCATGGCACTATTTTTGTTTTATCTACGCAGTAATTTGTAATGTTTAAAAAGGTTTAATTTGTGCAAATTGAACGTTATTAAATTAAAAAGTTACAATATAATTCATACATTTGTGTTGTAAAAAAACAGAATAAGATGCGTGGTTACAGTATCGAGAAAATGGCTATGTTGCATACCGAAATGGAACATATGTTTGTGGAGTCCAACGACATAACAAGTCGTGATGCCTACAATGGTAGTGCTGTTGGGTGTATAATTAGCGGAAGTTGTAGGCTTAAGCAAGATGGCGCATTGCGTGTAATTCCCGAGCGCATGCTCTATGTCATTGACAACCGCACCGAGAGCGTGGAGAATGTCACCAATAGCGAGGGCTCGTTCGAGCAGGTGTTGTTTATGGTTGAGCGTGAGCCATCGCCCCACACCACATCGTCGGGACTCAGAGAGCGTGAGCGCTTCAATAATGCCATTATGCAGGGCATAGTGTCGAACCTCACAATTGAGGAGCTGGCTACGATGTGTTGCTACTCGGTATCCACCTTCAAGCGTCGTTTCAGTCAGCACTACAACGAGTCGCCCCACAAGTGGCTGTTGCGCTGCAGGCTGATGCTTGCGGCAAAGATCATGTCGAAGACCAACATATCTATTACGGAGCTATCGTCGCTATGCGGCTTTATCAATGTGTCGCACTTCATAGCCACCTTCCGTCGCCACTTCGGCATAACGCCAGCATCGCTAAAGAACTATTCGCGCGAGGAGTAGTACATAGATTCTTGCCGATACACTATCAAACAAAAATTCTCGCCACCCATAACCGAGTGGCGAGAATTGATGTGTTTAGATGTCTATTGTTGGAGTAGATATTGGGATATTTTGTTAATAATCCCAATAATCCAGATGAAAATAATTTGCTTCTACTATACGTCCATCTTTGATAAAGCAAGCAAATTCCTTGTAGCCCTTACGACATTTTATAACAGGGTTGTCTCTTGTTGTCGTGTGCGTTTTATCACTTTTATCATCGTAGCTTTTATAAAGCGTAATTCTCGACGAATAAAAAGGTACCTCGTAACAGTAACGGTCAATTGCATCAAACTGAGCAGCAACAATCACCTTTCCATTGGTATCTATTATGCCCCATTTATCGTTTAGTCTGAATGCTGCACGATTAAGCCTGAAGTCGGTGACCTCCTCATACTTTGGTGCAATAACTATCTCACCTTTTACATTTATAAAGCCATATTTTGTACCCTGCCTAATCGCAACAAGACCACAATGTATATCTCCGACAATCTCATAGCTCTGTGACTGTGCGGTTGTGGCTTGGTTATTTAGGGCCTCGGTGAGAGTGTCTATCTTAGCGAGTAGGCTGCCATACGACTGCTCGAAGTTGAGCTGAGGCAATGCCTCGGTAGCAGCAATGAGCCTATCGAATTTTACACACAGCGAGTCAATCTTCTGCGACTTGTTGTCGTAAGCCTCCTCGAGCGAGGTATATGCTCGCACGAGCTTGTTTACCTCATTATTCAGCGAGTCTATATGCTTGTGCATAGCCTCCTCACGAGCCATGAGGGCGTTAATCTTGTTCTGTAGCTCAACCTCACGAGCCTTGAGTGCGTTAATCTCCTCGGTTAGCGCCACCACATCCCTCTTCTGCGCCGAGGCACTACCTATTGTGGCACACACAAGCACCACAAGAATAAAGAGTCGTTTCATAGTGTGTGAGTTAGTTTTGTGATGTGTTTACAAATTCTCGAGCGTTGCGAGGAGCGCCTCCTCGTCGTAGCCACACTCGGCATATAGCTGTGCGGGTGTGCCCTGCTCAACAAACCTATCGTCGATGCCCAGGTGCTTGATTGTGGGGTGCATGCCCTCGCTTGCGAGCAGTGCGCTGAGGCTCTCGCCCACGCCACCACGTATCACACCATCCTCGATGGTCACAACCTTCGTAAAGCGCTTGCCGATCTCCATGATGAGCGCCTTGTCCAAAGGCTTGACATAGCATAGGTCGTAAACGGCAACACTACGTGTTGAGCGCTCGGCAGCACGCATAGCCACATTTGCCATGGTGCCAACGGCGATAATGGCGATATCTGTGCCCTCACGTAGCATCTCGCCCTTGCCCTCAGCCATCTCCTTAAACTCTGCGCCCTGCCACTCAACGCCCTCGCCGATGCCTCGTGGGTAGCGAATGGCTGTGGGGTGGTCGTTGCGTAGTGCTGTGTACATCATGTTGCGCAACACAAGCTCGTTGCGGGGTGCTGCTATGGTGATGTTGGGCACACAGCCCAAGTATGCAAGGTCGAACATGCCATGGTGTGTAGCGCCATCCTCGCCCACCAAGCCGCCACGGTCAAGACACATGACCACAGGTAGGTTTTGCAGTGCCACGTCGTGGATAACATTGTCGTAGGCACGCTGCATAAAGGTGGAGTAGATGTTGCAGAAGGGGCGCTTGCCTGCTGCCGCCATGCCTGCCGAGAAGGTCACGGCATGACCCTCGGCGATGCCCACGTCGAAGCAGCGCTCGGGAAGCTCACGCATCATGATGTTCATCGAGCAGCCCGAAGGCATTGCAGGGGTGATGCCCACAACACGCTCGTCGAGGCGTGCAAGCTCGAGAAGTGTCTCGCCAAAGACATCTTGGTAGCGAGCTGCCTTATACACCGAACGCTTACGCTCGGCGGTAGCCACATCGAAGCGTCCTGGAGCATGCCACACCGAAGGGTCGGCCTCGGCAGCGGCATATCCCTTGCCCTTCTTGGTCTTGATATGCAAGAGCTTAGGGCCGCCAATGCCCTTGAGCGAGCGGAGCGTGTGTATCAGGCTCTTGAGGTCGTGGCCGTCGATAGTGCCGAAATAGCGGAAGTTAAGACTCTCGAAGAGGTTGCTATTTTGAAGCAGTCCTCGCTTGATGGCACCTCCTGCCCAACGTATGAAGCGGTGCAGTGGAGGTATTACGCCAAGGCCTCGCCATAGGGTGTTTTTGAGGCGGTTGTAGAACTGCGATGTAGACATGCGCACGAGGTATCTATCCAAGGCTCCCGTAGGCTTGTCGATCGACATCTCGTTGTCGTTGAGCACAACAAGAAGGTTGGTCTTGGGCGATGCGCCAGCATTGTTGAGTCCCTCGAATGCCAAACCACCTGTCATTGCGCCATCGCCAATTACCGCCACCACATGGCTTTTTTGACCGCTCATCTCCACAGCCTTAGCCATGCCGAATGCCGCCGAGATGCTCACCGATGAGTGTCCTGCTCCAAAGGCATCGTACTCGCTCTCTGCCATGCGTGGGAAGCCGCTGATGCCTCCCTGCATGCGGTTTTTGAGGAATGCTTCACGGCGACCCGTGATAATCTTATGGGCATATGCCTGGTGTCCCACGTCCCACACGATGCGGTCGTTGGGCGTGTCGTAGACATAGTGTAGCGCCACGGTGAGCTCTATCGCTCCGAGGCTCGAGCCGAGGTGGCCAGGGTTTGTTGAGCAGCACTCCAAAATATAGTGGCGAAGCTCCTCGCAATAGCACTTAAGTTCGCCTATCGACAACTGCTTAAGGTCGTCGGGCGAATTTACTCTGTCGAGATATTTATATTGTGTATCTGCCATTGCTAAAAAACAGTTGTAGTTGGTGCACAACACGCACACCAACTACAAAGATAGGGATTTTTTATGTTAAAAGCGAATGTTGCACCTAAAATTATTTTAGTGCGCAGCGCTCACTACTTCACTCTGAGCTTTTTACCAAGCGAGAGAATGTCGGTCTTCTCCATGTTGTTTAGCTCGCATAGGCGCTTCACGGTGGTGTTATACTTCACTGCGATGTGGCCAAGGGTGTCGCCCTCAACAACGGTGTGATACTCTGCCTCCTCACTCTTCTTTGTGCTCTTTGTCTGCTTTGCAGGGGCGCTCTTGGTTGTTGTGGTCTTGCCCACAATCATCTGCTCGCCAACACGATAGATCTTTGGCTCGGTAAGGCCGTTGAGCTCCATGATGGCATCTACCGTGGTGTTGTACTTCTTGGCAATAGCCCAATACGACGTATCCTCGGCTGTCACGGTGTGGTAGACGTACTCAACCTCAACCACTGTTGCCTCCGACACCTGAAGCTTCTTGCCGATGTTGATGATGGCATCCTTCTCGATGTTGTTCCACTCGCAGAGCTTCTTGACCGAGGTGTTGTACTTTACGGCAATGTGGCTGAGAGTCTCGCCCTCGGCAACGGTATGATACTTGACATCGCCCGACGTACTCTTAGTAGTGCTCTTCGCCTTCTCGCTCTTATTCTCTTTGCCCTCTTTGCCCTCTTTGCTCTCCTTGGTTTCTTTGTTCTCTTTGCTCTCCTTCTTTGGTGCTGGCACCGCAACCTCCTCGCCAAGGTATCGACCCTTGGTTGTTGCCTTGGTTGGTGGGTCGTACACGGTGAGAGCTATGCCGCCACGTGGCAGGCCCTTATAGGCGTTGCTAAAGCGCTCGGTAGGAATCTTCACGCTCTTGTCCACAGGGCGGTTTTTGTCTGTCGTGCGATGCTTGAATAGCCACTCGTATGCCTCGTCCATGTAGAATGTGCGGGCATATACCGAGTGTCCGGCACCCACCCACTCGTCGTAGCGTAGGCGTGGGGTGTTGGGGTCTACCTTCTCCATGGCGCTCTTCACGCTACGTGAGGCGCTCACCGCCACCGAGGCATCGGCTGTGCCGTGCATAATCCATAGTGGCACCTTGTTGAGGTTGCCCAAGGTTGCTGCCTTGAGTGTCGAGCCACCACATAGGGCTATGGCTGCTGCTGTGCGCTCGGGATATGTCGCTGCAAAGTCGAGTGTTCCGTAGCCGCCGAGGCTCATGCCCAAGACATAGAGGCGTGAGGTGTCCACGTCGTAGCGCTTAGCCACCCAATCAACAACATTGAGAAGGCGCTCAGGTCGCCACCAGTCGCCATGCTTAACCTGTGGTGCGATGACCACTGCGTTTATCTTGCGACCACGCTTGATGGCATCTATCGTACCATACTTGCGCACGGTGTATAGGTCGGTGCCGCTGAGGCTGCGACCATGCAAGAAGAGGACGATAGGCATCGGATCTTTGACATCGTCGGAGTTGGGCTTTGCCATACGCTCCTGGCGCATATCTTGGTATCCGTCAGGCAGATACAACCAAAAGTTGTAGCCATTCTGCACCGAGTCACGCATGGCATATAGCTGTGCCGAGCAGACCATAGGTGCAACAAGTAGTAGTGTTAGTAATAGAAGTTTTCTCATAGTCGGCTTCTAAATTAGATTATTTCAAAACGGTATATCTCACGACCACGGCTTCCGATAACTATCGAGTTGCCGATAACCACGGGCGACGACTCGAAGTTGTTTGCCATATTCTGCTTAAAGAGTATCTTGCCACTCTCGGCATCGATAAGATAGGCGTTGCCATGAATGTCGCCGGTGAAGATGTACATGCGATTGTCGGGCGTGTAGAGGGCTACGGGCGACGACCACGCATATGTCGAGAGGCGTGTTTGATAGACTATGTCGCCTGTCTTGCGGCTTATGGCAACAAATGTTCCAGCGTCCGATGTGCCCATGCCACAGATGTTGGTGAAGATTAGACCCTCGCAGTTGCCATGTCCGAGCAGAGGTGTCGAGAACATGCCACCATCAACAGGCTTCTCCTTTGAGCCCAGCTTGCGACATCTGATCTTGTTTTGCCAAATGACCGAGCCTGTTAGTGCATCGAGCTTGGTGAAGTAGCAGTAGCCCGGCGATTGCTGCTTGTCTACCTCGGTGGCGGTGTAGAGCACCATGCGGCCATCCTCCTCGGCAAGGAGGATTGTGGCATCGCTATCGTCGTGGTTGTCGTACCACCATACGGGCTTCATCGTGTTGATATTCACGCACAAGACATTGCCTCGATTGTCGCAGGTGTAGATGTAGTTGCGCCATACGGCAGGCGACGACTCGATGCCTGGCGCCTTGTCGTTTATGCGGTAGCGCAGCGTCGAGTGTAGCTTGAATGTGGTGCCGTCGGTGCAATATTTGTACATCGTGCCATTCTCCGACACACGAATCATGAAGTCATCTACGACGATTGCCGAAGGGTCGTAAGCACCCCATTTGCGCCACGCCTTGTTGTCACGACCGAAATATGATAACCTCTTGTGTGTGAATAGGTTGAACACTACAGCGCCAATGGTGTTATCAGAGGCGGGAATGCCGTGACCGATGTAGAGGTTGCCATTTAGGCGTGGGTCGAGCGACACGCTGCCCTTGATAGGGTTTTTGCCCTCGAAGGTCTTGCGTGATGCCTTGCCCGTGTCGTAGTTGATGAAGTAGGTGTTGCCACAAAGCGAGCCGAGGATAATCTCACGGCTGCCGAAGTTTGCGGTAAGACCCTCTGACTTAGCTCGTTGTAGGCTCATGAGCGAGTCGCTCCACTCGACATATACCGGCTGACCTGTCCAGCCTGAGCCACCACCCCATACGCCATAGTCTGTCACACGACCGTCGTAGCTTGTTGAGAAGCACCACACACGGCGGATTTTTGAGGGCACGCTGTCGAGAGTTCCCGAGTAGGGCATGTCACGACGTGGCGAGCCTCGGAATGTGAATATTCCTGGCGCATCCTCGTACAAGTCTTTGAAGCTGCGCAACTTAGGCGATGTGATGCTGTCGAAAATATCGACCTTGTAGACGATGCTACGAGCCGACTCAAGGCATGTGTCGGGTAGCTCCTCCTGGGCAAATGCAGGAGCGGTCACAGCCATAACAATGGCCACTAACGCTGTAAGATGGTGGATAAGTCTCTTCATAATATGGTGCGAAGTTAATATAATTATTTCGAAGTCAAGCATTTTAGCCTCAATATTCGCACTTTACGACCTTATGTCGGGGTGTCGAGAAAAAATGAGGGCTAAAAAATTGTGAGTTCGAGCGAAAATTATTATCTTCGCATTCGATATATATGTTTAATCATATCGACAATCAAATTATGGCAACAGCTAAATACAAGAGAATACTCCTTAAGCTCAGCGGCGAGTCGTTGCAGGGAGAGCAGAACTATGGCCACGATGTGAACGTGCTTCGTGACTATGCCGAGCAGATTAAGCGCATCCAGCAGATGGGCGTAGAGATTGGTATCGTTATCGGTGGTGGCAACATCTTCCGTGGCATCCAGGGCGCTGGCCGTGGCTTCGACCGTGTTAAGGGCGACCAGATGGGCATGCTCGCAACTATCATCAACTCGCTTGCGTTGCAGTCGGCACTCGAGTCGTTGGGCGTTAAGTGTAAGGTGCTCACATCAATCCGCATGGAGCCTATCGGCGAGTACTACTCTAAGGCTAAGGCTCTCGAGTATCTCGAGGCAGGTTATGTTGTTATCATCGGCGGTGGCACATCGAACCCTTATTTCTCAACAGATACTGCATCGGCACTCCGAGGCATAGAAATTGAGGCAGAGGTTATGTTCAAGGGCACACGTGTTGATGGCATCTACACCGCAGACCCCGAGAAGGACCCAACAGCAACTAAGTTCGACACCATCACCTTTGACGAGGTTATCAACCGCCGCCTAAAGGTTATGGATCAGACAGCATTTACACTCTGCCGTGAGAACCACCTGTCGCTCATCGTCTTCGATATGGATACCGTGGGTAACCTCGAGAAGGTTGTTGCTGGTGAGAATATTGGTACAGTAGTAACTGAGTAACAATTAAATAGTTATAACTATGGCATTTGAGACAAAATATAAGAAGCGTGGTTCAAACCTATCGCTCATCATCATGCTCATCGCTCTACTCGGCCTTGTGGCAGCAATCTTGTTATGGCCAAACGAGGCGCAGGCGACAGAGGGCGAGCTTGCAGCAACTGTTGAGCAGCAGGATGACGTTGAGGCAACAACACTCGTTAAGGTTGGCGAGATGGCTCCCGACTTCTCAGTAGAGATGCTCGACGGCCGCACAATCAAGCTCTCGGAGCTTCGTGGCAAGGTTGTCATGGTATGTTTTTGGGCTACATGGTGCCCTCCATGCCGCCAGGAGATGGCTCACCTTCAGGAGGGTGTTATCGACCACTTTGCTGGCAAAGACCTTGTGGTGTTGCCTATATCTCGTGGCGAGAAGAGAGATGTTGTCGAGAAGTTCATCAACTACAATGGCTACACCTTTGGTGTAGGTCTTGACCCTGAGCGTGCTATCTACGACATGTATGCATCGAACTATGTGCCACGCACATTCATCGTAGATAAGAGCGGTAAGGTAACCTACCGTGTTGCGGGCTACGACGAGGAGACTGCCGAGGCTGTGAACGCAGCTATCGCCAAGGCATTGAGATAAATTGCTAACTAATAAAACTAAAGATATGGATACTAAGACTATTCTAAGTGAGGCAACCGACCGCATGCAGCGTGCTGTTGACCATCTTGTTGAGGAGCTTCTCAACATCCGTGCTGGTAAGGCATCAGTGAATGTTCTTAATGGCGTTTTCGTTGATTACTACGGCTCGCAGACCCCTGTATCAGGCGTTGCCAGCGTCACTGTGCCCGATGCAAAGACCGTGCTTATTCAGCCATGGGACAAGAATATGATTCGCCCTATCGAGAAGGCTATCATCGACTCAAACATCGGCCTTACACCATCGAACAATGGTGAGCACATCCGCCTCTCAATCCCACCACTTACTGAGGATCGTCGTAAGGAGATCGTTAAGACCGTTAAGGGCGAGGGCGAGACTGCACGTATCAGCCTACGTAACGCACGTCGTGATGCTGTTGAGGCATTCAAGAAGGCTCAGAAGGAGGGCATGTCTGAGGACGAGCAGAAGGACGGCGAGGCACAGGTACAGAAGCTTCTTGAGAAGTTCACCAAGATTCTCGATGCTGAGCTTGAGAAGAAGGAGAAAGAGGTAATGACCGTGTAAGTTGTTGCGATAAGGGGCTATTCTCGGCCCATCTCATAAGTAAGACCCCTCGGGCTGTACTTCTTGTACAATCCCGAGGGGATCTTCTTTTGCGAAAGACCAAGCCTACCCCCTCTTTCCCCTAAAACGCATACCTATAAATACTTATTTATTCGAAAAAGCTCATGCAACATGGTGGTCGTGTGGTGGATTATACCTATATTTACACGTCTAAACATGAAGAAACGTATGAGAAAACAACGAAAACCCAGAGAGCACTCGCTCTTTTTGAAGGCATTTCGCATCTATTTGCAATATGTAAATTCTGGTCTATATTTCCGCAAGGAGCACATCATCGGCTTGGAGAATGTGCCTGCCGATGGCACGCCCGTGGTTGTGGTGTCTAACCACCAGAACTGTCTGAACGACCCGCTGTGTGTGTGCCTCATGCTCACCGACCGACGCATGAACTTCATAGCACGTGCCAACGTGTTTAAGAATCCTGTGTTCAACAAGGCGTTGCGTGCCATGGGACTACTCCCCGCCTACCGCATGAGCCACGAGGGATTCTCGGCGATAAACAAAAACCGTGAGACGATGGACGACGCTGGCCAGGCGCTCACCGACGGCGAGACGCTGATGCTCTACCCCGAGGCCGACCACCAGGATAAGCGCTGGTTGGGCAAGTTTAAGATTGGCTACCTGCGCATAGCCTTCGAGGCTGCCGAGAAGATGAACTTCGAGCAGGATGTGATGGTGCTCCCATCGTGCAACCACTACTCGAACTACTTCCACGCACGCACCGACATGCTCATCAAGTTCGACCGCCCGATATCGCTCAAGCCCTACTATGAGCGCTACAAGGAGTCGCCACGTGAGACCATGATGGAGGTAAATCAGATTGTGCGTAGCCGCATATTGGAGATGATGCTCCATGTCGAGGATCTCGAGCACTACGACGAGATAGACTTCCTTCGTGACTCGGGCTACGGCTTTAAGTATGCCACCGAGCATGGCTTCAAGCCTCGCTTCCTCCCCTCACGCCTAATATCCGACCAGCAGTTTGTGGCTAAGATGCAGACAGCCACCAAGGAGCAGCCCGAGGTGATGGAGCCTATATATGAGGATACCAAGCGCTTCGCTGCGTCGCTCAAGGAGCTCGGCTTGCGTGATTGGCTCTTTAGACACAACCCTGGCATCGAGGCACCCGTGCTCCGCGGCTTGGGCTTGTTGCTGCTCTTGCCACTCTACATCCTCTCGATAATTCCTACATGCCTGATGTTTATCATTCCGAAGCTCTTCATACGCAAGCTTATCAAGGATAATATGTTCCTAAGCTCGTTCAACATCGGTGTGAGCGCCTTTATCTCGGTGCCTATATGCCTTATTATCCCCGTTGTGCTGTTGTGGATATTTGCGGGCTTCTGGTGGGCGTTGGGCTACTTCGTGGCATTCCCGCTCATGTTTATCCTCGCATGGAACTATATGCGCCTCTTCCTCAAGTTCGTGGGCTCATGTAGGTTCGTGTGCCGTAAAAACCGTGCTAAGGTTGCCGAGTTACGTGCCTTGCGCGCATCAATCTACGAGCGCTTAGACAAGATTATCGACTAAGTATGAAGCGTGCTATAATCATCGGAGCTACCTCGGGCATTGGGCGTGAGGTAGCTCGTGCTCTTGCTCAGAGGGGCGTTGTTGTGGGCGTGGCGGGCCGACGTGCCGACCGCCTCAGAGAACTGCAAGCCGAGTTCGGCGAGGAGAGGGTGCACATCGCCGAGATGGACGTGACACGTGAGGATGCCACCGAACGCCTCGATGCGCTCATCTCGACGGTTGGCGCTCCCGATTTGCTGCTCTACGCCTCGGGCATAGGCAAGCAAAACCCCGAGCTCGATCCCACTATCGAGCTGAATACCGTGGCTACCAACACTGTGGGCATGGTGCGCCTCGTGGTGCACTTTCTGCGCTATGTCAAGCAGTCGCAGGCCTACGACGCTAAACACAGGGCACATGTCGCCGTAATCAGTTCGGTGGCGGGCACTAAAGGCATGGGCTCAGCACCTGCCTACTCGGCAACCAAGTCGATGCAGAGCACCTACCTCTCGGCACTTGCGCAGTATGTGCGCATGTACGATGTCCCCGCCGAGTTTAGCGACATCCGCCCCGGCTTCGTGGTTACCGAGATCCTTAACCCCGAGAAGCGCTATCCCATGCTTATGATCCCCGCCGCAGCCACCCGCCATATTCTGCGAGGCCTTAAGCGCCGCCGCCGTGTCATAATCTTCGACTGGCGCTTTAAGCTCATCGTTCTCCTCTGGAGGCTTATCCCCCGCTGCGTGTGGGAGAGGCTGACGATTGTTAAGAACTAGTTAAGCGGTATTAGTATTTTAAGTACGCCTCTATAAATTCGCCTCTTGCTCGATAGCGAGAGGCGAATTTATGTATTCTATTCGAACAATGTCCCAGAGGAGTGTTGTTCGTTTCGGAAATAATTTTTAATTTTGTAGTGCTATTCGGATAGAGTAGCAGACATATTGAAAGTGTTTTCGTAAATCCTTCTAAGAGAATCTGACAGTTTTCAAAAGCAAAAGGATGATATGAACAGCACTCATTTCTTGTATAGCTATGTGGCTATGCACTATTCGTGCATATATACCCCATACTATCCAAGTGTGGGGCATTGTATCGTTTATTTTTGCTTGGGTTTTGTCAGAGCCTTCTTAGAGATAAACGGAAATCATCTCCACGCTTGAACCGAAATAAGATTTATACTTCACTGATAATCAGTAATACAGCAATGGGAACTCTATGAATTGATACCATAAAGTTCCCGTTGTTTTTTTATTTTCCCAAGGTTGATATTT
>JAFZEX010000016.1 GCA_017560425.1 Alistipes sp.
ATGGGCTGTACTTGAGGTACTGCCCATTGCTTCAACAATTTGTTAGCGGCAGTAGATGATCCCTTATCACATTCCAAAGAGCGCAATTTGTTGTTAGAAGGGGTGAGATGTGGTGCCAAGCGAGATTGACACGGAAGGGGGTATACTCGACGTATATCCCCTTTCGGGGCAATGAGCTTGGTGCCGCAGATTACCCCTTATCACAACAAATTTAGTCCATCTTGAGAACTGCTAAGAAGGCAGACTGTGGCACCTGAACCGAGCCAATCTGACGCATACGCTTCTTACCCGCCTTCTGCTTCTCCAAGAGCTTACGCTTACGTGAGATATCACCACCGTAACACTTTGCAGTAACATCCTTACGCACAGCCTTAACAGTCTCACGAGCGATGATCTTAGCGCCGATAGCCGCCTGAATAGCGATGTCGAACTGCTGGCGTGGGATAAGCTCCTTTAGCTTCTCGCACATCTTGCGACCGAAGTCGTAGGCATGGTCGGCATAGATAAGTGACGAGAGGGCATCGACAGGCTCGCCATTGAGCAGAATATCGAGCTTTGCGAGCTTCGAAATCTGGTAGCCCGTGCGGTGGTAGTCGAACGAGGCATAACCCTTAGAGATGCTCTTGAGCTTATCGTAGAAGTCGAAGACAATCTCCGAGAGTGGCATCTCGAAGTTCACCTCAACACGATCCTGCGTGATGAATGTCTGATTCTTCATCACACCACGCTTGTCGATACACAATTTAAGGACATTGCCGAGGAAGTCGGCCTTGGTGATAATCTGCGCAAGGATATATGGCTCCTCAATCTTTGCCACCTTGGTAATCTCGGGCAAACCTGATGGGTTGTGCACCTCGAGCTCCTCGCCCTGCGTTGTGGTGATGTGGTACGACACGTTAGGCACGGTAGTGATAACGTCCATGTCGAACTCACGGTAGAGGCGCTCCTGGATAATCTCCATGTGCAACAAGCCGAGGAAGCCACAGCGGAAGCCGAAGCCAAGGGCAAGAGAGCTCTCGGGCTCGAACGTGAGCGATGCATCGTTAAGCTTTAGCTTCTCGAGCGAAGCACGCAAATCCTCATACTGGTCGGCCTCAACAGGATATACACCCGCAAAGACCATAGGCTTAACATCCTCGAAGCCGGCGATAGCCTCCGTAGCGGCATTTGCCACCGAGGTGATGGTGTCACCCACCTTCACGTCTGTCGAGTTCTTGATACCCGAGCAGATGTAGCCTACGTCGCCCGCCTTAATCTCGTTGCGAGCAACCATCTTGAGCTTGAGCACACCAATTTCATCGGCATCGTACTCGCTGCCGGTGTTGAAAAACTTAACATGCTCGCCCTTATGAATAGTACCGTTGAATACACGGAAATATGCGATAACACCACGGAAAGGGTTGAACACCGAGTCGAAGATAAGGGCCTGGAGTGGTGCCTCAGGGTCGCCCTCAGGAGCTGGAATACGCTCGATGATAGCCTCCAAGATATCCTCGACACCCTGACCTGTCTTGCCCGATGCCAACAAAATATCCTCGTCCTTACAGCCGATAAGGTCGATAATCTGATCCTTGACCTCATCGACCATAGCCGACTCGCAGTCAATCTTATTTAGTACGGGAATAATCTCGAGATCCTGGCCAAGGGCAAGGTAGAGGTTGGAGATGGTCTGTGCCTGAATACCCTGGGTTGAATCGACAACAAGCAGTGCGCCCTCGCATGATGCGATAGCTCGTGACACCTCGTAAGAGAAATCGACGTGTCCTGGGGTGTCGATAAGGTTGAGCGTATATAGCTCGCCATTACGAGCCTTATACTCCATCTGAATGGCGTGGCTCTTGATGGTGATACCCTTCTCACGCTCGAGGTCCATGTCGTCGAGCACCTGAGCCTGCATCTCACGCTGGTTCAGCGTGTTAGTCTTTTCGAGGAGTCGGTCAGCAAGGGTACTCTTGCCGTGATCGATGTGTGCAATAATACAGAAATTGCGAATATTCTTCATCTCGTCTCTAAATTACAATATATTATTAGAGCACAAAGATAAAGAATATTTTCGTAATTTCGAAATATAACGCTCCGAAAATGGCTATTTTGGATTGTTCACATCCTCACGAGCATAGCTATACTCGTCATAGATGAGCTGGCTTAGCGACTTAGAATTAGGATCCTTTGGCGCTGCCTGCTTGCCCTCCTCACCCTCGGGCTTGAGCCATAGATAGATCTTCGACTCGGTGCCGTCACGCAGACGACCGATATTCTTGCGGTGGGTCCAAATTAGAAGTATGGCAACAATCCACGAGAAGGCGATAAATGGAATGCTGAGGAATGGCGCTGCGGGGTCGTAGGTCATGGTCGAGAAGATCATAACGAGGAGCGGATAGCTACATCCAGCAACCATTGATGCAAGCGACACATAGTGCGACACAGCAAACACTAAACACCAGATACCGAAGCACATAAGCAAGATTGGAGGATAGATTGCAGTGGCTGCGCCGAGCAGCGTTGCAACACCCTTACCACCACGGAAACCAGCAAAGATTGGGAAGATGTGACCAAGCACCACAGCCACCGTAGCAATGATACGCATGTTGATTAGCCAACCCTCGCTAACGCCAGCATCGTAGCGCAGAAGAGCAGTGAGGATAACACCGCCAAAACCCTTGAAATAGTCGATAACAAATACAGGGAGTGCGGCACGCTTGCCCAACACTCGAAGCATATTCGTAGTACCCGCATTCTTCGAGCCGTGCTCACGAATATCTATGCCATAATATTTCTTACCAATCCACACAGCACTTGGTATCGAACCAAGCAGATAGGCGATCAACAAAATTGTGATTGCACAATAGTAGGTTAATGGTCCCCACGTCTCCATAATATCATGTATTTAGCTTATTTTCAACATTTTATGCGCTTAACGCAAAATTCAGTAAAGACAAAGTTATAAAACTTTTTCGAAAAACCAAAAAATTGCGACTCGCCGCCGAGAGGCAGAGAGCCAATTTTGGTGCGCCACGAAAAAAAATATCGAGCAAAAATTGGCGTTTAAAAAAATATGTGTATCTTTGAATGATAGTTTTTAATAAAATATTCGATATTGCATATTTATGAAACCTAATCTTAACATTTCGGCAATGGCCCTTTCGATGAAGGAGTCGGTAACAGACATCAAGTGGTGGAGCTCTATGCTTCAGATTGTTTTTGGTTGCTTGATGGTTGCCCTGGCATTCGTCGTCTTCATCAACCCTTATGACCTCGTCCCTGGTGGTATCTACGGTCTTGCACTCGTGCTTCACAACCTATTCCCATCGGTGCAGGTAGGTACCTTTGGCTATATGTTCGATGTGCCTCTTATCCTCACTGCCCTCATCTTGTTTGGTGGCACGTTTGGCGGTCGCACAATCTTCGCTTCGTTCCTCACACCAGGTATCATGAACCTTCTCGACTACTTGGTTTATCCCGATCGTGCAGCTATCGAGGCGCTCGACCCAACGAAGCTTCTCCACGGCTTTATCGACCTCTCAGACCACTTGTTGCTTGCAGCAATCATCGGTGGTGTGTTCAGTGGTATTGGCGTGGGTATCGTTATTCGCAACAACGCCGCAACAGGCGGTACAGATATCACAGGTATGCTCCTTCACCGCTTTGCTAAGATGAAGTTCGCTAATGGCGTGTTGCTCTCCGACGCAATCATCGTGCTCAGCGGTTTGGTTGTCATCGGCTTTGGCGTGGGCCTTCCCGATGGCAAGGAGGGTCAGGGACTACTCCTATCGCTCTACTCGGCAGTATGTATCTTCGTGAATGCTAAGGTATTGGGCTACACCATCGACGGCGCATCACGTGATAAGCTCCTATATATCATCTGCGACGAGCACTCGGCAAAGATGCGTGAGTATATCCTTCACGACCTTAATCGTGGCGGCACATATCTCAAGGCTAAGGGTATGTACACCGACAACGACAAGGAGATGATCTTCTTGGTGGTAAACCGCAAGGAGGTGCGCAACGTGCAGCACAAGATCAAGGAGTTTGATCCTAAGGCATTCGTGGTTGTTACCGACGCTTACGACACCTTCGGTCAGGGCTTCAAGCCATTCCCTGAGGAGAACGGCATGCCTACAGAGTAACCCCATTAAGTATACTATGATGAACATTAATGTAAATAAGTTGCGACCACTCACAGGCAGTGGTCGCAAGCTATATATCGAGACCTATGGTTGCCAGATGAATGTTGGCGACTCGGAGATTGTTGTATCTATCATGCAGGAGGAGGGCTTCCGCTATACCGAAAGCTTGGAGGATGCCGACATCGTGCTTATCAACACCTGCTCTATTCGTGATAATGCCGAGCAGCGAATATGGGGCCGTCTTAGCGAGATGCGCCATATGCGCAAGAAGAAGCCATCGCTCATCATCGGCATCATAGGCTGCATGGCAGAGCGCCTCAAGGAGGACCTAACGAAGGGTGGCACAGGTGTAGACATCGTTGCTGGCCCCGACTCATACCGTGACCTACCACGCCTCGTGCGTGAGGTAGATGGCGGCGCTACAGGCGTGAACGTGGAGCTATCGAAGGAGGAGACCTACGCCGAGATTGCCCCCGTACGCCTCGACCGCAATGGCGTGAGCGCCTTTATCGCCATCATGCGTGGCTGCAACAACTACTGCTCATACTGCGTAGTGCCTTATACACGAGGTATCGAGCGTAGCCGTGATGCCGAGACCATCATTAAGGAGGCACGCACCCTCTTCGAGAATGGCTACCGTGAGGTTACGCTCCTTGGTCAGAACGTGAACTCATACCGCACAGGCGAGGTAGACTTCCCCGAGCTATTGAAGCGTGTTGCCGAGATCTCGCCACTGTTGCGTGTGCGCTTTGCTACGTCACACCCTAAGGACATCAGCGACAAGCTTCTCGAGACCATGGCATCGATGCCTAACATCTGCCGTGCTATCCACCTACCAGCACAGTCGGGCTCTACGGAGATGCTCAAGCGCATGAACCGTAAGTATACCCGTGAGTGGTACTTGGAGCGTGTGGAGGCTATACGTCGCTACATGCCCGACTGCGCCATCACCACCGACCTTATCGCCGGCTTTGCCCACGAGACGGAGGAGGAGCACGAGGCAACACTCTCGCTCATGCGTGAGGTGAAGTATGACTTCGCATATATGTTCAAATACTCGGAGCGCCCAGGCACCTTCGCACAGCGCAACCTCGGCGACGACATTCCTGAGGATGTCAAGACACGCCGCCTAACAGAGATTATCGACCTACAGAACAAACTCTCAGAGGAGAGCAACAAGCAGGACATAGGCAAGGAGTTCGAGATATTGGTGGAGTGCACATCGAAGCGCAGCGAGGAGCAGCTCTCGGGTCGCACATCGCAGAATAAGATGGTTGTGTTCGACCGTGGCGACCACCAAATTGGCGACTATGTCAAGGTGCGCATCACAGGCTGCTCGTCAGCAACACTATTCGGCGAAGAGGTTAAGTAAAAGCAGAGAGAAGTTGCAAAAGCGACTTCTCTTTTTTTTGCGAGGGGGGAGAGCAAGGGACGGCAAGGACGGCAGGGAGAATAGGAAAGATAGGGAGAATAGGAAAGATAGGGAAGATAGGGAGAATAAGGAATTTAGGGAACTTAGGGAAAGACTATCACTAAACTCCTTAAATTCATTAAATTCACTAAACTCCTTATAATCTACCACCTCAATCAGCGAGGAATAATTTATCGTCAGAAGGGTGCCGAGTGCTACACTCGGCAAAAATCCCGACGATGGGCTGTACTAAAGGTACTGCTCATTGTCGGGATTTTTTGTTAGGGGACGCAATCGACCCCTTATCACGAGAAATAATTTGTTGTCAGAAGGGGTTAGATGTGGTGCATCTAAAAAGTAATCACCCTGGGATAGTACTAAAACGTACAGCCCAGGGTGATTAACATTTTACGATGTGCCGCAGATGACCCCTTATCACGACAAATTCTTGCGGTAGATCTGATAGCTATTCACAAAATTCTGCCACACAATATATGCCGTAGGGGCAATAGAGGCTATCGGATTGAGGAAGTTGAGGGTTAGCCAAATGGCGAGAATGGTATTTTTCTGACCCACCGACTGAGCACCTGCTACCCTATCGCCCGAGCGCTCGCCGATATATCTGCCGAGGCGGAACTGGGCAAGACACAAGACAAGGGCAACAAGGGCAAGCTCTACCTCGACGCTGATGTCGGCAGGAGTGTCTATTATAAATGCCGTGGTGCGACCCATGACCAAGACAAGCGAGAAGAGCCAAAGGTAGAATGAGTATGAGGAGTGGTCGGCAAACCACTTAGCCACCTTAGGCAGCGTATATCGCAGCGCCTGAGCCACAACAAAGGGGGCTATGAGCGTTGGTGCCACACGTGAGATAATCTCCACAAAGGTGCATGAGCCATTGCCAAAGGCGTGGAGGATAGGTGGCACGACAACGGCAGTGACGATGTTGCAGACAAGGCTATACGACACCATGGGTGCCACCTTAGCGCCAAGCATGCCGCCGATGACCACCGCCGCCATGGCGATAGGGGCAAGCACGCACATCATAGCGCCCTCAGCCACAACCTCGCCAAGCCATGGGCGGAGCGCCACAAAGACCACCACACCACCCACAATCTGCACCGCAAGCATAATGAGGTGCACCCACCTAAGGCGCATATCACGCAGGTCGATACGGCAAAACGTAAGAAAGAGCATAGAGGCGATAAGCAGGGGCGTGAGCATATTGGCACACGCTGCCTCGACATGAGCTAAGGGACGGCACAACACAGCGCCCACAACCATTGCCAAGGGCATAACTATAGTCTTTATCGTTTGTCGTGAAAGAGCCATAACTTCAAAAGTGAAAGGGGCAAAGTAAAAGTATAGGATTAATGAGTAATGTGCAATGAGCAATGAGCAATGAGCAATGAGTAATGAGTAATGAGTAATGAGCAATCGGCGGTTGCAACGAAAATTATTACTAATTACTCTCTACTAATTACTAATTAAAAAGTCGATACTCGAGTTTCGTTGTCGTCTTTGTTGTCTCTATAGTCCCTGTCGTCTCAAAAATATTACTAATTACTAATTCATAGATCAACAGTTCTACTTTATCAGGTAGCTTAGCACGCCCTTCATCATGGCATCACGCTCCTCGAAGGAGAGGATAGTCTCGAACGGGAAGCCCGCAACGAAGGTACGATACTTGCCGCCATACACCGTTGCAGCTGGCTGATTAGTAGAACGATAGCGCATCGCCGTATATGCCTGCTTGCCTGATGCACGCACCACCTCAGGCGACTCAACGCAGTATATCTCACGGCAAAGCTCGGTGTTGAACTCAACACCAAAATCGCCCTTGAACATGCTCTGAAGAGTGCCCTTAACCTCACCACGGCGTGTTGCCATATTACCACCATAGCTTACGTGGAGCACGTCGGTGGCAAACTTCTTGTCGGCAGCCGTAGCCGCAGGCGAAGTCCACATGTCGGTGAGCAGGTAGCTACCCGTAACCATGAGCGAGCCACCCTGAGCGGTGTATGCCGTGAGCACCTTCTGTAGTGACGAGGAGATTGGCTTGAATTTATACTCTTTGCCGCTACCCACCGCCGTAGCACGCTGCTTGCCCAAGATAAGGTCGATAGCCTCGTAGCCCATGACATTTACCGCACCATCAGCCACAGCACGGTGCGATGCCGAGGCGAAGGAGTAGCCCGCAGCGAGGATTGAGCGGCCATGAAGAGCCACATAGTCGAATGTGTTGCCGGCGATAACCTCCGTCTCGTAGTCGTTGTACGACTGTCCGAGGGCGTTGTTGTCGTCCTGCGACTGATAGAGCGCACGGTCGAAGTTGGTCTGCTCGCCGATGAATGATATATCCTCGATGTATGCCACACCACTATCGTAGACGTTATAGAAGCCAGCCTCGCTCTGCGTGCGGCGGCTCATAGGGGCAGACACCCTATCGAAGCCATTGACAACGAGAACACACTTCTTCGACTTGCCAATGCCCACAGCCAGGGTCTCGGAGTCGAAGCTCTCACCACCATCGTTCACGGCAGTAACACGATAGCTATACACCTTGCCCGCCTCCTGCTCGAGGGTTATCTCGGTGCTGTCTACCCTACGACCTGAGTCGAAGCCCGACTCGTCGATACGTGTATATAATATATAGTATTCGGGCTTTGCCGTAGGCTCGAGCTTATCGTCGGTAGGCTTCCAGCTGAGGGTCACCTTCTTGCCGTTGAGCATCGCCGCAAAGCTATTTACGGGGAGTGGCTGCACAACATAGTCTACGCCATATTGGCTCGAGAGGTAGCGCAACACGCCCTTGTATATCGCACGGCTCACGTCGAAGCGGAATTGAGGGTCGAGGCCGTAGCGCATATCCGAGAAATTCTGGTGCGACAACAGCTCGAGCAGCATCGTTGGACACCAGGGCACACGTGCCTCGTAGTAGGACTTATCCCACATGCCTCGGCGCACCCACCCCTTGTCGTAGTTGGCACGCAGGTCCTCGACAATCTGCGTCATGACAATATCTGTGAGGTCGCGCGAGCGTAGGCGTGACTGCTTATCCTCGAACTTAGCGTTATTATCCTTCGTGCAGTAGATGCCCAGCGTGCCGATAACCTTCTCGCTCTCACGCACACCAGCATCGCTATGAAATGCCAGCGCAAGGTCGAGAGGTATGTTCTTGCCCTTAGCGCCATTTAGGCGGTCGGAGCCTCCCATGAGGGCATTCACCCAGCGGGGACGTGACATATAGTCATCCTTATAGTCGTCCACTCCACCCTTAGGGGCATATACATCGGAGGTGAAGCCCGACCACTGAAGCCAATAGCGAGCACCCTCCGTAAAGCGTGGGTAGCCACTAACCTCCGACTGATACTCCTTGCCACTGCCACGCATCGACGAGTGCACCTCACGGCGAATGTTACCCATGCCACCGCCAATCTTCACAGCATCGGCAGTGACAACACCTCCCGACAGAGAGTAGTTGTCGAGCGTAACCAACACACGCTCCTCGCCAGCCTCGAAGTAGAACTCGCCAAGGCATATCCACATGCCGCCACCCATAGACTGATTTACCAAGAACTCTCTGTCGCCACCCGACGCATGTATCGTGTAGTGAGCGTCGATAGCCGACTTCTTGACGGTGCGATACGACACATAGAGGCTATAGATGCCCGACTCAGGAACACTTCCGCTCCATGTTGCAGTAGATAGCTTATCACGCTTGTTTGTTGTTGTAGCCTGGCGTGCTGTGCCGTCGCTAAAGGGGTTATGACCCGAGGCATAGCTCTCGTGGAGGTGTGCAAAGCCTGAGCCTGCACCGCTCCACTCGCCACTCTCCTTGTAGCCCATCGGGTCGATACCCTTGTCGTTGTCGATGATTAGCTCCTCGCTACGCATGCTGCGCTCACGGGGCAGAAGCACCGAGGCACCAGCCCTCTCGAGCATAGGAACGAGATAGGGCACAACATAGCTCTGAGTATAGAGATCCTCGACAGTCTCCCACAGGCGGGCACGCTGCCACACCCACTCGTCGGCACCATTGCTAAAGTAGCGACCATGGCTCTGCCATAGGGCTATATGGCGATTAAGCAAGCCTCGCTTAGGCTGCGAGAGCGAACTTTGGCGGGTGATAAGCGGAGCCTTAGCGCTGTTTACGAATGTAGGCTCGCTATGCTTGGTGCGATAGTATAGCGGGATAAGGTTCTCGATAAGCTCGCCATTGGCATATAGCTTTATCTCATACTCCTTATACTTGTCGGGCAACACCTTGCGCACAGCAGCATAGATCTTCTCAACGCTCGCCTCACGCATAGGATAGAAGCCGAGCTGCTCCGAGGCACGTATCTCGAGCTGAGGGCACCTCTTTTCGCCATTAGCAAGGGTGTCGGCCTTGCTCACATCCTCGCCCACGACCTTTATCTGTTCGACCTTGACATAGCTGCCTGCAACCTCCTTGATGGTGATGCGTGTTATGGCATTGGAGATAGAGTCGGAAAGATACTTCGGTAGCTTAGTATTAGTCTGTTGCGCAGATAGCGTTGATGCTTGCGCAAGCGTAAGCGCTAAAAGAAGTATGGTAGCCAGGGTATTTCTAAAAATCTTCATAAGCCAAATGCAATATTTTATTGTCCAAAGATACGAAAAAGATTGCATATTGCCACGAATTTTTCTATCTTTGTACATCACGTGAAACATAAAACTTAAAATAGATATGAAACGACTACTATTTATCGCAATGCTCCTACTTGGCATAGCAAACCTATCGGCACAAGAGTTCGAGCATAACTTCGCAGATCAGACCCTGCGCATCGACTACACATTTATGGGCAATGCCAAGGAGCAATTCATTGGCCTTCACTCACTTTCGGTGAGCGACAACTGGTGGGGACGACGCATTAACCTTACAACAGTGCCCCTCGCAGGTAATGGCGACCTAACGCTCTACGACGCAACAACAGGCGAGGCAATCTACAAAACATCGTTCTCATCACTATTCCAGGAGTGGCTGACAACAGAGGAGGCGCAGAGCCTAAACAAGAGCTTCGAGTTTACAATCCTCACGCCTATGCCCAAGCGCCGTGCCTATGCCGAGATTGTGCTTCGTGACAACACCGGCAAGGAGAGCATCTTGCGCCACACCATAGAGCCTCAGGACCGCCTTATCCGCAACGTAACAGCACAGCGAGCACTACCCCACAAATATATTCACAAGGGTGGCGACTCGAAGCGTGCTATCGACGTGGTGATATTGGCCGAGGGATATACCGTAGACCAAATCGACACCTTCTTGGAGGATGCTCAGATCACCGCAAGCGAGATTTTGAGCTACGAGCCTTTCAAGAGCCACAAGGATAAGTTCAACTTCATTGCCGTGGCAAGCCCATCGACAGATAGCAACGTGAGCGTGCCTCAGGACAACGCATGGCGACAGACGGCTGTGGGCTCAAACTTCCTCACGTTCTACATGAATCGCTACCTCACGTCGAGCAACGTATATGCGATGTACGACCTCGCAACAAATATCCCTTGCGAGCACATCATAATCCTCGCTAACACAGATACTTATGGCGGTGGCGGCATCTACAACTCATACACCCTAACAACGGCACACCACCGTGACTTCCGCCCTGTGGTGGTACACGAGTTTGGCCACTCGTTCGGAGGCCTTGGCGACGAGTATTTCTACGACGACGAGAACGACGACATGCACTCGCTTAAGCACGAGCCATGGGAGCCCAACATCACTACTTTGGTAGACTTCGACTCGAAGTGGGCAGACATGGTTGCAGAGGGCATCGAGATACCAACAAAGGTTACGCCTGAGCGCACCAAGAACTACACCGTGGGCGTATACGAGGGTGGTGGCTACCGCTCGAAAGGCATCTACCGTCCTGCGGACGTATGCCGCATGCGCAACAACACCGCCAAGCGCTTCTGCCCCGTATGCGAGCGAGCATTGGAGAGGGTGATTCTGCACCAGGCGGAGTAAGGAATATCTTTTAGGGACGACAGGGACGACAGGGACGACAGGGACGACAACGAAACTCGAGTATCGACGTTTTCTCTGTTGTCTCTGTTGTCTTAGTGGTCTCTCTGGTCTCAGTGGTCTCAGCTCTCTCTATTACTTATTCCTAATTACTGTTTACTAATTACAACAGATTACCTTAAAACAATAAACTATGCTACGGTTGATTGCATCGATCGTTGCAACATCACTCACGGCCTTGGCGACGAGTATTTCTACGACGACAGGGACGACAGGGACAATAGGGACACAGGGACACAGGGACAACAGGGACGACAACGAAACTCGGGTATCGACGTTTTCTCTGTTGTCTTAGTGGTCTTAGTGGTCTCAGTGGTCTCAGCTCTCTCTATTACTCATTACTCACTACTAATTACTAATTATCCCTAAACTCCCTAATTTCCTTAACACTCCCTATCTTTCGCATCTACCCTCCTACACAGCACCTAACTAAGCACCGCAAGAGATAGAGAAATCAATTAAGATGCGCTTCGATATGCAACTCGTCTTAATTAATTTCTCTTTTTGTTTGGTTTATTACGTTTTTTTTCCTAAATTTGTTATTCGAACAGACAGACTATGTCTGTATAGATGCGACTAAACCTAAAAAAACTAACTAAATAAACCTTTTGTAAAACTATGACAAAGATCCTTAAAATTCGTGATCTTACGTTGCGTGACGGTCAGCAGTCGTCTTTCGCAACTCGTATGACTCAGCAGCAGGTAGACCGTTGCCTTCCTTACTACAAGGATGCTGGCTTCTACGCTATGGAGGTATGGGGCGGTGCAGTGCCCGACTCAGTTATGCGCTACCTCAACGAGAACCCATGGACACGTCTTGAGACCATTAAGAAGGCTGTGGGCGACGTATCGAAGCTAACTGCTTTGTCACGTGGTCGTAACCTCTTTGGCTATGCTCCATATACCGACGAGATTATCGACGGCTTCTCACGCAATGCCATCGAGAGCGGCTTGGGCATCATGCGTATCTTCGATGCCTTGAACGACGTAGATAACGTTAAATCAACAATCAAGTATATCAAGCAGTATGGCGGTATCGCTGACTGCGCCGTATGTTACACCGTAGATCCTAAGTACAACGACGGCGAGGAGCACGAGAAGGTCTTTACCGACGAGTACTTCCTCGACAAGGCTCGCCAGATGGCTCAGCTCGGCGCCGACATGATTACTATCAAGGATATGTCGGGCTTGATTCCTCCTGCACGTGTTGCTGGCCTTATCAAGCTTCTCAAGAAGGAGCTCGGCGTGGTTGTAGACTTCCACACACACTGTACTCCAGGCTATGGTCTTGGCTCAGTATACGCAGCTATCGTTGCTGGCGTAGATATCGTAGATACCAACTGCTGGTGGTTTGGTGGTGGCACAGGTGCTCCTGCCGTAGAGCTTGTATACCTCTTCTGCAAGAAGCTCGGCATCGAGCTTGGCGCAAACATGGAGGCTGTGGCTAAGATCAACGAGCAGCTCAAGGATATCCGCAAGGAGCTCGAGTTGTCGGTATTTGGCTCGGAGAAGCCTCTTCCAAAGCCTTTCAACCCACTCGTAGACGCTACTCCTGCCGAGGTTGATGCATTGCTCGACCGCTGCGTGGCAGCTGCTCAGGCTGAGAATTGGGACGAGCTATTGGAGGCATCACAGGCTATCGAGGCATACTTCGGCTTCCCAGCACCTAACAAGCTCGTTCAGGATGCTGAGATCCCTGGCGGTATGTACTCTAATATGGTGGCACAGCTCAAGCAGCTTGGCGCTGAGGACATCCTCCCACGTGCCATGGAACTTATCCCTCCTGTACGTCTTGCAGCGGGTCTTCCACCACTCGTAACGCCTACATCACAGATTGTCGGTGCTCAGGCAGTAAACTGCGCTATGGACGAGAAGGCTGGTCGTGCAATGTACACAAATAAGTCGGCTCAGTTCGTGGGCTTGGTTAAGGGTGACTACGGTCGCACTCCTGTGAAGATCTCGGAGGACTTCCGCGAGAAGATCTGCGGCTTCAGAGAGGAGCGCCCTTACGACACATCGAAGTATCAGAAGCAGCCTAACCCAGCATTGGAGAAGGCAGGTGGCGTGCTCTTGGCTGAGAACGAGAAGGAGGAGCTCTTGTTGGAGTTGTTCCCATTGGTGGCTAAGGCTTACCTCACAGGCGTGAAGGAGGCTGCTTATGCCGAGAAGGTTGCGGCAGACCCATCACTCAAGAAGGAGGAGGCAGTAGAGCTTCAGCCTATCACCGGCGACACTATCGTTGCTCCACTCCCAGGCCGTGTTATCGAGCTTAAGGTTAAGGTGGGCGACACCGTGGCTGTTGGTCAGGAGGTTGCTATCCTCGAGGCTATGAAGATGGAGAACTCAATCACTTCGGACTTCGCAGGTAAGGTTAAGCAGATTATCGTTAAGGAGGGTGACACCGTTCAGGCTGAGGGCATCATCATCGAGATCGAGAGCGCTAAGGCGGGTGCTGCAGCTGGTGGCAAGCGTCCTGTGACAGGCAAGACCGTATGTGCTCCACTCCCAGGCCGTGTTATCGAGCTCAAGGTGAAGGTTGGCGACAAGGTTGCTGCTGGCCAGGAGGTTATGATCCTCGAGGCTATGAAGATGGAGAACTCAATCACCACCGACTATGCTGGCTTCGTTAAGCAGATTTTGGTGGCTGAGGGCGACACCGTGCAGGCTGACGCTATCCTTATCGAGGTTGCCGACTCTATGGAGGACGAGGGCGATGCTTCGGCTGAGCGCAAGGTGACTGCCGCTGATGGCAAGACCGTGAACGCTCCACTCCCTGGTCGTGTTATCGAGATCAAGGTTAAGGCTGGCGACACCGTGACTATGGGTCAGGAGGTGATGATCCTCGAGGCTATGAAGATGGAGAACTCTATCTCGTCAGACTTTGCGGGTAAGGTTCTTGGCTTGTTGGTAGCCGAGGGCGACACCGTTCAGGCCGATCAGCCATTGGTGGTTATCGAGTAAGCGATACCTATATATAATGAATATGGAGTCATCATGGGTGGCTCCATATTTTTTTTGTATTGGATGTGTGGTGTGATTGGGCGCAGAGATAGGGAGCTTAGGGAGTTTAGGGAGTTTAGGGAGTTTAGGGAGGGGCGCTATCAGCATTTATTCGTAAAGCACAACCGCTCCCTAAATTCACTATACTCCCTAATTTCCCTAAATTCTCTCTCTGCGCTTTGCCCCTGCCCTCCGTAATTAGCGCAAGGATAGGGAGTTTAGAGAGTTTAAGGAGTTTAGGGAGTTTAAGGAGGGCGCTATCATCATTTATTCGCAAAGCACAACCGCTCCCTAAATTCACTATACTCCCTAATTTCACTATATTCTCTCTCTGCTTTGCCCCTGCCCTCATCACTAAGCGCACTAAATTTGTTGTTAGAAGGTGGTAGATACAACGCTCGGCAAAAAAAATGAGGATGGGCTGTACTAAAATGTACTGCTCATTCTCATTTATTTTTGTTAGCGGCAGTAGATGCCGCCTTATCACAACAAATTCACAACAAATTAAAATGGGAGGTCGTCAGGTCCTGGCTCGGGCATCGCAATAGGTGCCGACATAGGCTCAGGCTGTGGCTGATACTGCGGCGCCTGATACTGTGGCTGTGCGGGCTGCTGATACTGAGGCTGTGCAGGCTGCTGATACTGAGGCTGCTGATAGCCACCCTGCTGATACTGAGGTGCTTGTGGCTGCTGATACTGCGTTGCCTGAGGCTGGTAGCCACCCTGTGGTGCTGGTGCGCCCTCGGCACGACGGCCAAGAAGTCGCATGTCGTCGGCAACAATCTCGAAGCCGAAGTGGCGCTGACCATCTTTCTCCCACTCACGTGAGCGGATGCGACCCTCGACATATATCTGCGAGCCCTTGTGCACAAACTTATCGGCGACATCTGCCAAGCCACGCCATAGCGTGATGCTGTGCCACTCGGTGTGCTCGGTGGTCTCGTTTGTCTGGCGGTTGAAGATGCGCTCGGTGGTAGCCAAGCGTAGGCGTGCAACCTTCACGCCCGTCTCAAGGGTGCGAACCTCGGGGTCCTGACCCACATTTCCTAAAAGAATTACCTTGTTAATCATAGTGTATCGTCATCGTCTAAATTTACACTCTTTTTTGACTGCTTCTTGCGTGAAGCGAAGTCCTTGAACTCGATCTCCTTCTTGAGGTTACCCACAAAGTCCTTGTCGGGGCCATCAACAAGCTCGGTCTCGATAGGCTGATAGTACATCGCACGGCGTAGCGCCTCGGGAAGATGCTTGCCACTGCGGAAGAGCTTCACGGCATCCTTCTCGGTCATGAGAATGATGGCACGAGGGTGCTTGCGTAGCTTGTCCATGAGGAACTTCATGTCCTCACGTGAGTAGCGATGGTGGTCGGGCATGATCATCTTATCGACAACATTAAACCTCGACGATGCCTCATTCACGAAGGGTCGTGGGTTGCCCACGCCTGCGAGGAGTATTGCCTGGTTGCCATAGTCGATATGCTCACGCTCCTCGAAGTAGAACAACGGCTCGATGTCCATAGGCACTATATGCGAGAAGTAGACCGCCTGATAGGCTATTGTGCGCAGCTCGTTGCGCCATAGTCGCTTATCGAGGGGTGACATGCTGTCGGAGCACTTCGACACGATGAAGATGTGTGCCGCCTTTAGTCGTCGCTTAAGGTCACGCAGACGGCCCAATGGCAGAAGCTTATCGTTCTTCACGGGGCGTGTAGCATCGAGGATTACGATGTTCACCTTGGCACGCACACGGCGATGCTGGAAGCCGTCGTCCATGATTATGAGGTTCACCTCGGGGTGCTCCTCACGTATGCGCTTGATGGCTGCCACACGATCTTCGCACACGACAACCACCGTCTTGGGGTATTTGAGTTTCACCTGCAGAGGCTCGTCGCCCACGGCGAGGTAGTTGTGCTGGGTGGTCACCTCGATATATCCCTTGGTGTTTCTGCCGTAGCCTCGAGAGAGCATGGCTATGGTGTAGCTATCCATAAGCTCACGTATAAGCATCTCAGCCATAGGCGTTTTGCCCGTGCCACCCACAGTAATGTTGCCAACGCATACCACAGGGATATCGAATTGGTAGCTTCGCTTGATGCCCCAATCGTAGAGGCGATGGCGCAGGGCTATCACCGCTCCGTATATCCACGAGAGTATGGTCTTTAACACTTTCATTACAACATTGTTAGCGTATAGGCATAGCTATACAATCTTGTCAAAGGTACGAAATATTTCGCAGAAATCAAAACTAAACCCTATTTTTTAGCCTCGATAGTAGATTTATACCTAAAAAAGTAGCATTATTCAAAAAAAATCTCTATTTTTGCAAAATATGAAGAGATTGGCACTATTATCCACTTTGCTACTCGCACTACTTTGGGTGGCATGTGGCGGCAAAACGTCCGACAACGAGCACGATGACTTTGTAGGCTTCATCGAAGAGAGCGACTCAACAGAGGTTGCTGAGCCTGTATTTCTCTATGGCATCGACACTACCCCATATATCGTAGGCACAGACTCTGTGCGCAAGGGTGACACCGCAGGTGCTATCCTTAACCGCTATGGCATCTCTGCCCGCAAGGTGGCTAACCTCGAGCGTAAGGCAGACACCGTGTTCAAGCTCAGCAAAATCCGTGCTGACAGAACATTCACCACATTTGTGCGCACCGAGGAGGTAGACTCAGTAAGCACACGTGAGGTGCTCGACTACTTGGTATACAACATCGACAACACCGAGTATACAATCCTCTCGTTTGTGGGCGACTCGGTGCACATCGTACGCGAGAAGCTACCTGTGCACATCGAGCGTAGGTGCGTAACTGCCGAGATCACATCGTCGCTATGGGGCGCTATCATGAAGGCTAAGCTCCCATATGCCCTTGCCGACGAGGTTGAGGATTTGTTCAAGTGGTCGGTGGACTTCTTTGGCATTCAGGAGGGCGACAGCTTCTCTGTTATCTTCGACGAGAAGATGGTCGAGGATAAGTCGGTGGGCATCGGCAGAGTATATGGTGCTCGCTTCAAGAAGGGCAAGAAGACATTCTACGCTATCCCTTATGCCGATGCAAATGGTCGCCTCAAGTATTGGGACTACGACGGTAGAACCATGAAGAAGCAGATGCTTCAGGCACCACTAAAGTACACACGTATCAGCTCGAAGTTTACATACAAGCGTCTACACCCTGTATATCGTGTATATCGCCCTCACACAGGTGTCGATTACTCAGCGCCTATGGGTACTCCGGTACACACCGTAGCCGACGGTACCGTTGTTAAGGCGGGCTGGGGCGGTGGCGGTGGTAACACCATCTACATCGAGCACGCTGGAGGCCTCAAGACAGGTTATCTCCACCTCAAGAGCTTTGCTAAGGGCATCAAGGTGGGTGCTAAGGTTGTGCAGGGTCAGACCATCGGTTACGTAGGTTCAACAGGTACATCGACAGGTCCTCACCTCGACTACCGTATCTGGCAGAATGGCAAGCCTATCGACCCATTGCAGGTTACCGAGCAGCCATCAGAGCCTATTGCTAAGCAGCACCGTGCAGGATTTGAGAAGATTCGTGAGCGTCTTATCGCCGAGATGGACGGCACGATAGAGCCTGACGACGTTGTGACCGAGGAGGACATCTACCGCCGTGAAAAGAAGAAGAAGGTAGAGCCAGCCGACACAACAAAGAAGGAGGCAGCAGCACCTGTTGCTCAGCCAGCACCAGCCGAGAAGAAGGCAGAGGCAGCAACAGAGAAGAAGGCTGAGGCAGCGGCTGAGAAGAGCGCTGAGAAGGAGGCTGAGAAGGCAACCGAAGAGCCTACTGAGGAGGTAGTCGAGAAGGTGGCTGAGAAGCCAGCACAGACAACTACCACCAAGAGCAAAAGCCTCAAGGAGGCAATGGCTAACGGCCCTATCAAGGGTACAGCAAGTGGCACAGTAAAGAGATAATATGAACATCGACGAGAGAATCACGAAGTTCATACGCAAACATCACGTTTTGACATTGGCAACAGTGGGTAGGGACAACCTACCCTACGTTGCCAACTGTTTTTATGCGTATGACGCTAAGCGAGGCAAGATAGTATTCACCTCGGACCTCTCGACACGTCACGGCAGCGAGATGGCCTCGCAACCACGTGTGGCACTCAGCATCGTGCGTGAGACACGCATAGTGGGCTGTGTGGAGGGAATACAGATTGAGGGCATCGCAGAGCGAGGCACGGAGGAGGCACGCAAGGAGTATATCAAGCGCTTCCCCTATGCTGCCGTAGCGCCGCTCACGCTGTGGGAGGTTACGCCCACGATGCTCAAGCTAACAGATAATAAACTTGGTTTTGGCAAGAAGCTGATATGGCAAAGCGAGGAGTAATAATTGTTGCTGGTGGCTCGGGCAAACGCATGCAGAGCGCCATGCCCAAGCAGTTCCTGATGTTAGGCACGCTGCCCGTTGTGGCACATACCATAAACCGTTTTGCGGAGGCGCTGCCCGGCGCAGAGCTTGTCGTGGTGCTTCCCGAGGAGCATGTGGCGCTGTGGAAGAATCTCGCTGCGAGGTTCGACGTGGCGGTGCATAGGTGTGTTGTGGGTGGCAAGGAGCGCTTCGACTCGGTTAAGCGAGGCATAGAGGCGCTGAGCCCCGAGGTAGAGTATATTGCGGTGCATGATGGCGTGCGTGCGCTGGTGTCGAAAAAGCTTATCATACGCACGATGCTCGACTGCGAGGAGCATGGCGCAACAATCCCCGTTGTGGAGGTTGCCGACTCCTATCGTAGGGTCGAGGGCAGCGAGTCGTGGATAGTGCCACGCAGCGAGCTACGCATTGTGCAGACCCCTCAGATATTCCGTAGCGACATCCTACGCAAGGCCTACGAGCAGGCGTTCTCGCCGACGTTTACGGACGATGCCTCAGTGGTAGAGGCCATGGGCAGCAAGATATGGCTCGTGGAGGGCGAGAAGAGCAACATCAAGCTAACGACTCCCGAAGATATGGAGTGGGCTGAGTGGTGGATAACGAGGGAGGAAGCTTAGAGAGTTTAGGGAGTTTAGGGAGTTTAGGGAGTTTAGGGAGTTTAGGGAGGGCGCTATCAGCAGTTATTAATTGGTAGAGGATTAAGACCTTTAGGACCTTTAGGATTAAGACCTTTAGGATTAAGACCTTTAGGACCAATAGGACCTTTAGGACATTTGTCCGTGACCATCTTAATGGTCCTAAGGTCCTAAGGTCTTAATGGTCCTCAGAATCTATCAAGCTTTAGCGCTCCCATCTATCTAATCAAAGGGTCATAAAGGTCCAAAAGGGTCATAAAGGGTTATAATACTCTTGTGACCCTTTTTTGCGCAAGGATAGGGAGCTTAGGGAGTTTAAGGAGTTTAGGGAGGAGCGCTATCAGCATTTATTCGCAAAGCACAAACTCTCCTTAAATTCACTATACTCCCTAATTTCCCTACATTCACTCTTGCTTTGCCCCCGCCCCCATCTCTAAGCGCACTATTTGTTGTCAGAGTGGTGTAGCAGTGGCGCTGACATGAAAAAGCTCCGGATGGGCTGTACTCTTAGTACTGCTCATTCGGAGCTTTGATTGAAGCGTCGCTGATGCGCCGCTATCACAACAAATAATTTGTTGTTAGAAGCCGTGAGATGTGGTGCATCTGAAAAGTAATCACCCGAGGATAGTACAAATAGTACAGCCTCGGGTGATTAGCTTTTTAGATGTGCCGCAGATTGCGGCTTATCACAACAAATTACTTGGTGAACTTACCTACAACATACACATCCTTCAAATCCTTGATGAGTGTCTCCACGAGGAGGATGTTCTGGTCCTTCTTGAGCTCGGGCATGATGGTGGTCATGGCGCTGATAAGCTCACGGGCATCGAGCAGAATGGTAAGCTCGCCCGACTCGTAGCGTACATAGCCTGATGCCTTCACGGTCTTGCCGTCGAGGGTGGTCTCGGCAATGATGGCTGCCTTAGAGCGTGTATACACATAGCTACCATCGAGCTTGTGGTCGCCCTGGGTGATGGTGCCCTTGCCACCATTTAGGCGTAGCTTAACAGAGCCTGGGGTGATGCTAAGCTGCTTGAGGGTGTTGGTGATGATTGGGTCGATCTGCGCAATGGCGATGTCTGCCAAGGGGCTCGAGCCGAGGTAGCTGAACGATGCCGACTTATAGGTCCATGTGCCGTTGAGCGTGTATGACGATGGCGCAGCATCTGCCAAGCGCTTATATGGGTCCTGCTGCTGGGTCTCGGTGTTAGCAACCTTCTGAATGCCACCCAAGAGGCGTGATAGGTTGAACTGCGCCGAGGCGGTGGTTGGCACGAGGGCAACAGCCACTACGGCGATAAGTGTATAAAGCGTCTTCTTCATAGTCGATTACTTGTTTTTAGTTAGGTTAAAGCCCACGTATGCCTTGTCGTAGTTGCCAAGGAGCGATGTGATGCTGTTGAGTGCCGAGAGCTTAGCGCCGAGCGTGGTGAGCATCTTCACAAGGCGTGTGCAGTCGAACACCAGGTCGAGGCCCGAGGCGGTGATGTAGGCATAGCCCGTCATCGAGCCGAGCTTCAAAAGCTTCGAGTCGAAGTTGAGCGTGATGGCGAAGGTCTCGGTGTTGTAGGTGTATGTTCCCGAGAGTGTGCTCTTGCCCATCACGGCGCTAAACGTGTCGTCGTCGTTGAAGGTGAAGGTGCACGAGCCAGGCTTGATGCCCACGGCGTTGTAGGCTGTGGTGAGCTTTGTCGAGAGCTTGGCAGCGAGCGCCTCGCCCGCAACATTCGAGAGCAGGTCGCCACCCTCGAAGGTCATGGCAGGCTGGGTGTAGCTCCATGTGCCCACGATAAGCAGCTCGGTGGCTGTGCCCGTGAGCTTGTCTATGAGCTCCGATGCCTTGCCGTCGGTAGCCTCGTCGGCTAAGTCCTTAGCCACGCCAAGCAAGCCCTTAAGACCCTGAGCATCAGCACACACTACAGAGCCGAGGATAAGGCAGAGGGTTAGAAGTATCTTTTTCATCGTTTGAACGGTTTTGAATATTTTTTTTTAATTAGCAATTAGGAGTTAGTAACGAGTAACAAGTAACAATGGGTTATTACTCGTTACTCGTCAGAAGGGTTTTTAAGGGTCAGAAGGGTATTAAAGGGTCAGAAGGGTATTTTTAACCCTTAGGCCCCTTTCTACCCTTTGGCCTCTTAGGCATCTTAGGCCCCTTTCTACCCTTAGGCCCCTTTCCACCTGCTATTACTAATTACTCATTGTCCAGCTCCTGCTCCATAAGCTCAATCTCGTGGAGCCATGCTCGTGACTGTGCGTCAGAAGGCATGTGTAGGTCGCCACGTGGTGATAGGCCTACGCCACCCACCTTTGGGCCATCGGGCATTGCCGAGCGCTTGAACTGCTGCGAGAAGAAGCGGCGGAAGAAGACCTTGAGCCACTTGAGGATTGTCCTGCGGTCGAAGACTCCCTCGAATGCCAAGCCCGCAAGCATAGCAATCTTGGTTGGCGAGTAGCGACGACGAAGGGTGCAGTAGAGGAAGAAGTCGTGGAGGTCGTAAGGACCAACGATATCCTCGGTGCACTGCGCAATATTCTCGCCATCTGATGGGAGTAGCTCGGGGCTAACAGGCGTAGCCACAACATCGAGCAACGCCTCACGCAACACGCCCTCAGCACGGTTGTTGGCATACCAATCGACCATGTGGCGCACAAGGGTCTTAGGCACCGATGAGTTGATGCCGTACATCGACATCTGATCGCCATTGTATGTTGCCCAGCCCAAAGCAAGCTCGCTCATGTCGCCCGTGCCGATGACCATGCCACCGCATAGGTTGGCAACGTCCATGAGTATCTGTGTGCGCTCACGTGCCTGCGAGTTCTCGTATGCCACGCCACGCTCCTCGGCGCTCAGGCCGATATCCTTGAAGTGCTGCTCGCACGCCTCCCTGATAGATATCTCCTTGAGGGTGCAGCCGAGCTCACGAGCCATTGTGAGGGCATTCTGATATGTGCGGTCGGTGGTGCCGAAGCCAGGCATTGTCACGCAGATGATGCCCTTGCGGTCAAGACCAAGAAGGTCGAACGTGTCGCATACGGCGAGGAGTGCCAACGTAGAGTCTAAGCCACCCGAGATGCCGATAACGGCATTCTTGCACGCTGTGTGCTCGAGGCGCTGGGCGAGGCCTGCCGACTGAATGGCGAACACCTCACGGCAGTGTGTGGCACGTGCCTCCTCGTTCTCGGGAACGAAGTAGATAGGCTCGATATGGCGGCGCACATCGCCCTGATACATAATCTCGTCTACGTCAATCTCCACCACGCGCATCTCGGGAGCGTCGGGATAGTAGAAGGTGTTGCGGGCAGTACGGCGTGTAGAGATATACTCCACGTCGATGTCGGCGATGACCATGCGGTCGTTGCGCACGAAGCGCTCGCTGACGCCCAACACCCTACCAAGCTCGGCAACAACGGCATTACCAGCGAAGACAAGGTCGCTCGACGACTCGCCATGGCCCGATGATGCGTATACGTAGGCTGCCATGGTGCGTGACGACTGCTCGGCGATAAGCGAGATTAGGTAGTCGTGCTTGCATACCGACTCGGGCGATGCCGAGAGGTTGAACAAAAGCTTAGCACCCTGCACCGCCTGCATTGATGATGGTGGCACAGGCACCCACATATCCTCGCAGATCTCCACGCCAAACTCCACGCCATGGATGTCGAACATGAGGTCGGCACCGAATGGGCACTCGTGGCCAGCAAAGCGTATAGAGCGGTCCTTGATGCCGTAGCCCGACACCCACCACCTTAGCTCCGAGAACTCGCCGTAGTTAGGTATGTAGCTCTTAGGCACAATACCCCACAACTCGCCCTGGCCAAAGACCGCAGCGCAGTTATATAGGCGGTCGGCAAAGACCACAGGGAGGCCCACGATACCGATGGTTGGAATGTCACGGCACTCCTCCATGAGCCATGCCAAGGCCTGCTCCGAGTCGCTAAGGAGCTTCTTCTGCAACACCATGTCGCCACAGGTGTAGCCCACCAACGAGAGCTCGGGCATAACAACAATCTCGACACCCTCCTGGAAGGCATCTTGCATAATCTTGAGAGCGCCCTCAGCATTGCGATGAGCATCGGCGATGTGCACACGTGGCACCGCCGCAGCAACTCTCATATATCCGAATTGGTTGTTCATATATCTTGAATTATGAATGAGTAATTAGGAATAATTTTTTGAGGGACGAAAGGGACAACAGGGACGAAAGGGACGACAACGAAACTCGGGTATCGACTTTTTTAATGAGTAATGAGGAATTAGGAATTAGTAATATTTTTTTTCAGTATAGATAGTTGTCTCTATTACTCATTACTCATTACTAATTACTAATTACTCCCTCTCTCTGCCCTCTCTGTTGTCTCTGTTGTCTCTACTCTCTCTATTACTAATTCCTCATTACTAATTACTAATTACTAAAACCTTACTCTGCCCAGATGCGTGCAAGGTTGATGATAGTGTTCATCGCACGGTTCATGGTTGTGAGCGACACATACTCATAACGGCCATGGAAGTTCATGCCACCGGTGAAGAGGTTAGGGCATGGAAGACCCATGAACGAGAGGCGTGAGCCGTCGGTACCGCCACGGATAGGCTTAACCTGAGGCTTAACACCCGCCTCAATCATAGCACGGCGTGCCTTCTCGATGAGCTGTGGGTGTGGCTCAACCATCTTACGCATGTTGTAGTACTGATCCTTGAGCGTTAGCGTGAGGCACTTCTCGCCATACTTGCGCTGGAGGAAGTTAACAACGTCCCACATAAGCTGCTTCTTCTGCTCGAACTTATCTGAGTCGTGGTCACGAATAATGTAGCTTATCTCAGCCTCCTCGACAGAGCCCTTGATGCCCACGCAGTGGAAGAAGCCCTCGTAGTGCTCGGTGAACTGTGGACGCTGCTCCTGAGGCAGAAGGGCGTTGAGCTCGCAAGCGATGTCGATGGCGTTAATCATCTTGTTCTTAGCCATGCCTGGGTGGACGTTGCGTCCCGAGATCTGAATCTTTGCGCCCGCAGCGTTGAAGTTCTCGTACTCGAGCTCGCCCTCCATGCCACCGTCCATGGTGTATGCAAAGTCGGCAGCGAACTTCTGCACGTCGAAGTAGTCTACGCCACGACCAATCTCCTCGTCGGGGGTGAAGCCCACACGAATCTTGCCGTGAGGGTGCTCAGGGTGTGCCACGAGCCACTCCATGGCGGTCATAATCTCGGCAACACCTGCCTTGTCATCTGCGCCGAGGAGCGTTGTGCCGTCGGTGTGAATGAGGGTATGTCCCTTGAAGAAGGCAAGCTCGGGGAACTCCTCGACACGCAAGTAGCAGTCGTCGCCAAGGCGGATATCCTTGCCGTTGTAGTTCTCCACAACGTGTGGCTTGACGTTAGCGCCACTCATATCGGGAGCGGTGTCCACATGGGCGATGAAGCCAATTACTGGGGCATTCTCGTAGCCCTTAGTTGCTGGGAGTGTGGCCATAACGTAGCCATACTTATCCATCGACACCTCCGTGAGGCCCAATGTCTCGAGCTCCTCCTTTAGGTGGCGGAGCAGCACGAGCTGCTTGTCGGTAGATGGGAACGTTGTGCTCGACTCGTCAGACTGAGTGTCGAACGACACATATTTCAAAAATCTCTCTTTTAGGTCCATTGTGTATTGTGTTTTTAGTTTAGTTTCTGTGTTATTTTTTTTAAGGGTCAGAAGGGTTTTTAAGGGTCAGAAGGGTATTTTAACCCTTAGGCCCCTTTCTACCCTTAGGCCCCTTAGGCCCCTTTCTACCCTTAGGCCCCTTTCTACCCTTTGGCCTCTTAGGCCTCTTAGGTCCCTTTCTACTCCTAAGGTCACTACTCCTCCTTCTGAGCCTTGCGTGAGTGCCAGATGAAGTAGGCGATGATTGCTGCGTACATCACGATGCCGAGGTAGATAGGCATCATAGAGCCCTCAGCCCACTGAATCATGCTATCTGCGCCGAAGAAGGCGATAATAGCGCTTACAACACCCATCAACGCACCTCCAGCGATGAAGCCTGAGGCGATGAGCGTACCACGGTTGTTGTTTGCCTTAGCCTGCTCAGCATCCTTATGGCGATTAACAGCCCATGCCACCAAGCCACCCACAACGAGTGGTGCGTTAAGCTCCATAGGGATAAACATACCGAGGGCGAAAGGAAGCGCTGGAAGCTTGATGAAGGTGAGGATAAGGGCGATAAGAGCACCCAAGCCGTAGAGTGCCCAAGGTGTTGCGCCACCTGTCATCAGAGGCTTGATAACGGCAGCCATAGCATTTGCCTGAGGCGCTACGAGGGCGTTCTCGCCTGTAAAGCCGTATGTTTGGTTCATGATGATCATCACGCCTGCCACGGTAGCGGCAGATACTGCTGTACCCACAAACTTCCATGTCTGCTGCTTCTTGGGCGATGTGCCGAGCCAATAGCCAATCTTAAGGTCGGTGATAAAGCCACCCGCCATAGAGAGAGCGGTACATACCACGCCACCGATAACCAAGGCTGCAATCATGCCGGCATTGCCCTCAAGACCAATGCTCACAAGCACAAGTGATGATAGTATCAACGTCATTAGAGTCATGCCCGACACAGGGTTTGAGCCCACGATGGCGATGGCGTTAGCTGCCACGGTGGTAAACAAGAAGGCGATGACAAAGACGATAAGAAGTGCGATGATTGTCTGGAACCAATTGTGCAACACGCCAAATTGGAAGAAGAACAACGTAGCCGCAAGCACTGCGATGATTACCGAGAGGATAACCTTCATCGATATATCCTTCTGTGTGCGAGGCTCGTCTGTGGCTACCTTCTTGCCGCTAAACTCGCTCACGGCAAGTCCCAAGGCGCTCTTGATGATGCCTGCCTGGCGAATGATGCCGATGAGTCCTGCCATGGCGATGCCGCCGATGCCGAGAGGGCGACCTATCTCGCGGAAGATGCCCTCAGGCGTAGCCAACGCCTCGTGGTTGATGCCCATTCCCTCGAGCATGGCTGGGAGCTCTGCTGCGTCGAATAGCGAGAGGATAGGCGTAACCAACGGAATAACCACAAACCACACGAGGGCCGAGCCACCCGCAATGATAAGGGCATACTTCAGGCCGATGATATATCCAAGGCCGAGCACCGCTGCCGAGGTGTTAAGACCAAGGGTGAGCTTCGCCTTTGCTGCGAGCCACTTACCCCAGCCCCACATCTGCGTAGAGAGCGACGACGACCATGCGCCAAAGGTAGATACGACAAAATCGTAGAGGCCACCGATAAGACCTGCGGCAACCAAGGTCTTAGCCTGCGAGCCACCCTTCTCGCCCGACACGAGCACCTCGGTGGTTGCCGTAGCCTCAGGGAAAGGATACTTGCCGTGCATCTCCTTGACGAAGTACTTGCGGAAAGGAATCATGAGCACGATGCCGAGGATACCACCCAACAACGACGATAGGAATACCTGGTAGAACTGCGCCTCGAGGCCGAGGATGTAGAGCGCAGGGAGGGTGAAGATGGCACCCGCCACGATAACGCCCGACGACGCACCGATACTTTGAATGATGACATTCTGACCGAGCATATTCTTCTTGCCACGCATCTGTCCGAGTCCCACGGCGATGATGGCGATAGGAATAGCTGCCTCGAATACCTGACCCACCTTAAGGCCGAGGTAGGCTGCTGCTGCCGAGAATATCACCGCCATGATGATACCCACCGACACGGAGTAGGGAGTAACCTCCACAGGGTTTGTGTTAGCACCCATAATTGGCTGATACTCTTCGCCTTGCCCAAGCTCACGATAGGCGTTCTCGGGCAACGATGTTTTAGGTTGATTTTGCTGCATAGTATTGTGTTTTAGTTAATTGTTTCGCGCGTACACATATAATAGCAGACAAAGATAGTAAAAAAAATGGAAAGTGCAAAGGGAGAGAAGGAAAAGGGCGAAGAGGGCTAAGAGTTTAAAAGAGGCCTAAGGGTTAGAAAAAATACCCTTTTGGACCCTTCTGACCCTTTAGGACCCTTCGGACCCTTCTGACCCTGTAATTAGCGCAAAGATAGAGAGCTTAGGGAGATTAAGGAATTTAAGGAATTTAGGGAGAATGCCTTGCAGATCATTGTCGGTAGCGCACTCCCTAAACTCTCTAAACTCACTAAATTCCCTAAACTCACTATCTCTGCGCCTTGCAGATAATTGTCGGTAGCGCACTCCCTAAACTCTCTAAACTCTCTAAATTCCCTAAACTCCCTATCTCTGCGCCTTGCAGATAATTGTCGGTAGCGCCTCCCTAAACTCCCTAAACTCTCTAAATTCCCTAAACTCACTATCTCTGCGCCCTCGCAGTAACACCCCCCCACCCCACGTTACCACGTTACCACGTTACTCCGTTACTCGCAAGGCTCACCACGCCATCGTGCAGCCTCAGCATGCCCCTATCTATGAGGCGCTTAACCCTCATCTGCGCCGTGTGCTTCTCGATGCCCAGGCTATCTACAAGCTTATTAACCAGCGTAATACGCTCGATGCTACCTCCGAACGCCTCCTCAAGCACCCTAAGCACCTGGTTGCGCTCCTCGGTTTGTGTAGGTATCTCCGCAAGGCGGGGTATGCCCTCCTCCGACACCGTGAAGGCGAAGCGCTCGAAGGGCTCGTTACGGCAGAACTGAGGCTCGACGATGGTACACTCGCCAACACGATGCACAAAGAGCACCGCCTCGCTCTTGCGCTGCAACGACGAGCCGAGGTGGCCACGTGCCTTGTCGCTACCAGGGTTAGTATGCAACACACATATAATGTGGGTTTGAGCCTGCGTGGATAGCCTCATGAGCTCAGCCACCAGGGCATCACTCTCCTCTAAGTCGTTGGTGTTGCGTTGTAGGTCGGCAATGCCGTCTATGACCACGATGTCGTAGTGGCGTAGAGCCATAGCATCGTAGATCATATTTTTACGCTCGTGGGGCGCAAGCTCACGTAGGGCAAGCGTTGTTAGGCGTGGCTCGACAATAGCGCCACCCATAGCTGCACCCGTCATCTGCGTGATGCGGTTTACCACACGGCGTACATGCTGCTCGCCCTGCTCGGTGTCTACCCACAACACGTTAATATTCATATCTTTAGATACATTGCTAAAGTTATCTAACATGCTGCATGGTATCGCCATTGCCGAGGCTACAAGGGCTGTGGTGAGGAATGTCTTGCGTGACTTAGCCTCGCCACATATCGCCGATATGTTGCCACGGGTACATACGGGGTTGCCGTCGATAGTTATCAGCGGCTCGAGGTCGGGTAGTGCCTTGGTCATGTCCACGATGTAGGGGCGCAGACGCTCCTTGATAAGGTCGTACTCGAGCATCTTTGCATGATGCTCCACGCTACGAGGTGCGCTAATAGTCTTAGCGTAGTTTAATTCTTGAACTGATGTTATCTCGTCCTGAGATAGCAGCTGTGCGATAGATACCATAGAATAATTTAAGATTATATATAGATATATACAGAGCGTAGAAGGTGTGGATATATATCTATAAATAGTTATATATCAAGATGTATGTATATATCTAATGATTGATACTTGGAGCATGGTTGTCGACTATGCATGCTCATAGACTAAAGGTCTAAACCCACTGCAAATATACAACCTGAAACAGGCGTTGTCAAGTATTTTAACAATTATTTTTTTGCATATTTTTTACAAACGCCCTTGCGAGTAACGGAGTAACGTGGTAACGTGGTAACGTGGGGTGTGGGGGGGGGTGTTACTGGTTGCTGGGGGCGGAAGGGTCTTAAAGGGTCCAAAGGGTCCAAAGGGGCAGAAGGGGCAGAAGGGTCAGAAGGGTCCAAAAGGGTATTTTTTCTAACCCTTAGGCCTCTTAGGACCCTTAGGCCCCTTCACCCTTTTCCTTCCCCCTTTTCCCCCTCTCCCTTTGCACGTTTCCATTTTTTTTACTATCTTTGTCCGATTGTGTGCCCGCACGCTTGCGTGTGCACACACCTAACACCGACGATAACAAACAAAAACATAGATAGTTATGCAGTTAGCAGACAAGTATTCACCCGAACTCATTGAGCAGAAGTGGTACGACTTCTGGATTCAAAACAACCTATTTCACTCGGAGCCTGACGCTCGCGAGCCCTACACAATCGTAATCCCACCACCAAACGTGACAGGAATGTTGCATATGGGTCATATGCTCAACAACACGTTGCAGGATGTTCTTGTGCGCCGTGCACGCATGCAGGGCAAGAATGCCTGCTGGGTGCCAGGCACCGACCACGCATCTATCGCCACCGAGGCGAAGGTGGTTGCCAAGCTCAAGGCTGAGGGCATCGACAAGGCAACGCTCACACGTGAGGAGTTCCTAAAGCACGCATGGGAGTGGAAGGAGAAGCATGGTGGCATCATCCTTCAGCAGCTACGCAAGCTCGGCGCATCGTGCGACTGGGAGCGTACATGCTTCACGATGGACAAGGAGCGCTCGGAGAGCGTTCTCAAGGTCTTCGTAGACCTCTACCGCAAGGGCCGCATCTACCGTGGCGTGCGCATGGTGAACTGGGACCCATCGGCAAAGACAGCCCTCTCTGACGAGGAGGTTATATACAAGGAGTCGCAGGGTAAGCTCTACTACCTACGCTACAAGGTTGAGGGTACGGAGGAGTATATCGTGGTGGCAACAACACGCCCCGAGACCATTCTCGGCGATAGCGCCCTCTGCGTGAACCCTAACGACGAGCGCTACAAGCACCTTCCTGCCGACGCACGTGTCATCGTACCTTTGGTAGGTCGCTCAATACCTGTTATCCGTGACGAGTATGTAGACCTCGAGTTCGGTACCGGTGCGTTGAAGGTTACCCCTGCGCACGACGTGAACGACTATATGCTTGGCGAGAAGTTCGGCTTGGAGATAATCGACATCTTCAACGACGACGGCACCATCAACGACAAGGTGGGCATGTACGTAGGCGTTGATAGATTTGAGTGCCGCAAAGTTATTGAGGACGACCTCACAGCCGCAGGCCTCATGGAGAAGGTTGAGCCCTACACCAACAACGTGGGCTACTCCGAGCGTACGGGCGTGGCTATCGAGCCTAAGCTCTCTATGCAGTGGTTCCTCTCTATGGAGGAGCTTGCTAAGCCAGCAACAACCGCCGTGTTGGAGGACATCATCAAGTTTGTGCCTACAAAGTACAAGAATACCTACCGCCACTGGATGGAGAACATCAAGGATTGGTGTATCTCGCGCCAGCTATGGTGGGGTCACCGCATCCCTGCCTACTACCTGCCTAAGGGTGGCTACGTGGTGGCAGAGACTATTGAGGAGGCATTGCGCCTTGCTCAGGAGAAGGACCCATCATTGACCCTTGCCGACCTTCGTCAGGACGAGGATGTTTTGGACACATGGTTCTCGTCATGGTTGTGGCCAATATCGGTGTTCGACGGCATCAACAACCCTGATAACGAGGAGATTAACTACTACTACCCTACCAACGACCTCGTGACAGGTCCAGATATCATCTTCTTCTGGATTGCACGTATGATCATGGCGGGCTACGAGTGGCGCCAGGAGAAGCCATTCTCTAACGTATACTTCACCGGTATTGTGCGTGATAAGCTCGGCCGCAAGATGTCGAAGCAGCTCGGCAACTCGCCCGACCCACTCGACCTTATCGCCAAGTATGGTGCCGACGGCATGCGTATCGCCATGCTCATGTCTGCCACTGCGGGCAACGACGTGATGTTCGACGAGGCACTATGCGAGCAGGGCCGTAACTTCTGCAACAAAATTTGGAATGCCTACCGCCTAATCAACATGTGGGAGAAGAGCGCCGACGTGGAGCAGCCAGCAGCAGCACGTGAGGCTATCGCATGGTTTAGGGAGGTTATGACAGAGCGCATCGAGCGCATCAACCACAACATGGCGCAGTATCGCATCTCTGAGGCATTTACCGAGCTATATCGCCTCTTCTGGGACGACTTCAGCGGCTGGTATCTCGAGCTTGTGAAGCCTACATACGGCTCACCTGCCGATGTCGCAACCATCGAGGCAACAAAGCACTTCTTCGACGAGCTCCTACGCCTCATGCACCCATTCATGCCATTTATCACCGAGGAGATTTGGCAGGACCTCAAGCCTGAGGCCGACGTTAAGTCTATCTGCATCGCCTCGGAGCCTAAGGCAGAGCGCAAGGCAGACGACACGGTGTTGGCACGCTTCGAGCTTGCCAAGGAGGTTGTTTCGGCTATCCGCAATGTGCGCAAGCAGCGCAACATAGCACAGAAGGAGAGCCTCGTACTTCGCTACATCGCCGACGAGAACTACCCAGCAGAGTTCAGCGCAACAATCACCAAACTGGGCAACATCTCGGCTATCGAGACCACCACCGAGAAGGATGCTACGGCAGCTGCATTCATCGTGAAGACCACGCAGTACTTCATACCTTTGGAGGGCAACATCGACAAGGAGGCAGAGCTTCAGAAGCTCAGCGCCGAGCTTGACTACCTCGAGGGCTTCCTTGCATCAGTCATGAAGAAGCTCTCTAACGAGCGTTTCGTGTCGTCAGCACCCGAGAAGGTTGTTGCCAACGAGCGTGCTAAGCAGGCAGATGCCGAGGCAAAGATTGCCGCTATCAAGGAGCAGATGGAGGCACTAAGATAGTAAAAAGCAAAAGGGGGTAGTAGGGAATTTAGTGAGATTAAGGAGTTTAAGGAATTTAGGGATTATGCCTTGCAGAAGAGCCGATATTAGCGCTCTCCCTAAATTCTCTAAATTCCCTAAACTCACTACCTCTGCGCACCTTTAACCTCAAAACCTATGGCAGACATTACAATATACACCGACGGCTCGGCACTCGGCAACCCAGGTCCTGGAGGCTATGGCGTGGTGCTCCTCTCAGGGCCTCACCGCAAGGAGCTTAGCCAGGGCTTCCGCCTCACGACAAACAACCGCATGGAGCTCATGGCTGTCTGCGTAGCCTTGGAGGCACTACGCTTCCGTGGCAGCAACGTCACGCTATACTCCGACTCGAAATATGTTGTCGAGGCAGTAAACCAGCGCTGGATATTCGGCTGGGAGCGCACAGGATTCAAGGGCAAGAAAAACCCCGACCTATGGATGCGCTTCCTTAACATCTACCGCCAGCACAACGTCAAGTTTGTGTGGGTCAAGGGCCACGCCTCAACGGTGGAGAACAACCGCTGCGACGAGCTCGCCGTGGCTGCAGCAAACAGCGCTAACCTCCTCGAAGATACGGGCTACGAAGGGTAAGGTGAGAAGTGAAAAGTAATGAGTAGTGAGTAATGAGTAATGAGTAGTGAGTAATGGGATAAATGGGAAATTCCCATCAAGCGTTAGCGCCCCCATCGCTCCCATCAAGCTCTACCCACTCTACCCAGCCCTGTCATGTTGAGCCTTAGCGAAACATCTCGCAGTGTGTACGGACGGTCATCCTTAGCGCTCGCTGAGAGATTCTTCACTACGTTCAGAATGACAATGTAGGCGAGTGGTAAGTAGCAACAAAATTTATTACTAATTACTCTTTACTAATTACTAATTAGCAAGTAAAGTTATGGAGTTTAAGAAGCAAGAGTGGAAGCCAGGCACGCTCATCTACCCGCTCCCTGCGGTCTTGGTGTCGTGCGGCGCAACACCCGACGAGTACAACCTCCTCACGGTGGCATGGACAGGCACGGTGTGCACCAACCCTCCGATGTGCTACATCTCGGTGCGCAAGGAGCGCCACTCCTACGACATCATACGTCGCACAGGCGAGTTTGTCATCAACCTAACGACCGAGGAGCTCGCACGAGCTACCGACTGGTGTGGCGTGCGCTCGGGCAAGGATAACAACAAGTGGGAGGCTATGCACCTCACGCCTATGCCCAATAAGCATGTCAGCGCACCCCTGGTTGGCGAGTCGCCACTATCTATCTGTTGCCGTGTACGCCAGGTTGTTGAGCTGGGCTCGCACGATATGTTCATCGCCGATGTCGTTGGCATCGAGGCCGATGAGCGATATATCGACCCTGAGACGGGCAAGTTCTCGTTAGAGAAGGCACGACCCATCGTCTACTCGCATGGCGAATACTTCTCGCTTGGCAAGATGCTCGGACACTTCGGCTGGTCGGTCAAAAAGAAGACAAAAAAAACTGTTAAAAAGAGTAATAAATAATGACAGAGCAACAACACGACATACTAAACCGCTACGAGGAGTCGTTGCGCACAACGCTTGTTAAGCGCCTCACAGACTCTCAGTGGCTCGCAGGACAGCTCTTAGAGGTCGAGGAGCTCAACGAGAAGTGGCGCACCTCAGCACCATCATACATGGCAGATGCTGTGCCCGAGATTGCTGAGTATCCCCTTGTGGCTATCGCCTGGGCTATGTACCTGGGCATGGGTGCCGCAACGCTGTGGGATAAGGAGTGGAACCGTTATAAGGATATCGAGGATCTGCACAAGCTCATGACCGAGCCCCGAGGCTTCGACTGCATGGACGAGTACATCACCGAGATATTGCTATGCCTACCTTTGGGTAGCGCCGAGGCCGAGAGGCTCGAGGATATGGTGCGCTCTACGGCAGAGGCTGCACAGCTCCTCATTCGCAAGGAGGGCATCGAGGCACAGAGCGTCATGGCATTCCACATCTTCGCCCGCACCACCAAGGTTATGTTCGAGTGCGGCGTTGCCGTAGCCCTCAAGCGCCTTGGCTACAACTATGTTAAGGTTAATGCCGAGGTGGTGAGCTAAGAGTTAGGAGCCCAAAGGGGCAGAAGAGTCCAAAGGGTCAGAAGGGTTAGAAGAGTCAGAAGGGTCAGAAGGGTCAGAAGAGTCCAAAGGGTCAGAAGGGGAGATATTATAAAACCCTTTCTGACCCTTTAATACCCTCAGGACCCTTTAATACCCTCAGGACCCTTTAATACCCTTTTGCCTCTTATCGCGCAGATGCCCCCCCTTATCACAACAAATATTTGTTGTCAGAAGGGTGCCGAGTGCTACACTCGGCAAAAATGCCACCGATGGGTAGTACTTGATGTACGTCCCATTGGTGGCATTTTTTGTTAGGGGACGCAATCGACCCCTTATCACAACAAACTACCTATCAAAAGCTTGCGCCTTAAGGGCTATACCCTCGCCGTCAGGGGTAACCAAGACCACGCCAGCCTCCTCACGTGTGATATGTCCAATAACGTCCACGAGGCCAAGGCGCATCACCGCCTCCTGCTTGTCGAGGGGCACGGTGAAGAGCAGCTCGTGGTCCTCGCCACCATTGAGCGCCGCAATGACAGGGTCGATGTGCATCTCCTCGGCAAGCTCCGAGGTCTGACGAGCGATAGGAATACGCTCGAGGTAGATGCGTGCGCCACACTGCGACGACTTACATATCTGACGTATGTCGCTCGCAAGGCCGTCCGAGAGGTCAATCATCGAGGTAGGACGTATGCCCTCCTCACGTAGTGCGTCGAGCACACTCTTTCTTGCACGAGGCTTCAGGTAGCGCTCCAGCAAGTACTCATATCCTGCGAACTTAGGCTCAGGGTTCTCGATATCCTTCAACACACGCTTCTCACGCTCCAACAGATGTAGGCCCATGTATGCCGCACCGAGGTTCGAGGTGATACATATTAAATCGTGCTCACGCGCGCCCGTGCGATAGACAACCTCCTCTTTCTTGGCACGACCAACTGTGGTGATGGTTATGGTAAGTCCTGTGAGTGAGGCTGTTGTGTCGCCACCCACGATATCCACGCCCAGCTCGTCGGCTGCCGTGCGCATGCCCTCGTATATCTCGTCGAGAGCCTCCACCATAATCTTTGCAGATACGCCCAATGCCACTACTATCTGCTGTGGTGTTCCGTTCATCGCAAGGATGTCGTTTACGCCACGCACAACGGCCTTATATCCGAGGTGCTTGAGTGGGAAGTAGCTCAGGTCGAAGTCGATACCCTCGGTAAGCATATCTGTGGTTAGGAGCATCACCTCGTCGCCGAGGTCAATAACTGCGGCATCATCACCCGCCGCTGTTAGTGTCGATGCGTTGTGCTTAGGGAGCGAACGTGTCAATCTCTCGATAAGTCCAAACTCGCCCAACTCAGAAATCTGCGTACCCTTTGTCTTAGTCATAATTACGTAATTAATAATTTTTTTGCAAAATTACTTTTAAGATTGGAAAGTTGCAAAAAAAAACATATCTTTGTCTCAAATTTTTTGAAAACTAACCAAAACATAAACTTTTATAAGCTATGCTTAACATAATACTTTTTGGTGCTCCAGGCTGTGGTAAGGGCACTCAGGCGCAGCGTCTTGCCGAGCACTACGACCTCTACCACATCTCAACAGGCGAGGTTATCCGTGGCGAGATTAAGGCGGGCACAGAGCTTGGTAAGAGCATGGAGGGCTACATCTCACGTGGCGAGCTTGCTCCAGACAGCATAGTTGTGGAGATGGTTCGCAACTACATGGCATCACACTCCGACAAGGGTTGCATCTTCGACGGCTTCCCACGCACCACTGCACAGGCCGAGATCTTCGACACCATGCTCGCAGAGGTAAACTCGGAGGTTACCACAATGATCTTCATGGACGTTCCCGAGGAGGAGCTCGTGCGTCGCATCTTGCTTCGTGGCAAGGACTCAGGACGTGCCGACGACTCATCAGAGGATGTTATCCGCAACCGCATCGAGGTATACCGCCAGCAGACAGAGATTGTTGCAGAGCACTACACCCGTCAGCAGAAGTATGCCGAGGTGAATGGCTTGGGCACCATGGACGAGGTTTTTGAGCGTCTTTGCGAGGTTATCGACAACAAGCGATAGACTTTCAACAAATGGTAATAAAAGCGAGTCCAGATGCAATGTTTCGGGCTCGCTTTCGTTATATAGTTATGAGATTTTTTGCAACCATACTCTGCGCCATGCTCCTCTTAGTCCCCGCTGTCGAGGCTAAGAGCTACCGCACCACGGATATCGAGAATGTGCAACGCAGCCACCGTGAACGTTTTACAACAAACCCCGATGGCATCCTCAGCCCTGCGGCTGTCGCCACGCTCGACTCCATAGCCCTCTCCTTGCGCACACGAGGCATCGCCGAGGTGGCTATCGTGGCGGTGCGTAGCATCGAGCCCCAAGACCCCTTCTCGTTTGCCATGGAGCTCTTCGAGAGGTGGGGCGTGGGAAATAAGGAGGCAGACAACGGCTTGGGCATACTGCTTGTCGAGGATATGCACGAGATACGCTTCGTGACGGGATATGGCATCGAGAGCGTGTTGAGCGATGCTCGCTGCGTGCAGCTGCAACGTGAGTATATGCTCCCCCACTTCCGCACGGGCAACTACGATAGTGGTATGATTGAGGGACTTAGGGCGGTAGACACCCTGCTCTCGAGTGGCGAGCTTGAGCGTGTCACAAACACCTTCGAGGATCATCGCAACGCCAAGATTATAGGCCTTATCGTCGCCTTCTGCCTCATCTTTGCACCCCTTGTGCTGCTCATCATCACCGAGCGCAAGCAGGCTAAGTGCCCCAAGTGTGGCAAGCATGGCCGCAAGATTGTCGAGCGCTTCACCTCGCCCGTTGCCGAGAACCCACACTTAGAGCTTGTGGTCGAGATTATGGAGTGCCAATATTGTCACACCCGCTCTCGCAAGACCTTCACACGCAACCGCTTTGGAGGTGGTGGCGGTGGCCCTATCATCTTCGGTGGCATGGGCGGTGGTCGTGGCTTCGGCGGTGGCTTCGGCGGTGGCTTCGGCGGTGGCTCGTTTGGTGGCGGTGGCGGAGGCTCACGATGGTAATTAGTGGTGAGTAGTGACGGATAAGAGGGTTAAGACCTTTAGGACCCTTAAGACCCTTAGGACCCTTAGGACCCTTAGGACCTTTGTCCGCAACCATCTTAATCGTCCTAAGGTCTTAACGATCCCAACGATCAAAAACCATATCAAATCAAACAAAACAAACTAAAAATAAACAAGTTATGAAGAAGAGTACACTTATCATTTTGGCAGTCGTTGCCGTGGTTGCTGTTTGGGCAGTATCGGGCTACAACGGCTTGGTGTCGAAGGAGGAGGGCGTAAACCAGGCATGGGCAAATGTCGAGAGCGCCTACCAGCGACGAAGCGACCTTATCCCCAACCTTGTGAACACCGTGAAGGGCTATGCTCAGCACGAGCAGGAGACCTTGCAGCAGGTTGTGGACGCACGCACACGTGCAACATCAATCAACATCGACCCATCGACAGCCACCCCCGAGCAGCTTGCCGCATGGAACGAGGCGCACGAGGGCGTAGGTGCGGCACTTGGTCGCCTTATCGCCGTGGCTGAGAACTACCCTACACTCAAGGCCAACGAGAACTTCCGTGACCTTCAGGCGCAGTTGGAGGGCACCGAGAACCGCATCAAGGTGGAGCGTGACCGCTACAACGAGGCTGTCAAGAGCTTCAACGTGAAGATTCGTCGCTTCCCAACAAACATCCTCGCATCGATGTTTGGCTTCGAGAAGCGCACCATGTTCGAGGCTAATGAGGGCGCAGAGGTTGCCCCCGAGGTTAAGTTCTAAATATTCGAAAAAGGTCAAATTAAAGCGAGGCGTTGAGCTTCGCTTTTTTTTGTGTGTTGCGGGGCGATAGGGAATTTAGGGAGTTTAATGAATTTAGAGAATTTAGGGAATTTAGGGAATTTAGGGAATAGGCAGTGCGTAAAGCAAAGTGTTGATAGCGCCTCCCTAATCTCCCTAAACTCACTAAACTCATTAAACTCCCTAAACTCATTAAACTCACTAAACTCCCTAAACTCACTAAACTCACTAAACTCACTATCTAAGCGCCTCTTCACCACTAATTCCCCTCTCCCTATTGCTTTTTACCGCAAAATTTCGTATCTTTGCCTATGTGTATACCTACACACCGAACAACAAACTTAACACACTAACATACAATGGCTTACACTAACACGATATTTCGCAAGACTCTTGCCACCGCTGTTGCAGTAGTGGCGCTATGCCTCCCCGCATCGGCACAAACCAAGTACACACGCCTCGAGTACATCGCCAAGTGGGCAGATGTAGCCATCGAGCATATGGAGGTTTACGGCATCCCAGCAAGCATAACCATGGCGCAGGCAGTGCTCGAGTCGGGCAATGGCAACAGCACGCTGGCACGCACCGCCAACAACCACTTCGGCATCAAGTGTGGCAGCCAATGGACAGGCGCAAAGGTATACCACGACGACGACGCTAAGGGCGAGTGCTTCCGTGCCTACGCCTCTGCCGAGGAGTCGTTTAAGGACCATGCCGAGTTCCTACACACACGCTCACGCTATCAGTTCTTGTTCGACTACGACAGCGACGACTACACCAATTGGGCAAAGGGCCTCAAGCAGGCGGGATATGCCACAGCGCCAACATATGCCGAGAGCCTAATACGCATCATCGAGAGCGAGAAGCTCTATCTGCTCGACAAGAAGAATGGCCGCAAGCTCTACGACGAATACCTCGCCGAGCGCTTTGCACCTAAAGATGAGCCCAAGAAGGAGCAGCCAAAGCAGGAGGCAGTCATCGACGCAACACAGGCATATGCCGAGCATGGCATCGACCCTAACAACTTCCGAGTTACGATCAACTCGCACATGGGCTACAACGTCTACCGCACCAACGGCTCGTTCTACATCATTGCACACGAGGGCGACACATACACCTCTATCGCCAAGCTCTTCGAGCTCTCGCCACGCACGCTGAGCAAGTTCAACGACGCTACGAAGGAGGACAAGATTGAGGCGGGCGACATCGTCTACATCGGCCGCAAGGAGGCACGCTGGTATGGCAACAACCTAAACCACCGCTCTACACGCACCGAGAGCCTTCGCCTCATCTCGCAGGTATATGGCATACGCCTCAAGAACCTCGCTAAGATGAACAACCTCGAGCCAACAGCCGTGCTCAAGGCTGGCGACTCAATACGACTACGCTAACAACATAACAACAACAATATGAGTACTCTACGTGAGAAGATACTTGAGACCATCGTGCGCAAATCGACTCTCAAGCAGCAGATTTTCGACAACACCTTTTCGACATTCAACGACCTGAAGGAGACACTCTTCGAGATGGCCTCAGAGATTGACGACGAGCTCGACGGCAAGCTCGACCGCCGTGTGCGCATCGAGTATCGTGACCGTGGCAAGTTCGAGGCGCAGTTGCAGGTAGCGAGCGACATCCTACTCTTCCAGATGCACACCGACATCTTCGAGTTCGACTCGAACCACATCATCTGGCAGAACAGCTACCTACAGCAAGATAGAGCCAACTCCTACACAGGCGTTATCAACATCTACAACTTCTTGTCCGACTCGCTAAAGTACAACCGTAATGCCGACGAGGGCTACCTCATTGGCCGCATCTTCATCAACCGCGAGAAGTGCTTCTGGGTGGAGGGCAAGCGCCAAACATTGGTGCGCCCCATGGCATTTGGCAGCCGCAAGATAGACCACGAGGCGTTGGTTTCGATCATCGAGACCGCCATCAACTACTCGCTCAACTTCGACCTGTTGATGCCACCCTACGAGGAGAACATACGTGTTACGGTCGATCAGTTTAACTCGAAGCTCGACAACTCGAAGTTCACAACGGGTAAGCGCCTAAGCTACGACTTCTCGATTGACGACATCTAACGAAAAAAATTAAAACTATATAGCCATGAGAAACTTATTTCTAACATTGACACTTGTTGCTGTGGCACTCAGCGCCAAGGCACAAGTAAGCTACCAAGAGATGCTTGCAGCACGCCACGAGGCTGCGCCCAAGTACATCACCCCAGCCTCGCTAACCCCCGCTGAGGGCACAAATAAGTATATGAAGCTCGAGGAGAACACCGTGGTGCTCTACGACTACACCAAGGAGTCAAAGGGCGAGGTGGTGTTCACCGCCAAGCACCCTATCATCTCGTATCAGAAGTCGCCCGACGGCACTATGGCAATCTACGAGATGGTTGATCAGGAGTGGCCACGCAAGGAGATCTACCGCCACTCATACACATCGACCTACTACGTTGCATGTGCCGATGGCTCGACAATCAAGATCGACGACGTGCGTGACATATCGTTCTCGCCCGATGGCCAACACCTTGCAATGTCGTACAACAACGACATCTTCATCTACGACCTCGCAACAAACGAGATATACAACATCACCGACGACGGCAAGTGGAACCACATCATAAATGGTACTACCGATTGGGTATACGAGGAGGAGTATGGCTTCACTAAGGCTTATGCCTTCTCGCCCGATGGCAAGGAGATTGCCTACCTGAAGTTCGACGAGAGCGAGGTGCCCGAGTTCGAGATGATGCGCTTCGACAACACCTTGTATAACAAGGCATACAGCTTTAAGTATCCTAAGGCTGGCGACAAGAACTCGGTGGTTACGCTCCATGTCTACAACCTCGAGACAGGCAAGACCCGTCAGATTAACACTGGAGACGAGACCGACCAATATATCCCACGCATCGACTACACCCCTGCGGGCAACCTCTTCTTCTACCGTGTAAACCGCCTTCAGAACAAGTTCGAGGTTATCATGGTTGAGAATGGCACACAGAAGATTATCTACTCGGAGCAGGACGAGCGATATGTTGAGCGTCCTAACGTGGCAAGCATCACCTTTATCGACGCTGAGCGCTTCATCGTGCGTGAGGAGACCTCTGCGGGCTGGTTCCACCTCTACCTACACTCAGTAGACAAGGGCCGCCTCCATGCCATCACCTCAGGCGAGTGGGAGGTTACCGAGATTGTTGGCATCTCGCCAAACAAGAAGACCATCTACTACATGTCTACCGAGTTTGCCCCCGAGGAGCGCAACCTCTTCGCAATCGGCATCAACGGCAAGAATAAGAAGTGCCTGCTTGCCGACAAGGGCTACTGGCGTGTATTCCCATCTGCCGACATGAGCTACTTTGCTGCCGAGCACTCAGCAACAAACTGCTATCCATCGGCTGCTGTCTACAACAATAGCGGCAAGCTCGTGCGCTCGCTCATGCTCGAGCCTAAGGCTACCACCGAGCCCGACTTCCAGCGCAACTACTTCACCTTCACCACCGAGCGTGGCGACGTGCTAAGCTACTACCTTATCTACCCTGCCGACTACGACCCTGCAAAGCGCTACCCTGTGCTCATGACCCAATACTCGGGCCCTGGCTCTCAGGAGATTGAGAACCGCTGGGGTGGCGATTGGGAGGAGACCCTCGCACGCAACGGCTATATCGTAGCATCGTGCGACGCTCGAGGCACCGGCTTCCGTGGCGAGGAGTTCAAGAAGGTGACCTACGGCAACCTTGGCCACTGCGAGGTTGAGGATCAGATCTCGTTTGCTAAGCATCTTCGAGAGCAAGAGTTCATCGACTCGGAGCGCATCGGCATCTACGGCTGGTCGTTTGGTGGCTTCATGGCGCTCAACTGCGCACTCAAGGGCGACGGCATCTTCAAGATGGCTATCGCCGTGGCTCCTGTTACCTCATGGCGCTACTACGACACCATCTACACCGAGATCTACAACGGCATACCTCAGCAAAACCCTGAGGGCTACGACAATAACTCGCCTATCAACTATGCCGACCGTCTTAGCGACAACACCCGCTTGCTCATTATCCACGGCACTGCCGACGACAACGTCCACTTCCAAAATGCCATGGAGATGTGCCGTGCCTTGAACCGTGCCGGCAAGCAGTACGACATGATGGTCTACCCCGACCAGAACCACTCTATGCGTCCTCACGACATGGCGAACGTACGCCAAAAAATGGTTGACTACTGCTTAGAGAACTTGTAACACATAGCCGATGATATAGTGCCCAGCCAACCCTGGGCACTTTGCTTAAAGAACAACCGATATGAGAGGCTTAACAACACTACTAACACTTGTAGCTCTACTACTTACTACCACCACATCGATGGCTGAGCCAGCCCCCAAAGAGAGGGCGACAAGCGTCATCACATACGCCGCAACCGACAAGATAGAGCTTGCGAACACGTCGTTGTTCGACTGCAAGGTATCATCGCACAAATACGACAAGAAGAGCGGCAAGGGCTCGATAACGTTCAAGGGCGAACTCTCCGTGTTGGGCACAGAGGCATTCGCCAACTGCACAACGCTCACGAGCATTGCCCTACCCCAGAGCGTACACGCCATCGACGAGGGGTGCTTTAGGGGGTGCACAAGCCTCGCCACAATCACCTGGAGCGAGGAGCTAACAGCAATTGGCGACTATGCCTTTGCGGAGTGTAGTGCGCTGGGCGAGGTGCACATAGGCAAGAAGATTAGCTCGATAGGCAACAGCGCCTTTGCGGGGTGCTCGAGCCTTCGAAGCATCACTCTACCGAGCAACGTGAAGAGCATAGGCAACGCCGCATTTGCCAACTGCCAAGGCCTAACAACAGCAGACCTACCTCAGGGCATAACCACGATTGGTGAGCAGACCTTCAGCAACTGCGAAAGCCTAACCACCATATCGCTTGTGAGTACCATCAACGAGATTGGCGACAAGGCATTTAGCAACTGCCGAAGCCTCAGCGCCATAGACATTCCCGATGGCGTGACAAAGATTGGTGCCGAGGCATTCTACGGCTGCAAAGCCCTTAGCGAGGTGGTCATTCCCGATGGCGTTACCGAGCTTGGCTATCAGGCATTCTACGGCTGTGGCAACCTCACTGCGATAACCCTCCCCGACAACATATCGAAATTTGGTTACCAGGCATTCGATGGCTGCAACATAAAAGAGATAACCGTGAGCGCCATAACAGGCGACATCGCACTGCTAAACAAGAGGTTTGGTGCAAACGCCATCACAGCATTCAAGGGCAAATATGCCTCGCCCGATGGCCATGCACTAATCAAAGAGGGTGTTTTGTGCCATGTTGTGCCCATCGACATCGACTCCTACTCGATACCTTGGGGCATTACTAAGATTGGCGACAGAGCCTTCGAGGGTTGCAACAAGCTAACAAGAGTGGTGCTCCCTAACAGCCTCATAGAGATTGGCTTAGACGCTTTCAGGGAGTGTAATAGCCTCAAGGAGGTGATTATCCCCAGCAGCGTAACGATGATTGAGAGCGAAGCCTTTGCACATTGCAGCGCCCTTAGCCGCATTACTCTCCACGACACAATATCGATGATTGGCGACTCGGCATTTGAGAGCGTGCAAGACATCAACGTCTACATCACCGACCTTGAGAAGTACTGCGCAGGAGGCATCATATCGCACCTGCCAGGCAGAAAACACCTATACCTCAACAACGAGCCACTAACCCATCTCGTTATCCCTGAGAGCGTTACCGAGATAGGCAGCTACACCTTTGCCGACTGCATCGACCTCGAGAGCGTAACCATTCCAAGTGGCTTAACGACGCTTGGCGAGGGTGCTTTCAAGGGTTGCGACAGCCTCACGGCGCTCACCATCACCGGCAACATGGAGCAGATCAACCTTGACGCATTTTCGGGCTGCACAATCAACGAGATTAGCGTGCAGATCAGCGACCTTGCCAAGTACTGCACCGCCAATACCACGCACCTCCTTCCAGGCACTAAGCGCCTATACTTTGGTGGCAAGGAGCTCACCGAACTTGTTATCCCCGAGGGTGTTACCGAGGTAGGTAGCAACGCCTTCATGGATTGCCCCTCACTACGCAGCGTAACACTGCCCAACAGTCTAAAGATGGTTGGCGAGGGTGCTTTCAAGGGTTGCGACAGCCTCACGGCGCTCACCATCACCGGCAACATGGAGCAGATCAACCCTGACGCATTTTCGGGCTGCACAATCAACGAGGTTAGCGTGCTGATCGGCGACCTTGCCAAGTACTGCACCGCCAATAACACACACCTCCTTCCAGGCACTAAGCACCTATACTTTGGTGGCGAGGAACTCACCGAACTTGTTATCCCCGAGGGTGTTACCGAGGTAGGCAGCAACGCCTTCGTAGGTTGCCCCTCACTACGCAGCGTGACACTGCCCAACAGCCTAAAGATGGTTGGCGAGGGTGCGTTCAAAGAGTCGAGCATCGAGCAAGTCACATTCTCTAAGGCAACAACCGCCATCGAGAAGGAGGCATTTGCCCACTGCCGAAGCCTCCGAGAGATAGACTTTTGCGAGGGACTAACCTCGATTGGCGAGTCGGCATTCCGTGGCTGCGACATAAGAACTGTCGTGATCCCCAACAGCGTTACAACACTCTTAGCGGGGGCATTTGCCGAGTGCAAAAACCTCAGCACGGTAGAGCTCGGCTTGGGCATCACCGAGATTGGCAACAAGGCATTCGGCGGCTGCCACAGCATCACCACCTTGACACTTGGCGGCAACGCTCTTGCCATCATAGATGACTCTGTGGGCTGCTTCGACAACGTACTGAACCTTACGCTCATCAAGGGCAAAGAGCCCTTTGTGGCTACCCCAAACAACATCTTCAGCAACATCGACGAGCTAACCATAGGCAAGGGCTTCAGCACGCTCGACAGCACAGCCCTCGCTGGCTTCCCCAAGCTCAACCACATAATCATTGGCGACGACACAAAAACCATCGCCGAGGGGACATTCAGCAAGTGTGACAACCTAAAGCGAATAGACCTTGGCGCTGGCATCAAGTCGTTTAACACGGGTGCTATTATCAACTGCCACAGCCTCGAAAATGTCGTTCTGAACAAGAACACCAAGGAGATAGTCATCGACGATAGTGTTAGCTATGTGCGCCCATACAAATACGAGAATACGTATGACTACTACACTGTAGACGCAGTCTCATACTCACTCGAAGAGCTATCTACACTTCCAGGCAACATCTTCTACTTCGACATCTTTGGCGAGTCGCTCAAAGAGGTGGAGTTGGAGAGCATTGTCCTTGGCAAAAACACAAAGGCAGCAGATAGTCTGCCCGCATGCGACAAAGTAACCATCTTCCGAGGACTTGAGAGGTTCAACTCATACCCACCCGAGTCGATATACGTCGATAAGCTCGAGACACTATTCGAGGCAGATTGGCTGTGGGAGGCACCATGCACATTTGTGCACTTCTACGGTTGCCTCGCCAATTCGAATATCTACTATCTAAATGGCAAGCTCGCCATCAAGAAAAATCCTCAGTCGGTGGTAGTTCCTAAGGGCACTAAGAGGATTGGCAACTGCACATTTGCCGAGTGTTCAAACCTAACAAGCATAAATATCCCCGAAGGCGTTAAATCTATCGGCGAGTATGCATTTTGTTACTGCGAGAAGCTAAAGTCGGTGACACTCCCCAACAGTCTTGTAACCATTGAAGATAATGCCTTTTGCAACACAGCCATCCAGAGCGTTACCATACCAAAGAGTGTTACGACCATCGAAGAGTGGGCTTTTAGCAACGATACACCAACAAACCTAACCCTCGGCAACTACTACACCGAGCTTGGCTGGGGATGTTGCGATGGCACACTCTACGACGCAAGCCACCTGCCTATGAGCAAGGTGACCCAAGCAAACATAGCTGGCGTATATATGGGCAAGAGCTCTATCAACGGCAAGTCGGTGACCACACCCCTATTCCTCTTCGACAACGGCACATACATCAAAACACGCCTCGACACCTGTTACGAGAATTTATACGAGGTGGGACGCTACAAGATTAACGGCACAAACGTGCTACTAACATGCGTAGGCCACAGCGACACCGGCGGTGAGTTTCGACGCATATCGGGCGGCGAGACCCTCAGCGTAAATCTCAAGACAGGCACCTTGGGTAAGTATGGCAAGAAGATACGCTTGTGGCGCAATAATGCAGAGTATAAGCAAGTAAGAAGAACTGAGTGTCCAGGCGAGGGCGAATACACCAATGAGATGTTCATCAACGCCCGAAGTACCACCTCGTGGATACTCGACGAATTGAGCTACAACGTAAAAGTAACGCTCTACTAACGAAAATAGGATCACTGTCGCCACAAACCTCATAAGAGGGGCGGGATATTTGAGCCTCACACACGAGAGCCTACCTAATAAATTAGGTGGGCTCTTGTTTTTTCGGTAGTTTTTCGTTATCTTTGTGCGATTATAGCCATTATATCGCATAATAATTAAAAACAGATATACTATGAACGTATCATTCAACTGGTTAAAGCGCTACCTCAAGTGTGACTTGGAGGCTGAGCGTATTGCCGAAATACTCACCGAGCTCGGCTTGGAGGTCGAGGAGTTCGAGAAGATTGAGACCATCAAGGGTGGCCTCAAGGGCGTTGTTGTTGGCGAGGTGCTCACTTGCGAGGATCACCCCGACTCTGACCACCTACACATCACCACCGTAGACGTGGGCGCTGAGGCACCTCTTCAGATTGTGTGTGGCGCTGCCAACTGCCGCAAGGGTCTTAAGGTTATGTGTGCCACCGTGGGCGCTGTGCTCTACCCTATCGACTCTGACGAGGAGTTCAAGATTAAGCGTAGCAAGATTCGTGGCGTTGAGTCGCTCGGCATGCTCTGCGCTGAGGACGAGCTTGGCATCGGCCGCAACCACGAGGGCATCATGGAGCTACCAGCAGAGGCCATTGTGGGCACACCCGCAAAGGAGTATCTCAACATCGCTGACGACTACCTCATCGGCATCGGCCTTACGCCTAACCGTGTAGATGCAGCATCGCACATCGGCGTTGCTCGCGACCTCGCAGCATACCTCAAGAGCCGTGGCGAGAAGGTGGAGTTCACACTACCATCGGTTGATGGTTTCAAGGTGGACGACACCTCACGCACCATCGAGGTGGAGGTTGTAAACACGGAGGCAGCACCACGCTACGCAGGTATCACCGTAAGTGGCTGTAAGATTGCCCCATCACCCGAGTGGATGCAGAACGAGCTACGTGCTGCGGGCATCAACCCTAAGAACAACCTCGTAGATATCACCAACTACGTTCTCTTCGAGCTTGGTCAGCCTTTGCACGCCTTCGATGCCGACAAGATTGAGGGTGGCAAGGTTGTTGTTCGCTCGGCAGTTGAGGGCGAGATGTTCGTTACGTTGGACGGCGTGGAGCGCACACTCACCGCTAACGACCTTATGATCTGCTCGACTGAGCGCCCTATGTGCATCGCGGGTGTATATGGCGGTCAGGACTCGGGCATCTCGGACCAGACCGTAAACGTATTTATCGAGAGCGCCTACTTCCACCCTGTGTGGGTGCGTAAGACCGCTAAGCGCTTCGGCCTTAATACCGACGCTTCGTTCCGCTTCGAGCGAGGCATCGACCCAAATATCCAGGTGTATGCCCTAAAGCGTGCCGCTATGCTCATGCAGGAGTTGGCAGGTGGTCGCATCACATCTGAGATCATCGACATCAACCCTACCCCTGCTCAGCACTTCGAGTTTGAGTTCTCGTTGGAGCGTGCCCGCAAGCTCATTGGCAAGGATATCCCTGAGCAGACCTTCATGACAATCCTCGACAGTTTGGACGTTGAGGTGCGTGGCCGTGAGGGCGAGGTGTTGAAGGTTGCTGTGCCACCATACCGTGTTGATGTTCAGCGTGAGGCAGACCTCATCGAGGATGTGTTGCGTGTATATGGCTACAACAATATCGAGGTTTCTGACCACGTAAACTCTACATTGTCATACGCTCCAAAGCCTGATAAGGCACGCCTTCAGAACGTTGCCTCTGACTTCCTTACGGCTAATGGCTACACCGAGATTATGTCTAACTCGCTCACCAAGGCATCATACTACGAGGAGTCTAAGGCATACCCTGCTGAGCGCTGCGTGAAGATTATGAACCCACTCTCGCAGGACCTCAACGTTATGCGTCAGACCTTGATGTTCAACGCCTTGGAGGCTGTTGAGCTCAACGTAAACCGTCGTAATGGCAACCTCAAACTATACGAGGTGGGCAACTGCTACGCCTACGCCGAGGAGAAGGCATCGGAGGAGAACACCCTCGCCAAGTATGAGGAGAGCTTCCGCCTCGCCATCACCGTTACAGGTCTTCAGTCGCAGCTATCGTGGAACTCTAAGGCCGAGACATCGTCGTTCTTCACACTCCGTGGCATGGTTGAGAGGCTCTTGAAGCGCTTCGGCATCGACCTCTACGCCCTTCAGTGCGAGTCACTCGATTGCGACCTCTATGCCGACGCTATTCTCTTTAAGCAGGGCCCTAAGGAGGTGTTGCGCATGGGCGTTGTGTCGCCTATCGTGCGCAAGAAGTTCGACATCAAGCAGGAGGTATACTTCGCAGAGATCGACTTCGACCAGCTTATCAAGATGACCAAGAAGGCCAAGGTGCAGTTCAAGGAGCTCTCTAAGTTCCCTGAGGTTAAGCGTGACCTCGCTCTGTTGGTTGATAAGGGCGTGTCGTTCTCACAGCTCCGCTCTATCGCCTTCGCTACCGAGAAGAAGTTGCTTAAGTCGGTATCGCTCTTCGACGTCTACGAGGGCGACAAGCTCCCTGAGGGCAAGAAGTCATACGCCTTGAGCTTCATCCTCGAGGACAAGGCACAGACCTTGACCGACAAGCAGATCGAGCGCACCATGACCAACATCCAAACCCAGCTCGAGCAAAAGACCGGCGCCGAAATCCGCAAGTAATCTAACGGCCCAGGCCACATAATAACTAAACTCCGTATGGGTATGTCCATACGGAGTTTTTTCATCTTTGTCGCACGCCCCACACTGAGCAGACAAAAATGAGGAATGAGCAAAGAGTAATAATTTTTCGTTGCTACTAATTACTAATTACTCACTTCTCTTTTCTCATTCACCTCATCTGCCCTACTCGCCCCCTCAGCCACACAGGTATTAAAAATAATACCCATACTATATTTAAGTTGCATTTGTTGTGATTTTCGTTGAAAAATATGTAACTTTACATCGTGAGCTTAGAGCCTAAGCTCCGTTCTGAGACTCTTAGCAAGTTGGTTATATAGAGTTAGTGCAAAAAAAATTATTAAACCTTAAATTTTTATATTATGAAGAAGCTATTTATTCGTCTGGTAGCAGTGGTGTCGTTTGCTATCATGATGGTAGGTTGTGGCACTGGCGACAGCTACACAAATGCAGTTTCTAATCAGTCGATGATTGTGACTGAGTTCAATGCTTATCATGTGATGCAGAAGAGTGGCATGTATGATGAGTTGATTTCGGCTGCTAAGGCTGCACTGGTATCAGAGAATGCTCCAGCATATGCAATTAGTCTGCTTGATGACCTACTTAATTCAGGTGTAGATGTTAAGGCTCCGATGTATGCCTACGCATATATGCTCGACAATAACAACGTCTACATGGGACTCGTAGCCAAGACCTACGATGTAGAGAAGCTCAATGCCCTCATCGCATTCATCGAAAGCGAAAATCGTGAGACTCTAAACAAGGTAGTGATGAATGGTTGCACACTCATAGATTTGGATAGTGACATAGCGTTCGGTTATAACGAGAATGCTGTGGTGCTTGGCGCTATCGAGTCACTCCACTACTATGGTAAACGTCCACATGTGGATGTGAAGGAGCTCATCTCTGAGGCACTCGCAAACACCGTAAACGGCAATAGCTGCGACAAATTGCCTTCATTTGCGGGTAGCGACATTGCTTGCCGCATGGATATGTCGCCAATCTTGGACTTCTTGAAGGGCATAAACGGCAGAGGCAACGACCAAGAGATTGCAGCAATAATTGCCTCGTTTGAGGGCATGCGTGATGCAAAATTCAATTTCGCAGGCAACTTCGTTAAGGGTAGCATAGATTGCGAACTCGAGTGGTCGGGTCTTCCTAAGGTGGGTTACAAGGCTCCTACTTGCTCGAACGACAACTTGAAGTATGTATCAAAAGATGCATGGTTTGTTGCAAACCTACCATTCTCAGGTAAGGACATAATTGAGGAGTTTAACAAGGCTCTCGAAAACAACACAAATCGTGAGGCTATCGACACCGCAACAACAATAGCAATGGGCAAGCCATTCATGAATATTAAGTCGATTATGGCACTTGTAGGTCCAATGATTAGCTCGGTTGATGGCGATATCACAATTGCTCTCAACAAACTTGCTAACCTTAATATCAATGTACCTACCATCGACGCTGTAGCTATTGTACCCGTAGAGGATAAGTCGATTATGAACCTTGCATCGGGTGCTATCGCATCTATTCCAGGCGCCAGATCGGTAGATGACAATATCTATCAGATTAGTGCTGACGGCGTGGTTGCATACATCGGTCAGAAGAAGGATCTCCTCTTTGCTTCGACTCCTGCAATTATCGAGAAGAAGAGCAAGCCTGCCACTGAGGCTAATTGGTATTCTGAGGTTAAGGGTAGCTACGGTTATCTTGTATTTAATGCAGCTTCCATATTTGCATGCCCTGAGATCCGCTCAGAGATTGCTAACGAGTGCAGCCGTGATGAGCTATTCTACGTAAATCGCTTTATCGACCTATTTGACTATGCAGTAATCTCGATACCTTCGCTCGAGAGCGTATCGTATCGCTTAGTACTCAAGAACGACAGCGAGAATGCCTTGAAGCAGATGTTTGATATCGTGAAGCCATTATTCATGAAGGAGATGATGGGTCTATAATTCTATCAAACAATATGGACATAGTTTAGAAGTTAGGTGTCGCAACTCATGCAGCTGCGACACCTAATCTCTTTTGTGGCTGACACCACGTCTGCCAAAATGTCACAATTATCGGCTTGGCACACCATTTGTCGATAGTTAAACTATAGCATAAATATAAACAAACGACAAACTAAAAATTAATGTATATATGGCAAATGGCAAAATTGGGGTAACAACAGAGAATATATTCCCCGTAATCAAGAAGTTCTTATACTCCGACCACGAGATCTTCCTTCGTGAGTTGGTATCTAACGCAGTTGATGCTACGCAGAAGCTCAAGACCCTCTCGTCGAAGGGCGAGGCGCAGGGCGAGCTTGGCGACCTTACGATACACGTAGCAGCAGACAGCGAGGCTAAGACCCTCACCATCACCGACCGTGGTGTCGGCATGTCGATGGCGGAGGTAGACAAGTACATCAATCAGATTGCCTTCTCGGGTGCCGAGGAGTTTATGGCAAAGTACAAGGATCAGGCTATCATCGGCCACTTTGGCCTTGGCTTCTACTCGTCGTTCATGGTAGCGGACAAGGTGGAGATATTCTCGCAGTCGTACCGTGCGGAGGAGAAGAGCGTGCATTGGTCGTGCAACGGCTCGCCCGAGTTCGAGATGGAGGAGCTCGACGAGAAATTGGAGCGTGGCACACGCATCGTGCTACACCTCTCGGAGGAGTGCGTGGAGTATGCTCAGCGTGCCGAGGTCGAGGCATTGCTACGCAAGTACTGCCGCTTCCTTCCCGTGGCTATCGCCTGTGGCAAGAAGCAGGAGTGGCGTGACGGCAAGTATCACGACACCGACGTTGACAACATCATCAACGACACCACACCCCTTTGGACACGCATGCCTGCGGAGATTACCGAGGAGGAGTACAAGCAGTTCTACGCCAACCTCTACCCTACGTCGGAGGAGCCGCTGTTCTACATTCATCTGAACATCGACTATCCGTTCAACCTCACGGGTATTCTCTACTTCCCGAAGCTACGCAACAACTTCGAGATTCAGAAGAACCGCATTCAGCTATACTCTAACCAGGTCTTCGTCACCGACGAGGTGCGAGGCATCGTGCCCGAGTATCTCACCTTGTTGCATGGCGTTATCGACTCGCCCGATATTCCGCTCAACGTGTCACGCAGCTACCTTCAGAGCGACTCTAACGTGAAGAAGATCTCGGGATACATCACCCGCAAGGTTGCCGACCGCCTTCAGGAGCTCTTCAACACCATGCGCCCCGACTTCGAGAGTAAGTGGGACGACCTCAAGATATTTATCCAGTATGGCATGCTCACCGACGAGAAGTTTTCGGAGAAGGCTGCCAACTTCATGCTCTGGAAGTCAATCGAGGATAAGTACTACACCCCAGCGGAGTATATCGAGAAGATTAAGGATACGCAGACCGACAAGGAGGGCTTCACCATCGTGCTCTATGTGGACGACCCCGTTGGCAAGGACTCATTTGTGGAGGCTGCCAAGAGCCGTGGCTACGACATCTTGGAGCTTAATGGTCAGCTCGACAGCCACTATATACAGTACTACGAGTCGAAGAACGAGAAGGTGCGCTTCGTGCGTGTCGATTCCGACGTTGTCGATAACCTTATCCGCAAGGAGGAGAAGCAGGCGATGTCGCTAAGCTCGGAGCAGCAGGACATCATGCGCCCCGTGTTCGAGAGTCAGATGCCTCACGACGAGAAGATTCATTATCACGTTACGTTCGAGGCTATGTCGAAGGATGCAGCGCCTGTTGTCATCACGCAGAACGAGTTTATGCGCCGCATGAAGGAGATGGCGCAGACCTCAGGGGATAGCATGAGCCGCTTCTATGCCGAGATGCCCGACAGCTTTACTATCACGGTCAATGGCAACCACCCTATCGTCCTCGACATCTTTGGCGAGGTGGAGAAGGAGTATGGCGACAAGCTACGCACCATAGGCAAGAAGATTACCGCTGCCGAGGGCGAGGAGAGCCGCTTCGAGGAGACAGTGAAAAACAAGAAGGAGGAGGAGCTAACGCAGGAGGAGCGCGACATGCGCACCACGCTCTCTGAGCGTGTTGTGGAGCTTCGCCAGGAGCGTAGCTCACGCCTCGAGGAGATTGGCAAGGGCAACCGCAAGGTACGCCAAATTATCGACCTTGCACTGCTCTCAAACGGTCTTCTCAAGGGCAAGAACCTCACCGACTTTATCCAGCGTAGCATCTCGCTCATCGAGTAAGCATACCTTATATAATAAATATAGCCAGACCGCAAAGTCTGGCTATATTTTTATTCCTTGACGCTTAACGTTCCATCGTCCGCTATCACGAGTTTCGACTCGGGGAAGTCTGTTCGGCTGAGGGTTTGGAGCTCACGGATTACCGTGCCCGTGGCATCTATCTTGGATCCTACGCCGTAGGGCTGAATGGCGGGGACGATGCGTCCGCCACGGAACTCGCCCTCGGGCGTGATATCGACAAGGAGCACGGGGGCATAGCCACATCTACCATTAAGATTCATGCCAAAGGGTGTGCAGAAGTTACCCAACGAGTAGGCAATGAGCTTACCCTTATATAGCTCCATGCCTCGCACCACATGTGGTCCATGGCCATAGACAAGGTCGGCACCCGCATCTATACATCTATGCGCAAAGGCGTAGACATTGCCTCGGCTGTAGCCTATAAACGTTTCGTTCTTGCGTGTCACACGATATGCTGTGGGGCCCTCGGCGCCACCATGTATCGACACTATCACTATGTCGCACTTAAGCTCGTTGCGCAGCTTCTTAACAAGCCTCTCGCCGAGCGCCAAGTTGTGCAGGTCGCACATAAGCCTATTAGGGGCGAAGGCGCAGATGCCATAGCGAATGCCATCACGCTCAACAACGGCATACTCGCACATATTCTGCACGCCAGCATAGGCGATGCCGGCACCCTTGAGCGACTTGATGGTGCTATTTATAGCCTGAGCGCCGAAGTCGAGGGTATGGTTATTTGCCATCGACAAGAAGTCGAAGCCCGCCTCGGCAAACCTCATGGCATAGCGCTGCGGCATGCGGAACATATGGGCATTCTTCGAGTCAGGGCCATAGCGTGGCACACCACCCTGGTCGAGCAACACGCCCTCAAGGTTGCCCAGCGCAAAGTCGGCATCAACGAGGTAGCTACGCACATCATCGAGGAGGTTGCGGCCGTCGTTTTGGGCGAGGCGTGGCGAGGGATAGTTCACGCCAAGCATCATATCGCCCACGCATGCCAAACGTAGCACTCGCTCCGTAGGCGTTGCGGGGAGCGTAGATAACGAGTCTACGACGGCTTTGCGACGGGCGACCTCGAGTCGTTGCTCGTGGCTAAACTCGACAAGGTGCGCAAAGAAATCGTCGCACATAACAAGGCTATCTTGCTCGTTGTCGTCGTGCTGCATAGCCGCCGTAGCACCCATGAGTGGCGACGACATAGTGGCAGCAAGAAACAACGTACAAACAAAGAGTACTACTTTTCGCATAGGTTAGGAGTTTTTTTTGGCGGTATTTGGGCGGCATCGTAGGCTCGGCTACATTCGCTCGAGCACCTCCATGAGCCACTGAGGAACACGCTGTGGTCGGCGTGTTATGCTATCGATAAATCCGAGTGTTGTCATGCCCGAGGCAACCTCTCTGCCATCTTCGCCACGAATCTCGTAGTGGAAGGTCATGCGTGCCATGGGCATCTCGCTTACCGACGTGATAATCGACAGCACCTCGTCGTAGTAGGCGGGCTGGCGATACTTTATCTGCACATCGACAATGGGCATCATCACCCCACGACGCTCCATCTCGGCATAGGTCAATCCCGCCGCACGGAGCCACTCGGTGCGTGCCGCCTCAAAAAACTTGATATAGTTGGAGTGGTGCACGATACCCATCTGGTCGGTATGGTGATACTCCACACGTAGCTTATGTTCAAAACTTAGCATAGCTAAAACTCTAAAATTATCTCACCATTAAGACTCTCATCAACGAAGATCGTGCCCTCAGCAATGCGCACAACACCCTCGCCACAGCCCAAGATATTCACCCTATACTCGCCATCGGCAGGGATTAGCTTATATCTATCGGCAACACGTAGCACGCCCTCGTGCGCTGCGCCCATGACAACATAGCGATGACCAAGCAGGTCGCAGGCACGCTCCACATCGCCACAGTCGAAGAGGTTGCGAACAACCGTCGAGCTAACCTTACCTCCCGAGGCAGTAAACTGCTCGACACGCTCAACCCTAAAGCCGAGCTTCGCACCCAGCGGTAGAAGGCTCTCGTAGCTACCCTCGCTACCACGGCCCAAGCGGTGGTTATACCCCACAACCATGCCACGCATGCCGAGCCGAGCCACAAGGCTACCTCGCACAAACTCCTCGAATGTCTGCTCTCGAAACCTCTCGTCGAAGTGCGCCACGACAAATATGTCGATGCCCTCACGCTCCAAGAGCAGGGCACGCTCCTCGATCGACGTGAGCAGGCGCATACCCTCGGCACGCCCCATGGCGATGCGTGGGTGGGGCTCGAAGCTAACCACGGCACTTAGCGCACCTAACTCATGCGCCACACCTCGCACACGCTCCAAGAGCTCGCGATGGCCACGGTGCACACCGTCAAACGACCCAACGCTAACTACGGTGGGTCGTTCGAGAGTGATATTTTCAAAGCCGTAAAAAATCTGCATACTAATTGTCGGCAACCTTCACGAAGTAGGCAACCTTCTCAAGAAGTGTGGTGATATCGTAGTTCTCCACCACGATGCCCTGCGGGAAGTTGAGCGGTGCTGATGTAAAGTTGAGCACACCCTTGATGCCCGCATTGATTATCGGAAGCACGAGCGACGAGGCAACAGATGTTGGCAACGACACGATAACGATGCTAATGTCGAGCTCCTCCACCTGCTTCTCAAACTCGTTTATATGGTAGCAAGGCACACCATCTATTCTTCGACCCACCTTCTCTTCGTCGATGTCGAATGCCGCCGTGATGCGCAGCTTAAGACCCTTATCGTTGAAGTAGCGAGTGACCGCCTGGCCGAGGTGTCCCATGCCAATCACGGCGACACTCATAGGCTGCTCGCTATATAGTATTCCGTCGATAAAGTCGATGAGCACCTTCACGTCGTAGCCCTTCTTCGTGTCGCTCGAGAAGCCTATGAGCATCAGGTCACGACGCACCTGAACGGCGGTGATGCCGTGCATGCCTGCCAACACATGCGAGAAGATATGCGTGATACCTCCTGCATGACACTTGAGCAGCGTGCGGCGATACTCGCTAAGGCGCTCGATGGTCTTCTCGGGAATGGGCGACGATAGGTTGTTTGCCATACTACTCGTATCTAACTGAGAAGAAACGATCGTACTGGATGTTCACCCACTCGGTATTCACGAACATGCCGTCCTCCCACTTAAATTGGTAAGGTGTAGCAAGTGGAGTGATACGCTCCAAGAGAATATACTTATCCAAGCCTGTGTGCATCTTTGTGCAGAACATCATCACAGCGTCGTAGCCACGACCAGCATAAGGCGTAGGAAGGATGCCGTATGTCTGCAAGAAGTCTGCCTCGAAGATCTTGATAGGAATGTTGTCGGTGCGGTGCATGTTGTAAGGTGTAATCAACGACACGCCCGATGTGAAGAAGCCCTCACGATCGACATATGTAAGGTTGTCAATCTTACGGCTTGCCACCACGAAGCAGTCGTTAGCACCGCCCTGGGTCATGCTCTCAGAGTGCTCACCGATGTTCTTCAAGATCATGCCGATGTCGTGGTCACGGTTTGCCACCACGAAGATTGCCTTCTTGCCTGCGCCACGCACCAACGACGACTTAGACACAGCAACACCATTCGAGCCATCATCGTTGCGCAAGTTGAGCGCCACCTCACGGCCGATGCGTGCATTGAGCAAGCGGCGTGGTAGACCCTCGGTGAGTGCAAGCACCTCGTTGAGATACTCCATGTCGTTTGTTGGACCAAGAATGATGTTTATCTGATAGCTACCATCGAGGATATGAGCATACTTCTCATACTGATACTTCTTGTCGGCCTGCATCTGGAAGAGCACAGGGCTCGACACCACTGCTGGGTCGATATCGGTTAGAGGGTTGATCACAGGGATATTCTTCTCCTCGGCAAAAGGAAGCACCATTGCCACCTCCTCAGCGTAGATAGGGCCAATGAGCATGTCGGCATTCTTGAACGCCTCGGTCTCCATAATCTCGCTAATGCGCACGGCAGTACGCTCGGTGTCGAACACGGTTACGTTGATTGAGTAGCCCTCGCTGCGCAACGCCTTAAATGCGAGCAACATACCACGATAGTGGTCTACGAAAGCCTTAACAATCTTACCATCACGGTGCATAGGCAACATAATAACCACGTTAAGCTGCTCGCCACGTGCAAAGCGCTTAAACGAAGGTATGCGCACCTTCTGCTCAGCCTCCATGCTGTCGATCTGCTCCTTCTTCTGCTCGTCGAGCTCATGGTTAAAGCCGTTGTGCTGAACATAGCTAATCAACGAGTCGGCGTTGAACGAGAACTCATACATAGGCACAACACCCTTAGGCTGCTCCTCAGCTGGCTCTGCCTCGGCTACCTGCTCCTCAGCCTTCTCTACCTTCTCTACAGCTACAGGGGCATCTGCCACCATGCCATGCACGATGATCTTCATGCCTGAGAGTAGCTGATCCGACGATGTGAAGCCGTTGAGCGCCATGATCTCCTGCTCGGTGGTCTTGTATCGGCGTGCCAACGAGTAAAGAGTGTCGCCATAAGCCACGGTGTGATACTTAACCTTATCGGTCTTATTATCATCGGCCTCCTTCTCGTAACGCTTAATCTCCTTGTCGATATCCTTTATTGAGGCATAGCCCACCTTCGCTGTGCGCACAAGGAGTGTGCTGCCCACTGTTAGGTTGTGAGCATCAGCATCAGGGTTGTCAGCGATAAGCTGGTCGAGAGATATTTTGTAGTGCTTGGCAATAGAGTAAAGCGTGTCGTTCGCAACAATGGTGTGAATGATGAAGTCGCCATCGATGCTCTTTGGTGCATCCTCAGCCGCTGCCACCTTCTCCTTTGTTGTGCGCTTCTCTACCTTCTCGTTGTATGGAATATAGATCTTAGCTCCCACCGCCAACTTCTCGGCATTCTCCTCGCCATTAATCTGAATAATCTGTTTTAGAGGCACATCGTAGTGCTTCGCCAATGAGTAGAATGTGTCGTTCTCGACAACGGTGTGCACGATGCACATCTTGCCATTAACAACCACTACCTGCTCGGTTGTCTGTGCCTTAGCACCCACCACTATGGTGAGCATGAGCAGAGGCAAAACAAATCTAATAAGTTTCATCGTTATCTGGTTTATGTTTCTTAGTTAGTTTCCTTGCTTTAGTTTGAAGTATATCTCCGTGAAGATGTTCTTCGTATATTGTGGGAAGTCACCATTCTGCAACCATGTGTAGTAGCTTGGCTCTTTTTGGAACACCTCCACCACCGTGCGTCCCTTATACTTGCCGAAGGTGAATACCTCCTCGCCCTTCTCGTTTAGGGCTATGCGTCCCGCAAAGTCCACCGTCTGGCCATGCGACGAGAATGCCGCCAGCTCCTCCACGGTGCAGCCTATGTCGCCATAGCGCTCAATCTGCGCCTCCAATACCTCGTATGTCGCCATGGTGTCGGCCTCTGCCGAGTGGGCATTCTCGAGATCCTTGTCGCAGTAGAACTTATACGCTGCCACCAACGTGCGCTGCTCCTTCTTGTGGAATATGTTCTGCACATCGACATACTTGCGACGCTTGAAATCGACGCTCACGCCAGCACGCAAAAACTCCTCGACAAGCACGGGCAGGTCGAAGCGATTTGAGTTGAAGCCTCCGAAGTCGCAACCCTCGATAAACTGCGCCAACGACTTTGCTATCTGCTTGAATGTAGGCTCGTCCTTAACATCCTCGTCCGATATGCCATGCACGGCTGTTGCCTCGGCAGGTATCGGCATCTCGGGATTTATGCGACGTGTCTTTATCTGCTTTGTTCCATCAACACCCACCTTTATCATCGATATCTCCACGATGCGGTCATGTGAGGTATCGACACCTGTTGTCTCGAGGTCGAAGAATATTATGGGTCGTTTTAGTTGTAGGTTCATAATCTCTATTTTATGCTATTCTTGTTGCTCTTCTACGGGGAATAGGAGCGAGCCACGATAACGGAATGTCACCTCGCCATACTCGTCACGCAGATACCCCTCCATGCCATTTTCGTCTACGACTACCTTGCCCTCGGTGGGAAGTATCCATACCACGGGTATTTGGTTGGCATCCATTCCCAGGAAGCGTGTATAGCTGCAACCTATTGTTCCCGCAGCACCGCTATCATTCACATCGAGCACATACTCGCCCGCTGGCACTGCGCCACCTTCGCCCTCCGTTGCTGCCCATAGGTCGAGCTCGAGGTATGCGGCATTTGGCGCATATGTTGCAAAGTTATCGACATCTGATAGCACCAAGTAGTAGTTGTGGTTCTCGGGCGTTAGCTCCCAATATCCTGGCAGGTAGTGTGTTCCCGTTGCATAGCTAAGCACATAGCCATCAAAGGGCTTACCCTCCTGCTTCACCACCACCTTGAACGACTCTCGTATGTAGCTTACCACGAGCGTTGCCTCACGAGCATCTCCCTCGTTGGGCTCTACGGTCAAGGTTATCTTGCCCTCAGCAGCAAACACCTTACTCTCAACCCAGCCAGCATCGCACGCCACCACAACGCCAATGCCCTCAACAGCATTCTCGAGGGTGTAGCTAATCTCTGCCTCGCCACCCTCCATCGTAAGCTCTATAATAGAGTCCGATGTTAGCGTCAGCGACGGCTGCTCCACAGGCTCGGGATCCTCGTCGGGTTTCTCATCGGGCTGCTCCTCAGGCTGCTCCTCGGGCAGTGGATCTGCGCTATTAGGCTCACACGCCGCAAACACCAACGGCAACGCAAGCAAAAGGTATAATAGTCGTTTCATTTCGGTCTGTGTTAGAGGGCGCATTAATTAGGGTTAATCGGACCGCTAAAGCTTGATAGGGTTAATATGATCGATGAGCTGCAGACACCACAACCACATCTTCACCATCTATCCCATCTTCCCCATTTATCCCATTTATCCCATTTATCCCATTTCTATCAGCACCCAATTTGCTGTTAGAAGGGGTGAGATGTGGTGCCAAGCGAAATTGACACGGAAGGGGGTATACTCGACGTATATCCCCTTTCGGGACAATGAGCTTGGTGCCGAAGATGACCCCTTATCGCTTAAACCCAATTTTTTGTTAGAAAGGGTTAGATACAACGCTCGGCGAAATTTTTGTCGATGAGCTGTACTTGAGGTACTGCCCATTGCTTCAACAATTTGTTAGCGGCAGTAGATGACCCCTTATCACAACAAATTATTTTTTGTTAGAAGGGGTTAGATTTGGTGCCAAGTCGAAATTGACACGGAAGGGGGTATACTTAACGTATATCCCCTTTCGGGGCAATGAGCTTGGTGCCGAAGATGACCCCTTATCACAAAAAATTATGCGTTGATCATCATTGGCATGAGAAGCATAAGCACCTCTGACGCACGCTTATCGTCGTACACAGGCTTGAACACACCTGCACGTGTTGAGTCAGCAAGCTCGATAACAACGGTTGGAGTGTCGATGTTAGATAGGATCTCAACAAGGAATGTAGACTTGAAGCCGATGGTCACAGGGTTGCCCTCATAGCTGCATGAGATAGTCTCGTTAGCCGATACCGAGAAGTCGATATCCTGCGCTGCGAGGCTGATCTTGTTGCCACCGATATCCATGCGGATAAGGTTTGTTGTTGGGTTAGAACATACTGCAACACGCTTGATGCCGTTCACGAGCTCTACACGGTCTACGAGCACCTTGTTAGGGTTAGCCGTAGGGATTACAGCGTTGTAGTTAGGATAGTTACCCTCGATGAGGCGGCATACGAGCTTGTGGTTCGAGAGCTGGAAGATAACGTTCTTAGCGTCGAACATGATGCGCACAGGAGCGCTCTCCTTCACGAGCATACCCTTGAGCAAGTTAGCTGGCTTCTTAGGCAAGATGAACGATGCGTTAAAGTCTACATCTACGCAGTCAGCCATTGAGCGCACAAGCTTATGAGCGTCGGTAGCCACGAATGTTACCTTGCCCTCCTCGAAGTTGAAGTATACACCATTCATCACAGGGCGAAGCTCGTCATCGGCAGTAGCAAAGATTGTCTTGTTGATGCCTGAGATGAGCATATCCACGTCCATGAGTATCTCCTTGTGCTCGGCACCTACGCCCTGCACTGCTGGGTAGCTCACGGCGCTTGCACCAGGGATCGACAATGAGCCGCTTGCCCACTTAACCTTGATCTCCCATGTAGTGTCGTTCACGTCGAACTCAAGAGGCATCTCTGGGAACTCCTTGAGCGAGTCGAGCATGAGCTTTGCTGGCGCTGCGATAACACCCTCACGCTCCACGTTGTCCACCTGGAGGTGACCCACGAGTGTTGTCTCGAGGTCAGAGGTAGTAACCGTAAGGTCGCCATCCTTGAGCTCAAGAAGGAAGTAGTCGAGGATAGGAAGGGTGTTCTTGTTGCTGATAGCCTTACCCGTTGTTGCAAGTAGCGATAGAAGCGCTGAGCTTGATACAGTAAATTTCATAATTGTTAGTTTTTTATTTTGTTATTATTTTTTTGTTTTTCAATCAATTGTTTGTCGTAGCCACACCCGCAAGAATAATTTGTTGTCAGAGGGGGCAATGAGCTTGATGCAAAAATCTCCTTGTTACAACGCAGCGAGTTTGTCGAGTGCCATCTCAATCATCTTACGCACGAATGGCTTGTAGTCGGTGCAAGCGTTCTTGGCTACACGCTGTGCGATGATTGTGCAGATTGTTGCGGCACGGTGACCCATCAAGGCTGCGAGGCCTGCAAGGGCTGAGCCCTCCATCTCGAAGTTGGTGATGCGACGACCCTCGAACTCGAACGACTCGATCTTCTCGTTTAGCTTAAGGTCGTGTGGCGCTATGCGCACGTAGCGACCCTGAGGAGCGTAGAAGCCTGGGGCAGCGATGGTGATACCCTCACGCACCGAGTCTTTGAAGTGGTCGAAAAGCTCCTTCGATGCATCAACGAAGTATGGCGCTGGGAGCTTCGAGTACCAATCTGTATGGTTCGAGAATGCCTCCTCGAGCGCAAGGTCGCACACCTCGTCACGACCAGCGTAGTATGACAACAAGCCGTCGAAGCCGAGCGACGTGCGGGCAAAGACAACCTCACCCACCTCGATATCACGCTGGATAGCTCCCGACGTGCCAAGGCGCACGAGCGTGAGCTGACGGAACTCAGACTTAGCCTGACGAGTCTCGAAGTCGATGTTTGCCAAGGCGTCGAGCTCCACCACGCTGATGTCGATATTTCCGATGCCGATGCCGGTAGACATCACTGTCATGCGCTTGCCCTTGTATGTTCCTGTCACTGTCAAGAACTCACGATTAGCCACCTCGCACTCCTTAGTGTCGAAATATTCGGCAATCATAGCCACACGTGCTGGGTCGCCCACCAAGATAACGATATCGGCGAGTTGTTCGGGCTTCAAATGAAGATGAAAAATAGAGCCATCTGCATTGATTATCAGCTCAGAAGATGGTATTGTTCTCATATCTTGAAATAATTTATCTACAATTTATTTTTAATATTCGTGTAAAATTAATAATTTTGTCAGAAATAGCAAAACTTTTACGACGTTTTTTACTAATAAAATAGATTTTAGGGAGAATATGACACTCATTAAGTCGATTTCGGGTATCCGTGGCACTATCGGTGGCCACGCTGCCGACAACCTTACACCCATTGATGTTGTCAAGTTTACAACAGCCTACGCACGCCTTATCAAAGATAAGAATCCTGGCAAGCGCATCACCGTTGTGGTGGGTCGCGACGCTCGCATCTCGGGCTCCATGGTCGATTCGTTGGTCGAGGGAACACTCCTCGGCACAGGCGTAGATGTCATCAACGTGGGCCTCTGTACCACCCCTGGCACAGAGATGGCAGTAATCACTCATAAGGCCGATGGCGGTATCATCATCACCGCATCGCACAACCCACGCCAGTGGAACGCCCTCAAGCTTTTGAACGAGCATGGCGAGTTCCTCAACGACGAGGAGGGCAAGCAGGTGTTGGCGATGGCCGAGGACAACGACTTTAGCTACCCTACCATCGACCACATCGGCAAGGTTGTTCTTCGTGAGGACTTCAACCGCAAGCATATCGAGCAGGTGTTGGCTCTTAAGCTCGTAGATGTCGAGGCTGTGCGCAAGCGCAAGTTCAAGGTTGTTGTTGATGCCGTGAACTCTGTTGGTGGCGTTGTCATCCCTGAGCTTTTGCGTGAGCTCGGCTGCGAGGTTGTTGAGCTTAACTGCGAGCCTACCGGCGAGTTTGCCCACAACCCTGAGCCACTTCCCGAGAACCTCACCGAGATCTCGGAGGTTATCCGCCGTGAGGGTGCCGACCTTGGCGTTGTTGTAGACCCCGATGTCGATCGTTTGGCGTTTGTCATGGAGAATGGCGAGATGTTTGTTGAAGAGTATACGTTGGTGGCTGTTGCCGACTACGTGTTGCGCCACACAAAGGGTAACACCGTATCTAACCTTTCATCGTCACGAGCACTCAGCGACATTACACACCGCTACGAGGGTTGCGACTATGCTGCTGCCGCTGTGGGCGAGGTGAACGTGGTTAAGAAGATGAAGGACACAGGCGCTGTTATCGGCGGCGAGGGTAACGGTGGTGTTATCTATCCTGAGCTTCACTATGGCCGTGATGCGTTGGTGGGCGTTGCTCTCTTTTTGACCTATTTTGCAGGCATGGATTTAACCATGTCGGAGCTTAGAAAGACCTACCCTGCATACTTCGCTTCGAAGAACAAGATTGAGCTTACGCCCGAGATCAACGTAGACAAGATTTTGGAGAGCGTAAAGAGCAAGTATTCAGGCGAGAAGGTCAATGATATTGATGGCGTGAAGATCGACTTTGCTGATAGCTGGGTACACCTCCGCAAGTCGAACACCGAGCCTATTATTCGCATCTACACCGAGGCACACACCATGGCTGAGGCAGATGCTTTGGCAAAGCGCTTCATTTCCGAAATTGACCAAATCTGCAAGGCATAACAAAACTTAATAAACACTAAAACTATACCTATATGAAACAAGCAACAGAGTACATCAAGCAGAACAGAGAGCGTTTCCTTGAGGAGCTTTTCGACCTTCTTCGCATACCTTCAATCAGTGCTCAGCCATCGATCCACAAGCAGGATATGGTGCGCTGCGCCGAGTGGTTGGCACAGTCGTTGGTTAAGGCGGGTGCCGATAGTGCCGAGGTGCTTCCTACCGAGGGCAACCCCGTAGTATATGCCGAGAAGATTATCGACCCTAAGGCAAAGACCGTGTTGGTTTATGGCCACTACGACGTTATGCCTGAGGACCCTATCGACGAGTGGAAGACCAACCCATTCGAGCCAGAGATCAAGGACGGCAGAATCTGGTGTCGTGGTGCCGACGACGACAAGGGTCAGCTCTTCATGCACGCCAAGGCTTTCGAGGCGATGGTGGCTACCGACACCCTTCCATGCAACGTTAAGTTCATGCTCGAGGGCGAGGAGGAGATTGGCTCACCAAGCTTGTATAAGTTCTGCGCCGACAACAAGAAGAAGCTCAAGGCAGACATCATCCTCGTCTCTGACACCTCGATGATTGGCCTCGACTGCCCTACTATCACTGCGGGCTTGCGTGGCTTGACATATATGCAGGTGGAGGTTACAGGCCCTGATAAGGATCTTCACTCAGGCTTGTTTGGTGGCGCTGTGGCTAACCCTGCCAACGTGCTTGCTAAGCTCGTTGCTGAGCTCACCGACGAGTTTGGCCGTGTCACTATCCCTGGCTTCTACGACGACGTGCGCATCCTTAGCGATGCTGAGCGCAAGGCACTCAACAAGGCCCCATTCTCACTCGACGAGTACAAGAAGGCACTCTCACTTGGCGACGTTGCTGGCGAGGTAGACTACACCACCATGGAGCGCACAGGTATCCGCCCATCGCTCGACGTAAACGGCATTTGGAGCGGCTACACCGGCGAGGGCACAAAGACCGTTATCCCATCTAAGGCTTACGCAAAGATCTCTATGCGCTTGGTGCCTAACCAGGACTTCAAGAAGATTGCTAAGCTCTTCGAGAAGCACTTCCGCCGCATTGCTCCTAAGAGCGTGAAGGTAGATGTTAAGTTCTTGCACGGTGGTGCTCCTTACGTATCGCCTACCGACCTCCCAGCATACAAGGCTGCAGAGAAGGCCGTGGAGACTACATTTGGTGTTAAGCCATTGCCATTCTACTCAGGTGGCTCAATTCCAATCATCTCGGGCTTCGAGAACATCCTCGGCATCAAGTCTATCTTGCTCGGCTTTGGTCTTTCGAAGGACGCTATCCACTCTCCAAACGAGAGCTACGGCCTCGACCAGTTCGACAAGGGTCTTGAGACTTTGCCATACTTCTACAAGTATTTCGCAGAGAACTAAACTCAAAAATATTCTTAGAAAAGAAGCACCCTTTTCGGGTGCTTTTTTTGTGTGGTGTGTAGCGTGCTTCGCACGAGATTAATTAGGAATGAGGAATTAGCAGTGAGGAATAAATAGGAGGCGAAGAGTCCAAAGAGTCCAACGGGTAGCGAAAAATTACCCTTTCTGCCACTTTAATACCCTTTTGCCGCTTAATTTACCTTTGCCCCTACCCACATTCCTAAGCGCTCAATTTCTTGCTAAACGGGGTTAGGCTTGATCTATCGCAAAAGTGAGCACCCGAGGATAGTACAAGTAGTACTGCCTCGGGTGCTCAACTTTTTGGGACAGGTCGCTGATGCGCCCTTATAACAACAAATTATCGGTGCATAGGCGGCATTGGCGGACGTCCACCACTATGGAATGGCATACCACCCTTCTGACCCATGCCGTCGTAGTCGTCAATATTTTTTGAGCCCTTCTTGCCGAAGTAGCGGAGGTTGTAGTTGAACTGCACGGTGAAGTAGCGACCGATGACGCTATTCCATGCGTTCTGCGTATAACCGCTACCCACGGTGCGAGCAAACGCCTTATTCTGGTTAAGAAGGTCGTTTACGCCCACGAGTACCTCGCCCTGCTGGTTCTTGAAGAGCTTCTTGCCGAGGTATACGTTGCAGATGAGGAAGTCCTCGTTGTAGTTGTTCGTAAAGCCAATATACTGGTTGTAGTTCACAGCACCTGTGAGCGTAAAGCCCTTCCAGAATACCCACTTAAGCTGACCCGATGCCGTGTGGCTAAAGTATTGGTTGCGAGCGTTGCGCACATCGCCCTTCATCAACGACTGGCGGGCATCGTTAAACGTACCGTTCCACTCGATAGTAAAGTCGAGCTTCTCCGAGATGTTACTACCCAACGACAATCGAGCGTCGTAGCCCATGTTGCTTGTGTAGTTCATCAAGCCGTCGATCATCGATGGTGTGTGCGAGTAGTTCACTCCTGCCGAGAGGTTGAGGTTACACTTGATAGGCGACACAGGGAAGCCGTAGCTGATGTGCGTACGTAGGTTGTAGTAGCCATCCATATTCTCATATGTCGAGTACTGCAATGGGTTGTATACGTTGCCGTCGATGTCGATGTTACCAGGGTTGTAGCTGATGCTCTGACCTATGTAGTCCTGAGTAAGCTGTGCCGAGAACATCCACATGAAGGTGCGACCCTTCTCGATGTTCGAGCGCACATAGTGGAAGTTCATGCGGTGGTTGTACGACGAGCGCAAGTTAGGGTTACCCTTCGATAGGTACTGGGCATTCGACACGTCGTAGATATCCTGCAAGTTGCGCACATCAGGGTTCTGAGTGTACGAGTTGATGAAGATGCGGAGAGTGTTCTGAGGGTTGAACGCCACGTTGGTCATAAGGAAGTATGTCACGTGGTCGTAGTCACGCTTGATGTTCTCGCCCTTGACCACACCGTCGAGGATAGAGTGCTGATAGTAGACGTTTGCCACCACGGTGTTCTTGCCCTTAGCGTAGCGATAACCAGGACCCACACGGTGCTCCATGCTGATGCTCTTGGTGAGCGACGATAGCGACGCATCGGGCACAAGGCCTGTGATGTCGTAGTCTGCGCCGGTGATATATGCAGTCTTCTCAATCTCCTGATCCTCATATTCGAAGCGATACTGAAGGCTAAGCTGCGAGTTCTTGCCAATAGGCTCGGTGTATGTCACGTTAGCACGTAGGTCGGTCTCGCCCTGTGGTGCGAACGACGACACGTAGCGAAGAATAGGCAACTCTGCATCGTAGTCGGTAGCGAGTGTCGAGAAGTTGTTTGTGTTCGACTTGATGGTGTTACGCAAGGCGTAGCGGCCATCAACCGTGATTGTACGACCCACCTTACCCAAGTTCACACGATACTGCAAGAACTCACTGAAGCGCACCGCCTGTGACGATGCCTCAGAGCCGTTGTACAAAATCTCGTAGCGGTCGTCGCCTGGGGTCTGGCCCACAAGCTCACCATACTGCTGGCTATAAGGGTTGTTGCCCTGGAAGCTGAAGTTGGTGCGTGACATGAGCGACATATTCTTATTTATGCGCCAGTCGAGGCGTAGGTTAAGACGGTGGTTCATATTCTCAGTCTCCGACTCGCCCTCCTGCTCGAGGTAGTCGTTAGGCGATGGCGACTCATACCACTTCTGCAACAAGCTCTTGTTGCGAGTGTGTGTATTGTTGAAGAAGTATGATCCGTTGAGCTTCACGGCATCCTTCTCGCCCCAAGCACCTGTGTACTGCACACCGATAGAGCCGACATTTGCCACACCACTCTGTGGGCGCACCATGTACTGGCCTACGCCACGGCCAGGGCCACGACCCATGCCGCCACCCATGCCGCCGCCACCACCGGTAACGCCAAGGATATCCTCAAACGAGAAGTTCTGCTGGTTTACGTTGTTGAGCAAGCCGATAACCGACACACGGTGATTGTCCTGGAAGATATTAATGTTACCACCAAAGTTATACTTATGGTGCGACGTAACATCGCTCACCTGAGGGTTGTATATATCTGTGTTTTGGAAGTTTAGCTCTGCTGGCGAGCCGTCGATGTCGGGCTGATAGCCATAGCCACCATATACCTTACCAAATACACCCTGACGCATATTAGCGTGTGTCACGATGTTGATAGCCTTGTATCCCTCGCCATCGTCCATGCCCGAGAACTCGGCATTATCCGATAGCTTATTAAAGACCTCTACACGATCTACTGCCTGTGCTGGAAGCGAGTTGAGGGCTGTTGATACATCCTCGCCGAAGAACTCCTTGCCATCAACGAAGATTTTTTTGACCTGCTCGCCCTGAGCCTCCACCTGACCATTAGTCACGGTGATACCTGGCATCTTCTTGATAAGACCCTCAACGTCGGCATCCGCTGCCACCTTGAAGGCTGCGGCATTATATGCCACGGTGTCGCCATTCTGCGATGTGCGCAACGCCTGCACCTCCTTAACAACAGCCTCGATAGCCACACCAGGAGCAAGCTCCACGGTGCCAAGGTTGGTGTTGCCCGAAATCTTCACGTCGGCACTATATGGCGTATAGCCGATAAATGCGATTGACATGGTGTAGTCGCCAGCGGCAAGACCCACGATTGAAACATTACCGCCAGCACCCGTTGTGTTGTGCTTGCGAATGTTAGGATTGCTCTTCGACTGTAGCTCGACGATAGCACCGATAATGCCCTCCTTGGTCTCCATGTCCACAATCTTTGCCGTCAAGCGGCCCGACTGCGCCATGGCTGGGAGTGCCATGCACAGCATCATAAAAAGAATAAGTAGTCGCTTCATATTGTTTTATTAACTTATTTTCTGTTTTTAGGTAGTGACTCTTTCGCTCTGCGAAAGTAATCTTTTTTTTTTCAAAAATCAATCCATCGAGGGGTGAATCGCCCAAATTGGCGGGTGAGGCGACAAAAAAGGTAAAAAGTGAGAGAGGAATAAATGGGACGAATGAGACGAATGGGATAAATGAGATAAATGGGAAATTCACATCAAGCTTTAGCGCTCCCATCAAGCTTTAGCGCTCCCATCAAGCGAAGCGCTCCTATCTATCCCAGCCCCTGCCCACCTCAATCAGCGCACTAATTTCTCGTTAGAAGTACCAAGATTTGTCACCAAGTCGAAATTGCCCTGGAAGGGGGTGTACTTAGCGTACATCTCCTTTCAGGGCAATGAGCTTGGGGGCGAAGATTGGTGCTTATCACGAGAAATTATCTGCGGGGTGCTGGCTTGCCTGGTGCTGGCTTGCCTGGTGCTGGCCTGTTGCCATGAGGCTTTGCTGGAGCACCGTGAGGCTTTGCTGGAGCGCCCTTATGGTTGAAGTGTGGCGCTGGGCGGTTAGGCTTGCAAGCGCGGTGGTTGTTGTGGCACGGAGCACACTCGTGACATGCCGCCTTGTGTGGGCTTACGTGGCGTGGTGGGCAGTTGCAAGGAGGCATGTTGATATGTACATTCACCTTGCGTGGGCCACGCTCTACTGCGCTATTTACATCGTTTGCCACTGCACTGCCGATTGCCATTACTGAGAGCACGAAGCTCAAAACTAACATCTTTCTCATAGTAGTAATAATTTAAAGGGTTGTACTTTGTTACTTTTCTTGATACAAAGTTACAACCCTAAACTACGATTTGGAGTCGGCATGTCGGTCAAACGGACAAACCGCTATGTGAAGCGACTATTTGGCGGGGCGAACAGACTGTAGCCACTGCTTGAAATCGGACACTCGAGCCTTCGATATAATAATTCGCTCGGGCGTTTCCACCACCAGGTTAAGCGCCAGGCGGCTACCAAACCACACGGCAATATCCTTCACAGCACGGCGTGAGATGATAAATTGGCGGTTGGCACGGTAGAACTCATCACCAGCAAGTTGTTGCGATAGTGCCTCGAGGGTCTTATCCACAGGATAGCGGCGCTCGTCGAGCGTGGTTAGCGTAACCTGATCCTCCGAAGTGTAGAAGAATGCCACCTCCTCACGCTTTATGGGGATAATCTTATCCTTATATCGCACAAGCAGAGTCTGCACACCTTCGCTCTGCACCGACTGCACCATCTCGTTGCGATGCTGCTTTGCTGTGGCACGCTCGGTAGATGTTAGGCGCTCGAGCTTATCGAGGGCACGACGTAGGTCCTCCTCCTTGAAGGGCTTTAGCAAGTAATCTACGCTATTTACTTTGAATGCCTCGAGGGCATACTCGTCGTAGGCCGTGGTGAAGATTATCGGGATGTTGATGTCTACGCTCTTAAATATGCGGAACGAGTCGCCATCGGCAAGGTGAATATCCATAAACACTACGTCGGCATCTACCTCCTTAGAGAAATACTCGACGCTCTCCTCCACCGACTCCAACACCTCGACAACCTCTACATCGGGCTGAAGCGCCGTGAGCATGCTACGCAGGTTTACCTGTGCAGCGGTCTCGTCCTCAACAATTATAACTCTTTTCATCATCTTTTAGGCTTTAGGTTGTGTTAGTGGCAGGCGCACGAGGAAGCGGCTATCGTCCTCAACAATCTCGATATGTTGGTGTGCAACAATCTCCCAGCGGCTACGCAAGTTATCGAGGCCTATGCCTGTCGATGGCTCCACGTCGAGCTTCGGCTGCTTAGGGTTCTCAATCTCGAGCACGCCATCGACGATGCGTATCGACACTCTTAGCGGCTTTTTCGTTGTTATGCTATTGTGCTTCACTGCATTGCCAATGAGGGGTTGTAGCGACAAGGCAGGCAGCTGCCACGACTCATACTCAGGGTCGATCTCTATGTCGAAGAATAGCTTGTCGGCATAGCGTATCTTAAATAGGTAGATGTAGGCACGTGCAAACTCTATCTCGTCACGTAGTGTCGTTAGCTCGCTCTGACCATTCTGAATTATGTAGCGGAAGGTGTACGACAGCTGGTCGATATACTCCAGGGCACGCTCCTCGTCGTGCTCACGCACAAGCATGGCGAGCGAGTTTAGCGAGTTGAAGAAGAAGTGAGGGTTTATCTGACCCATCAGCATGTTGTAGCGTGTCGATAGGTTTTCAGTTTTTAGTCGCTCGTTCTCCACAACAATCTTCTGACGCTCGTGCATAAGAGTATATATATAGGAGTAGAGCGCCGTCACCACAAGCATGAACAACGACTTGGTGAGCACCACAAGGTAGACATTGTCACGTGGCGAGCTCTCGAAGAAGAAGCCTATGCGCATCACGCCATCTTTGAATGTCATCACGGGGGCAAAGTATATCGCCACGGCAGTGACCACCACCGCCAGCACCACGGCATAGAGCAGATAGAGTGCTCTTGAGCGTGAGCGCTTAGGCATCAACACAAAGATGCATATAAGCAAGAAGGAGAGTATGGCGTAGTAGGTTATCTGCCACACAAACTCCACCGTGCGACTCGGGCGGTCGTATATCATGTCGAGGTCGAACTTCTCGCCATTGCGCCTTACCACCCTATCGAGGCGTGGGTGCGCACCCTCAACATGTGCCTCGGGACGTACGGTAAATACCAGCGTGTCGCCCTCCTGAAGCTTCATCGTGCGTGCCTGCCACCCGGTTACATAGGTGCTATCACGCAACTCGCAGCCACAGACGATATATCCGTGCAGGTCTTTCGACAGGTGCAACACACCCTCGCTATGCTCCGCCTCCTCGACGCTCACACCACGATTGTCGCCACCCTGATCGGTGATTATCGGCACAAGCAGATACGAGAAGTTGATCACGAGGCTCAGCGCCAAGGCAATCACCACATGCGGAAGAATGCTACTTCGAAACTTCATAAGCTTAGGCTTTGTTAATAGTTTCTAAATCACAGAAACAAAATTAGTTAGGAAGGCAAAACGCCCTTTCCCCCCACTACCCAATTTCTTGATAGAAGTGGTTAGATTTGGCGCCAAGTCGAAACTGACACGGAAGGGGGTATACTATGCGTATATCCCCTTTCGGGGCAGTGAGCTTGGTGCCGAAGATGACCGCTTATTGCAAGAAATATTTCTTGTTAGAAAGGGTTAGATACAACGCTCGGCAAATTTTGGAGCGATGGGCTGTACTATGACGTACTGCCCATTGCTACAACAATTTGTTAGCGGCAGTAGATGACCCTTTATCACAAGAAATTAGAAATTACTTGTACCAAGAGGCGTAGGTGCAGTAATCCCTTGCTGTTCTTTTTATTATCTCCTCTCGCTGCTCGGGCGTTACGTCCTTGACCTTCTTGGCTGGGACACCAGCATACACTGAGTAGGGCTCGAGCTTCTGGTTTGAGAGCACAAGGGCATTTGCTGCCACGATGCAGCCGGTGCCAACAACGGCATTATCGAGGATTGTTGCGCCCATGCCTATGAGGCAGTCGTTCTCGATGATTGCGCCATGGATAACGGCATTGTGGCCCACCGACACGTAGTCGCCGATGTGTGTCTGCGAAGGGTTCTTCGAGCCGTCGTAGAGGGTGTGGATAACCACGCCATCCTGAATGTTTGTGTTGTTGCCGATGCGAATGGCGTTCACGTCGCCACGCAACACAGCGTTGTACCATATCGAGCAGTTCTCGCCAATCTTCACATTACCGATGATTGTTGCATTCTCTGCCAACCAAGTATCATTTCCAATCTCGGGCTCGTGGCCACGTACAGGTCTAATAAGTGCCATAGTTTGTTTTATATATTACTGTTTTTCAATCTCTTTTGCTTCATTCCAATATCCGTCCATCTCCTGAAGAGTCATCTCGTGAAGGCTCTTGCCCTGCTCCTCGGCACGGTGCTCGAGGTGCTCGAAGCGGCGGATAAACTTCTTGTTGGTACGCTCGAGCGCACCCTCAGGGTCGATGCCATAGAGGCGGCAGGCGTTGATGAGCGCAAAGAAGAGGTCGCCCATCTCGTCGGTGAGCTTCTCCTTATCCTTTGCCTCGAGCTCGGCATCTACCTCCATAAGCTCCTCCTTAACCTTTGCCCATACATCCTCCTTATGCTCCCAATCGAAGCCTGTTGCTGCTGCCTTCTCGCCAATGCGGAATGCCTTGACCATAGCGGGTAGCGACACGGGGACACCGCCCAAAGTGCCACTCTTGCGCCTCTTCTTGCGCAGCTTGAGCGCCTCCCAATTCTGCTTCACCTCCTCGGGCGTGTCGGCATGAATATCGCCATAGACATGTGGGTGTCGATATATCAGCTTGTCGCACACAGCGTTAGCCACATCGGTGTAGTTGAACGCCTCGTGCTCCTCGCCAAGCTTCGAGTAGAACACCACGTGCAAAAGCAGGTCGCCAAGCTCCTCCTTTATGCCCTCCATATTCTTGTCGGTGATGGCATCGGCAAGCTCGTAGGTCTCCTCAATAGTGTTGTTACGCAGGCTGTCGAAGGTCTGCTCACGATCCCATGGGCACTCAGCACGTAGCTTGTCCATGACATCCAAAAGTCGGGTTGTTGCCATTTCGGCATCTCTTCTCATAATCTATCTCTTTCTACGTCTGATTATTCTAAATGGTAGCTTCAGCACGCCAAAGAATGCCTCGCCAAATATTCCGCTCGACATCTTTGACGTTCCCTCGGTGCGGTCGATAAATATTATCGACACCTCGCCAATCTTGTATTTGAGCCTCCATGCCGAGTACTTCATCTCGATTTGGAAGCCGTAGCCATTCATCTGCACACGGTCGAAGTCGATGCTCTCGAGCACCTCACGGCGATAGCCCACAAAGCCCGCCGTAGCGTCGTAGACAGGCATGCGTGTTACGAAGCGCACATACTTAGATGCAAAGTACGACATTAGCAGACGACCCATAGGCCAATTCACCACGTTCACACCCTTCGAGTAGCGTGAGCCGATAGCCACATCCTTCTCATCGAGCATCGAATCGAGGCGAGCAAGGTCGTCGGGGTTGTGCGAGAAGTCGCAATCCATCTCGTAGATGCGGGCATAGTCACGCTCCAACGCCCACTTAAAGCCGTGGATATATGCTGTGCCAAGGCCAAGCTTGCCAGCACGCTCAACGATGTGTAGGCGACCCTCGAACTCGGGTTGTAGCTCTCGCACAAGCTGCGCCGTGCCATCGGGCGAAGAGTCATCGACAATAAGCAGGTCGAAGCCAAGGCTAAGAGCCATGACCCTACGAATCATCTTTACGACATTCTCCTTCTCGTTGTATGTGGGAATTATAATAAGTCTACGCATTATATCATGTTATTAAATTTTCTACGACCAAACAAATAACGCACCACTATCGATTTTGGGTATATGTTCTGCGGGGTTTTAGTGCGCTCTATCGCCTTACGCTTGGCGCTTAACCCCTTGTGCCACGCTATGAATGTGCCCCATGCTCTCACAACAGCCCATGCACGTTGTGGGTGCAACATAACGAGGTGTGCCAACGCCTCGAGCATGTCGGTAAATGGGCGAACCACAGCCACCACCATGCGCTGCGTGGGTGACGAGCACTTAAACAACATTGCAAGGTTGTTGCGGTGGTTAAGGTATATCTTGCGAGCCGATGCAGGGAGCGTGCCGCCACCAAGGTGGTAGACCACCGAGCGAGGCTCAACCATAATCTTCCACCCTGCAAGCTGCATGCGCCATTGCAGGTCGATCTCCTCCATGTGTGCAAAGAAGTCCTCGTCGAAGCCTCCAAGCTTAGTAAACACCTCACGACGACAACACATAGCAGCGCCACTTGCCCAAAATATCTCACGGCAATCGTCATACTGACCCTCGTCACGCTCTACGGTAGAGAGTATGCGGCCACGACAAAAGGGATAGCCCAAGTAGTCGATGAAGCCTCCCGCAGCACCAGCATACTCAAACTCGTCACGTCGCTCCACAGAGCGCAGCTTGGGCGCCACGGCAGCGACACTCGCCTGATTATCCAGCACCTCGACAAGTGGCTGCCACCACCCCGCCGTAACCTCTACATCGGAGTTGAGCAGCAAGACATAGTCGCTATCTATCTGCTTAAGCGCTCGGTTATATCCCCCCGCAAAGCCATAGTTACGGTCGAGCACTATGGTGCGCACCTCGGGGTATCTCATGCGTAGCCACACCAACGAGTCGTCCGAAGAGCCGTTGTCAGCAACAACAACCTCGGCATCGCCCGACGTATGCTCCACCACGCTTGGCAAGAAGCGCTCGAGGTGCTTACGTCCGTTCCAATTGAGTATGACTACACTAAGCTTCATTTTAAGGTGAAAGGTGAAAG
>JAFZEX010000017.1 GCA_017560425.1 Alistipes sp.
TGAGGACCTTAAGACCTTGGGACCATTAAGATGGTCACGGACAAATGTCCTAATGGTCCTAAAGGTCCTATTGGTCTTAATCCTCTACCAATTAATAAATGCTGATAGCGCTCCTCCCTAAACTCCCTAAACTCCCTAAACTCCTTAAACTCCCTATCTTTGCGCCAATTATAGGGGCAGAAGGGGCAAAAAGGGTCACAAGAGTATTACAACCCTTTCTGACCCTTTTAGACCTTTATGACCCTTTGATGAGATTGGTGTGAGTACTAAAGCTTGATAGATTATGAGGACCTTAAGACCTTAAGACCTTAGGACCATTAAGATGGTCACGGACAAATGTCCTAATGGTCCTAAAGGTCCTATTGGTCTTAATCCTCTACCAATTAATAAATGCTGATAGCGCTCCTCCCTAAATTCCTTAAACTCCTTAAACTCCTTAAGCTCCCTATCTTTGCGCTAATTACAGGGGCAGAAGGGGCAAAGCGCAGAGACAGCAGAGAGAGCAGAGAAAAAGATGATACCCGAGTTTCGTTGTCGTCTCTTTCGTCTCTTTCGTCTCTGTTGTCCCTAAAAACTCTTTACTAATTCCTCGCTACTAATTAAAGTCCCGTGCTGCCCAGAGCAAGCAAGACCATACCTATAATAATAAGTATCAGGTCGAGGAGCTTGGTGCGAAGGTTGCGCTCGCCAAAGAGCAGGGCACCACATGCAAAGGTGACAACAACAGACGAGCGACGTATCATAGATACGATGGCAATCATAGACCCCTCCATGTCGAGGGCGTGGTAGTAGAAGAAGTCGGCGCACGACACAAATATCGAGATAAGGGGTATTGTCCACCTCCACTCGAGGCGCTCCGAAGCACGGCGTGGTAGCCACACAGCCGATGCGATAATAGTCATCATAACCAACTGATAGACCGAAAACCAACCCTGCACAAAGGTGGGGTCGAGCTCGTGTGTCGAGATGATATACTTGTCGTAGAGGCCGCTTACTGCGCCAAGAAGCATGGCGGCAAACAGAGCCCACACATGGCGGCTCTGCTTGAAGTTGATATTCTCCTTGCGCCCAGCGACGCTAAGCAGGTAGAGCGAGAGAATAGTAAGCAGCACGCCTCCCCATTGCCACATGTTTAGGCGCTCGCCGAAGAGCAAGGTTGCGCCGATAAGCACCACCACGGGGCGTGTGGCATTCACAGGACCCACGATGGTGAGTGGCAGATGCTTAATGGCGTAGTAGCCACACAGCCACGACGAGAGCGTTATAAGGGCCTTGAGAGCGACAAGAGCGTGCTCGGCAAGGCTTCCCGTGCCACACTCGAATGAGGTATTCGAAAACCAGCCGAGGTTGAGCTCTGCGCTAAGGATAATAGGCAGAAACAGCAGCGTGGAGAATAGGGTGTTGAGCAGCAACACCGGAATTATGGCATTGCCCCCAAGCGAGCGCTTCTTAGCTACGTCGTAGAGTCCGAGCAGCAGCGCCGAGAGGAAGGCAGCACCTACCCACATACGACAAGGTTAAGAATGAGGAACGTGGCGAGCGAGAGGCTTGCCAAGGCGTTGAACGTGCCAAATGCCATGCCTATATTTCGCTGACGGTTAGGTGTTACGATGTAGTGCTCCGAGGCAAGGATAAGTGCAAAAATAGCGCAACCCGTCCACAACAACCACGACTGAGGCTGCGACAGGGCAAAGACAACCAACAGGGCGATGCTTGCCACGTGTAGCAGTGCGCTGATTATTAGCGCTATGCGTGCCGAGAAGCGTGAGGGGATAGAGTGTAGGCCACGCTCACGGTCGAACTCAGCATCTTGCAGAGCATAGATGATGTCGAAGCCACTGCACCAGGTCATGACAATAAGGGCAAGTGTCCAGCACTCCCACACCGATGTTCCCGTAACTGCCATATAGGCACCCACGGGGGCGATGCCGAGCGATATGCCGAGCACGATGTGTGCCAACGACGTGAAGCGCTTGCAGTAGCTGTAAAACATGATTATGAACAATGCCACGGGCGAGAGCCAGCCACACAAGGGGTTGATAAGTGCGGCGAGGGAGATAAACAGAAGGGCGTTTATCACGATAAACCACATGGCGCCACGTGCCGATATCACGCCCGCAGGAATCTCGCGATTTGCCGTGCGAGGGTTCTCGGCATCTATCTCACGATCTGCCCAGCGGTTAAATCCCATTGCCACGTTGCGGGCAAAGACCATGCAGCCCACCACCTGCAAAAGTAGTAGCCATAGTGGCCTCTCAGGCTCAGTTGTCATCCACGCATAGCTAAACGACAGCAGCGCAAAGGGCATTGCGAATATGGTGTGCGAAAACTTTACAAGTTTTAGGTAGTCGGAAATCTTTGCCATAGCTCTTTTGTTTTATCCGACAAAGATAGGCATAAAACATAAAAAAAACTACCCCGCAGGGTAGTTTTTCTTTAAGTAGCGACTTTGATAAGGGTTACTCCACGAAGTAAGCCTTGGTTGTGTCACGCTCAGGTGCGGTAGGAATATCGCCCTCGGGGTAGCCAAAGGCAATAGCCATAAGCAGCTTGTAGTCCTCGGGGAGCTGCAAGCGATCGTAGTATGGCTTAGCCTCCTGGGACATCATCACGGGGATAACGCTACCGAGGCAGCACGAGCCGATGCCCATGCTCCATGCCGAGAGCATCATATTCTCTGAGAGTAGTCCGCAGTCGAACTCGCCGCTATAGCTCTCCTTGGGGCATGCGATGAATGCCACGGTGGGGGCGTTGCGGAAGAAGTTCTTGAAGTTGGGCTGCTCACCAATCTTAGGCATCTGCTTTAGGGCAATCTCCGTTACGCCATTGATAAAGTCGGGCGCATCGACAACACGCACCGCCCATGTCTGCTTGTTCATGGCATTAGGGGCATAGATGCCACACTCCACAACCTTAGCCATCTGCTCACGGTCTACAGCCTCGGGCTTGTAGTCACGAATAGAGCGACGAGTCATGATGTTCTCGATAACGGTTTTGTCCTTAGATGTTTCCACTGTCACGTTTGTGCTTTCGTTAACGTTCACACAGCCAACAACCATTGCGGCAAGTGCACAAAATAGTATCTTCTTCATAACGTTAAAATTAAATCGGTAGTTAGTAATGAGGACCATTAGGACGATAAGCCGATTAAGACCAATAGGAGATTTGTCTGTGAGAATCATAATGCTCCTAACGTCCTAAGGTCTTAACGGTCAAAAAATACTAATTAGTTTTTACTACAACTCCCTTGAGCACAACCTTGCGAATAACGGGTGTCTGGTGGGCATAGGGTAGGTATGCCAATGAAGGTAGTGGCTTTGTAAGGTAGAAGTTTGCCACCTTGCCACGGGTAATCGAGCCGAAGTCGTGGCTTAGGCCCATGGCTGCTGCCGAGTTGAGCGTAGCAGCGTTGAGAGCCTCGGCGGGGGTCATCTTCATCTTGATAGAGCCGAGCGACACCACAAAGCGCATGTTGCCCGAAGGTGCTGTGCCAGGGTTGAAGTCCGAGGCGAGAGCCACAGCCAAGCCTGCATCAATCATCTTGCGTGCAGGAGGGTAGCTAATGCCGAGGAAGAAGGCGCAGCCAGGCAACATCGTAGGCATTGTGCCTGTGCCACGGAGTGCCTCAATCTGCTCGTCGCCCATGCTCTCGAGGTGGTCTACGCTGAGGGCGTTGTGCTCAACGCCAACCTCCACGCCACCCGATATGGCTAATTCGTTAGCATGTATCTTAGCACGAAGGCCATATTTTGCCCCTACCTCCATGATTTTTGCCGTCTCCTCGACGGTGAAGAAGCCTCGGTCGCAGAATACATCGACGAAGTCTGCCAACCCCTCCTTAGCAACGGCAGGAATCATGTCGTTACATACGTGCTCGACATAATCTGCCTGACGACCCTTGTAGGCACGACCCACGGCATGTGCGCCAAGGAAGGTTGCACGCACCTCGACGGGGGCGTTCTCACGAATACGGCGAATGACACGCAATATCTTGAGCTCGTCCTCGAGAGTTAGGCCGTAGCCCGACTTAATCTCTACAAGGCCTGTGCCCATCGCCACAATCTCGTCGATGCGCTCCATAGCCTGACGGTATAGCTCATCTTCCGAGGTGTCGTGAAGCCTATCTGCCGAGTTAAGGATGCCACCACCACGCTTTGCTATCTCCTCATACGACAAGCCATTGATCTTGTCGAGGAACTCCTGCTCACGGCTGCCAGCATATACGATGTGGGTGTGTGAGTCGCAGAACGAGGGGAAGAGCCAGCCACCCTCAGCATCGAGAACCTCGCAGTTCTCGACGCTTGGTAGCTTATCCATTGTGCCGTAGTCCTTGATGCGGTCGCCATCGGTGAGTAGCCATGCGTTCTCAAGCATGCCAATCTCGGTCATAGCCTTGCCCTCGACTCTTAGGCGGCCGCTTTGGTCGATACCTACGAGCGTTCCTATGTTTTTAACGAGTAAGCTCATAGTTCTCGAGGAATGTTACAGATGTTGCAATGTGAGGATACATCACCGTGTCGTTGTCCACAAATGGAACAACCTTGCGGTATGCCTCGAACATAGCCTCGACGCTCGCTGATGAGCGTAGTGAGGTCATCTTGTGGCGGAACTCGAGTGCCTGTGCCGAGTTCATAAGCTCGATAGCCAACACACGCTCGGTGTTCTGAACCACCTTCCAGAGCTTTGTAGCGGCATTTGAGCCCATGCTCACGTGGTCCTCCTGACCCTGTGACGAAGGGATAGAGTCGCACGATGCTGGCCAGCACAAGCCCTTAGACTGGCTAACGATAGATGCCGCAGTGTACTGAGGAATCATGAAGCCCGAGTTAAGACCTGGGTTGGCAACGAGGAAGTTAGGGAGGTTGCGTGTGCCCGAGATGAGCTTATAGGTGCGACGCTCCGAGATGTTGCCAAGCTCAGCCACGGCGATAGCCAAGAAGTCCATGGCTACGGCGATAGGCTGGCCGTGGAAGTTACCTGCCGAGATAACCTCGTCTGTATCAGGGAATACGGTTGGGTTGTCGGTAGCCGAGTTAATCTCGGTCTCGAGAACCGATGCTACGTAGGCGATAGTATCCTTCGATGCGCCGTGTACCTGAGGTATGCAGCGGAACGAGTAAGGATCCTGAACATGCTGCTTAGGCTGCTTGCCAATCTCCGAGCCTGACAAAATCTCACGGAAGTTGCGAGCAGTCTCGATCTGTCCGTTGTGAGGACGAATGGCATGCACGTTGTGCTCAAATGGCTCCATTCTACCGTCGAAGGCATCCAACGACATAGCACCGATGTGGTCGGCCCAACGGCTGAGGCGCTGAGAGTTGATAAGCGAGTATACGCCGTATGCCGACATAAACTGAGTGCCGTTCAACAGAGCAAGACCCTCCTTTGAGCAGAGGGTGATAGGCTCCCAGCCCATTTTTGCCATCATCTCCTCGCCCTCGATAACCTTGCCGTCGATCTCCACGTGGCCCAAGCCAAGCAGAGGTAGGCACATGTGTGCCAATGGCGATAGGTCGCCCGAAGCACCCAACGAGCCCTGCTCATATACTACGGGAATGATATTGTTGTTGAACATCTCAATGAGGCGCTCAACGGTGATTAGCTGCACGCCCGAGTGGCCGTATGACAACGACTGCACCTTGAGAAGGAGCATGAGGCGAGCAATCTCCGATGGCACACGCTCTCCTGTGCCACAGGCGTGCGACATCATGAGGTTCTTCTGAAGCTGTGAAAGACCCTCCTCCTCAACTGAGATGTTGCACAACGAGCCGAAGCCGGTGGTAACACCATAGATAGGACGACCTACGGTCTTAGTCTTCTGGTCGAGATACTCACGGCACTTGTTGATGCGTGCCTTGGCATCGTCGCTAAGGGCGAGTTTGTAGCCCTTGGTTAAGATCTCTTCTACACGAGCGATAGTTAGGCGCTCGGCGCTAATATAGTGAATCATAACAGTATGCTCTATTTATTTTCGTTATACACCTTGTTGATAAGCTCCATGTCGGCAAGGTTAGGAAGTGTAACCTTGAGTAGTGGCGTGCGCTCCATCTGTCGCTTGATGGCGAACATAGCGCCCTCGTTGCGTGCCCAGCTGCGGCGTGCGATACCGTTGTTCACGTCCCAAAGCAACATCTCCTCGATGTGGCGTGCCGAGTCCTCCGAGCCGTCGATAACCATACCGAAGCCACCATTCATAACCTCGCCCCAGCCTACGCCACCACCATTGTGGATAGATACCCACGTAGCGCCACGGAACGAGTCGCCGATGACGTTGTGAACAGCCATGTCGGCGCAGAACTGCGAGCCGTCATAAATGTTCGAGGTCTCACGATAAGGCGAGTCGGTACCCGATACGTCGTGGTGGTCACGACCAAGAACTACAGGTGCTGAGAGCTCGCCACGCTTGATAGCCTCGTTGAAGGCAAGAGCGATGCGTGTACGACCCTCGCTATCGGCGTAGAGGATACGTGCCTGAGAGCCTACCACGAGCTTGTTCTGCTTAGCCTCACGAATCCAGTGGAGGTTGTCCTCCATCTGTCCCTGAATCTCGGCTGGCGACTCCTTGAGCATCTCCTCCAACACCTCGGCAGCAATGCGGTCGGTGATTTCGAGATCCTGCTCCTTGCCCGATGTACATACCCAGCGGAAAGGACCGAAGCCGTAGTCGAAGAACATAGGACCCATGATGTCCTGAACGTATGATGGGTAGCGGAACTTGCCATCCTCGGTTAGGATGTCGGCACCGGCACGTGACGACTCTAGCAAGAAGGCGTTGCCATAGTCGAAGAAGTACATGCCACGCGCTGTGAGCTTGTTCACGGCAGCCACATGGCGACGCAACGACTCACGCACGCACTCGTGGAAGCGCTCAGGCTCCTCTGCCATCATGCGGTTAGACTCCTCGTAAGAGTAGCCAACAGGGTAGTAGCCGCCAGCCCATGGGTTGTGGAGTGATGTCTGGTCTGAGCCGAGGTCTACGTTGATATCCTCCTCGGCGAGGCGCTCCCATAGGTCTACGACGTTGCCCACGTATGCAAACGAGATAACCTCCTTGTTCTCTACCGCCTGCTTAACACGTGGCATAAGCTCGTCGAGCGATGAGTAGAGCTCATCAACCCAGCCCTGCTTGTGACGCTTCTCGGCAGCAGCGATGTTCACCTCGGCAGTGATGCTCACAACGCCCGAGATATTACCAGCCTTAGGCTGAGCACCCGACATGCCACCAAGACCCGCTGTCACGAACAACATGCCTCGCAAATCCTTCTGACCAGGCTTTAGTCGCTTGCGGGCAGCATTCATCACGGTGATGGTTGTGCCGTGGACGATGCCCTGAGGGCCGATATACATGTACGAACCAGCTGTCATCTGACCATACTGCGACACGCCCATAGCGTTGAAGCGCTCCCAATCGTCCTGCGACGAGTGGTTAGGGATAACCATACCGTTGGTGACGATAACACGTGGTGCGTCCTTGTGTGATGGGAACAAGCCGAGTGGGTGGCCCGAGTACATCACAAGGGTCTGCTCGTCGGTCATCTCAGCGAGGTACTTCATAGCCAAGCGATACTGAGCCCAATTCTGGAACACGGCGCCATTGCCACCATAGGTGATAAGCTCGTGTGGGTGCTGCGCTACGGCCTTGTCGAGGTTGTTCTGAATCATGAGCATGATGGCTGCTGCCTGACGTGAGCGTGCAGGGTAGTCATCAATCGAGCGAGCATACATCTCGTAGTCGGGACGTAGGCGGTACATGTAGATACGACCATAGGTCTTGAGCTCCTCCAAGAACTCGGGAGCGAGCTCGGCGTGGTGCTTCTCGGGGAAGTAACGCAAGGCATTTGCCAATGCCAACTTCTTCTCCTCGTCGCTTAGGATATCCTTGCGCTTTGGAGCGTGGTTGGCGTTGGGGTCGTAAGCCTTAGGTGCAGGCAACACATCAGGAATACCTGCAAGTATGTCTTTCTGAAAATCTGTCATAATAATCTTAGGTTTAAGGCGAAAGGTGAGAAGTGAAAGGTGAAAAGTGAAAAGTATGGTGTGCTTCGCACAGGATTTATAAACATGCGCCGCAGGCACATAACTTTTCACTTTTCCCCTTTCACCTTTCACTTAGTTTACTGAATCTTTGACTCAACAACTGCCAAGATCTCAGCCTCAGCCCTCTGTGCTGCTGCCTGAATCTCCTCAGCCTCCTTAACCAAAGCCTCAGCCACAGCACGATCCTTTAGACCTGCTGCGTTGATCTTAACGTTGAGGCATGCGCCCATAACTGCTGAGCGAGCAGCCAAAGCACCTACACCAGCGTCAGATACTGAGTTAGGGTTACCCTCCTCGGCCATAGCACGAACAACGTCGAATGCCTTGTATGCCGCCTTCATGGTGCGGAGAGGCACCTGAGTAGCGTAGAGCGTAGCTACCTCCATAGCCTCGGCACGTGCTGCCTTCTCCTCGTCGGTAGACTTAGGCATGCCGAATACGTCCATAATCTTGTTGAACGCCGCAGTATCCTCATCAACGAGGTAGAGTAGCTCGTTCATCACTGCCATGCCGTTGTCGGCCCAATTAGAGAAGTACTCCCATCTATCGTCCCAGCCAGCCTTGTGTGATGATAGGTTAGCCACCATGGTGCCGAGGGCTGCTGCCAACGCACCCATGTAAGCCGAGATAGAACCACCACCAGGTGCTGGTGACTCGCTTGCAGTCTCCTCAGCGAAGCCTGTGCAGGTCATATCAACGAGCTTTTTGACGCCCTTCTGCTCCTCAGCCTCGAGGATATACTCAACAACCTTCTCGTCAGGGTTGAATGGCTTGAGGTTGCCAAGACCCATGCTCTCGATAGCGATGCGAACGAGCTCACGCTCAGGAAGACCTGTCGAGCGGTTCTGCTTGCGGAGGAAGTGACGACCAGCATCAACCAATGCGCTCTTAGGAACAAGACCTACGATCTCAGCGCCTGTGACACGCACGCCACGAGCATCAGCAGCACGGCATACCTCGTCGAAGGCTACGTGAAGAGGCGTTACAGAGAGGTTTGTCATATTCATAGACACCTGAGCGATGCCATACTCCTCGATAAACCAGCCGATAGCCTTACATGCCTTCAATGTACCTGGCTTCATGATGGTGTTGCCATTCTCGTCCTTCATAATCTTGCCGGTGATAGGGTTGCCCTCACGCATAGGACGGCCCTTCTCACGAACGTCGAAGGCGATGGCGTTAGCACGACGTGTAGATGTGGTGTTGAGGTTGTAGTTCACAGCCACGAGGAAGTCGCGAGCACCAACAGCCGTAGCACCTGTCTTTGCTACGCCCTCGTCGTAAGGACGTGCGCCGAAGTCAGGCTTACGCTCCTGATCCATCATCTTCTCAGGCAATGCCTCGTACTCGCCAGCACGGCATACTGCCAAGTTGCGGCGCTCAGGCTTGAAGGCTGCTGCCTCGTAGCAGTAGGTAGGCACGTTGGTCTCCTCCGCAATGCGCTTAGCAAGTTCGCGAGCAAGCTCTGCACACTCCTCCAATGTGATGCCCGATACAGGGATAAGAGGGCATACGTCGCAAGCACCCATACGTGGGTGAGCACCCTTGTGCTGACGCATGTCGATAAGCTCGGTAGCACGCTTGATGGCTGCAACAGCTGCGTCGCACACTGCCTTAGGCTCGCCTACGAAGGTTACAACAGTACGGTTTGTTGCCTCGCCTGGATCAACGTCCAAAAGCTTTACGCCCTTAGCTGCCTCGATAACGTCGGTAATTGACTTGATGGTCTCTAGGTTGCGACCCTCTGAGAAGTTAGGTACGCACTCAATAATTCTTTTCTGCATGGTTTGTATGTTTTAAGTTATTTTGATTTATTCTGAAATTATAGTTCGTAGTCTACGTCTACACGCTCCAAACGGCGGCTCTTGCAGTAGTCGCTAATAACAACGTGAAGAGGATTTACCTTGTAAGCCTCCATAGCCTCCCACGATGGGAAGTCGGCAGTGAGCACCGCATCGAACGACGATGCTGTCTCCTTGAGGTTGATGCCCACCTCGGCACGTAGCAAGCCATCAATCTTTCCGTTGAGCGCCTCAAGGCGGCTTTTCATCTCTTGAGCAATCTGCTGTGGGGTCTCGTCCAAATCACGGCGGAACTTCCACATAACGATGTGTCGAATCATAGTAGCTATATTTTAGGTTTTAGTTTTTTTGTATTATCATACAAATGTAGGAAAATTTTTTCAATGATGCTATCTTTTTCGTGGCTAAAGAGTAAAATTTTCGACAAAAAAAGCCCCGAACAAGCCGTAGCTCGCTCGAGGCCGATATGAGTAGGGTGGTTTACCCACGCTGTCGAAGGATTACTCCTCCTTGTTCTCCTTGCTCTCCTTCTTCTCTTTGCTCTCTTTCTTCTCCTTGCTCTCCTTCTTATCCTTCTTTGGGTTGAGCTCCAAAAGCTCTACCTTGAACTCGAGCGCTGAGCCTGGTACGATAAGCTCGCTACGCTGCTGGTCGCCATAAGCGAGCTCAGAAGGAATCCAAAGGGTGATCTGACCACCAACCTTTACAAGCTTAAGACCCTCGGTCCAACCCTTAATCACCTGGTTAAGAGCAAATGATGCTGGCTCGTTACGCTCGTAGCTTGAGTCGAAGATCTCGCCTGAGCGCACCTTACCCTCGTAGTTTACTACAACAACGTCAGTATCCTTCGAAGGCTTCTTGCCCTTACCATCACGGTCGATGCGGTAGAGAATGCCCGACTCTGTTTTCTTGACACCCTCCATCTGCTCAACCTCGGCAAGCCACTTAGCTGATGCCTCCTTGGTTGCCTTGAGCGTAGCCTCGAACTCAGCCAGTGCCTCAGCCTCCAACTTTGCCTGGTATGCTTCAAACACCTGATCCATCTCGTCAAGAGTTATGCGAAGCACCTTGTTGATGCTCTCAGGCTCTGGTGACTCAGCCTTAAGAGCGTCCTCAATACCCTTGTTGAAGAGTGGCATGTTGAGCTCAATCTCGTTTGCCTTGATGCCGGCAGCCATTGAGTGACCCATGTAACGAGCGATATCCTCACGCTTATAGTTCTCGTCGAAGAGCTCAGGAAGCGCTGGAAGGGTGTCGGTGCGGTCTGACTTCTCGTGCATCATAGCCACCTGCATATATGGCATGAACTTAGTGTACTGGAACATCTGCAACTGCTGCATCTCCTGCAAAAACTCCTCGCTCTCAACGTTGCCGTTAGCAATGAAGTCCTTGAGGCTTGCAACAACATCGCCCTTCTCGATGTTAAGCTCCTTAACGCCGAAGTTGATGTTAAGACCGAGGTGGGCACCAATGCAGTAAGAGAGTGAGTCCTTGTTGCTCTTGAACTTGCCAGCACCGCCACAAGCCATTGTTGCTACCATGCTCACAACAACAGCCAATACTACGAATGTTTTCTTCATAAATGTTTAATTGTTAATGATTTAATTATTTGTTAATTTTCGTTATCTTGCTCTTCGTTATTTTCTGCTAACGCTTCGTCGTTCGCTTTATTATCTTCGCTTTTATCTTTTTTGTCCTTCTTCTCGTCCTTCTCCTCCTCGTCCTCCGACTCCACGGCTACCTCCTCGTCGTCGATGATGAGTGTCACGCTGAAGCGAGGCTTGTTGTGATACTCCTTCATCTCTTCGATGGTCATATTCTCGATGATGAAGCTCTCGGCGCTAAGCTCCTTGTGCTGGAACGAGATGTAGTCACGTATGGTCTTGCTGCGTAGCTCGCTTAGCATTGTTATCTGACGCTCGATGATGTCGCCATAGAGCGCCTTTGCCTTGGCGTGTGTGGTCATGTGCGATGGGTCGATGCCTCGGGCAATGAGCTGAGAGTCAGCAAACTCCACAACATCTTTGCTCGACAGGCGCATCTCGTTGATGCGCACGAAGTCCACCATGTCGAGGCGCTTATCAGCCTCGGTCTGCGTAGAGTTGTAGTACGCCATCTTTAGGTTGAGGTCGGCAATCTCCTGCTCGGCACGCTCGTAGTTGATGCTCTGCTTTAGGCGCACCTTGAGCGAGTTATCCTCTTTGAGGGCTGCTGCCATGTTGTCGAGGCGGGCATACTGCTCCGAGGTTAGCGATGGGTCGAGAATCTCGAAGTTGATATGCTTGAAGGTCTCCTGCTTCTCCGACGACATCCAGCTAAATGGCGAGGCTACAATCTTGAGTAGCAGGTTGCCGATAGCCTTGAATATCACCTTGCGGAGCGAGAACTCGGGCGAGTTGATGTTTCCCGAGATTGGCAAATCAATGTCGATATGCTTATCCTTGTCCGTAAGCACGTATACGCCTAACTTAAGCGGTAGCTTGTACTCGGGGTCGAGGCTCTTATCCTTCTTGCCCACCTCAAAGTTGTATGTTCCGAGGCGGTTGATGCCGCTAATCTCGCCATTGGTGATTATGTTCTGACTGCGGAACGTGAGGTTTCCCGAGGTGATAGGGAATGCCGTGTAGTGCTCGGTGTAGGGCGTGAAGTCCTTCATGTTTACGTTCGACAGCGAGGCGAGGATGCTCTGATTGTAGAAGTCGTTGAGCGAGCCCTCCCAATGCACAAGTGCCGAGCCCTGGTTGTTGGTTGTGGCACGCACGGTGAGCTTGTTGCGCTTGGCAATATCGAAGTTGCGGCTCTCGATGCTTATGTTTTGGAGCTTATACTTAAACTCCTTAGCCATGGTCTTGTCGGCAAAGAGCAGGTTGCCACCCGCAAGGTTGAGGTGTGCGATATATAGCGTTATGCCGCTAAAGGGCGCTACGCTCTGGTTTGTAGTTATGGTCACACGCTCACGCTGGTCGTAGATCTCTGCTCCTACCTCCTCCGACGTGGTCTCGAGCGTTAGCTCGGGCTCGTCGTAGAAGAGCTGGTCGAAGTTTGTTGTGCCGTCCTTGCGCAGGATAAACTGTGTGGAGTATCCCGAGGCGGTTAGCGAGTCGAAGATGTAGCGCTCACGCTCGAGGTTTAGCTCACGTATCTGCGTCGATATGTTGTTGGCTGTGAGTATGTTGCCGCCATCGTGTGCGGTGATGTGCAGGTCATCAACCGAGATGCGTCCTACGACGTTGGTTGCCATTGGGTTGTTGGCATTACCCTCCAACGTAAGGGTTGTCGAAAGCGAGCCGTAGAGCTCACGTAGGTTCACCACGGGCACTACATATTTATATATATCGCTCAGCTGGAACTCCTTGAGCGCTCCATTAAACGCAAAGTCGAGCGTCTCGAGGTTGATGCCCACGTTGCCCTCGAGGGTTGCCTGGCGGTTGATGTGCATCGAGGCGTTGAGGCGTGTTGTGGCATCTTTCAAAAGGAGGCTATCGCAGCCGAGGTTAAGCTCGCTGAGGAGCCACTGCTTGTCGAGCTGGGTATCTACGTAGTTAATCACGCCACGCTCGAGTCGTATGTTCTCGATGCTTATCTTCCATGGCTCGCTCTGCTCTGTGTCCTCCTCCTCGGTGCTTTGATACTTTGTTGCGATATACTCGAGCATGTCGTCGAAGTTAAACGACGTGGGGCGCTGAATGATCTCTGCCGAGGGCTCGCTAAGGGTTATGTGGCTCAGGCGAATGTGGCGATCGAAGATGTCACGTATCTCGAGCTTGGTGTCGAAGCGGTTGAGCGCAACGAAGGTTGTCGAGTCGTTAGCCTCGTATAGGCGTAGGCTGTCGAGCGACATCTCGCCCTTGAAGAGCTTGATGCGAAGGTTGCTCATCTGCACATGGCGGCCGAGAAGCTCCTTGTCGTAGCGCTCCACCACACGCTCGGTGATAGGGCCAAGCCATATTATCGCTGCCGAGAGTGTGAGCAATGCCCCACACAGAAGTATGCCTACTGTGATGAGTATGCCTCTGAGCCACCTGCGACGTGGCTTTTTATTGACCTTTGCTGTGCTGTTGTCAGCACCCTCGTTTATGCTCGTTTGCTCCATTTGGTTCTCTTATTTCTGCCACTTCATCGTGAAGTTGCGTAGTGGTCGAAGAATAAATCCTGGTAGGTACTTGCAGAATGGAATGAGTAGCTTGTACCACCAATCGGGGACTACCACACTGCGGCGCTTGAACATAGCCCTCAGGCCTCGCTTGGCGCAGCTGCGTGGCGACATCAAGATGCCAGACTTAACGCCAAAGTGCTGCAAGCCCTTCGATAGTCCGTAGAGGTCGGTGGCGATGCCGGCAGGGCAGATGGCGGTGATGCTCACGCCTGTCCTCTTTAGCTCCTTCGCAAATGCCTCGGTGAAGCTCTTAACATATGCCTTCGAGGCGCTATATAGTGCCAAGCCAGGGAATGGCATCCATATCGAGTATGACGACATGTTGAGGATATGTCCCTTGCCACGCTTGAGCATATCCTCGCCATAGAGGCGGCACATCATCGAGAGCGTGAGGTCGTGAAGGAGTATGATGCGCTCGATGCGCTCGGTGGGTGTTGTGAGGATGTCGCAGTGCGAGAAGATGCCCGCATTGTTGATCACAACATCGAATAGGTAGCCCTCAGCCACAGTCTCGGCGTGTAGGCGCTCGGCAGCATCTGTCGTTGCCAAGTCCATAATCTTTGCCACGCACTTGATGCCATGCTTGTGCATGATTGTTGCAGCCTCGTTGTTCAGGCTCTCGAGAATATCTACGAGGTAGAGGTTGTAGCCCTTCTGGGCAAGCTGCTCGGCATACTCACGGCCAATGCCGAGGGCAGCACCCGTAACGAGTGCCCACGCCGATCCTCGCTCAACAACGCCTCTCTTTGGGTTAAAACACATCTATTTAGGGGTTGTAAAGTGTTGTTACTTAATCTTGTTAATCTCACGCCATAAGCGCTCGGGGATATGCTCCTTGCAGTTGTGGCAGCACTGCATATCTACCGAGTACATGCGTGCCATGCAGTAGTCGCGGTGGTCGCAGCCGCTACGTGTAGAGATGTCGCCCTCCTTGAGCTTATTCACGAATGCTGGGTCATTGACCAGGGCACGTGCCATCTGCACAAGCTCGAAGCCCTCGTCTAAGACCCTCTCGATGCCCTCACGAGATACCAAGCCACCAACATATACCAATGGGCCCTTGAGCGCCTCACGGAACTTCTTGGCATTCTCCAAGAAGTAGCACTCCTCGAAGTCGTACTGCTTGATAAGCCACTGACCGAACAATGACACCACAATTTTTTGAAGCCACTCGTTCCAGCCCATGTAGTAGCCCATGGTCTTTGTTGGGATGCGGCCACGCATAACTGCCATAGGTGCCTTCGACACGAAGCCCGACGAGAGCACGATGCCATCAACGCCAAAGCTCTCAATCTGCTTGGCAATCTCGATAGACTCGGGGATTTGAATGCCTCGCTTGAAGCCATCCTCCATGTTGTGCTTAACCAACACGCCCATGCCATGCTTGCGAGCATGCTCCACAACCTCCTCGAGGCACATGTTCATGAAGCGCATGCGGTTCTCGAGCGAGCCACCAAACTCGTCACGACGATGGTTGGTATATGGCGACAAGAACTGCGAGATGAGGTAGCCATGTCCTGCGTGCACCTCGACAGAGTCGAAGCCCGCCTCGTAGGCAGTCTCCACAGCCTTGCCGAAGTCCTTGGCAAACTGCATGATGTCTGCCTTGGTCATGCGGCGGTGGAAGGTTGGCGAGTATAGGTTAAAGCCGTTAGATGCCGACACGGGGAAGCTGCCCGCAGTAGACCAATGGGTCATGTTGCCGCAGTGGCCAAGCTGAATGCCCACGGCAGCACCCTCGGCATGCACAGCGTCGGTGAGGTCACGCAAGGCGGGCACAATCTCGTCACGAAGCCACAACTGCTTGTTGAACGAGATGCCGCTACGGTTGATTGATGCGTATGCCACGGTAGTCATGCCCACGCCACCCTTGGCTACGCTCACGTGGTAGTCCTTGAGGGCCTGTGTAGGACCAAAGTCCTTGCCCATAGACTCGAAGGCAGCAGAGCGGATAACTCGGTTACGGAGTGTCACGCTGCCAAGTTTGTAAGGAGTAAATAGCTTTGACTCCTCCAAGTTCTTCTTAGTTTCCATGTCTGGATATCTTTTTTAGTAGATAAACGGAATAATGCGCTTGCGCTTAAGCTTGGTAAACTCCTCGCCAAACTCACTCTCGTAGCGCTTGTAGAGCGATGCCGAGCGAGGGCCGAGGTTGGCAAAGGTCCATAGGGCAAAGACAACACCTGCCCACGACCACGATGCTATGGCGAAGCCTACCCACTCCATAAACTCGCCAAAGTAGTTTGCCGACGATACGTACTTGAACATGCCTCCCATAGGGATATAGTGCTTCGTGTCGCCTGGCTTGCGTAGGTGGCGAATGGTGTAGTCGGAGTGTAGGTTGGTGATAAAGCCGAAGAGCCATACCGCAGCGCCGATGTAGATGTAGGGCTTCGACATCCAGCCCTCGTAGTTGCCGTAGTAGAATATCCAGCCACCCTGCATAGCGGCATTCAGCGTGTTGAACACAGCACCCATGAGCATGATGCCCACAGGCATCTTCGAGTTGCCACGAATCAGCAGCGGGAAGATGAACGAGCGCTGGAAGTAGTGGGTCTGGAAGATGAGAAAGAGCACGAGGGGTGCCGCCTCAAACCTCACGGGCGAGAGCCACCATAGAATGGTCATGACGATAAACACGGGGCACTCCATCAGCACCCACGCAACCTTGTTAGGGATTGGAAAGCCAAACTTGGGGTTGAACAGATAGCCGTAGCCCGCCTCAACAAAATAGAGGGCAACGAAGACAACAACCGCAATGGCTGACATGATCCATAGGAATGATGTGTAGCACTCAAGGCTAATGAGTTCGGTAAACATATTTCTTAATTGTTTAGTTATCAACTGCTTGCGTATGCGTCGTGTACACGTGCGCACATAAATCGTGCAAAGATAGCAAAATTTCCCCAAAGTGCAAAGGGGGCGGGGGAGTTTGGTGTGCTTTGCGCTAAAGCTCGTTGAGGCTTGAGGACCATTAAGACCTTAGGACCTTAGGACCATTAAGATGGTCACGGACAAATGTCCTAAAGGTCCTAAATGTCCTAAATGTCCTAATCGTCTTAATCCTAAAGGTCTTAATCCTCTACCAATTAATAACTGCTGATAGCGCCTCCCTAAGCTCCCTATCCTTGCGCTAATTACAGGGGCAGAAGGGGCAAAAAGGGTCACAAGAGTATTATAACCCTTTATGACCCTTTTAGACCTTTATGACCCTTATGACCCTTAGGACCTTAGGACCATTAAGATGGTCACGGACAAAGGTCCTAATGGTCCTATCGTCTTATTGGTCTTAATCCTAAAGGTCCTAAAGGTCCTAAAGGTCCTAAAGGTCTTAATCCTCTACCAATTAATAACTGCTGATAGCGCTCCTCCCTAAACTCCCTAAATTCCCTAAACTCACTATCTCTGCGCCCTCAGTAACACCCCACCCCCCCCACGTTACCACGTTACCACGTTACTCCGTTACTCGGGGTGTGGGTATTTACGAGAAATATACAACAAAAAGTTGTTAAAATACTTGACAACGCCTATTAAATGTTGTATATTTGCAGTAGGTTTAGGCCGTGTCTGTGGCCGTCGAAGAGCATCACTCCAGCGTCACGTATCAACCATTATACATATAGACATATATACTGATATATAACTATATATAGATATATATCCAGGTATACTATGCTCTGTATCTATCTATGTGTAGTTGTCTACTACTCTACGGTAGCTACCTCACAGCTGCTATCTCGGGGCGAGTTATCATCAGTTCAATAGCTAAACACTGCTACTGCAAGTAACATAGTAACAAAGTAACGTGGTAACGTGGGGTGGGTATGCCATGTTACCTTGTTACTAGTTACTGGGGCGTTACTTAATGAGGAATGAGTAGTGAGTAATTAGTAATAAAGAGACCACAGAGACCGCAGAGACCACAAAGACAGAAGAGAAAAAGTTGATGCAATGAGTAATTACTAATTAAAAGTGATGCCCGAGTTTCGCTGTCGTCCCTTTCGTCTCTTTCGTCTCTTTCGTCTCTTCCGTCCCTAAAAACTATTACTAATTCCTCATTGCTAATTACTAATTAAAAAGAAATAGCCCGCAACCAGGCGGCTGCGGACTACTCCTAATATATGTCGGTGAGGATTACTTCACCTCCTCGAAATCAACATCCTCAGGCTGCTGCTTTGGCTGCTCGCCACCTGCCTGAGCACCACCGTTAGGCTGTGCCTGAGCCTCAGCCTGCTGCTGTGCGTAGATGTCCTGCGATGCTGCCTGCCATGCAGCGTTCAAGGCCTCGATTGATGAGTCGATAGCTGCCAAGTCCTGAGCCTTGTGAGCCTCCTTGAGCTTGCCGAGTGCCTCCTCGATAGCTGCCTTCTTCTCGGCAGGAATCTTGTCGCCATACTCCTTGAGCTGCTTCTCGGTAGCGAAGATGTTTGAGTCGGCAGCGTTCACCTTGTCTACACGCTCCTTCTCAGCCTTATCCTTCTCCTCGTTAGCCTTAGCCTCGTCACGCATGCGCTGGATCTCGGCATCTGTCAAGCCGCTTGAAGCCTCGATACGAACCTTCTGCTCCTTGCCTGTGCCCTTATCCTTAGCCGACACGTTGAGGATACCGTTAGCGTCGATGTCGAACGTTACCTCGATCTGTGGCACGCCACGTGGTGCTGCTGGGATGCCATCGAGGTGGAAGCGGCCGATAGACTTGTTGTCACGAGCCATAGGGCGCTCACCCTGGCAGATGTTAATCTCTACTGATGGCTGGTTGTCGGCAGCAGTTGAGAACACCTCGCTCTTGCGTGTAGGGATTGTTGTGTTAGCCTCGATAATCTTAGTGAACACACCACCCAATGTCTCGATACCGAGTGATAGTGGGGTAACGTCGAGCAACAATACGTCCTTAACCTCGCCTGTGAGCACACCACCCTGGATAGCTGCACCTACGGCAACAACCTCGTCAGGGTTTACTGAGCGGTTAGGGGTCTTGCCGAAGAACTCCTCGACAACCTTCTGAATAGCAGGGATACGTGTAGAACCACCCACCAAGATAACCTCGTCGATCTGTGAAGCCTGAAGGCCAGCATCACGCAATGCTACACGGCATGGCTCGATAGTCTTCTGCACAAGGTGGTCGCACAACTGCTCGAACTTAGCACGTGTGAGCGACATTACAAGGTGCTGAGGGATGCCGTTTACAGGCATGATGTATGGAAGGTTGATGTCTGTTGTTGTTGCCGACGAGAGCTCAATCTTTGCCTTCTCGGCAGCCTCCTTAAGGCGCTGCAATGCCATAGGGTCCTGGCGAAGGTCGATCTGGTGCTCAGCCTTGAATGCCTCTGCCATGTAGTCGATAAGCACGTGGTCGAAGTCGTCACCACCGAGGTGAGTATCGCCATTTGTAGACTTAACCTCGAATACGCCGTCGCCAAGCTCGAGGATAGAGATATCGAAGGTACCACCACCAAGGTCGTACACAGCAATCTTCATCTCGTCCTGCTTCTTGTCAAGGCCA
>JAFZEX010000018.1 GCA_017560425.1 Alistipes sp.
AGTGGGACATTGGCGTTGTAGTCGTTGGTGCCGACAAAAATCATTATCGCATCGACCTCCTGACCGTGCTCCTTGATGAGTTTGTCGGTCTGACCCGGAATCTGGCTCCACTGATGACCGCTGATGCCGTAGACATAGGATACTGTACCGAGAATACCTTCGAGGTAAGACCAATAGGTTTCGTTCTGACCCTTCTCGACCTGACGCTTGTCGGTTATAGAGTCACCGAGGTACGCAACACGCGCACCTCGCCACTGACTCTTTATCTCGGCCTTCGGCTTTGCCGCTACGGGCAAAACAAGGCACAATGCTGCGATAACAATCGCGAAACGCTTCATATTAGTAGCTCTTCGCAAACAATACGCGGTAAGGCGACGGCTTGCCGGTAAAGATACACTTACCCTCCTCAGGCTCAACGTCCATAGGGATACAACGGATAGTTGCCTTTGTAGCCTCCTTGATAGCCTGCTCGGTCTCAGGTGTACCATCCCAATGTGCTGAGATGAAGCCACCCTTCTCGTTGAGTACCTGCTGGAACTCCTCCCAAGTATCCACCTTGGTAATCATAGAGTTACGGTAGTCGAGAGCCTTCTGGAAGATATTCTGCTGGATCTCGTCGAGGAGCGCTACAAGGCGGTCAGTAAGACCCTCCTGCGACACAACCTCCTTAGTGAGGGTATCACGACGAGCGAGCTCGATAGTGCCATTCTCAAGGTCACGTGGGCCGAGCGCAAGGCGCACAGGCACACCCTTAAGCTCGTACTCAGCGAACTTAAAGCCTGAGCGTACGTTGTCGCGAGCGTCGATCTTAACAGATACGCCCTTAGCACGAAGCTCCTTTGCCATCTCCTCGAAGCGAGCAACCACCTGCTGGCGCTGCTCCTCGCCCTTGTAGATAGGCACCATAACAACCTGAATAGGTGCCAACTTTGGAGGCAACACAAGACCGTTGTTATCGGAGTGAGCCATGATAAGAGCACCCATAAGACGTGTTGATACGCCCCATGATGTTGCCCATACATACTCCTGCTTACCCTCCTTAGAGGTGTACTGCACGTCGAATGCCTTGGCGAAGTTCTGACCAAGGAAGTGCGATGTGCCGCTCTGCAAAGCCTTGCCGTCCTGCATCAATGCCTCGATGGTGAGTGTATCGACAGCACCTGCAAAGCGCTCGTTTGGCGACTTGTGACCAACGATAACAGGCACACCCATCCACTCCTCGGCGAAGGTGCGGTATACGTTAATCATGCGCTCTGTCTCCTCGATAGCCTCCTCGGCTGTGGCGTGAGCGGTGTGTCCCTCCTGCCACAAGAACTCGGCAGTACGCAAGAAGAGGCGGGTACGCATCTCCCAACGAACAACATTTGCCCACTGGTTGCACAAGATTGGAAGGTCACGGTATGATGTAATCCAATTCTTGTAGGTGTTCCAGATGATGGTCTCAGATGTAGGGCGCACGATAAGCTCCTCCTCGAGGCGTGCAGCAGGGTCTACAACAACACCCTTGCCCTCCTCGTCGTTCTTGAGGCGGTAGTGAGTAACCACGGCGCACTCCTTAGCAAAGCCCTCAACGTGGCTTGCCTCACGCGAGAAGAATGACTTAGGGATAAATAGAGGGAAGTAGGCATTCTCGTGACCTGTCTCCTTGAACATGCGGTCCAAAACCTCATGCATCTTCTCCCAAATAGCATAGCCGTAAGGCTTAATCACCATACAGCCACGGACTGCTGAGTTCTCAGCCAAGCCCGCTTTGATAACCAAGTCGTTGTACCACTGCGAGTAGTTCTCGTCGCTCTTGGTCAAATCTTTAAGTTCAACTGCCATATTTATGAGTATTTAATTATTTCTCGATACATTATATAATAATCGGCGCAAAGATACAAAATAAACTCTAAATTTCAAAACATTTTTAAGAAAGCTCGCCGAGCAAAATAAATAACCAAATTTACGATAATTGCCACCCTGTTTCTTCCCTATTTTTAGACATAAAAATGGCGTGTCGGAGTGTTGAACTATTCGACTAATTTTTGCATGAATTTTGCCCTAAAATTTAAAATATTTCGCACACCACAACATAGATATAACTACGTATATATCAACAACAAACATCATTGACAAGAGGCATAGGTTGGAGTAAAATTTCAAAAAAAGATTTACAGCGTGAATTTTGTTACTAAAAATTCGTATATTTGCGGACAATATATACGCAAGTATATAGTTTGTAGATTTTTTGTGCAACAGAGCAATAAAACGAAATTACGCTAAAAACAGAGCTGCGTTCGCTTAGTTTCTCTCGGAGCATGGGGTTTATTAACTACTAATACTTTATTGCAAAAATGGTGAAATCAAATTACATCATCGAGCTTACGAACATTACCAAGACGTTCCCCGACAAGGTGGTTCTCGACGATGTCAGTTTGTCAGTAAAGAAGGGTGAGTTTCTAACTATTCTCGGTCCTTCGGGTTGTGGCAAGACCACACTACTGCGTCTTTTGGCGGGCTTCAACAGCGCCACAAAGGGTGAAATCAAAATCGGCGGCGAGGTGATGACCGACACTCCTCCACATTTGCGTCCTGTGAACACAGTATTCCAGCGCTACGCCCTATTCCCAAATTACAATGTATATGATAATATCGCCTTTGGTCTAAAGCTGCAAAAAGTAGACAAGAAGGAGATCGAGCAGCGTGTACACCGTGCCCTCAAGATGGTGGGCATGACCGACTATGAGCACCGTGATGTGCAGTCGTTGTCGGGAGGTCAGCAGCAGCGTGTGGCTATCGCCCGTGCTATTGTCAATCGCCCTCAGGTGTTGCTCCTCGACGAGCCTTTGGCAGCCCTCGACCTAAAGATGCGTAAGGATATGCAGATGGAGCTCAAGGAGATGCACCGCTCGCTGGGCATCACCTTCGTATATGTGACACACGACCAGGAGGAGGCACTTACCTTGTCTGATACTATCGTTGTGATGAACGAGGGTAAGATTCAGCAGATTGGCTCGCCTACCGACATCTACAACGAGCCATGCAACGCCTTTGTTGCCGACTTTATTGGCGAGAGCAACATCCTCAACGCCACAATGGTGCGTGACCGCCTTGTGCGATTTATGGACAAGGAGTTTGAGTGTATCGACGAGGGCTTCGGCGAGAACACCCCTGTCGATGTCGTAATTCGTCCCGAGGATGTATATATCATTCGCAATGCCGAGGCAGCGATGTTCCACGGCAAGGTACGCTCATGCATCTTCAAGGGTGTTCACTACGAGATGTTTGTGGAGACCCCCGACGGCTACGAGATAATGATTCAGGACTACAACTCGTTCGAGGTGGGCAGCGAGGTGGGCATCATGATCAAGCCTGCCGACATCCACGTGATGCATAAGGAGCGCACCGAGAACCACGTAGAGGGTAAGATGCTCGACGCCACACATGTCGAGATTCTCGGCGAGAGCTTCGAGTGCTTGGAGCACGAGGGCATCGTGGCGGGCGACGACGTGGATGTAGCCTTCGACTTCGATGCTGTGGAGCTTACCGACGACTCGGAGGACGGTATTTCGTGGGGCACAATACGCTTTATCCTCTATAAGGGCGATCGCTACCACCTAACCGTGCGCACCGACGAGAACGAGAACGTATATGTTGATACTCACGACGTATGGGAGGATCTCGACGAGGTAGGTATCAAGATTGCGCCCGAGGCGTTGCGCCTAACTAAGAAGTAATATTACGAACTCATAAGCCTATTTCGCAGAATGAATAGTGTGGTAAAATACTTTTCACGACGACGCACATGGAGTATCCCCTACGTGATATTCCTTGCGATATTTGTTGTGGTGCCGCTTATTCTTATCATGGTCTACGCCTTTCAGTCGAAGAGTGGAGGCTTCTCGTTGGAGAACTTCGAGCGCTTTATCAACCAGCCCGAAGCTGCCAACACCTTCATCTACTCGATAGGCATTGCCCTGATAACCACCATCATATGTATCATCTTGGGCTATCCCGCAGCCTACATCCTATCACGCATACGCCTATCTACGGCACGTGTGGTGGTCATGCTCTTTATCCTCCCTATGTGGATTAACGTGCTTGTGCGCACGCTTGCCACTGTCGCCCTCTTCGACTTTTTGCGTCTTCCGCTGGGCGAGGGAGCACTCATCTTCGGTATGGTCTACAACTTCTTGCCGTTCATGGTCTACCCCATCTACAACGTAATGCAGAAGATGGACCACTCGCTTATCGAGGCTGCCGAGGATCTTGGAGCAACACCCCGTCAGGTATTTACACGTGTGGTATTCCCACTCTCGATGCCTGGCGTTGTGAGCGGCATTATGATGGTGTTCATGCCAACAATCTCGACCTTCGCCATCTCGGAGCTCTTGACAATGAACAACATCAAGCTCTTTGGTACGACCATTCAGGAGAACATCAACAACGGCATGTGGCACTATGGTGCAGCGCTCTCGCTCATCATGCTTATAATCATTGGTATCACATCGCTCTTCACCGACTCATCGTCGGAGGACGGCACTAACGAGGGATTGCTATAATGAGACGACTACTATCATACAGCTACTTGGTGCTGCTGCTCATTATGCTCTACGCACCAATCATCATCATCGCCATCTTCTCGTTCACCGAGTCGAAGGTGTTGGGTAACTGGACAGGCTTCTCGACTGAGCTCTACACATCGCTCTTCACGGGAGGTGTGCGCTACTCGTTGGTCGATGCCCTCAAAAACACATTTATCATCGCACTCACCGCAGCAGTTGTTTCGACCATTCTCGGCACCATCGCCGCTATCGGCATTAACGACCTACGCTACGGCAAGCGTCGTGCTATCAACTTCGTGAACAACATTCCTATCCTCAACCCCGACATCATCACCGGTATCTCGTTGTTCTTGTTGTTCGTGTCGTTGGGCGTTACTCAGGGCTACACCACCGTGATCCTTGCCCATATCGCCTTCTGCACGCCATATGTTGTTCTTAGCATCATGCCACGCCTCACGCAGATGAACCCTAACATCTACGAGGCGGCGCTCGACCTCGGAGCAACACCTATGCAGGCCATGCGCCGTGTTATCATTCCCGAGATTCGTCCGGGCATGATCTCGGGATTTATTCTCGCCTTCACGCTCTCCATCGACGACTTCGCCGTGACAATCTTTACCAATGGCACCGACGGCTTGCAGACCCTCTCGACATATATCTATGCCGATGCTCGCAAGGGTGGTCTTACGCCCGAGCTACGTGCTCTCTCAACAATCATTCTCGTGGTGGTTGTGGTGTTGCTTATCGTGGTAAACTATCGTGCCAACCGTCAGGCTAAGCGTGCCGAGGAGCAGCAGCGACAGCTAAAACCTAAAAAATAATTAAGACACAGTATCGACTCTGATGAAAAGATATATTCTAAATATTAGTAGTGTTATAGTTGCGCTCTTTGCCATTGTTATGGTGGGCTGTGGGGGTGTTAGCGACGAGCGTGCCCACACCCTAAAGGTGTATAATTGGGGCGACTATATCGACGAGGATCTGATTGCCGACTTCGAGGAGTGGTACAAGGAGCAGACAGGCGAGGAGGTGTCGATTATCTACCAGACATTCGACATCAACGAGGTGATGCTCGCAAAGATCGAGAATGGCCATGCCGACTTCGACGTGGTGTGCCCCTCGGAGTATATCATCGAGCGCATGATGCGCAACAAGCTACTACAGCCTATTCTCACACCTGAGTTCGAGGCAGAGATTAACGCCAAGGGTATCAACTACTTCGACTGCGTATCGCCATACATCAAAGAGCAGTTCTCGCTACTGGAGGCTCCCGAGGGCCAGAATCCTAACGACTACTCGGTGGGCTATATGTGGGGCACTACGGGCATCCTCTACAACGCTAAGTATGTTACCGAGGAGGAGGCTTTGTCGTGGAGCTTGATGTTTGACAAGCGCTTGCAGGACAAGATCTTCGTGAAGGATGCCTTCCGTGATGTATATTCACCTATCTTGGTCTATGCCAAGACCCTCGAGAAGCGAGCAAGTGGCGAGCTTGGCGAGGGCGAGATGCTCGACATCGATACCATACGTGAGCTTATGTACGACTCGTCGGACGACTCTATCGCCTTGGTTGAGAGCTACCTCAAGCGCATGAAGGAGCTCGTGGCAGGCTGGGAGGCAGACTTCGGCAAGGAGATGATGACGCAGGAGAAGGCGTGGATTAATCTCATGTGGAGCGGCGATGCCGTATGGGCTATCGAGGAGGCTACCGATGTGGGTGTTGAGCTGGCATACACCGTGCCCGAGGAGGGCAGCGTGGTGTGGTTCGACGGCTGGGTGATACCTAAGTATGCCGTGAACCAGCGTGCAGCACGCTACTTCATCAACTTCATGTGTAAGCCCGAGAATGCTATCCGCAATATGGATGCTACGGGATATGTGAGCGTGGTAACAAACGAGGAGGTTATGCAGAGCATCAACAGCCCCGAGGACTACGACGAGGCGCTCGACCTAAGCTACTTGTTCGTGCATGCCGATGGCACACCTATCGAGGGTTCGGATAGCGTCTTTACCGACCCTGTGCTCTACCCCTCACGCACGGTCATCAACCGCTGTGCCGTGATGCACGACTCGGGTGACCGCACCGACAAGATGCTTGAGATGTGGTCACGTGTCAAGGGTGACAACCTCTCGACGGGCATGCTCGTGGGCATCATCGTATTCTTCTCGGCAATGCTCATTTGGGGTATCGCACGCAAGATTGCTGCCTACCGCCAGCACCGCAAGACGATGAAGCGCAGACACAAGTATGCTAAGTATTCAAGCCGCTAAATCATTCATTTATAAACTATAAACCTAACACAGACGATGACAAGAAAGGTATTTTTCCTCCTTGCCACCCTTGCGCTATCAATCTCTGCGCAGGCAACAACACCATCTACCGACAACCATTCAACAACGACACTTAGCTCGCAGCTTCCAACAAACGAGAGCAAGAAGTATAAGTGGGATTTTTGGTGGGGCGCTGACTTCGACTTGGCTTCTAACTACATGTGGCGTGGCTTCGACCAGTCATATCGTGGTGGTAATGGCACAATGGTAGACCCTTCATTCCAGCCAGGCATCACCTTTGGCTATGGTAAGTTCTACATCAACTTGTGGGGCAACGCATCGCTCTTGAGCGACTACAAGGAGTTTGACATGTTCCTCGGCTTCGAGCACGAGAACCTCACAATCACGCTCTACGACGTGTTCTGTGGCGTGGGTAGCGACTTCAACACTCGCTTCTTCGACAAGGATATGCACAACCTCACAGCGACTATCGACTACACATTCTTCGACCGCTTGCGAGTGCATTGGGCAACAACATTTATCCACTCGAACGACTTCCTAACATCGGGCAAGCGTGCAGGCAAGCGCGCCTTCTCGTCATACTTCGAGGTGGCTTACACTCAGCCTGTTAAGGATCTCTTCGACATCGAGATTACTGCGGGTGCTTCGCCATGGACAGGTCCATTCTGGTGTCCTACACGTGTGGGCAACGACTACGATTGGGACAACCCTGCTGAGGGCTTCAACGTAACAAACCTCTCGCTTATGTTCAATAAGGAATTCGAGATGGGTAACATTACATTCCCTCTTCAGGTTGGCTACATCTACAACCCACTAAGCAAGTACCACTACGCTATTGTTAAGGCTGGCTTCTCGTTCTAAGCGATAGATGGAATAGAAACAAAAAAAATGGTAATCACGACGTGTGATTACCATTTTTTATTTCGTGATAGCCACTACCTTAGCTTGTGCTGATGGAAGTGTGGCGTAACGATATACTTGAAGAACAAGAGGGCAATAAAGATAAGCACTACGCCAATCATATAGCAATATAGGTAGCCATACTCCGAGATATAACCGCCAAGGAGCATACCACCACCTATGCCCACGTCCCAGCCTGTGAGGTAGGTGGCATTTGCCGTAGCACGACGTGAGTTGGGGGCGAGGTTGATAAATAGCGTGTTGTAGGCGGGGAACATTGTGCCGTAGCCATAGCCAAAGAGGAATGCCGTGAGGAAATATGTGGCATAGCCCGCCACGATATTCCATGCCGAGACGGTGGATAGTATCGCCTCGCCGAAGCCACCAACAAGGGCTATGCAGATGCCGACAATGATGGTCTCGGTGACAAAGCCACGATCGACACGCTTACCCGAATTTAGGCGTGAGGTGATAAGTCCCGCCGCCATGACCGTGAAGAATAGGCCAGCATTGTGCGTGATGCCCGAGGCTGCGGCATATAGCGCCATATAGCTTGTGGTCATGCCATAGGGTATGGCAAGAAGGAAGAAGGCGAAGCATGCACGAATGCCCTCCTTGAGGAAGAAGCGGTCGGCAGATAATTTGAACTCCGTCTTCTCTATTGTCTTGCGTGGCGCACGCACCATGGCGCCAAGCACCAAGCCTATGATGCCCGTGATAAGTGAGGTGAGGAACAAGAGCGTATAGTTGCCCGACGATATTACGAACAAGCCTACCATAGGGCCAAATGCCATGGCGAGGTTATTCGTAACACCATAATATCCAAGGCCTTCGCCACGACGTGACGAGGGCATAACGTCGATAACAAGGGTATTACCCGCCGTGGTGAGCATGCCAAACGAGAAGCCATGCAACACTCTTAACAGGATAAATAGTGCGAGGGTCTTGGTGATAAAGAAGTAGCCGAGGAACGACGTGACGAAGATGGCATACGAGACGATATAGACCCTCTTGCGGGGCAGCGTGTCGGCAATAAAGCCCGTCATCGGGCGTATTGAGAGCACGGCAATGACGTAGCACGAGAGCACCACGCCCACCAGCGCAGGGCTGATGCCGAAGGTATCCTTAAGATACATCGGCAACGTGGGCACAAGGATAAAGAACGAGAACGACATCATGAATGCAGCGATGCAGACAAAGATGTAGTCACGTGTAAAGAGCCTATCTCGGGTAACCTCAGCCATTATAGATTTAATTAATCGTTATCACGCTCAACCTCGCCACCTGCCGACTTCGACACCTCGACATTTGCGGGGTTGCCCTTATAGCTAATATCTGCTCCTGCCGAGGCATTAGCCACAAGCGACTCGGTAACATATACCTCGACATCAGCACCTGCCGAAGCGGAGATATTGGCACTCTTCGCACGTAGCTCGTCGAGCGAGAGATCGGCACCTGCCGAGGCTGCCACGGTGAGGCTCTCCACCTCGCCCGAGATCTCGACATCGGCACCTGCTGAGGCAGCTATCACAAGTTCTGCACCGCAGTATGCTCGATCCAAGAAATCAGCGCCCGCCGAGATCGACAACGACGAGTAGCCGAACTCAGGAACCTGCACCTCGAGCATATTTGTCGAGATGGCACGTGGCGCATCGAGCTCGACATATAGGGTCTTATCCTCGACATACACCTTAACAAAATCGATGACATCGCTATGTGTAACGATGCGTGCCTCATTCTCTGCAAGCGTAGCATCGACAACAACATCTATACCATGGCTTACCGAAATGGCTGTAGCACCACCCGTGAGCATCACGCTACGGCTCTCGACAGGGCCATCGGCACGGTAGATACCTATGCACGACACCGATAGCAGGGCGACAAGCAACAAAATTAATCGAAGATGTTTCATATTCGTAGGGATTTAGTACTACAAATTTAGGAAAAATTTATTACTTTTGTGCATCAGGACTAAAATTTCCGTGATAGGCTTAAAGAACAAATCTAAAACTAAGTAAATATATGAAGGCTATTGTTAAAAACAATTTCGAGTTTGAGGGTCAGAAGGGCCACTACGTGGGCAAGGTTCGTGACGTATATAACATCAACGATGACTACCTCGTGATGGTTGTTTCGGACCGTATCTCAGCATTCGACGTGGTGTTGCCTAAGGGCGTACCTTTCAAGGGTCAGGTGCTTAATCAGATTGCTGCTAAGTTCCTCGATGCAACAACCGACATTCTCCCTAACTGGAAGATTGGCGTGCCCGATCCAATGGTTACTGTTGGCCACCGCTGCGAGCCTTACAAGGTGGAGATGGTTATCCGTGGCTACCTTTCAGGTCACGCATGGCGCGAGTATAAGGCTGGCAAGCGCACCATCTGTGGTGTTGAGATGCCTGAGGGCATGGTCGAGAACCAGAAGTTCCCAGAGCCTATCATCACCCCAACAACCAAGGCAGACGAGGGTCACGACGAGGATATCTCAAAGGAGGAGATCATCGCACAGGGCATCGTGTCACGCGAGGAGTACGAGCAGTTGGAGGCATACACACGTGCTATCTTCCAGCGTGGTAGCGAGATCGCCGATAAGATGGGTCTTATCTTGGTGGATACAAAGTATGAGTTCGGTAAGAAGAATGGCGTGATCTACCTTATGGACGAGATCCACACCCCCGACTCATCACGCTACTTCTACAAGGAGGGCTACGAGGAGCGCCTTGCACGTGGCGAGAAGCAGAAGCAGCTCTCTAAGGAGTTTGTTCGTGAGTGGTTGATGGAGAACGGCTTCCAGGGTCAGGAGGGTCAGCAGATACCTGAGATGACTGAGGAGGTTGTTGCCGGCATCACCGAGCGCTACATCGAGCTTTATGAGGCAGTAACCGGCGACAAGTTCGTTCGTGCCGACGACGAGGACATCGAGAAGCGCATCGAGCGCAACGTTTCGGAGTACCTCAAGACGTTGTAATAACAGGGTTACATACAAAAATATAGGGCTGTTAGACAGCCCTATATTTTTTTTGTGGAGTGAAAGGGAAAATTAGCAAAGATGTGGAGCGCCGAGCGAGTGAGTTTAGAGAGTTTAAGGAATTTAGGGAGGCGGTATTAAATTAGTAATTAGTAATATTTTTTGTTACTCATTACTCACTACTCATTACTCATTACTCACTACTCATTTGATAGTCTCTCCCAGAGTTTTAGCGGCTCTACCCACACCTGTCATGTTGAGCGAAGCGAAACATCTCTCGGTTGGCGCTAACGTCAAACGTCCGTGCTAACTGAGAGATTCTTCACTACGTTCAGAATGACATTGTAAGCGAGTGGTACGTAGCAACGAAATTTATTACTCATTACTCACTACTCATTACTCACTAAATTACCTAATTTCCCTATTCTCCCTATCTTCACTTTGCCCCTGCCCACCTCCTTCAGCGCACTAATTTCTTGTTAGAAGGGTTGCAGATACAACGCTCGGGAAATTTTGGAGCGATGGGCTGTACTCAAAGTACTGCTCATTGCTACAACAATTTGCTAGCGGCAGTAGATGCGCCCTTATCACAAGAAATTACTCTTTGCACACCAATTTGTATCCCACACCACGCTCCGAGGCTATATGTGCCGAGCCTATGCGCTGAAGTTTGGCTCGGAGGTGCGATACAAAGACATTCATCGAACGTAGATTGTAGTAGCTGTCGTCGCCCCAAAGCTCAAGAAGCAGTTGCTGATATGTAACCACCTTACCCACATTCTCAAGCAATATCTTCAGTATCGCCGCCTCACGTGACGAGAGGTGCTCTACCCTATCGTTACACCTAAGCTCACCCGAACTGATGTCGAACAGTGCTCGTCCTACACGCAGCTCAGAGGCTACGCTACGCACCTCAAGGCGGCTCATAAGCGACTCAACGCGCACCATGAGCTCATTCATATCGAATGGCTTACGCAGATAGTCGTGACCACCAGAGCGGAAGCCCTCAACAACATCTTCAGCACTATCCAACGCTGAGAGAAAGATAAACTGCGTATTTGCGCCCCTCTCGCGCATCCTTCGCACCATCTCGAAGCCGTCCATGCGAGGCATCATGACATCGGCAATCACAAGGTCGATAGCGTGTTGCTCAAATAGGCAACAACCCTCCTCGCCATTCTCGGCAACAACGACATCGTACCCATTGATAATGAGCATATCACGTAATATACGTCGCAGAGTAGCATCGTCCTCGACGACAAGAATAACCCTTTTAGCCATATTTTGGAAGTGTTATTATAACCTTTGTTCCTCGCTGAGGCGCCGACCTTAGCTCAATAGCTCCGCCATTGCGCTCCACGAGCTTTTGCACGTGGTAAAGACCTATGCCGTAGCCCTGACTCGTCTGGCGATAGGAGCTCGTCACTCGATAAAACTTATCGAATACTCGCTTCCGCTCACGATATTCAATACCAATACCCTCATCTTCAACGCTAAACAACGTCTTGTCATCTATAGACGAGGCAACAACCTTAATCCTTGCCACACCCTCGCTATACTTTATGCTGTTATCTACAAGGTTGAGCAGAATAATACGAAGGCTTGCCCGATCCACCCACAAAGTCGTTCCCGTCGTAATATCCGAGCTAAAGTCAATCTCACGTAAGCTATGCTTGAGCCTTAACGAGGCAATAACATCATCTACAACACCCTGTAACTCAACGCTCTCAGGGCACATCTTAGCGGGCTCTTCATCGTCAAGCGAGCTACGCAAAATCGAATCGACCATAACGCCAAGACGTTCAAGCTCAGAGTGTGTCATGGCTAAATAGTCATCTCTAAGAGCCTCGCTGTGCGCAATCTCGGGCGTTGAACGAAGTGCATCAACAGCTGCACGTGCTGCCGCAATGGGCGTGCGCAGCTCATGGGTGATGTTGTGAGTGAGATCACGGCGAATACGCTCCAAACTCTTAGCACGAAAGAGAGTCCTGAGCGTATATATAAAGGTAAATAAAAGCAGTAACGTGGCAAGAAAAGATATTATGATCATGCCTCGCATGCTTGCCAAAATCTTTGTGTGTGGGTCTTCAACCGTGAGGCGAAGCGTCACGGGCGACACTGAGCTATCGAAGCATAGCGTACGTAGCGTCGCAATATCATCGTCGCCAAGACGTGACACCACCACATGCTCGCCACCAAGAGGCAACAACAACTCCACGCTGTAGCGAGTCTGGATTGCGGATGTGCGAAGCTGCTCACCAACGAGGGCATAGAGAGCCTCCAATGGCCCTAAGTTGATATTCGTAGTACCATCAGAGTTATCCGCATATCGCCATGCCGCCTCAGCAAATAGGCTCTCAATCTGTCGATTATAACTATTTCTCATCTCGCGATACGAGCGCACGCTCCACACCACCTCGACCATAGTGAGCAGCGCCATGGATAGAATAGCAAGAATAAAGAGAGATATAAATCGGCCACGTTTCATACCACAAAAATATGAAAAAAGATGCAACGGTACACCCCCGAACAAGAGATTTAACACTATTTAACAAATCGTTTAACACTGTTTAACACAAAATATTTGGACATTGGGCACTACTCGTACTACCTTTGCACTAACAAAAAATGCAGCTGCCCATTGTATAACCTAAAAAACTAACGAACTATGAAACGACTATTTCTAATTGGCGTATCAATCCTTGCAGCACTCACTGCCTACGCACAGCAAAAAGATCCTCTCTATATCATTAACGAGTGCGCAGTCTCTGCCGAGGAGGTACGTGAGCTCACAAACCAAGGTCATATCGATGTTATCACCGTGGTGCGCGAAGCTGATCAGATTAAGCTATACGAGCAGTTTGGCGACACGTCGAATGGCGTTGTACTTATCACTCTCAAAGATGATCTTGTGTGGATTGCCCCCGAGGAGCCTGGCGAGTTTATGGGTGGCAACATCGTAACATTCCAGCAGTGGGTGATGGAGAACATTCGCTACCCCGAAGATATGAAAAATCTAAAAGTAGACAAGGTTAAGGTTGTGGTGAAATTTATCATCGGCAAGCACGGATATATCCAGCCAAATAGCATTATATTCTTAGAGGGTGGAAATGGTAGTGAGGCTTTCACCAAAGAGGTACGCCGTGTATTGCTATCGTCACCACGCTGGGTGCCCGCCAAGCAGAAGGGCGAAGCTGTTGCCGTAAGCTACGTGTTTCCTGTAATCTTCAGCACAAAGTAAATAGAGTGTATAAAGTAACAAAGGGCTGTTCACATTGCGTGAACAGCCCTATTCTTTTGCACAATAAACTCTGTTAGAATTGGAAGTAGATGAACGGTGGTACGTCTTCGCTGCGGAACTGCAAAACGAGTTGAACCACGACGACAAATATGGCGAGCTTAACGAGCCATGGGGTGCGGACAAAGAGCCTGCCGACACGATCCCAAAAGCCCTGGGGCATAAAGTGCGAGATGAGGAGCACCGCCATGAAGATGCACCACGCCATGCGCACATCGACAAAGACAGGGATATAGTCGAGGTGGAAGTTGGTAGCGATATTATTGAGCATCACCCACATATCGCCCATATCGTTGATGCGGAAGAGCGACATGGTGACTATGGCAAACATAAATGTTATAGCCCACGACACGAAGCGCACAACGCCATTGTTAGGAATGCGGTCGAGGAGCGGTCGTAGCGACTTATGTGTGATAAGCGCCACGCCATGAGCACCACCCCACACGATAAACTTCCATGCAGCGCCATGCCACAAGCCACCGATAAGCATCGTGAGGAAGTTGTTTAGGTATGTTCTAAACTTACCGTGGCGGTTGCCACCAAGCGAAATATAGAGGTAGTCGCGCAGCCACTGCGAGAGCGATATATGCCACCTATGCCAAAACTCGGTGACATTCTGCGACTTATACGGAAAGTCGAAGTTCTTAGGCAGCACAAAGCCCATGATAAGGGCGATACCGATAGCCATGTCCGAATAGCCCGAGAAGTCGCAGTAGATCTGCATGGTGTAGCCGAGCATAGCCATAAGGTTCTCGAAGCCGGTATATGTCTCGGGCGTGGTAAAGATAATGTCGTTATACTGAGCGATATAGTCTGCCAGGAGCGACTTCTTGATAAAGCCCAACAATATCAGCCAAAAGCCCCACCACACCTCCTCCTTCGAGGGTGTGCGGTTAGCCTTAATCTGCGGCAAGAAGTTGTCGGCACGCACAATAGGGCCGGCAACGAGCGCAGGGAAGAAGGAGAGGAAGAAGATATACTCCAACCACGACTCCGTTGGCTCGACACGGCGACGATAGACATCGACGATATAGCTAATCGACTGGAAGGTGTAGAACGAGATGCCGACAGGAAGAATGATATCCATCGGCTGGAAGTTGGTGCCCACGAGATGCGCCCAGCTCATGGCAAAGAAGTTGGCATACTTGAAGTAGCCGAGGATGCTGAGCGACGCAGTCACAGAGAGTGCCACGCAGAGCTTACGCTGCCACTGCTTAATGCACGTGGCGAGCTTTAGCGATAGCAGATAGTCGAATATCGACGTTGCGAGAATTAGCAAGAAGAAGATGCCGCTCGACTTATAGTAGAAGTAGATGCTGAATGCCACGACATATACCACCATATCCATGCGGCGACCCTTGAGCTTGGCATAGATAGGCAGGAAGAGCAGAAACAACGCCCAAAATGTTCCCGACGAGAAGATCATGGGCGACGTAGGGTCGTAAGCCAACAGCCTCAGGATGTTAGTCCAAAGTGTAGATAGGTCCATGCTAATTAGGTACGGGAAGTGCAACAAGGGTGTTAGGCTTAGCAGTCTGATAATCAGGCTTCTCGAGCTTTATGCGATAGTCGTGATTTTGTGTCATCCACTCAGCGATGATGTCGAACCAGCCACACGCTGCGGTGCGTGTAGGGTGAATCTTGTCCGACGTGCGGGCAATCTTCAGATCCTTGCTCACAAACAACCTCTCGGCGGGGATATTCTCTGCCAAGAGCTCGTTTATGCCGGTGTCAGGCTTCCAGTTAGGTGGCGCAATCCACAGATATGGCTTATCGCCAATCTGCGATAGTATGTTCTTAAGTGGCTGAAGATGACGTGTCTTGATATCTCGCACAAACATCTCGTTGCCGCCAAGCGACACGATTATAAATGTTGGATTGTACTGAGCTATGTACTCTGCCATCTTCTGCGAGGTGCCCCACGACTTTGTGGTCGAGCCATACCATATCACCGTGTTGAGCACATGGCCATTATGCTTGGCGTAGGCTGCCACACGTGGCGATAGACTCTCGAGCATCGAGTCGCCAACAAAGAGTATGCGCTGAGGGAGGGTGTCCACGATGAACTTGGGCTCTTCGATGCGTAGCGTGTCGGCAAGAGCAGTGGTGTCAGCTACCTCGACAGGCTCCTCCACGCTCTCACGATGCGTCAGCTCGCCGTAGATGCCAGCACTCTGCAGCTCCACGCCACCGAGCGATATCTCACCAAATGCCGAGGCAACAAAGAATATTGCAAAGGCAGCGGCAAGCAAAAACCATAATGGCAAATATGGACCTTTCATTATTAGTTTGGGTTAGTGATTTTTGCGCCGTCTAAGCGCCATTATATGACAAATAGGACTGATAGGATAGATGGGGATTAATCCCATCGAGCAAGGCGTTATCCATCACCCTCATCGAGCGAAGCGTTAATTATGCCCCTGCCCACCTTAATTAGCACCACGACCCGAATTTCTTGTCAGAAGGGTGCCGAGTGCTACACTCGGCAAAAATGGTGACGATGGGCTGTACTTGAAGTACTGCTCATTGTCGCCATTTTTTGTTAGGGGACGCAATCGACCCCTTATCACAAGAAATTATTTTTTGTTAGAAGGGGCGAGATGTGGTGCCAAGTCGAAATTGACACGGAAGGGGGTATACTTGATGTATATCCCCTTTCGGGGCAATGAGCTTGGTGCCGCAGATAATCCTTTATCACATTACAAAGAGCGCAATTTGTTGTTAGAAGGGGCGAGATGTGGTGCCAAGTGAAATTGACACGGAAGGGGGTATACTCGACGTATATCCCCTTTCGGGGCAATGAGCTTGGTGCCGCAGATTGCCCCTTATCACAACAAATTACTCTTGGAGGGCATTCCAAAGCATATCCTTAAGCTGCGTGATATTCATATTCGCAACCGACGAAATGAATATCGACTTAACGCCCTCAGGAAGATGTGCCTTCATCTGCTCGATAAGCTCGTCGTCGAGCATATCGCACTTGGTGATAGCCAAAAGTCGCTGCTTATCAAGGAGTTCAGGGTTATACTGTGTTAGCTCGCCAAGCAAGATATCGTAGTCCTTAGCGATGTCGTCGCTGTCGGCTGGCACCATAAACAGAAGCACCGAGTTACGCTCGATGTGACGCAAGAAGCGAGTACCAAGGCCACGACCCTCGTGCGCGCCCTCGATGATACCTGGGATATCTGCCATCACGAATGAGTGGTCGTCACGCACCGACACGATGCCGAGGTTAGGCTCGAGCGTGGTAAAGGCGTAGTTGGCAATCTTTGGCTTTGCCGCAGATACCACCGAGAGCAATGTAGACTTACCAGCATTAGGAAAGCCCACCAAGCCCACGTCTGCCAACACCTTGAGCTCGAGGATGAAAGCACCCTCCTTACCCTCCTCGCCTGGCTGTGCGTAGCGTGGAGTCTGGTTTGTTGCTGTGCGGAAGTGCCAGTTGCCAAGACCGCCACGGCCACCCTTCAACAGCACAAGCTGCTCGCCGTGCTCGGTAACCTCGCCCACAGTCTCGGTATATGTCTCGCCTGTCTCCTCGTCGGTAATCACCTGCTTAGCAACAGTTCCGAGTGGCACAGGAATGATGATATCCTTAGCGTCGGCACCTGTTGAGCGTGCGCCATGACCATTCTCGCCATCTTCGGCAAACTGGTGGCGCTTATATTTTAGGTGTATGAGTGTCCAATATTGGCTGTCGCCCTGAAGGATAATGCTACCACCCTTGCCGCCGTCACCACCATCGGGACCACCAAAGGCTACAAACTTCTCACGACGGAAGTGACACGAGCCAGCGCCACCATGTCCTGAGCGAGCAAAAATCTTCACATAATCGACAAAATTCGAACCTGCCATATTTCAAATAGTTAGTTGATATTTCACTTCGGCGCAAAGATACAAAAAAAAAGGCGGTCACCAACATTGATGACCGCAATTTTAGGTTAATAGCCTCTATCTAACGATTATTTTTCGAACTTTGCCTTTGCCTTCTCCAACTGGCGCTTGATAATATCCATCGAGTTGTCGATGGCCTCCTCGAAGGTGAATGCACGCTCCTCGACACGAATGTCGCCACCTGGCACGTGGAGCGAGATAACTACTACTTTGTTGCCCTTCTCTGAGTCGGGGTCGAGGCGCAAAACAACCTCCACGTCACCGGCACGTTCGTCGACAAAGCGATCCAATCTATCCATCTTCTTCTGAATAAACTCAAGCAATGGCTTGCCTGCATCAAATTTCACTGACTGAATCTGTACGTTCATAGGTCAAAAGTATTAAGTTAATATATATTGTAGGACGAACGCTGCCGCCCCACTGTCTTCAGAACGATGCTACACCTAATGTCGCTCACGAGGGTGGGCCTCGGCATATATCGCCTTGAGACGCTCAACGTCGTTATGCGTATATACCTGTGTAGCCTTCAAAGAACTATGTCCGAGCAGCTCCTGAATATCTCGTAGGTCGGCACCCATGTTAAGCAGGTGGGTGGCAAAGGTGTGGCGCAAGACGTGGGGCGAGGTTTTGCCCTGAACCCCTGAGGCCTTGAGCACACGATCGACAATGCGTTGCAACGTGCGCTGACTCAAACGCTCCTCTTTCTCTGATAAAATTAGTGCTTTTTTTTGATCTATGCAAATATTTTGCGAAGATTTTTGACCACAATATTTTTTTAGTATCTCCTGCACGGGGGCTATGAGTGGCACTATGCGCTCCTTGTTTCCCTTACCCAAAACACGTATATGGCTGAAATCCGCAGAGATATCTCCAACGTTCACCTGATGAAGCTCGGCAAGACGCATGCCCGAGGTGTAGAACAGCACCACAACAACGGCATCACGCACACGCACGAAATCTCCCGACCTAAGATCCTCCTTTATGCCCTCGATAACCTCCGTCATGCGGCTGTCGGGCACAAAGACGGGTAGGCGGCGAGGGGTCTTTGTCGAGCGAATCATGCTCACCACATCACGCTCAACATGGCCATGGTGCATGAGCCAGCGCCATAGGGTGCGCAGCGATGCCACAGTGCGATTTACCGACGTTGCCTTGAGCTTGCGCTCGTCGCTGAGATATATTATCCACTCCTCGACATCTTCACGCATTATATCACGAGGCTCGAAGCTGTCGCACGTAACACCTCGCCAGCTTAGAAAGTCGCCGATATCTCGTCTATAGTTACGCACCGTTAGTGGCGAGTAGCGACGCTCCGCCTCAAGCCACTGTAAAAACCTATCAATGAGGTTCATAGCCTAACGAATGGTAAAGTTTAGATAACGCTTACTCTTATCCCCAGCCTCCACATGAAGGTATATAGATTGACCCTCACACTTAACGCCGAGGATCTTTGTTCCGTAGTCGAGGTTGCGCTCGCCAAAGAGCACAAAGCCTCCACGCTGCAAGAACTTGCCAACAATTATGCCATGGTGCGAGCTCAGACGATTGATGGCAACAAAGTAGCCATTATCGAGCATAAATATCTCATTGTTAAAGGTATATGAGTCGCCATGCGAATCGGCAATAGTGAGATACTCGCCATCGGCACGATGAGAATATGTTAGCAATATTCCTCTGCCGAGCGTATGCTTTAGGGCGGTGTGATAAGCGCCGTTCCACGCCATGCACTCCTTGCGCATAGCCACCTCTATGTCGGAGAGCGCCTCGCCCAAAGATGCCACGATAGGTGTTGTGGTACTACTTACGGCCGTGTAAACCTCCTCACTCTCAGGGGTAAACGTATCGTAGAGTGTCGCCTGTGGCGTTACATCGTTAAACGAATTTTTGCCCGCCAACACCGAGGCGTAAGCAATGTTGTATGCCGTTGTAAAGCGCTGAATGATAGCACTATAGTCGGGTAGCAACTTCTTATTTGACAACTTTTTAATCGCACGCTTCGCCTTCGCCTCGCCACCCTCTGCCGAGTAGCTACCGAGCGAGTATGCCCAATTATATAGCTTGTCGGAGTTCTCCTCCTCTGACCACAACTTTAAGATAGGCTCGGCATATAACGACATCATACGCACGTCGCTTTGCGCCATCGAGCCATTGGGCTCACGCAGCGCATTATATATATATAGGTATAGCGCCGCAAGATTTTCGTCGGCACAGCGTGATGTCACCTTCTGCAATAGCTGAGCACGTTTTTCGGCATCGAGTTGCTTTAGCGGCACATCCAAAAGCATCACCTCACGCACAACAAAAGGGGTGCGGCGTGAACGTATTGTTGCCATCTGCACGTCGGGCTCGAGCTCCGACCACAAGGGCTGAGCCTCAGCACATAACGCACTGACTAACAATGCAATGATGATGCACAATCGACGCATGACAACTACTTGAAAAACTTATAATGGAAGATAAGCAGGTAGACCACAGCGCACGAAATATAGGCATCGGCAACGTTGAATACAGCGCCGAAGAAGTAGCCGTCGCCACCCACGAGAAAGCGCAAAAAGCTTGGACACGACTCCCACTTAAAGAGCGGAAGATGCAGCATATCAATGACCTTACCCGTTAGGAAACCTGTGCCCTGCGCCTCGATGAAAAGACCATAAAACATACTATCTACCATGTTGCCGATAGCACCCGCAAGGATAAGCATAGCACCATAGATAACGCCCTTAGGCACCTCGCTGCCCTTCTTGATAAGGTAGCGAATGCCGTAGATGAGTGCGCCTATCATCACAAGGCGGAAGATGCTCAGAGCAATCTTTCCCCAGTCCACGCCGTTGCCACCACCACCAATCTGCATACCGAAGGCGAAGCCAGGATTTTCGACGTAGCAAAGGTTAAACCACTTGAACACCTCAATCCTATCGCCCACCTCCATGTTGCAGTGTACCAACATCTTAACGATTTGGTCGATGAGCACAAGGGCTACGGTCCATATTGCGATTTTGTGTCCTAAAGAAAGCTTTTTGTTGCTCATATCTCTAAATTTTGTGCCTCGTGACGCTGCTAACACCTCGTGGCATGGTTTTTATTCTGAAATTATTTTGCACAAATATACAAAATTTAGAAAAAATATGCTACTTTTGTCTAACTAAACTTTAGCCCAGGTGGCGAAATGGTAGACGCGCTCGTTTCAGGTGCGAGTGCTTTGCGGCATGTAGGTTCGAGTCCTATCCTGGGCACACGAAATAAGAGCAACTCCGAAAGGGTTGCTCTTATTTCGTGTGCCCATGGGGCAGTTATATATACAATCCCTCCAAACCTCCCTTTGATAAGGGAGGCTTGTTACGTTGACTAAGACAGAGCAACTCCGAAAGGATTGCTCTTATTTCGTATGCCCATGGGGCAGTTATATATGAGGTTTTACCCATCAAGCGAAGCGATCCCATCTTTTCCATCGAGCGAAGCGTTACCCATCTACCCCATCAAGCGAAGCGTTACCCATCTACCCCATCAAGCGAAGCGACCCCATCTTCCCCATTAATCACCGCACCAAATTATGGTGACAAGGGTGCCGAGTGAAGCACTCGGCACCCCTATCACAACAAATTATTCTGCTGACTGAGTAAGAGTAATCGTATCCATTGCCTGAAAACTATAAACCATGATCGTCGCACTTCGCTCATAGCCAGTGGTATTAGGCTCGACAAAGAGGCTAATGCCTGAATCCCACGTTATCAAAGCTCGTGTAGGGTCGTCATACTTATTAATAACCTTTACGAGCTTAACCCAGCTATCCGCAGGCGTCATGTCGCCATTCTCGTCGATAATCCAGCTATCACCAGAGGACAAAGCGATAGTAACATTATCCACACCTGTAGAGGTAACCGGGATAATCAAGTCGCCGCCAACGGCAGACACGGTCATTGTATCCTCATGAAGATCAACTGAAGGAACGTCATAAATCTTGCCAGGGAAATGAACTTCTTCACAACCTACTGCAAATGCTGCCATTGCTACGATGGCAAAGATAAATAGCTTTTTCATAATTAAGATGTTTTTATTTATTATTTAATATCTGTTATTTTCTACTCCAGCATGTGGATTTCAGCAGGGATGTCGCATGACCACACCCTATCGCCACCAAAGTCAAGCGTGATAACAGCTCTGCTCGGTGTAAGTTCGGCATTAACAGAAACGAATGTATGCTCGTCGAGGTTAATCATTCCAGCGACATTCTCTGCAGAGAGAGTTATCACACCAGCATCGCAGACGCCATCGAGTCTTCTAAAAAGAATGTATTCTGGCTCATGCTGAATGTCTGTGCCAGTATCGCCAATTGCCAACGAATAACCACCCAACATAAGCTGATGCAACTCGACATGTACTAAGCGTGTACTCTGTTCCTCACCTACCTGTTCGATAAGGTCGCCCTGATAATATGCCGCCTCGGGGAAACGCTGAATTTCTGGACAATCGTTAAGATCTGGTTCGCACGCCATGGCTACAACAGCAGCGAGCGAGAGAAATAAAAATTTGATGTGCTTCATAATAATAAGATGTTAGTTTGATTTTGAATTGTTCGTTTGTTTTGCTTTTCGCTACTGCAAAGGTAGAGTGCAAACACCTCCAAAACCAAATTTTTGAGCCTCGAATTTTTCCGCGGGGGGGGGATAACTCGCTGATTATCAACACTATGAAAAATTGATTTTTGCCAATTTTTCAACCCACTGATAATCAACGAGTTACAACACCTATTTCGGAACGATTCGGAAAAGCGCTAACACGTTGATTATCTGCACATTACACTAAAACGCAAAAAAGGAGGCATCTTTCGACACCTCCCTGATCCTGAAATGTAAAACAGTAGATTATATTCTCTGAGATATAACAACAGTAGAACTATAATAGCCACTTAAAAGGAATAAGATAGTAAAATCCTCACTGAGTAAAGCGATATCCGACCTCGTATTAACATTTTGTCTTATGACGTTTTGTCTTTTACTTGAGACACAATGGCTAAACTGTGTAATACGGGTAAGAATGGGGAATATAAGGTAACACAGAGTTATTCCAAGCAGCACTATCGCCAAACAAACAACTGCAATAACGCACCACAAAAATCGGCTTATAGGTCAAAACTTCCTAAATTCTCTAAGCTCCCTAAGCTCGCTAAATTCACCAGCTTCTAATACTCAATAAAACAAGCCCTGTCCATCAAGCAAAGCGCCCCTCACCACTCCCATCAAGCGAAGCGCCCCCATCACTCCCATCAAGCGAAGCGCCCCAATCAGCCCCATCAAGCGAAGCGACACCCATCTTCCCCACCTCCTGCCAACGGCCGAACAGACCATAATCCTGCTGCGCAACAGGCACAAAAAAAAAAGCCAAGTCATAAAGACTTGGCTTGAAGAGGCGGCTACCTACTCTCCCACCTAAATAGGCAGTACCATCGGCGTAAGTGAGCTTAACTTCTCTGTTCGGAATGGGAAGAGGTGGAACCTCACTGCTATAACCACCTAAAGAACCTTTGTTTTACTTGGTTTGTTTTGAGTGGTACCAACTCCACTAAATTTTGACATATACCGAAGATGAGATAGTATTTAAGAAAGCCTTTCGGGTAATTAGTACTACTCGACTTTGACATTACTGTCTTTACATCTGTAGCCTATCAACGTAGTAGTCTCCTACGCCCCTCAAGGGAAAACTAATCTTGGAGATGGCTTCGCGCTTAG
>JAFZEX010000019.1 GCA_017560425.1 Alistipes sp.
GTGAGGTTCCACCTCTTCCCATTCCGAACAGAGAAGTTAAGCTCACTTACGCCGATGGTACTGCCTATTTAGGTGGGAGAGTAGGTAGCCGCCTCTTCAAGCCAAGTCTTTATGACTTGGCTTTTTTTTTGTGCCTATTGCGCAGCAGGATTATGGTCTGTTCTGCCGTTGGCAGGAGGTGGGGAGGATGGGTAACGCTTCGCTTGATGGACAGGGCTTGTTTTATTGAGTATTAGAAGCTGGTGAATTTAGAGAGCTTAGGGAGCTTAGAGAATTTAGGGAGTTTTGACCTATAAGCCGATTTTTGTGATGCGTTATTGCAGTTGTTTGTTTGGCGATAGTGCTGCTTGGAATTACTCTGTGTTACCTTATATTCCCCATTATTACCCGTATTGCATAGTTTCGCCATTGTTTCTCAAGTAAAAGACAACACGACATAAGGACAAAGGATAAAACGAGGTCGGGTATCTGGTTGAGAGGTCAGCGCTGTGTCGTGTGTTCTGAGCTATCATTGTTGTGATGTGTGCCGTGCTATCTGTGCTACCCTGTGTCAGCAGTCGTCATCTTATATTTGTCGTCGAGTTCCTTAGTATTTAGTGCTGTGATATGTGACCTATATAAAAGACAAAGGAGGCGTCTTCACAGATGGCCTCCTTCAAATTGTTAGGTTAATGAGAATTATTCGACAATGAGATTTATAAAATTGGTGTGTCCATGAGAATTATTCGAGATGTGTTACTCATTGCCGTTGTTTGCTATACAAAGATAGTTATATTTTCATTAACTCCAAATTTTATTTGCAAAAAATCTCAATATAACTGCATATTGCATGCATATACGCATTTTATGCTGCATATTTATATGCACTACATTGCCCAAATGGCGATGCCGACGAGAAGAAAGAATGCTATCATCGAGCCACCGCCAGCGATCTTATTGAAGAGAAGTGGAGCCATAACCGAGATGCACAAGCCGATAATAAGGAATGATGCAGGCGTTGTTGATGGCAGCACGGCGAAGCATGCGGCGAAGATAAGCACGAGGATCTGCAACATCTTCCATATCTCTCGTGAAATGAGCGAGATAGATAGTCGGTCGTTGTGGTATATGAGCGATGTGCATATCTGAATAAATGCCGCCGTGCCCAGCATTATTAGGCGGGGTAGCGACAGGTAGTTTCCGTCGGCGAGGGCTGATGGCGTGAGCATGCCTCTCCATATTGCCGAGATGCCACTAAGGAATGGAGCACCCTGGCACCAGCTTACGTATGAGTAGATAAACGCTGGCACGAGAAGGCCGATGATTGCCACGACAACCTCACGTGGCTTCTTGCGTGATAGAATGATGACTATCGGAGCGAGGAGTGCTGGTGCAAGCATCGAACTGTCGAAGAGGGGTAGTGCGCCCAGCGCCATGAATGCCGTAAAGAGGTGGTGCAAGCGTGGCGAGGGGGGTATGCAGTAGCATATTCTGTTTATTGCCTCGGCAGCGATGTATGCCACGATAAGGTTTGACAGCAGGTTGCCATGTAGTCCTATGCCGAGGATGATGACAGCGCTAAGCGACATTGTCACAAGCGAGCCCACCTGAAATAGCGAGTGAGTGATTGTTGCACGTGTCAGGCGCAGCGATGTTGCCATGATGAGCATGAGCGATAGCATGGCAGCAATGACGGGGTGCGCCATGGTGAAGTCACGCAGTGCTGGCTGTAGTGGTGCTGAGGTGATGGTGGCATTAGCTATTGCCTCATTGACCATGACGAAGTTGCTCACAACGCCTATTGTGGCAAGCAAAAAGAGGACGAGAAGTCCCTCGTAGAATTTATGTCGTGCTATATCAAGTATCATGTTGAGTGCAAAGATAACTACAATTCGAGATATTAGCGAAAAAGTAGCCCACAATTTTATTGGTTGTTGCCTCTAAATAATTGCTTTTCGAGTTGTAAGAGTCTATATATATAGTGTATATGCCAAAAATTTTGTGTATTATGAATTTTTTTATAACTTTGCACGACTATATGCATACATAGGTTCTTATGCCTTGTGCATTTCGTTTTTGCAAGTAACAATAAATAAAATATAGACTATGAACATTACAAGAGAACAGCGTGATGGCGGCGTTTCAGTTTTGAAGGTCGTTGTTAATGAGGCTGACTACGGTCAGGCAGTTGAGAAGCAGATGCGTGAGTACAAGCGCAAGGCTAACGTTCCAGGTTTCCGTCCTGGCATGGTGCCTATGGGCGTTATCAAGAAGATGTATGGCAAGCACTTCGTTGCTGAGCAGTCATACCACTTGGCATCAAACTCTGCTTTCGAGTATTTGCAGAAGGAGGGTATCGACTACGTAGGCGATGTTATCCCATCTGAGGAGCAGGGTGCTTTCGACTTCGAGAACAACACTGAGTTCGAGTTCATGTTCGAGTTCGGTGAGGCTCCAAAGATCGAGCTCGAGCTCTCGGCTAAGGATAAGCTTACTTACTCAAAGATCAAGGTTGATAAGAAGATGCAGAACGACTACCGCACTAACTACTTGCGTCGCTACGGCCGCTTGGTAGAGGTTGATAAGGTAGCTTCTGACGAGGCTCTTAACGTAACTTTGGACAACGGTGACATCCGCATCGAGGAGGCTTATGTGGGTCTTATCTCAATGTCTGACGAGGAGCGCAAGGAGTGGAAGGGCAAGAAGGTTGGTTACAAGACCAAGGTAAACATCAACGAGCTCTACAAGAAGCCTGAGCAGCGTGCAGCAGTTCTCTCAGTTAAGGAGGACGAGTTGGAGGGTATCAACCCTGAGTTCGAGTTGGAGATCACAAAGATTCGTCGTTTTGCTGATCCTGAGCTCAACGAGGAGTTCTTCAAGATGGCATTCCCTGCTGGTAACGTTACCAACGAGGAGGAGCTCGACAAGTTCTTCGTAGAGGAGATCGAGCGTGAGCTTAAGCGTGAGACCGACTTCATGTTCGTGAACGTTGTTCGCAACTATGTTGTTGAGAAGGCTGCGTTGGCTATGCCTGAGGAGTTCTTGAAGCGTTGGTTGTATGTTATCAACGAGGGTAAGTTCTCACGTGAGGAGATCGAGAAGGACTTCGGCGCATTCATCAAGATGTTCACATGGAACTACCTCCAGAAGCACTTCATCACTGAGGGTGAGTTGAAGGTATCGCAGGAGGAGGCTAAGGCTGAGGCTATGTCATTCGCTCAGATGCAGTTTGCTCAGTATGGTATGCCTGCAGCACCTGCTGACATGCTTGAGAACTTCGCTAAGCAGATCATGGACAACAAGGAGCAGTTGCAGAAGATCTACGAGAAGCTCTTCGAGGAGAAGGTTGTTGAGTATATCCGTGGCAAGGTGAAGGTTACTGAGAAGGCTATCTCTGCTGACGACTTCGCTAAGCTTGCTCAGGAGCTTGCATAATTTAGGCAGCTTTAGACCGCTAAGGTTAATATCATAGCAAGACGAATCCCTGCGGTAAAATGCTTGGGGTTCGTCTTTTTTTAAGGCACTATTCTTGCTCGTTGTGAGCAGTTTAGAAAATATTACAGTTATGAAGGAATTTGAAAAGTTTGCACGCCTACACTGTGGCATCAACTCGATGACATTGCACGACTTCCGTGCACATAGTCAGGGCTACGTGTCGCCAACAATTATCGAGGAGCGTCAGCTAAATGTGGCTGCCATGGACGTATTCTCACGCCTTATGATGGATCGCATTATATTTCTTGGTGCGCCAATCTACGACGATGCAGCAAATATTATCCAGGCTCAGCTCTTGTTCCTCGAGTCGGTAGATGCCGAGAAGGACGTTCAGTTGTATATCAACTCGCCTGGTGGCTCAGTATCTGCGGGCTTGGGTATCTACGACACGATGCAGCTCGTGTCGTGCGACGTGGCTACAATATGTACCGGCATGGCAGCATCTATGGGCGCTGTGTTGCTCACGGCGGGTGCTCAGGGCAAGCGCTCGGCATTGCCACACTCACGTGTCATGATTCACCAGCCTCTTGGTGGCGTGCAGGGTCAGGCATCTGATATAGAGATTACTGCACGTGAGATTGCCAAGACCAAGCGTGAGTTGTACGAGATTTTGTCTCAGCACTCAGGTGTAGCTATTGAGCGTATCGAGGCGGATGCCGATCGTGACTATTGGCTTACAGCTAAGGAGGCGCAGGAGTATGGACTCATCGACAAGGTACTAACTCGCAGATAGTAAACCGCTAAAACTTAATTAGATGACACAGAAATCACGCAAAGGTGGCGAGCGCAAGGGTGGCGAATGTTCGTTTTGTGGCACCCCTGCCAGCGAGGCTCCGTTGATGTTCAATGGTGCTGACGGCTCGTCGATATGTAGCACATGTATCGAGCATGGCTACCACCTTCTTGTTGAGCACAATATCGTAGAGGGCAAGGAGCAGAAAACCGACCCTAATGCTAAGTTTAAGCCATTGACAAAGGCCGACCTCATGCGCCCTGATCGCATCAAGAGCTTCTTGGACGACTATGTTATCGGTCAGGATGCCGCAAAGAGATATATGTCTGTAGCGGTGTACAACCACTATAAGCGATTGTTGGCTAAGGGCAAGACCGAGGATGTTGAGTTGGATAAGTCGAACATCGTGCTTGTAGGTCCTACGGGTACGGGTAAGACCCTCATGGCGAGAACCATTGCCAAGCTGCTTAACGTCCCATTCTCGATTGTCGATGCTACGGCACTCACACAGGCGGGATACGTGGGCGAGGATGTCGAGAGCATTCTCTCACGTCTATTGCAGGCTGCCGACTACGACGTTGCTGCTGCCGAGCGAGGCATCATCTTTATCGACGAGATCGACAAGATTGCACGCAAGGGCGACAATCCATCAATCACCCGTGATGTGTCGGGTGAGGGTGTGCAGCAGGCGTTGCTCAAGATATTGGAGGGCTCGGTTGTTAATGTGCCACCACAGGGTGGTCGTAAGCACCCCGACCAGAAGTATATCCAGGTGAACACCTCTAACATCTTGTTTATCTGCGGTGGTGCGTTCGATGGCATCGAGAAGAAGATCGCTCAGCGCCTAAATACCAATGCAATTGGCTATGGCTCAACGCTTAAGCAGCGTATCGACGAGAAGAACATAATGCAGTATATCCTTCCTCAGGATCTACGCTCGTTTGGTCTTATCCCCGAGCTTATTGGTCGTCTGCCTGTGCTCACATATATGGAGCCCCTCGGCCGTGAGGCGTTGCGCTCGATATTGACCGAGCCTAAGAACTCGCTCATTCGTCAGTATCAGTGCCTCTTGGGCCTTGACGATATCAAGCTCTCGTTCGACGACGATGTTTTGGACTATATCGTTGATCGTGCACTTGAGTATAAGCTTGGTGCTCGAGGCTTGCGCTCAATATGCGAGGCTATCATGATGGATGTTATGTTTGAGCTTCCATCGGGCGAGAATAGCGAGTGTCGAATAACACTCGACTACGCTAAGTCGAAGATTGACAAGATAACATGCTAACACAAAAAAAAGTGACCGAGTATTTCGGTCACTTTTTTTTTGTTGTGTATGAGTCTGTTATGCCTTGAAGAGCTCTACGTCTGAGCCTTCCGATGCCTCGATGTACGATGCTGCCTCGGTGATCTTCTTTATTGCATACTTAACAAAGATCTTTGTTGGGTTGAGATAGTCGCTCTCCATCTCACGAGCCTGGCGAAGCATGATGTGCGACATGATGATGTAGCCAGCAATCTCAACAAGGCGGCGTGCGTGGAAATCCTTGTAGCCCGCAGCCTCCTTATCCATGCTCTCAACACGCTCAACAACGCTCTCGTAAAGTTTGCGAAGCTCAACAAGCTTGTCGAACATAGGCTTTGTAGCCTCCGATGTCGCCTCCTCCTCGTAGCGCATGATCTGCTCGAGGTAGGTGCCCTTGGTTACGTGGTTGATGGCTGCAACTACCTGAAGCTGAGTTGTTCCCTCGTAGATGTTCATGATGCGAGCATCACGATACAATCTCTCGCAGGCGTAGTCCTTCATGTAGCCCGAACCACCGTGAATCTGAATTGAGTCGTAGGCAACCTCGTTGGCATACTCCGATGCAAACATCTTTGCAAGAGGTGTGAAGCCGTCGGCAAGGCGGTTGTAGAACTTCATCTCCTGACGCTCCTCGCTCTCCAACGAACGGTCGTGCGAGATGTGGTTAAGCTGCTTGTAAATATCTACGAAACGTGCTGTCTCATAGAGCAATGCACGTGATGCGATTGTCTTTGCCTCCATGTTTTTGAGCATCTCGCTAACAGCGGCAAACTTGATGATAGGCTTGCCAAACTGCTCACGCTCCTGAGCATACTTCAATGCTTCGCGGTAGGCTGCCTCGCACAAGCCGGTAGACTGTGCCGAGATGCCAAGACGTGCTGCGTTCATCAACGACATTACGTACTTGATAAGACCCATCTTGCGGTCGCCAACCAATGTCGCTGGGGCGTTGTTGAATACAAGCTCGCATGTTGGTGAGCCCTTGATGCCGAGCTTATTCTCGATGCGGCGCACCTTAACGCCACCGTCACGCTTGTCGTAGATGAGCATCGACAAACCACGAGCATCTTTGGTGCCCTCCTCGGTACGTGCCAACACCAACGAGATGTCGCCATCGCCATTGGTAATGAAGCGCTTACAGCCGTTGAGTCGCCATGTCTGACCCTCCTCGTCCCATGTAGCCTTGAGCATCACAGCACCAAGGTCAGAGCCAGCATCTGGCTCGGTGAGGTCCATAGCACATGTCTCGCCAGCAGATACACGAGGCAAGAACTTCATCTTGATCTCCTCTGATGCGAACTCGTTGATGGTCTCGGCGCAATCCTGCAAACCCCAAATATTCTCGAAGCCCGCATCGGCACGTGCAACCATCTCGTTAGCCATAGCAAAACATGTTACAGGCATGTTCAAGCCGTCGTACTTACGTGGAAGAGTCATGCCACCAAGGCCCGCCTCGATGAGTGCCTCGATATTCTTGACTGTGCCTGAGGCATACTCCACATGGTCGTTTACCACACGTGGACCCTCGTGGTCTACGCTCTCGGCATTTGCTGCGATAACCTCGCCACACACCTCGCCCACGATGTCGAGCACACGACGATATGAGTCGAGAGCATCCTCGGTGTCCTGAGGAGCGTAGTCGTATAGCTTTGCATCGGCGAAGTTGCGCTCCTTGAGCTCGATAATCCTCTTCATCAAGGGATGCGAGAGGTGATACTGCAAATCTTTATTATCGGTATAGAAGTTTGCCATAGCTTTCTTACTTTGAATTCTGTTTGTAATACTTAATCATCTTAGGGATTACCTCCTCGACGCTACCTGTGATGGCGTAGTCGGCAATCTTGTTGATAGGAGCCTCAGGATCGGTGTTGATAGATACAATCATTGCCGACTGATCCATGCCTGCTGTATGCTGAATCTGACCCGAGATACCGCAAGCGATGTAGAGCTTAGGGCGTACGGTTACACCTGTCTGACCAATCTGTCGCTCGTGCTCTGTAAAGCCAGCATCTACCGCAGCACGTGAAGCACCTACCTCGCCACCAAGCACGTTAGCAAGCTCGTGTACAAGCTCGAAGCCCTCCTTAGAGCCTACGCCATAGCCACCTGCAACGATGATTGAGGCACCCTTGATGTTTATCTTGCGCTCCTCGATGTGGCGCTCAACGATGCGTACTGCAAGGTCGGTGTCGCTGATCATAGGCTTCCAGTCGATCTCACGAAGCTCGCCAGCAGCCGCTGTTGCCAACTCCTCCTTGCGCATAACGCCCTCACGAACTGTTGCCATCTGTGGGCGGCACTCAGGGTTTACGATTGTTGCGATGATGTTACCGCCAAAGGCTGGGCGAATCTGGTATAGAAGTGAGTCGTACTCCTTGCCTGTCTTAGGATCCTTGTGCTCGCCGATAACAAGCTCGGTACAGTCGGCAGTAAGACCGCTGTGAAGAGCCGATGATACACGTGGTGCGAAGTCACGACCTACGGGCGTTGCGCCAAATAGTGCAATCTGTGGCTGCTCCTGCTTGATAAGACCCACCATCACAGCGGTGTGTGGCAGTGTGCGGAATGGGGCAAATATCTCGTTGTCGGCAACCCAAACGGTGTCGGCACCATACTTAGCAAGCTCCTGAGCCAAGCCCTTGATGTTGTGGCCAATAGCTACTGCCTCGAGCTTCACGCCGAGGGTATTTGCGAGCTCACGACCCTTTGTGAGAAGCTCCAACGATACGTCGGCAATCTGCTGCTCCTCAATCTCGATATATACAAATACGTTATTCATACTCTAAAAGCTATTAACCGAGCGTGTGGCTCGCAATGAGTTCAACCATGAGTGCGTTGATGTCGGCATCGTCGGCTGTGAGTGTCTTTGCCTCCTTAGCCTGGAACACGACGTTCTCAATTTTTTTAACCTTTGTAGGTGAGCCACTTAGACCCAACTGCTCGGGATCAGGGTTTACGTCGGCAGCTGCAAACTCCACGATGTGGAGGTATGGGCGCTCCTCGATAAATGCCTTAGCCTTATCCTCGGCTACTGCCATCTCCGATGTTGCCAACGCATACTTAAACTTCATTACACGCTTAGCGTTACGTGGGCGGCACTCCTTAGCCGATGAGTTTACGGTGATGAGCGCTGGAAGTGGCGATACAACCACCTCAGAGCCACGCTCCAAGCGACGCTTGATGGTAATCTCTGTGTCGTTAATTGCCACGAGCTCCTCGGCATAGGTTACCTGAGGAAGACCGAGCTTCTCAGCCACCTGTGGGCCTACCTGAGCAGTGTCGCCGTCGATAGCCTGACGACCCGCCACGATAATATCTGGGTTAATCTTGCGTAGTGCGCATGATAGTGCATACGATGTAGCCAACGTGTCAGAGCCCGCAAACTCACGACCCGAGAGCAGGTAGCCACCATCGGCACCACGGAACATGGCCTCACGAATGATGTCGGCAGCACGCTGTGGACCCATTGTAAGCACCTCTACGGTAGCTCCCTCGATGCGGTCCTTCATCTGGAGTGCCATCTCAAGGGCGTTGAGATCTTCGGGGTTGAATATTGCTGCCAAAGCGGCACGATTAACTGTGCCCTCCGCAGTCATGGCATCCTTGCCGACATTGCGAGTGTCGGGTACCTGTTTTGCCAAAACCACGATTTTTGTTACTTTTTTCATTGTGTTTTATAATAAATTTCTGTTTTTGTTCTGCACCAAAAAGTTGTCAAAGATACTCACTTTTGACTAAAAGCCCATACGTTTTTTTACTTATTTTTGCTTGCTATTACGTAAGGTGTTGAAATTCAGTCGCTGACAAGTATTATCGAGTTTGTCTATTTTGCTACTCTATCTCAAGTTCGATGCCTATTCTCTCGTAGCACTTCATTATGCCGTATGCCGTAACCTCGCTGCGAAAGTGGCGTGTGTGGCGCTTTCCAGCACTAATCATTGCACTTTGCAGCTTCTCGTCGGCGAGTATTCGCTCTATCGCCTCCACCATCTCGCCGCAGTCACGTGGCGATACGTATATGGTCTTGTCGCCACCCGCCTCCTCAAGGCTCGAGCCACGTGTCGCTATCACAGGCACACCCACGCTCAGCGCCTCCAATATCTCCACGGCAAAGCCCTCGAAGTGTGAAGGATAGATGAATATGTCGGCACCCTTGTATAGCGCTGGCTTGTCGTTCTGTGCCACGTTTCTAAAGTGTACGCGCTTCTCCACGCCGAGGCTCTTTATGCGGCGTTTAAGGCGCTTGGTGTAGCTCGACTGCTTGCCTGCCACCACCAGCTCCACGCTCTCGGGCAGCTCGGCAAGTGCCTCGATTATAAGGCCAATGTTCTTGCGCTCCTCAATCTCGCCAACGTTTAGTATGTAGTTCTTGGGTAGCTGATACTTCTCTCTTACGGCTGCCACCTGCTCGTCGCCGATAGGCTCGTTGTATATCGGGTTGCAACCCTGATACACCACATCTATCTTCTCGGGATTTACCCTTAACAGCTTGCGCAGATCACGCTTTGTTGTCTCGCTGGCAGCAATAATTCTGTCAGCACGTCTACATGCCGAGCGCATCATAAACTCACGGAGTATGCGATCTATGATGTTGAAGTGGTTGGGGTAGCGGATAAACCTAAGGTCGTGTATTGTCACCACGCTGCGTATGCCACGGCGAGCAAGACCGTAGGGTAGGCTGTTGGCAAGGCCGTGAAATAGCTCCACGTCGCCACGCTTAGCATCTTTCGACACATGCCACATGCGCCACAAGCGCTTTAGTCGTCGCCAAAGCTCGCCATCGGGCTCCATCGACTCGACGTTTGGCATCTCGGTAAGTGCCTCGTAGTCTGCATTTGGCAGATGTGCGGGGGTGTACATTCTGAGGTATGTGTTCTCGGGATATGCTGTGGCTATGGCACGTGCCACGAAGCGGCAATAGCTGCCTATGCCGTCGGTTTCGGCATTTGCATACTTGGCATCGAAGCCTAATGTGTGTGTGCGCTTCATATGTTATACCTTATATATATACGCACGTGTGCGTGCGCTACGTTTTGCAAATCTAATAATTTTTCTCGAGAATAGCAAATCGAGGGCGCAAAACATGTGAGTGTGGCTCTTTTCGAAAAAAAAGTCAATACTGAAAATCAGCGTTCTACGCACCTGTGGAGGGTATTATTAAAATTTTTTACATAAATTAATGAAATTTTTTATAAAATGTTTGGAGGTTTCGAAAATAGTCCTTACCTTTGCAGCGAAGTTTTAAGGTTCATTTAGGTTAGTAGTTTTAGGTTGGGAGGCAATCGAAAGGATGTAGCGAAAGTTGCAGCTCTTAAAAACAGAGGTGCAAGTTTCGTTACTACGACAGCAACGGTGCTCGTTGTGTGTTGGACAAAGCCCTTTTGATTGCCTCGTTTTTTGTATCTATACGATTGCTGTTGCCTCCGCATATACCTGAAAAATAGCAATCAAATCACATAATTATGCGCTATAACGTCTGCATATTGCATTTTATTACTTGCGATATGCAGAAATTTTTATATTTATTTTGAGATATCAAAAATTATTTTATATCTTTGTACAACTAATTATGTGGGGTTTCGTGCTCCTTAATTCGGATAAACAAACAACTTATATTATTAACTAAACATTTTGAACTATGAGGAAGATTTTTACAACCCTCAAGTCTGTTGTATCTGCAGTGGTTATTGCAGCTATGGCATTCTCTGTATCATGTTCGTATGATGATACAGCTATTAACGACCGCGTTGGTCAGGTGGAGAAGGACCTCGCTGCTTTGACAGAGCGCGTTGCTGCTTTGGAGTCAAAGCTTCAGTCAGAGGTTGAGAGCTTGACAGCTCTTATCGAAGGTAAGGTTGTTGTTGTTGACGTTGTAACTGACGAGGCAGGCAACCAGACTATTAAGCTTTCAAACGGTAAGGAGATCACAGTATTGGCTTCTGCTGAGGGCGATTCACTCGAGTACCGTGTTGTTGACGGTGTATTGGAGGTTAGCGCTGACGGCGAGAACTGGGTAGCTATTAAGACTGCTCCTGAGCAGGTTGTTGCTGAGATCGTAGTTGCTGAGACTACTGCAACTATCAAGTTGGCTAACGGCGAGGAGTTCACAGTTGTTAAGGCTGAGCTTATCGAGTGTACTGCTGCTAAGTCAGGCGTTTACGTGTTGCCAGGTTCTGTAAAGGATGTTGCTTTCTCTGTAAACGATGCAGTTGTTGATATCAACGTTATGAACCAGCCTCTTGGTTGGTCAGCTACTGTTGAGGAGGCTGTTGAGGCTCCTGAGGCTGGCGACGAGGGCGGTGCTGCTCCTATGCCTTTGGCAGCTGGTGGTAAGAACTATGTTCTAAAGATCAACGGTCCTGCTGCTGATTTCAAGCAGGCTGCTAAGACAGGTGTTGTTTCAGTACACTTCAACACTGCTGCTGGTGCATGTAAGGTTCTTCAGGTTAATGTAAACCTTGCTGAGATTACTATCGATGTTGATGCTGATGGTAATATTACTATCACTAACTCTGTAGCTCTTGAGCAGACTAACTACTTCGGTGAGAAGTTCGTTGACTTCGCTGACTTCTTTGTTGGTGTTATGGAGGCAAGTGTATATGCTGAGTATGGTGATAATGCATTTAAGGATAATCACTCTTATGGCGATTTCTATGCTAATATCAATGTAACTAAGCGTAATACAGGTCTTAACAATATCTACGACAATGCGTATTATGAGGAGGGCGTTTGCGAGAAGGAGGTTATTCAGTTGACTGACGAGTTGCTTGGTAGCGCATTCTATCCAAAGTATGAGTTTGAGTATGGTAAGGAGTATGTCCTATTTGTAACTCTTGACAGCGAAATCGTTGGCGGTTATGAGCTTCCTGTTTTGAAGAACGCTGCAAAGGTTGATTATAAGAAGAGCCTTCTTAAGGCAGAGTTCGTAGAGGCTAACTGGAAGGGTGCTGATTTCAAGTTCTCATTTGCTGGTAATACTCACTACCTTGTTGGTTGGTTGCCAGTTCAGGAGGTTGAGCAGTACATTATGTGGGGTCTCGGCTCATCAGCAGAGGAGATTATTCCTTTCTATGTTAATGCTTATGGTGTTATGAGCGCAGGTACTATTATTCCTGCTGAGAACCTTGAGATTGGCGAGACTATTGCACTTGCTGACCTTGCTCCACGTTCATTCTATGAGTGGGCTCAGGACCTTATGACCGATACAGAGTATTATCTCTATGTATATCCATTTAACGCTCCTGGCGGTGAGAATGACTTCTACTCTTTGGCTCCTACTCAGGACGATATATATGTATATGGTACATTCACAACAGGTTCTGTTGAGGTTGGTGATTTCGATGCAGCTGCTGAGTTTGAGATCGTTAGCTGGCAGACTGAGTATGTTGAGGCATGGTATGGCGATTACCCTGTTCTTACAGTAAATGCAACATTTGGTCCTGATGTAACTGATATTGTATACGCTGAGTTGTATGAGCCTTCTGTTGACTCTGAGGAGGGTATGGCATCAGTTATGACTGCTTATGAGAAAGTTACAACTAAGGTTGATGGCGATGTAACCATTAAGATTGTTTATCCAAGCGATCCTTCTTATTTGGGTGTTGTTGCAATCAATGCTGAGGGTAAGGCTGTTTATGTTGAGGCTAAGTTTGAGAAGCCTGTAGCTCCAGCAACAGACGTAGCGGCAACAGCTGCAAAAGCTTATTTCGTTCCTGGTTCATCATACTGTACTTATGTAGATTTCACTCTTGAGAATGGTGAGGTTGCAACTATCGCATTCCGTACAGGTGACGGTGGTTGGGATAATGTTGACTACTACAATAAGGGCTTTGACTACGTGAACATTGGCGAGTGGTACAACTGGTCTAATCGTGTAAATGAGGTTTGGTATACTTCAGTATATCTCAATGATGTTGAGGCTTCTATCGTAGGTGCTATCGTTGTAGATTACAACGCTGATGGTTACTCATTCACATTCCGTATCAACGACTACAACGTAACATACGTTGGTGCTGTTGAGGGTCTTGTTGCTCCTGAAAACTACACCACTGGCGAGCCAGAGGAGCCAGCAGTTCTTGAGCTCGTTTCTGCTTCTGCAGTTCACGCAGCTTCAAGCTACATCGGTGGTACAGGTTACGACGTAACTTTCACAGGTGCTAACGGCGAGACTATCGTTTACCAGGTTCAGACTCTTGACAAGACTTACCTTCGCGAGGGTGATTGGAATGGTGACTTCAGCTGGGCTGCTGAGGGTTATGTAAACTCTGTATCTTGGACAGGTGTTGGTTTCCCATGGCCTTACGCTATGACTGTAGCAGTTGTTGATGGCAACTACGACATCCTTCTTGAGTGCGCTGACTACGAAGATAACTACAAGCAGTACTCAGCTCGTTTCGTAGGTCAGATCGAGGGCTTCACTCTTCCAGTTGAGGAGGAGGATCCACTCGCAGGTATCGAGTTCACTATCCCAGGTGAGGGTGAGACATACGGTTACGACTTCAAGTATACCGTTTTGGTAGATGGTTTGGACGATAACAACTCTTTGCGCGTAGCTCAGGATAACGGTTGGATCTGGGATATTAAGTTCAACACAGGTCTTGCTGAGATCGTTGAGGGTGACTACAAGGCTACTAGCAGCTCATTCTCTAGCGCTAGCGCTCTTGAGGTAGATACTTACAATGGTGGTTTCCAGAGCGCAGCTTATAACTACATCTATCCAGATGAGTATGACAAGGTAACTACTTTCAACGTTCAGAAGCAGGGTGACTTCTACTGCATCACAATGATCGGTAGCGGTGGTTACGGTAACGACGGTAAGACATTCCGTTGCGTATACATCGGTAAGCTTGTTAAGTAATAAGAACTTGCTTAAATATTTCGGAGCTTCCCTCTCGGGAGGCTCCGATTTTTTTGTTGCTTCCATCAATCCCCACCGCCTCAGCACGGGTATTAAAAATAATACCCGAGCAAGATGGGGAAAATGGGATTAATGGGATTAATGGGGAGATGGGATAGATGGGATAGATGGGATAGATGGGGCTCTTTCTTAAATCTCATCAAGCGCAGCGTTACCCATCGCTCCCATCAAGCGAAGCGCCCCCACCAATTAAATAAAGCGTCGCAGACACCATACTTTTCACTTTTCCCCTTTCCGCTTTCACTTTATAAAATATTGTTGTATCTTTGTGGTATTGAGCGAACTTAAAACTAATAATGTGATATCTATGAGAAATTTTACTAAACTATTCTTGATGTTGGGTGTTGCCATGTTAGCCTTCGTGGCGTGCGAAGTAGTCGAGCCAACACCTGAGCCAAAGCCAGAGCCACCTATCGAGGAGCCGCCCGTTGAGGAGCCTACAGATGCCTCGTTTGCGATAAAGGTTGAGGAGGTGCACGCCTCATGGGCAATTACCGAGGTTGTGCCCGAGAATGCCGAGATGTACTACGTGATGTATCTCGAGGAGGTATCTTACTTCCAGTATGGTGGCATCACAACAGCTGAGCAGCTCTTTGCCGATGACTTCGAGGCGTTCGAGCGCAATGCCATACAGAACAACATGAACCTCAAGCAGTATATGATTGCTGCTAACGTGGCCTTCAAGGGCACAAATCGTGTGAAGTGGGGCAGCGTGCTCCCTGGCGTAAAGTCGGTGTTGTATGTCTATGGCGTAAAGTTTGCTGAGGATGGCGCATCGTATGAGGCAGTAACCGAGGTTGCATGGCAGGTTATTGAGCCTGAGCGTGCCCCACTGCAGGAGGTGAGCTTCGACCTCAGTGCCGAGGTTAAGGGCGCTAAGGTGGCGCTAAACATCAAGCCTGAGAATTGGGATGGTCACTACCTTGTTAAGTTTGTAGATGGCAACAGCGACCTCTATCTCGGTGGTGATGCAACAATCGACGAGACGTTTATGAACACCATTGCCGACGAGTGGGTGGCAGTGTGCGACTCGAACCTAAGCGGTGGCCACACCCTCGAGCAGATCCTCGAAAACATCTGCTACAAGGGCGAGCAGATAATCGAGGTGGAGCTCGATAGCTACGTGCTCTACTCAGCGTTGGTATATCCTATTGCCGAGCATGACGGCTTCGTGCAGGTGGTGGCAGAGCCATCATACGTGAACTTCTCGACCGAGGAGGTGGGTCAGTCTGACCTCGATATCGACATCGAGATTACCAACTGCTATGTGCGTGTTGCCGACCTGCGCATCACACCATCGAACCCCGAGGAGAGATACCTATTGCTCATAACACCAACAAATTACCTCCCAACGGACTACGACGACGAGACCTTGATTGACCTTGCTCTTGGCAGCTTCTCGTACTACGCTCAGACCTTCGAGGGCGAGATAACATCGCACCTTAATACCCTATATCCTAACATGGAGTACATCGTTGTGGCGTTCGGTTATAGCGGTGGCGTGGTGACAACTGATGTGTGCACTAAGGTGTTTAAGACAGAGCCTGAGGGCGAGTGCGAGCTGACGATCACCGATGTTGTGATTGGTGGCCCTTATGCTCCATCGGCTCTCTATGCCTATGATCCTGTGCAGTTTAAGTATTACGCACCAAACTACGCCCCTGACACTTCAATCGGCGTTGTGACAATCGAGGTGAAGACAAGCGAGCCTACACGTGACCTCTTTGCGTGCCCATTTGCGCAGATGGATTACGAGTGGGCGGGCTACGACACAATCTTCTACGACCTGCTTATCGACACCTGTCCAGAGTTGGCAATGTGCGATATAATCTACGATTATTCGCCATACTACGTCTGCGCCGCAGCCTTCGACTACAAGGGTAATGTAACACCTATGTGGATGTCGGAGCCTATCAATTGGACACCCGGAAATACTAAGCCTATCGACGAGCTTATCGAGAAGCTCGAGGCGCAGCCTAACATGATGCTTATGTCGGTGGGTGCTGATGGCAAGATTAAGCCTATGCGCAAGAAGTAGCAGGTGATGTAGTTCCTATTCAACGACTTACAAATCGAGGGCGACGAGATGCAAATCTGGTTGCCCTCGATTTGTGTTTATGTGGCGTGTTCCGAAATAGTAAAATATTTGTCTTATTTCTAATCCATTGAAATTCAAGAGTGTTGCCAATGTCTGTAAAATGGCGTAAATAATGTAAACATCACGCAATCAGCAATATAGCGATTTATGTATAAATTGGCGTTTATAATTTCTAAAATAAGATAAGAAAAATATATGGGATTTTCGTGAGTTTTCAACAAATCAGTGCGAAAAAAGGTCGTAAGTGTATTGTATATCAAAAAAAATGAGTATCTTTGCGGGCAATTTCTCGCAAATGGGAATTGAAATAGTTAACAAAAATTTAAAGGACAAAAACGTTTTAAAGAAATGCCAACTATTCAGCAGTTAGTAAGAAACGGTCGAGTTAGCATGGTGGAGAAGTCTAAGTCACCAGCGCTCGCAGCGTGTCCTCAGCGCCGTGGAGTTTGTACTCGTGTGTACACAACAACTCCTAAGAAGCCAAACTCGGCTATGCGTAAGGTTGCACGTGTAAGATTGACTAATGGCAAGGAGGTCAATGCCTACATTCCAGGCGAGGGCCACAACTTGCAGGAGCACTCAATCGTGCTCGTTCGTGGTGGTCGTGTTAAGGACCTCCCAGGTGTTCGTTACCACTTGGTTCGTGGTGCACTCGATTCAGCAGGTGTTGACGGTCGTCGTCAGCGTCGCTCAAAGTACGGTGCAAAGCGTCCTAAGGCAGGTAAGAAGTAATAGACATTTAGGAATTTATTTATTTAATTAGCAAGTAACAATGAGAAAAGCTAAGCCAAGAAAGCGAATTCTACTTCCGGATCCTAAGTTTAACGATGTCGAGGTTACTCGTTTCGTTAACAACCTTATGCTGGATGGTAAGAAGAGTATTGCTTACACAATCTTCTACGATGCGTTGGAGTTGGTAGGCAAGAAGATGAAGGATGCTGATAAATCTCCTGTTGAGATCTGGAAACAGGCTCTCGAGAATATCACACCTCAGGTCGAAGTTAAGTCAAAGCGTATCGGTGGTGCGACATTCCAGGTACCAACAGAGGTTCGTCCCGAGCGCAAAGTTTCGATTTCCATGAAAAACCTTGTCCTTTATTCACGTAAGCGTTCGGGCAAGTCAATGGCAGAGAAGCTCTCAGCAGAGATAGTAGATGCCTACAACCA
>JAFZEX010000020.1 GCA_017560425.1 Alistipes sp.
CGTGCGCCGGTCGTCTCTTGAAGCAAGCCCCAAAAGACCCCTCGACTTGCATGTGTTAAGCCTGTAGCTAGCGTTCATCCTGAGCCAGGATCAAACTCTCCATTGTAAAAAATTAAAATGTTTTGTTAGAGTCCTGACTGTTTCAATTTTTCCTAAAAGGAAATTGACAGATAAATACTACACTTTTCTCTCAATTATAAAACCAGTAAATCAAAGAACCATTTTTAGTTCACTTTCGTGCTTCGTAATTTCGAAGCGGAAAGTGGTGCAAAGGTAAGGCAAATTTTTTGAACCACCAAATTTTTTGGAAACTTTTTTTTCAAAAAATTTTTCTAAGAACCTTTTCAGCTCTTCACCATTTTAGAGGCGAAAGCGAGTGCAAAGGTAAGAACTATTTTTTGAACTTCCAAATATTTTGGAAACTTTTTTCAAAATATTTTTAAGAACCTTTTCTTCGCTGCATTCAGAAGCCTGTTTGTTTCTGATTGCGGGTGCAAAGGTAGCGCTTTTATTTTAATCTCCAAACATTTTTGCATCTTTTTTTACATCTTTTTTAGAGGTCAAAACATAATACCCCGAATATCAACAAGTTACATGTAAAAGAATTTTTAGCCTGGGAAAACGCCCTATTATATATATAAATATAGGTATACCCGAGCGCAAACGCATTGTGAAAATTCAGGAGATTTTGAGGTTATGAGCAAGATATCGCAATTATTGTGGCATAATAGTTGGAACTTGCCGAAAGTTTGTGTAACTTTGAACAGCTTTAACCCTTTACTTTTTCATTGAACATAACAAACAATCTAAAATTTCGGACTATGGAGAAGCTTAACAAACCTGCAATTTTGGTCGTGGATATGCTCAACGACTTTGTTTATGGTGCTTTGGCATGCGATCGTGGCAAGGCAATTGTTCCTGCTACGGCTCAACTTTTGGAGGCAGCACGCAAAAAAGGTGTGCCCGTTATCTTCTGTAATGATGCTCATCTTAGGGGCATCGACCGTGAACTTAAGCTTTGGGGCGACCACGCCATCGCTGGCACGGAGGGTGCAAAGGTTATCTCGGAGCTAAATCTCTCAGAGGGCGACTATGTTATTCCCAAGCGTAGATATAGCGGATTCTTCCAGACCGACCTCGACATCACGCTCAAGGAGCTCGGCGTGCAGACAGTGGTGATGACCGGCTTGCATGCTCACATGTGTGTTCGCCACACCTCAGCCGATGCCTACTCGCTGGGCTACGACGTTGTTGTTGCGAAGGAGGCTACCGACTCATTCACCGAGGAGGACTACCTTGGTGGCTTGGCATACCTCAAGCAGTGCTACGGTGCTGATGCTTATACCAACGAGGAGATTATTGAGATGTTGTAAAACAAACTACAAATGGGCGCACTCCGCTTGATGGGAGAGATGGGTAAGCAAAAAGAGGATTAAGACCAATAGGACGATAGGACCATTAGGACATTTGTCCGTGACCATCTTAATGGTCCTAAGGTCCTAAGGTCTTAATGATCCTCAGAATCTATCAAGCTTTAGTACTCGCACCAATCTCATCAAAGGGTCATAAAGGTCTAAAAGGGTCATAAAGGGTTGTAATACTCTTGTGACCCTTTTTGCCCCTTCTGCCCCTGTAATTAGCGCAAAGATAGGGAGTTTAGAGAGTTTAAGGAGTTTAGAGAGTTTAGGAAGGAGCGCTATCAGCAGTTATTAATTGGTCGAGGAATAAGACCAATAGGACCATTAGGACTAAGACGATAAAGACCTTTAAGACCATTAAGATCTTTAGGACATTTACGACATTTGTCCGCAACCATCTTAATGGTCCTAAGGTCCTAAGGTCTTAAAGGTCCTCAAAACTACACATCACTAAGCGCACTAAATTTGTTATTAGAAGGGGTTAGATGTGGTCTCGACATGAAATTGGGCTGGAAGGGACATACTCGAAGTATTTCCCTTTCAGCCCAATGATTGAGAGGCCGCAGATAGCCCCTTATCACAACAAATTATCGACGAGGTTTGATATCGAGCTTAACAGGCTTAATCAAATTCTCTGGTGAGAGAATGATATCGAGCTCCTCCTTAGTAAGGATGCCGTGCTCGAGAACAAGGTCGTAAACACGACGGCCTGTTGCCATAGCCTCCTTAGCGATCTTTGTAGAGTTCTTGTAGCCGATAACTGGGTTGAGCGCTGTTACCACGCCGAAGCTATCCTGAACATACTTCAAGCACTGCTCCTCGTTAGCCTTGATGCCATCAACGCAGTTTACACGCAATGTGTCGAAGCCATTCATCATGATCTCAGCAGACTCGAAGCAGCACTGTGCCATTGTAGGCTCCATTGCGTTGAGCTCCATCTGAGCCTCCTGACCACACATAGCAACACATGCGTCGTTACCGATAACCTTGTAGCAGATCTGGTTCATCACCTCAGGGATAACAGGGTTTACCTTACCTGGCATGATTGAAGAACCTGGCTGGCGTGCTGGAAGGTCGAACTCGTGCAAGCCGCAACGAGGACCAGAGCCCAACAAACGAAGGTCGTTACAGATCTTATTGAGCTTAACAGCAACACGGCGGAGAGCTGATGAGTAGCCCACCATGCATGATGTGTCAGATGTAGCAGCCACGAGATCCTCAGCAAGCTTAATATCCCAGCCTGTGATCTGGCGCAAAGCAGCGATACACTTCTCAGAGTACTCAGGCTCAGAGCAGATACCTGTACCGATAGCCGTAGCACCCATGTTCACTGTTAGGAACTCCTCAGCAGCGAAGTCAAGGTTCTTGCGCTCCTCCTTCAAGATCTGAGCGAAAGCACCAAATGTCTGACCAAGAGTCATAGGCACAGCATCCTCGAGCTGAGTACGACCCATCTTAAGGATGTTAGCAAACTCCTTCGCCTTCTTCTCGAATGACTCGATAAGGGCGTTATAGTGCTTCATGAACACCTGGTGTGTGGCGTAAAGACCGAGGTGAATACCGCAAGGATATGCATCATTTGTAGACTGTGAGCAGTTTACGTGGTCGTTAGGCGAGCAGTACTGATACTCACCTGGCTGGTGACCCATAATCTGAAGCGCACGGTTAGCGATAACCTCGTTAGCGTTCATGTTAGTTGTAGTACCTGCACCACCCTGGATCATGTCGCAAGGGAACTGGTCGTGGTGCTGGCCCTGCATAATCTCGAGGCAAGCCTTAGAGATAGCGTCGAACTGCTCGTCAGTCAAAAGACCGAGCTGGTGGTTAGCCTCAGCAGCACCAAGCTTAGTGATAGCAAGACCATTGATAAACAAAGGATAGTCTGAAAGGTGGAAGCGGCTGATAGGGAAGTTTTCAATTCCACGCAATGTCTGCACGCCATAGAGAGCCTCAACAGGCACCTCCAACTCACCAATAAGGTCGCTCTCGATACGAGTCTTTCCTGAATAATTAGTAGCCATAATAGGTTGTTTTGTGTTTATTTGTAATTAGAATTTCCAAAAATCGAGATGTATGGTCAGCCCATACATTATGCAAAGATAACAAATTTTTCAGAACTTAAGCCCTAAAACTTAAAAATTTATCACTCGCCAAAGCGCATTTATGGCAATTTGTAAAAAATAGGAAAAATTTCGCCTTTTGAATGTGGTATATTTGCGACAAACCCTAAAACAAATCACCATGAACAGAGTACTATTTATCGTAGCCACGGCAGCTACCACAATCGCCATTTTATTGGGCGTAAAACTGCGCAACATGTCGTTAGAACATGAGCGCCTCGAGAGCAACCAACAAGCACTGCTTAGCGACGTTGAAACATACAAAACACGGGCAGACAGGTGGGCAGCCACTGCCGAGGTTTTAGAGCTGAAGATTAGCGAGTTACGCAAGGCAAGAGCCGACGATGCGAAGCGTATCAGAGAGCTGGGCATACGCCTTCGTGAGGTGGAGAGCTACGCACGCAGCATAACACAAAAACGAGGGGGCGCTACCCTACCCTTGCGTGATACGGTGATTGTTCGTGACACCATAAAAATATTTAGCTCGGAGGGTGGGCACACCGAGCTAAGTGGCATGGTGCACAACGACTCGATAACCTACCACTTCGCAAGCACCGACACCATCTATCAAGTTGTGCGCCGTGTGCCTCGCCGCTTCCTATTTTTTAGGTTCGGCACCAAGGCAATACACCAAGATGTGTGGACCTCAAACCCCTCGACAAAGGTTGTCTACACCGAGTTTATCGAGATTGAGAAGCCTAAACCTACGAAGCGACGCAAGCGCCGAGAGTAGAAACAAATATTTGTCATCGTGCTTTTTTGGCGGTGGTTGATATATTTTGCTAAAATTTCGTTATATTTGCACTATTATATTAATATAGGTATGCAACGAATAGCAATATTTCCTGGATCGTTCGACCCATTTACCCGAGGTCATAAGGCCATTGTTGATGAGGCGCTGAGCATCTTCGACAAGGTTGTTGTTGCCATAGGTCACAACCCTGCAAAGCGAGGCTTGCTCGCTATCGAGGCACGCAAACAACTCATCGAGAAGGTATTCGAGGGTGATAGCCGTGTGGAGGTGAGCACCTACACCTCGCTTACGGGTAGCGAGGCGCAGAGGCTTGGTGCCACAACAATCATTCGCAGCCTACGCAACGCCACCGACTTTGAGTATGAGCGCACCATGGAGCGTGCTAATCGCCATATCTTCCCCGAGCTAAAGACAATAATGCTCCTTGCCCCCGCCGAGGTTGAGCACATATCGTCGTCGCTGGTGCGTGAGCTACACCTCTTTGGTCACCCCACAGCGGAGCTTCTTCCCGAGGGCATCAATATTAACGACTATTTAGAATAACAAAACATAGAACTTTATGCAGTTTACAGCTGAGATGATCGCCGGCATGCTTAACGGCGAGATTGTAGGAGATAAAAATGCTGCCGTATCGACCGTGTCGTCAATCGACGGAGGCAAGGCAGGATCATTGGCATACCTCACTAACCCAAAATATGAGCAATATATCTACACCACCGAGGCTTCGATCGTGCTTGTCGATAAGACCTTCGAGCCTAAGGCGGAGATAAAGGCTACGCTTATCAAGGTCGAGAATGTTGGCGAGTGCGTGCTCAACCTCTTGGAGATGTACAACGCCACACGCCCACAGAAGAGCGGAATATCGAAGATGGCATCTATAAATGAGTCGGCTTCGGTTGGCGAGGGTTGCTACATTGGCGACTTTGCAGTAGTGGAGCGTGGCGCAAAGCTTGGCAACAAGGTGCAGATATATCCACAATGCTACATTGGCGATAATGTTGAGATTGGCGAGGGCACTAAGCTCTACCCTGGCGTGAAGATTTACGAGGGTTGCAAGATTGGCCGCAACTGCATTATCCATGCTGGCGCTGTCATCGGCGCTGATGGCTTCGGCTTCGCACCAAAGGCCGACGGCACATTTGCCAAGATTCCACAGCTCGGCAACGTGATTATCGAGGATAACGTTGAGATTGGCGCTAACACATGTGTCGATCGTGCCAAGACCGACTCGACAATCATTCGCTCGGGCGTTAAGCTCGACAACCTTATTCAGGTGGGCCACAACGTGCAGATTGGCTCGAACACCGTAATGTCGGCACAGGTGGGCATTGCAGGCACTACGAAGATTGGCTCTAACTGCTTCGTGGGCGGTCAGGTGGGCTTTGCCGACCATATTGTGGTGGGCAACGGCTGCAAGATTGGCTCGCAGAGCGGCATCGACAAGGGTGTTGCCGATGGTGAGACACGCTTTGGCTCGCCAGCACTTCCAGGCATTCAGTATCACCGCTCGTTTGCCGTATTCCGCAACCTTCCCGAGATGGCAACCAAGCTTCGTGAGTTGGAGAAGCGCATAAACACTATCGAGGAGAAGTAACAGTGAGCAACCGAGTGCGCATAATGGGCATCGACCCCGGAACAAACTACATGGGCTACGGCATCGTAGATATTGTGGCGGGCAAGCCCCAGGCAGTTGTTATGGGCGAGATCGACATGCACAAGATAAAAGATCCTCACCACAAGCTGCGCCACATCTTCGAGCGTGTGTCGGACCTATGCCGAGGCTACGCACCTACGGAGGTGGCTTTCGAGTCGCCCTTCTTTGGCGAGAATGTGCAGTCGATGCTCAAGTTGGGCAGGGCTCAGGGCGTGGCGATAGCCGCCGTGCTCAGCGCCACGCAGGATACGCCCATTGCCGAGTATGCCCCAACACGCATCAAGCAGGCGATAACGGGACGTGGCCAGGCATCGAAGGAGCAGGTGGCAACGATGATCAACTCGATACTCGGCACCGACTACCACCCCCGCAAGCTCGACGCCACGGACGGCATGGCAGTAGCCTTGTGTCATTGGTTTACCACATCGAACGTATTGACACGTGCCACAGCGGGCGAGAAGCGCAAAGGCTTGGGTGGCGACAGCAAGAGCCGCAAGGGAAGCTCGTCGTGGGAGTCGTTCGTTAAGTCGAACCCCGACAGAGTCAAAAAATAGGGAAACAAAAAAACTAAATAGATATGAAGAAGATTTTAATGCTATTGGCATGCTGCCTCGTGTTGGGCGTTGCGTGCAACAATTTGGAGAACAGCAAGGGAAATATCACCATCAGTGGCTCTCTTGCAAACAAGATTTCGGCTGGCGACACACTCTCGTTGCGCATTAGCGGCGAGGAGGAGAACATCGCAACAGCCACCGTTACGGAGGACTGCACATTTATCTTTGATGTAAATGTAGAGAAGGAGCAGTTCCTAACACTCTATATTGGCGAAAGCCCCGTTGTGGAGATTATCACCAGCGGCAAAGATATCGCCATCTCGATGGACGAGCAGGGCCATATCAACATCAAGGGTTCAAGCAACAACGATGCTTGGCGCAACTTTATCAACAAAGTTAAGCCTTTGGACAACTCATTGCGCAGCGCACAAACAGACGAGGAGGGTGAGGCTATATATAATCAGCTTCTCGAGACTCTCGACGCATCGATTATCGAGAATCGCAACAACCCTATTTCTCTAAAGATTCACAGCTTCTATACTCAGTATGGCGGTGATGCTAAGCGTGCCGACGAGCTCTTCAAGCTTATCAACAAGCGCTACAGCTACCTTAGTGAGTACAAAACAATAGAAAAGACACTCCTCGGTAGCGACCTTATCGACCTTACGCTTAAGGACGGCAATGGCACAGAGGTTGTACTATCTGAGATAGTAAAGAGTGGCAAGTGGGTGCTCGTGGACTTTTGGGCTACATGGTGCGGTCCTTGTCGTGGCGAGATTCCACACCTCGTAGAGGCATATGCCGAGTTTGCACCCAAGGGTCTCGAGATCTACGGCGTGTCGTTCGACCGTCCTGGCTCTGAGGCTAAGTGGCAGAAGTTTACCAAGGAGAACTCTATGACATGGATCAACGTATTGGGCATTGACAGCAATGGTAGATGGAAGGCTGGCGAGGAGTACAACGTGAACTCTATCCCTGCGAACTTCCTCTACTCGCCTGAGGGCAAGCTCGTGGCTAAGAACCTTCGTGGCGAGGAGATCAAGAAGATTCTTGGCGAGCACATAAAGTAAACCATTAAAAAACTTAAACCTATGAAACGACTACTTACTATTCTCTGCGCTATCTTGGCAGCAAACATCGCCACAGCGCAGCAACCTGAAGTTGGTGATAGCTATATCGACGCAACACTTAGCGACATCAACGGCAAGAGCGTGAGCATCTCGGAGCTTGTGAATGATGGCAAGTGGGTGCTCGTAGACTTTTGGGCTACATGGTGCGGTCCTTGCCGTGGCGAGATTCCACACCTCGTAGAGGCATACAAAGAGTTTGCGCCAAAGGGCTTCGAGATCTACGGCATCTCGCTCTGCGGTCCTGGCCGCGAGTACGGATGGAAGAAGTATGTTGAACATAACTCTATGACATGGGTAAATGTTTGGGGCTACATCGATGACGAGTCGACAGTTGCCGCAGCATACGGCGTGCAGTATATCCCATCGAACTTCCTCATTTCGCCCGAAGGTAAGATTGTTGCAATAAATCTTCGTGGCGATGACGTAAAAAAAGTGCTTGCTGAGTACATCAAGTAAAACATTGATAATCAGCGAATAGACTATGTGGCGACAAAAATCGCCACATTTTTTTTGCATTTTTTTACGAAAATATTTGCACAGTAAAAATATTTGTCGTACATTTGCACTCGCAAAAGCAAAGGAATGGCTCCGTAGCTCAACTGAATAGAGTACTTGACTACGGATCAAGCGGTTCCAGGTTTGAATCCTGGCGGAGTCACGAAGCGGCAATCAGAGATGGTTGCCGCTTATTTTTTTGTCGTTTGACAATGATTGTGTATATTTGTAAATGATACAACCACGCACATCATGAGACGACGATTTTCAACAGCCATAATGGCACTCGCACTACTATCGTGCACCACTACCCCACAACCAACACTCTACACCCAGCATGTCACATTCCCCGAGGGCGCAACGCTTGAGGAGAAGGTCGATATGGTATCACGCCTTGTGCCCTCCGAGGCGCAGCTACAATGGCAACAGCTCGAGCTGAGCGCCTTCATACACTTCGGCATGAACACCTTCACAGGCAGCGAGTGGGGAAGTGGCACAGATAGCCCCGAGATGTTCAACCCCACGGCCCTCGACTGCGAGCAGTGGGTGCGCACACTCAAGGAGGGCGGCTTCAAGCTCGTTATCCTCACCGCCAAGCACCACGATGGCTTCTGCCTATGGCCCACGGCTACTACCGACTACTCCGTAAAGCAGTCGCCATGGCGCGAGGGCAAGGGCGATGTTGTGCGTGAGCTACGTGATGCCTGCGCAAAACATGGCATGAAGTTTGGCGTATATCTCTCGCCATGGGATCGCAATGCCGAGTGCTACGGCGACTCGCCCGCCTATAATCGACTATACATCGCTCAGCTTACCGAGCTACTTATTGAGTATGGGCACATCGACGAGGTGTGGTTCGACGGCGCATGTGGCGAGGGTGCTAATGGCCGCAAGCAGGAGTACGACTGGAGCGCCATACTACGATGCGTCGAGGAGCACCAGCCCGATGCCGTGACAGCCATCATGGGCGACGACATACGCTGGGTAGGCAACGAGGGCGGCGTGGGTAGAGCAACCGAGTGGAGCGCCACGATGATCGCCCCAGGGTCGTACGTAGATAAGATAGCCGAGAACAAGCGCCTCGGACTCGAGGAGATGTCGAAAGATTTGGGCAGCAGAGAGCTTCTTGCCAAGGCTAACGAGGCATATTGGTATCCATCGGAGGTGGACGTGTCGATACGCCCCGGCTGGTTCTACCACTCGGAGGAGGATGGCAAGGTGCGCTCGCTCGGCAACCTTGTCGATATTTACTACCGCTCGGTGGGAAGCAACTCGGTATTGCTGCTAAATATCCCGCCCGATAAGCGAGGCCTTATCCACGAGGTAGATGCCGAGCGCATCAAGGCTTTTGGCAACTACATACGCACAACTTTCGAGAAGAACTACCTCGCCGAGAATAGCACCACATGGCACGCCACAGCGGGCGAGAGCCGAGAGTTTGCCGTAGAGAGTGGCGCAAAGGTCAATACCCTACTCCTGCAAGAGGATATCGCCCAGGGTCAGCGTGTCGAGAGCTTTGTGGTTGAGGGCATGATAAATGGCGAGTGGCGAGAGCTATGCTCGGGCACAACAATCGGCTACAAGCGCCTTCTGCGCTTCGACGAGTGCCACCCCGAGCGCCTACGCCTTACCATCACCGAGAGCCGCACCACCGCCAACATCAAGAGCATAGGCCTCTACTACGCTGAGCCTATTACTGAATAATATAGACACAATATAGGTGCTATCCGCAGTGATAGCACCTATATTATTTACGAAGAGGACAGAGATAGTGAGATGTGGTACATCGAAAAAGTAATCACCCGAGGATAGTACAAGGAGTACAACCTCGGGTGATTAACCTTTTTGGATGTGCCGCAGAAAGGCGGCTTATCACAACAAATTAAAATGTCATATCAGTACGATGATCCTTCACCTCAGCCTTCTTACGGAATGAATTGTAGATACCATTCTGGTAAGCAGTCATAAGCTTCTCTGTGAGTGGAATACGCTCTGAAGCATAAGATGCTGGATCGATATCGCCGTTGATCTTGTTTACAACGAATACGTAAGCAGCACGTGTGCCCTGAACCTTAGCAACCTTGCCAGCCTCAGTAGTTGCAGCGATAGCACCTACAAGGTGAGCATCAGGAGCGTTGTCGTAGAACTTAACACCTGCGAACTTCTCCTCCTTAGCACCCTCGAATGCCTTAGCCTCAGCCAATGTGTTAGCCTTAGCAGCAATCATAGCGTACTTCTTGTCGGCAACCAACTTACGGCGGATAGCCATATCGTTGCGAGCCTCATACTTCTCAGTGTCGATAGAGTGAACCAAAACAACGTAAGTTACGCCGTCGATAACAAACTGCTTAGTGTCACCAACCTTAGCGCCAAGTACCCAGCTAGCAATGTTCGAAGAGTTAGCGATACCCTGAACAGTTGTAGGCTGGCCGCTAAGAGCGTCGGCACGTGTTACAACAGCAGCAAGTGCTGGCTTCTGAGCCTCCTTAGCAGCAGCGTTGAACGACTCAACATCGCTACCCATCTTTGCAGCAAAGGCATCAACCTTAGCCAATACAGCACGGTTAGTATCGTCGCTTGGAACGAGCTCGCGGTCGAGGTTAGCAGTAAGAACATAGCGCTTAGCAGCACCGATCTTGTTGATCTTAACAACTGTAGCAACACCATTTGTAGTGAAAGTGAAGATGTCGCCAACCTTCTTACCAAGGAAGTGCTTAGTCTCGCTCACAGGCATCTGATCGAAGGCGATAGTCTGAAGCTGTGCATCCTTAGCTGTCTGAAGCTTCTTGAAGTCGCCACCATTGCCCTTAAGCTCCTCTACTGCCTTGTCAGCCTCAGCAACATTCTCGAATGCAGCAATCTCAATCTCGAAGTTCTCAGGAGCAGTGATGTCAGAGAGGAGGTAACGTGCAGTCCACACGTTAGCCTTAAGCTCAGGACCATATGCCTTAGCTAGCTTGAATGCATCAGCATATACCTTCTCCAACTTGTCGTATGCAGTGTAGAATGAAGATACCTTACCACCAGCAGCACGCACAGCAGCCTTGATACCATCAACATTGCCAGCCAACTCCTTAACCTTAGCGTCGAGAGCCTTAACCTCAGCCTCGATAGCAGCCTTATCCTCCTCAGATGGCTGACGCTCGAAGCGCACGTAGCGGATGCCACGGCTGTCGTACTTAGGGTTCTCCTTGCGGTTAGCCTCGTAGTAAGCAGCAACCTCCTCGTCAGAAACCGATACCTCAGAATCCTTGATAGCTGAGTAAGGAATCTCAACATATACACCGTCAAAAGTGAGCTTGTCGTTACGCAAAGCGTGAGCTACGTCCAACTTGTTGAGGTAAAGACCTGCTGAGATGATATCCATGAACTTCATGTTAGCGAGGTTCTCCTGTGCGAAGTAGATCTCGCTGCTCCAGATAATCTGAAGGATCTGGTCGATCTGCTCAGCTGAAATGCCAAAAGATGCATACTGTGCACGAAGGTCACGGAAGTTCTGAGTAGCCTGAGCCTCGATCTCAGCGTCAGTAGCATAAACGCCGATGCCAGCAAAAGCCTCAGCTGAGTAGTTGTTGTAGATAAGTGTGTGAAGTGCACGACGAGCGCCCTCATCACGACCCATCTCCTCGATGCGACCAGTGTACTGGTTGAGCATCTGAAGAGAGCTGTAAAGCTCACGCAAACGTGCATACTCGATGTGCTTAACCTCCTCACCAGCGATAGTGAACACGGCAGGGCCGTTGATCTCATCGTCGGTAGGCTGATCTACAAACGAATTGCTGTCGAGATTAAGCGCAAAGATCACAAGCACAACAGCAATAAGTCCGGAAATAAGAAAGCCGAACTTAGTTTTCAAAGTGTTTAATGATGCCATAACTATTTTATTTATTTTGTAATTTTCGTTTAAGCCTCCAAAGATAGTAATTTTTTATTAATTAACACAATCTTAGGAGCTATTTTTGCTATTACACCACAACTCGGGCAGAGTTGATGGCGAAATATATCGCCATTTATGGCTGAGGGCTACTTACGCTTGATGCTCACAAGGTCGAGGCGTGACTGCTCACGGCGCAAAATCTTGATGAGATATTGCTCAACATCAATCTGCTCGCCCTCATGCGGAATGCTTCCGTGCTTGGCTATGATATATCCAGCCAAGGTGTCGTAGTCGTCCTCCTCGGCAAGGCCTAAGCCATACTTCTCGTTGAGATACTCCACCTCGAGGCGTGACGAGAACTCCCACTCACCCTCCGAGATCTCCTTCTCGACAAGCTCCTGAACATCGTGCTCGTCCTCAATCTCGCCGAAGATCTGCTCCAAGACATCCTCCAACGAAATGATGCCCGCCGTGCCACCAAACTCGTCGATGACAACAGCGATGCTCGCACGACGCTTGGTGAAGGTCTCAAGCATAGCTTGCAGAGGCATGGTCTCGGCAACATATATGGTCTTGATAAGTATGTCCGAGATAGACTTAGGCTGCTCGAACAGACTCTTCGAATTTACATATCCGATGATATTGTCGATGGTGTCGTGCCACACGAAGATACGTGAAAACTTGGTCTCGACAAAGCGCTCGGTAAGCTCGGCAATAGTTGTAGACTCGAGGTCTACAGCCTCGACATCAACACGTTGCACCATGCAGTCACGCACACGCAGATCGGCAAAGTCGAGAGCGTTTTGGAATAGGCGGATATCCTCCTCGTCCTCGCTCTGCACCTCCACATTCTCTGCCTCGACAAGCTGTGCAAGGTCGTCACGGTTAAACTCCGTGGGCTCCTCATGCTGTTCCACCTTGTTTCCCGTTAGGCGTAGTAGCAGGTGCGAGAGTAGCGTCGTGAGGCGTGATATAGGGTATAGCACAATATAGATCACATACATCACGGGCGACGATACCATATAGTAGAAGTTGGGGTTGCGACGAACGATAGACTTCGGTATATACTCGCCAACGAAGATGATGACTACGGTAGAGAGGATCGTCTGAGCCAAGGCATTATCGACACCGAGCTGCATCATGAGCAACTTGGACATATACATAGAGTAGACAACAAGCGCTATGTTGTTGCCCACGAGTATTGTAGTAATGTAGTTACCGGGGTTCTTCGAGAAGAGTTCTGCAATACGATTAAACATTGGGCTTTGCTTGCGGTCGATCTCCTCACGCAGACGGTTACGGCTCAAAAACGCAATCTCCATGCCCGAGCAAAATGCCGAGAAGAGAAGCATCACACCAATGATTATTAATTGTATTAGTAGGGGTGTTTCCATGTTTTGTTAGGTGAACACGCTATTTTATTTGCCTAAGTTAGGAATTAGCAATGATGTTAATTAGTAATATTTCGCCACTTGTCACCAAAAAGCCATTCGCTAAATTAGGCACACATATTTCAACTTATTTACGCTCCTTTGCAGGGGTATCCTTACGCTCGGCAGGAGCTGTTCGCTTAGCTGGAGCCTCGGGGTTTACTGCGCTCGATATCTTTGAGTTAGGTATCGAAACATTGTTTCTTGTTGGCGTAGGCAGTGGGTGCGGATTATTTGTTGGAGATGTCGATGGGTTGAAGCCACGTCCCTGGATCATATTATTAGATTTTCCCCTAGGCTTTGGGCTATTCTTCTCCCTCTCAGGTTTGAGAGCATCTCTTGTCGAGCCCTTGCCATTATCCTTATTCGGCCTCTTATCCTTCTCTACATTCTCCTTTTTAGCACTCTCTTCAGACTCTTCTACGGGCGTGAAGTCGAACTCCATCTCGCTCTTGTACTTTCTGAAGTGTATATTCTTTAGGTCCTCATCAGCCTCGAAGCCTACGCCTGAGTGCCAGCCATCGGCCTGAAGCACCTTGGTATCGACATTCGAGTAGACCTTCTTTGTTCGTGCGTCCCAAAATAGCTGCTCGGTACGCACCTCGGTGAGGCTGACAACAGCGGTGTCACCCTCCTTGCGGTTTCTCTTTATAACGACCACATTATTTTTTGCCTCCCACAACTTCTGCTTGTCGTAGTAGATAGCATAGTCAGCACGGATTGTTGCCGAAACCAATGACAACGAATCGGAGGTATATGTGACCATATTAACGCCATCAGGGAACTCCTGATATGGATTTTTTGCAAGGCTGTAGCCCTTGATCACGGGTGCCGAGAAGGTGTATGAACGCTCGCCATTCTCGGTCATGGTGATTGATCGGTTGTAGCTAAGCTCGGTCATGAGCGACTCTACGTCGTACTCCACGGCTGAGGGCTTCGGGCCACATGAGAATAGCAATGTAGCACTCCCCACAACGAGGAGTGCTAACATCGCATATCTTGATAGTGATTGGTGCATATAGTACTCTACTTGTGCACCACTTTTTAGCGGTAACGTACAGTTGTCTTAGCACCTGAAGCCATACCACATGGTACGGTGAAGCCCTGACCTGCCTGAAGCTCCTTGAAGAAGCAAGTCTCCTGTGATGGGAAACCAGCACGGTAAGAACCCATGAGGCGGCGTGCAGCAGCCTGAACAGTAGGCTCACCTGCAAGGCGATCTACAGCCTGGCTCATCTGGTCGTAAGCAGCCCAATAGATAGAGCCACCACCAAGGCCGTCCTCACATACTGAAGATGCGTAGCACTGACCAAGAACGAAGTATGAGTAGCCGTTAGCTGGGTTGAGGCTCTTGAGTGAGCGTGCAGCATCAGCAGCAGCACGAATGTTACCAGCAGAGAGCTCGATGATAGCTACCTGAGCATACAACGACTCCTTGAGCTGAGGATCTGTCTCAACAGCGAGTGCCTCACGCAAGTACTTGAGAGCCTTGCTGTACTCCTTACGATCCTGGAACGCCTTAGCGAGGAACAACGCTACATCTGAGCTTGGCTCAGCAGCATACTGCTTCTCGGTAATCTCGAAGTAGAAGTCGCTAGCGCAGTTCTGGCGTGACATCAACGACACTGCCTTCTTAATGAGCTCAACATCATCTGGGTTTGCAGCGATCTTCTCCTTATACAACTGCTCGATGTTGTCGCAGTTTGCAGCGCCGCTATTCACGAAGCTATCCTCGAAGGTCTTCTTGTTTGCAAGATCCTTCTCGTCGCTTACGCCATCGAAGTATACGATAAGGCTCTGATACTCGTCAAGAATCAAGTCAGGAGTGATTGAATCGGTAGTGCGGTAGTCGTCGCAGATAGCCTTGAAGTACAAGGTTACGATGTCGAGCTTCACGGTGTTAGCCTCAACAGCAGACTGAACAGCCTCCTTAAGTGTTTTACGGAGCAACTCACGGTCTGTTGAGCAGTACTTGTTTACGTCACGAGCCTTAAGGTCGAGGATGTAGTCACGACCATACTTTAGGTCGTCACCGAAGTACTGGATACGCAAGTCGTAGATAAGCAGCAATGAGTCGATAAGCATGCGCTTCTCGTCGAGCTGACGTGCACGGTTGATACGGTTCTTGTAGAGGGTTGTACCACGTGAGAATGTCTGCACTGACGCAGCTGGGCAGTTCTGAATAAGCTGCTGGAAGTTCGCAGTTGCAGCTGCATAATCCTTAGCCTCAAGGTTCTCCTTAAGGAAGTTACTTGCACCGATGTTTGATGCACGCTCCTCAGCAGTAGCACCCCACTTACCATAGAGCTTGTCATCGCTGAAGTCCTGAGCTGAAGCCGAGAAGCCCACGAAGAGGGCAGCAACAGCCAAAATAACTTTTACGTTTTTCATGTTTTTGGGTATGTAAATTATTAGTTAAAATTTTATTGTTTGCTTAATCAAACTTCTGACGCACAAACCAATAGTCCGACGTATCTGCCGAGAATAGCGAGAAGCCCAACGATAATTTGTAGTAGTTCTGTGTTGTGAGTCCCACCTTCTGCGCATTGACCATGATGGTGTTTGGCGATGATAGGCGGCCATACTCGAACGCCACGTTTAGTGACGACGAGCCCCATAGTCGCATTGGGAAACCAACGCCGAGGGTCACAGCAAAGTTGTTAATCTGCTCGCCACCAAATGCCTGGTAGTAGTTGCCCGCCCTAACGCCGGCACGATACGACATACGGTTGAAGTAGCTGCGTGTATCTGTTCGGCGTGGTGTATACTCAAAGCCGAGCTTCAGGCTATGGGTGTTGGTGTAGCTTACAACGATGTTTTGTGCATTGGCATTCTCCTCGTAAGAGCTATTGTCGTCGCCCCACAGCGCATAGTTGTAATCGACACCCCATGCCAGCGTGCGGCTCACATAGTACAAACCTGCGCCAAACTTGTGAGGCATTCTCAGGTCGAGCTTATCGAGCGAAGGGTTGATAAGATAACCGCCCGAGATAGTGGTATTATACTTATTATCAGTGAACACCACGCTCTGCTTACGAGGGTTTAGTCTTCCACCGAGGTCGTATGTAGCACCAAGCGTGAGCATGCGCTTCTCGTTCTGAACGATGTTCCACTGCAAGCCTGCCTGGAACTTGAAGTTGTTCACGATGTAGGTGTCAGCGCCCACGGTCGAGGCATAGGCACCTGTGCCCGTGAATGGTGTTACGATGGTCGAGTACTGGCGCTCGATATTTCCCCAATAGTACTTGGCAGCAACACCAACGGATAAGCGTCGCCATGGTGCCCAGCCCACAGCCACACGCACCTCGGAGATGTCGCCCTCGCCAGCATACATATACTGCACCTGACCGATATCTGCCCAATTATCAAACTGCTGGTCGATGGTCTTAATCTTGTATCCCACGCTGCTATATGGCGTGATGCTAAAGTTAAGGCCAAGGCCCTTTGCCAAAGGCATTGCAAAGGCGATGTTGTGAATATTCACGGTGTTGTATGCCGTGCGAGCCTTGTTCAAGGCGCTACCCTCTGACGAGTACTTCATCTGGCTGTTGCGATAGTGCGTAGCATCGAAGTTCACGTCGAACAAGAAGCTCTTCTGTGGTGCGATGCTTGCAGCTGCGGGGTTAAGCGTGTTTACCTGACCAGGGCTACGCAAGCCGAGGCCCACACCACCCATAGAGCGCATCTGCACACTACCAGGCGTAAGTATCTCGCCAAGGCCATACATCGAGTAGGGCGAATAGGCGTTCACACTACTTGTCTGCGCCGATGATGCCATAGGCATAACCATCGCCACAGCCACAAGAAGTGGCATAATAACACGGAAAATATTTCTACTGCTTCTCTGCATTGTATTCTAAAATTGCATTGAGTCCAAAAAATACCGGCTCACAGTCTGCAAATATCGGGTTTTTAATTCTCTTTACAAAATATTTAGCCTCTCCACCGGTGAAAATTATGCATTTTTTTCCGTTTTTCTTTGAAAAACCATCAATATAGCCCTGAATTTCGTGCTCGACACCTCGCATCACGCCCTGCTCGATTGCCTCCTGCGTGGTGCGACCATACTCCAAAACATCGTATGTTGGCGAGCACAAAGGCAGCTTTGCTGTGTAGTCTGCCAAGGCACGTAGACGTGTGGTCACGCCGGGCGAGATGTTGCCACCCTTGAAGCTACCACCCTCGACATAGTCTACGGTTATTGCTGTGCCAAGGTCGATAATCAAGAGGTCGCTCTCGGGGTGCAGAGCCACGCCACCCACTGCCGCAGCAAGACGGTCGGCACCGAGCGTCAGGGGCGTATGATAGTCATTGCCGATGGGTATTGGCGTGATGCCTGGCTTAAAGCCAACGACATAACTCACAACACCCTCAAGCATCGCCACAACCTCGTCGATATTGCCACGTGTTGATGAGACAATAGCCTTGCTCACAAGCGGATACTTCGTCAAAAGCTCGTCGATCCACTCACGTGTCAGAGGCTCGACAATAAGACTTTCGACAAGCTCGCCACACGAGAACACGGCAACCTTAGCTCGGGTATTTCCTATGTCAATAATTAAGTTCATAATCAGCGTATTACGATTTACTCTCTGCCGCCTCAGCCAAGCTACGAAGCATATCCACACCCTCGGCTATCGTGTATATCTTTCTAACGGTCATCGAGAGTCGATTATTGTATTGCTTAACAACAAATCTATCGGGCTGGGCAACAACCTTGCGAAGGAGATTTAGGAAGGTATCTGTTTTGAAGTATGGCGAGTTGTTATCTCCCACAAACCTCGCTATTAGCAAGCCATTCTTCACCTTGACATGCTCCATACCGAGTGCCACCGCCTCACGACGCAGACGCACCACGTCGATAAGCTCCAACACAGGTTGCGGCAGACCACCAAACCTATCCTTAAGGCGCAGCTTAAGCTCCTCAAACTCAGCGTCATCACGCATGCCATCAATCTCACGATAAAGACGCAACTTCTCGGCCTGCGAGCGCACATAACTATCTGGTATTGAGGCATCGATATCGATATCGATTGTTGCATCATCAACAAATGCCACATCCTTCATAGCGTCGTTCTCGGCCTGACTTAGGCCCGACACATCAAGACCCTCGGCACGAAGCTCCGAGATGGCCTGCTGCAAAATCTTCTGATAGGTCTCAATACCCACATCAGTGATAAATCCACTCTGCTCGGCACCGAGCAAGTTACCCGCACCACGTATATCGAGGTCCTGCATGGCGATGTTAAAGCCCGAGCCGAGGTCCGAAAACTCCTCGATAGCTCGTAGTCTACGCCTTGCATCGCCACCAATAAGCTCGTCGGGTGGCGAGAGCAGATAGCAGAAGCCCTTCTTGTCGGAACGACCCACACGGCCACGCAGCTGGTGTAGGTCGCTAAGACCAAAGCGGTGTGCATCGTTGATTATTATGGTGTTAGCATTGCCAATGTCGATACCATTCTCGATAATCGTCGTTGCCAACAGCACGTCGAACTCGCCATATATGAAGTCCATGATAAGCTTCTCGAGCTCCTCGGCGGGCATGCGTCCATGACCCACGCCTACACGTGCCTTAGGGCATATGCGTGTAATCATGCCCTGAATGGTCTTGAGGTCCTCGACACGGTTATGCACAAAGTAGACCTGACCACCACGTGATAGCTCCTCCTCAATGGCATCACGAATAATCTCCTCGCTAAAGAGATGCGACTCGGTGACAATAGGCTGGCGGTTAGGCGGTGGCGTAGATATCACCGACAGATCACGTGAGCCCATTAGCGAGAACTGCAATGTTCGAGGGATAGGCGTTGCTGTGAGCGTGAGCGTATCTACCGACACCGATAGCTGTGTGAGTTTCTCCTTCGCTGCCACGCCAAACTTCTGCTCCTCGTCGATGATTAAGAGTCCAAGATCATGAAACTCAATCTGTTTCGAGAGCATCTTATGTGTGCCGATAAGAATATCTATCTTACCCGACTTAAGCTCCTCGGCTATTCGTCGAGCCTCCTTTGCCGACTTGGTGCGGTTGATATACTCCACCGTCACGGGCAGGTCACGCAGACGCTCCGAGAATGAGCGATAGTGCTGCAAGGCGAGGATCGTTGTCGGCACAAGCACCGCCGTCTGCTTGCCATCGCATGCCGCCTTGAAGGCTGCACGTATAGCCACCTCGGTCTTGCCGAAGCCCACATCGCCACACACCAATCTATCCATCGGCTGATCCGACTCCATATCCTTTTTAATGGCAGCCACCGTGGTCTGCTGGTCGGGCGTATCTTCCCACTTAAACGATGCCTCGAGCTCCTGCTGTAGGTAGCTATCTTCGGAGAATGCAAAGCCCTTCGAGGCCTTACGCTTGGCATAGAGGGCGATAAGCTCACGTGAGATATCCTTAACAGCCTTCTTGGTTGTCGCCTTGAGCTTCTGCCATGCACCATTACCCAGCTTATAAATCTTTGGTGGCTCGCCCTCACCACTCTTGTAGCGAGATATGCGGTGCAGGGCGTGAACATTCACAAAGAGAATGTCGTTATCCTTATATATTAGCTTGATAGCCTCCTTCACACGACCATTGTCGTTGAGCTTGACAAGACCACCAAACCTACCTACGCCATGGTCGATATGCACAACATAGTCGCCAACCTTGAGCTGATTAAGCTCGGCAACGGTCATCTGCTCGTCACGCTTAATCTCGCCACGAATGCGGTAGCGCTGATAGCGATCAAATATCTGGTGATCAGGATATAGGCAGATCTTAAGGCTACTATCTACGAAGCCCTCGTGAAGCACCACATCGGCAGAGCGAAACTCTACGCTACGCTTGCCCACCTGGTGAAAGATGTTATCAAGACGCTCGATCTGCGCCTTGTTATGCGAGAGGATATAGGTGGTATATCCTCGTTGCATGTTCCAAAGTATGTCGTCGGCTAAAAGCTCGAAGTTTCTATTGAAGTGTGGCTGCGGCTGTGTGGCAAAGGTGATGGTTGTATCCACTTTGCGCTCACGCAAGTTATCCTTGAGCATCGCCACGCTCGAGGTTTTGAGGTCGTCTAATATTCGCTGACGTGAGGTTAGGCGTGAGGCAATTATCTTAGCATCCTCCTCGTCGGATGCCTGCTCCAAGCACTTCTTTCTTACATCAGCCACCTTGCGCAAGGCATAGTCGCCATCCGAGAGCCACCATGTAGCACCCGAGGCAAACTCTGCCAACGACACACGCTCCTCGCCCTCATCACGCATGATGTTGGGAATAATCTCCACCTCTGCGGGGCGCTCCGACGATAGCTGGCTCGATATGTCGAACCTACGCAACGAGTCCACCTCGTCGCCAAACATATCGATACGATAGGGCTTCGACTCGACATACGAGAACACATCGATAATACCACCACGCTGCGAATACTGACCCGGCTCGTAGACAAAATCTACACGCTCGAAGCCATGCTCCTGCAACCACTCGATAAACTCCTGCGGCTGCAGCTTGTCGCCCACCTTAATCCTTCGTGACTGCTCCTTAAGTTGCTTCGAGCGCACAACACTCTCAGCCAATGCCTCGGGGTAGGTGCAGACAGCCAAGTAGCCCTTACTATGCGTTGCCAGGGCATTGAGCGTTGCCGTGCGGCGCACCACGCCCTGAGCGTCCTCAGCGCCATAGGCTGCCGAGCGCTTAAAGGCCGACGAGAAGAAGTGAACACGCTCCTCGTCAAGTAGTTCGTAGAGGTCGTTGAGCAGGTAGGCAGCGCTATCACGGTCGTCGGCAAGGAAGATGTGAACACCCCCCATGCGCTCGATCGTAGCCGCCGCATAAAGCGAATAGGCTCCGCCGACCATCTGCTCGAGATGGACGGTAGAGCCTATATTTTCCAAACTTTTTCTTAGCTCGCCCGCACGTTTGGACTTGCGGACAAGACTCAATAATTGCTCCATGCGCTTCTTCTGTAAGGTTACTCCAGGAGCCTATTTCCCTCTTTGTCGAGGTAGCCTACATCAATCATTCCTACTGAGAGGTCTGCGGTAAGCTTAATACGTAGCTTATACTTGCAAATCCAACGCATACGCTTCGACCATACTCCATGGCTTAGGTATGCCGCAACATAGGGACTCACCTTGAGATTAACATATCTCACGCCTCGCTCCGATAGCAGTTGTATGTTTCCCTCAATCTTGCGTTCGAGAAGTATCGTTGGCTCAACCTTGCCCGTGCCATAGCATGTAGGACACACGTCCGAGGTCTCGGCAACGGCAATAGGACGAACACGCTGACGTGTTATCTGCATCAAGCCGAACTTAGTGAGGGGCAGAATGGTGTGCTTGGCCTTATCCGTAGCCATAAACTTCTGCATCTCCTCGTAGAGCAGCTGGCGACTCTGCGCCTTGCGCATGTCAATAAAATCGACAATCACAATACCTCCCATATCACGCAGACGTAGCTGGCGTGCAATCTCGGCGGCGGCAGCAAGGTTCACCTCGAGAGCCGTCTGCTCCTGATCTACCTCTGCCTTGGTGCGGTTTCCCGAGTTCACGTCAATGACGTGCATAGCCTCGGTGTGCTCGATGATAAGGTATGCTCCTCGCTTGAGCGATACATACTTTGCAAATAACGACTTAATCTGCTTCGCAACATCGTAGTTGTCGAAGATGGGCACCTTGCCCTTGTAGAGCTTCACAAGCTTATCCATCTCTGGCTTGATGGCGTGAACATAGCTCTTAATCTCGTTGTAGAGCGTCTCATCATCAACGATAATCTGTGAGAACGTGTCGTTGAGAGAGTCGCGAATAATGGTGTTTACACGGCTCATCTCGCTCATGATGCGTGCGGGAGCCTCGGTCTTACCGAGTGCAGCGATGGCACTCTTCCACCTCTCAACCAACGAGAGTATGTCTTGCATGATGTCGATATCCTCAGCTTCGGCTGCTGCCGTGCGTATGATGACACCAAAGTTCGGCGGGAGCACCTCTTGTGCTACCTTGCGTAGTCGTTTCTTTGCAGCATTCGAGCGTATCTTCGACGATACGAAAACCTTTGACGAGAATGGCACCAACACCACATTGCGTCCAGCAAGCGATATATCTGCTGTTAGGCGTGGTCCCTTCGTAGATATTGCCTCCTTGGCAATCTGCACCATGACCAACTGTCCCTGCTGCAGGTAATCGCCAATTCTACCCTCCTTCTCGAGCTGTGGCTCGAGCTTCATACCCTCAACATTTACGGGGCGCTTCTGCTGCGTGCGGCTATCAACAACACGCTTTAGCGACGAATAGTTTGCGCCGAGGTCGAGATAGTGAATGAAGGCATCCTTCTCGTGGCCGATGTTTACGAAGGCTGCGTTGAGGCCGGGCATAATCTTGCGTACCTTGCCGACATATATGTCGCCCACGGCAAAGCCCGTCTCACACTGCTCTTTGTTAAGCTCGACAAGCACCTTATCCTCGCAAAGTGCTATCGATACTTCCGTTGGATTTACATTGATGATTAGTTCTCTTTGCATAACGCTGTCAATGTAAATCGTTAAACTACTACTTATTGGGCAACATTGCTTCAGTTGCCCTGTACTTAAATAGGTGAAGCTAAGGCATAGACCTTAGCTTCCTCCTATGTCTGTTAAGAAAAATTACTTCTTCTTATGACGGTTCTTGCGAAGACGCTTCTTACGCTTGTGCGTCGCCATCTTATGACGCTTGTGCTTCTTTCCGTTTGGCATAATTGTAATATATTTAATTAGGTAATTATTGACGTAAATTATTTAACCTCGCTTGAGAAGCTCTTAGAAGGCTTGAAAGCAGGAATGTTGTGCTCAGGAATAGTGATAGTAGTATTCTTAGAGATGTTACGAGCAACCTTCATAGCACGCTTCTTGATGATGAAGCTACCGAAGCCACGCAAGTAAACGTTCTCACCCTTTACCATTGCCTCCTTAACGCTATCCATGAAAGCCTCAACGATAGCCTGAACCTGGATCTTCTCAACACCAGTTGACTTAGCAATCTGATTTACGATATCTGCCTTTGTCATGATCTTTAATTAGTTTTATTTATTGTTAGTTATCACAAAATATTCTCCGAAAAACCCATGCTAACAACATGGTTTCCACGAAATAGTCCGCAAATATACGTTGAATTGTACGAATTTGCAACAAAAAATTAAAATAAAATAATTTTTATCGCCCCGACAACTCTATAATGCTCCACTACGATGGCTCGTTTGCGCCCTATTTAAACTGATTCAATGCGTTAGCCAAGCCCTCAACAGCCTGATCCAAGCCCGACTGAATTTTCGAGCCAATCATCATGCGCATCATCATGTTAAGCTCGGCATGGAGCACCATTCTAACACGGGTATCACGCTCGGCAACCTCCTTGAGCTGAATCCAAAAAGCGAAGTCGATAGGAATACCACCCTCGTCGGCAACAATCTTAACATGCTTATTCTCAACACGCTCAGCAATACGCAGTGCAACCTTCATGCCCTTAACCTTAAATGAGCAACTATCCTCGGTTGCCTCCCACTCCTCGACCTTGTCTTTCATTGCTGGCGACATGAGGTCCATGCGTGAGATGATTGGGAAAATTAGCGATGCTGGGTGAAATATCTGCTGTTGTTTTGATTCGTATTTTTCCATTGTCTTAAATTTTGGGAGCGCAAATATACAAAAATTTGTTGAAAGCCAAAAACATAGCCTTTACCTGATGATAAACCTACGCTCTGTATCTGACAATATCTCAATCTTTACAACCATCGTATCCTCGGGGAGCAGTGGCTCAATCTTCTCGGGCCACTCGATGAGGCACAACTCGCCCGACGAGATATACTCCTCGCAGCCAAAGTCCAACGCCTCCTCAACACGCTCGATACGATACATATCGAAGTGGTAGATAACCCTCTGGCCAACATACTCATTAACAATAGCAAACGTAGGGCTTGTCACATCGTCCTCAGCACCAAGCTGCTCGGCAATGCGGCTGATAAGCGTTGTCTTGCCCGCACCCATAGGGGCATCAAGGGCAACAACGGTGCGCCCCTCGAGCGAATTTAGCACCGCCTGGGCCACCATATCGAGCTCGTCAAGCGATTTAATCTCTATAATCTTCTCCATTTATAATTTGGTTTTCTTATCGTTTTTTAGGTTGCAATACAATGAAAGGAACCAACATCTCTTCCATTGAAATGCCTCCGTGCTGGAAGGTGTTTTTGTAATACCTTATATATTTATTAGCGTCGTTGTTATATACCAAGAAGTCACGGTTGTAGGCGAATATGTAGCTCGACGATAGTCTACCCGATGGCAGCTGAATATCCTCGGGGCGAGTCACCTCATAGACATCACGTGAGTTATACGCCAAGTTGCGACCCGTCTTATAGCGCAGGTTTGGCGAGGTCTCCTTGTCGCCCGTAACACGCACAGGGTTGTCCACACGTATGGTACCATGATCCGAGGTGATGACCACACGGTGGCCACGCTCGGCAAGGAGCTTGAGCATGGTGTATAGCTCCGAGTGCTCGAACCATGAGCGGGTGAGCGAGCGGAACGAAGCCTCGTCGTCGGTAAGGTCACGGATAATATCGGTCTCGGTGCGGGCGTGCGACAAGATGTCGAGGAAGTTATAGACAATCACCGAGAACTGAGCATCGTATATTCGCTGCATGTTATCCAAGAGCTTACGTCCCGCTTCGGGGCGCACAAGCTTGTCGAAAGATAATTTGTACTGCTTTCCCGACTGCTGCACGAGGCGACGCAAAAACTCCTCCTCGTACATATTCTTTCCGCCATCTTCGTTGTCGTTGAGCCACTTCTCGGGCATCAGCTTGTCGATGGCCAGCGGCATGAGGCCCGCAAAGAGGGCGTTACGAGCATACTGCGTTGCCGTAGGCAATATTGCGCAATATAGGTCGTCGATAGCCACATCGTAAAATCCACGCAACAGAGGCTCAATCACTCGCCACTGGTCGTAGCGCATATTATCTATGACAATGAGCGTAGTGTGCTCCGAAGAATCGACCTCGGGGAATACCCTACGGCGCATCAATGTGTGCGACATAGTCGGTATCTCGCTCTCATCAACACGCTTATTTATCCAATCGTAGTAGTTGCGACGCACAAACTTCGAGAACTCCTGCTGTGCCTCGTTCTTCTGATAGCCGAGCACCTCACGAATACTCGTATCCGACGAGCCCGAGAGCTCGATCTCCCAGCCCACAAGCTTGCGATACAAGGCGCACCAATCGGCAAACGACGAGGCGGCTTGCTGCTGCACAGCAATACGTCCAAACTCCGAGCGGTAGTCCGCCGTAGTCTGCTCGGTGACAAGCTGTTGCGAGTGCAGGTTCTTCTTTATAGAGAGCAGCACCTGGTTAGGATTTACGGGCTTGATGATATAGTCGGCAATCTTCGAGCCAATGGCCTTATCCATAATGTTCTCCTCCTCGCTCTTTGTCACCATTATCACAGGCAGCGAGGGGCGTGCGCTCTTGATTAGCGGCAGGGTCTCGAGGCCCGTCATGCCGGGCATCATCTCGTCGAGGATAACAAGGTCGTATGCCGTCGCCGTGATCATATCTACTGCATCGTAGCCATTGTTGCATGTCTCCACCTCGTAGCCCTTCGACTTAAGGAACATCACGTGGGGCTTTAGCAACTCTATCTCGTCATCAACCCAAAGTATCTTATTCATAGTCAATCATTTTTTACAGTAAGCAGTGGCTTAGCCTAATACATAACGCTCCACAAGGCGTTTAATTGTGGGATATGTTGTTTTGAGCCTTTCACGAAGCGTTGCTCGCTCGCACCACTCCGCACCTGTTATCCCCTCCTCGCTCTGCGCCTTGGGCACGCCACCCTCGCTACGCATTGCCCACCATGCCGTGCGCTTAAGCTCCCACTCGCCATAGGTGTTGTAGGTGTGATAGGTGCAGGTAAGTGGCTCGTTGCCCACAACCTCCGCCTTAATTCCCGTCTCCTCCTCTACCTCACGAAGGGCAGCATCGCGGCTGCTCTCGCCTCTCTCGACCTGGCCCTTAGGCAGGTCCCAACGGCCACGAAGATGAATCATCAGCAGGTCGCCAGCAACATTTGTTACAACACCACCAGATGCCTCAACCCACTTAAACTCAGCTCGTAACGCCTCGAACGCCTGGTCGGGCGAGGGGGTTACCACTGCCACATATTTGCTATTCTCAACTATTTTTACTATTTTCGCTTGCGAAAATGACTCGAACGCCTCAGCATCGACAATATGGTAGCCATCGGAGGGCATATCACGGGTGATAAGCAGCTCCGCCTCGCCAAAAAATATTGTGTATGAGTCGTTATGTTTCATAGCTTGAGTTTGCGCAAAGATACAAAAAAGCGACATAACATTAAAAAACTACATAACTTATTATGAAAAAAATTCTATTTATCATGACATTTGCATCGCTTCTCGCACTCGGAAGTTGTGACGAGAATAGCAACTTGCCAAAGCCTCTTGCTATCGACAACCACCTCACCGAGGCGGAGAAGGCAGAGGGCAAATTTACTGCTGAGGTAATGTGGAAGATGGCTCGCATCGGCGCACAGACACTCTCGGAGGATGGCTCAAAATTGGTTTATGCTCTCACCGAGTACAACCTTGCCGAGAACCGTGGCGTGACAACTCTCCACCTTCGTGACATGGCATCAGGCGAGGAGGTACGCCTCACCGACTACAACTCGTCAAACCACTCAGCACAGTGGATCGATGCTGAGAACATCGCATTCCTTTCTAACCGCTCAGGCTCATCACAGGTGTGGGCGATGGACGTGAATACTAAGGCTGTACGTCAGCTCACAGCATTCGACAACGATGTTGAGGGCTTCGGCATCGCTGGCGACCACGCCTTCTATGTTCAGCGTGTGAAGGTGGCTCCTTTGAAGGGCTCAGACAAGTACGCCGACATGGACAAGTCGAAGGTGCGCATTTACGACGACCTCATGGTGCGCCACTGGGACTATTGGGACGATGGCTCATACCTCCACATCTTCGCCGCAGACTATGCTAACGGCAAGATTGCTGAGGGCAAGGATATCATCGGCGCTGACAAGGCTTACGACGCTCCGTTGGCTCCATACTTCGACTGCGCAGAGATTCGCCTATCACCAGACGGCACTAAGCTTGCCTACACTTGCAAGCCTCTCACAGGCACCGAGTATGCCCTATCGACCGACTCTGACATCTTCCTCTACGACTTCGCAACAGAGACCACCCGCAACCTCTCGAAGGAGGCAGCAGCAACAGGCGTAGATAAGTTCGTGGGCTACGACAAGTATCCTGTATTCTCGCCCGACGGCACTAAGATTGCCTTCCGCTCGCAGCGTCGCCCAGGCAACGAGGCCGACCAGCAGCGTCTTTGGGTCTTCGATCTTAACACCAACAAGTGTGACTACATCACACGTGGTCAGGACTACTGCGTAACAGAGGTAGCATGGGACGGCAACGAGGCTATGTACTTTATCCTCCCATGGCGTGGTACTCACCACGTAGCACGCATCGGCCTTGATGGCAAGATGACACAGATTACCAAGGGTAACTACGACTTCAACACCTTCACATTTGCCAACGGCAAGATCGTTGCCAACATGAACTCGATCTCTAAGGCTGTTGAGCTCTACGACGTAAATCCTGCTACTGGCGAGTTCACACAGCTCACCGACGTAAACCGTGAGATCTACGACAACATCAAGTTTGGCGAGGTGCAGGAGCGCTGGATTAAGACTACCGACGGCAAGGAGATGCTCACATGGGTAATCCTCCCACCTGACTTCGACCCAGCGAAGAAGTATCCTACACTTCTCTACTGCCAGGGTGGTCCTCAGAGCACCGTATCGCAGTTCTGGAGCTACCGCTGGAACTTCCAGCTTATGGCTGCTCAGGGCTATGTTATCGTAGCGCCTAACCGCCGTGGCTGCCCATCATTTGGCCAGGAGTGGACCGACCAGATCTCGGGCGACTACTCAGGTCAGAACATCAAGGACTATCTTGCTGCTATCGACGAGGTGTCGAAGGAGCCATGGGTAGACAAGGATCACCGTGGTTGCGTAGGTGCATCATATGGTGGCTACTCTACTTACTACCTCGCTGGCGTTCACCAGAACCGCTTCAAGGCATTTATCGCTCACTGCGGTATCTTCAACTTCGAGTCGATGTATGGCCACACCGAGGAGCTCTTCTTCGTGACTAACGACTACGGTGGCGCATATTGGGAGAAGAACAACGCCACAGCACAGCGCTCATATGCTAACTCACCACACAAGCTCGTGGCAAATTGGAACGCTCCAATCATGATTATCACAGGCGAGAAGGACTATCGCATTCCTTACTCACAGTCGTTGGAGGCATTCACCGCAGCACGTGTTCAGGGCATCGACGCTCGCTTGGTATCGTTCGAGAACGAGGCACACCAGGTGTTCCAGCCACAGAACTCTGTTGTTTGGAATCGTGAATTTTTTGCTTGGTTGGATAAATACCTCAAATAAATTCTTTTGATAGCAGCGCTACTGCGACGCTTCAATCAAAATGGCACGAGGGCGACTTTGGAGAGTCGCCCTCGTTTTTCTGCATATAAGTACCTATTTTATAGGTATCTATTTGTTGGAAAAGAAATTTTTGTATATATTTGTTTCGTCTTTTGTCCACGAGATAACACAAAACTAAAATACTAAAAACTAAAACTATGAAAATCAAGAGTTTACTTTTGGCTCTTTTGGCATTGCCACTCATGATGGTTGCCTGCGAGCCTAACAATCCTGTTGATGAGGTTAAGGACCCAACAGTATCGGTTACTGCTGACTCAGCTACCGAGAACACAATCACCTTCACCGTAACATCTACCGATGCCGACAAGGTAACTTACCTTGTTGTTGAGGGCACTGAGGCACCTACTGCCTCTGAGGTGTTGGCAAATGGTGCTGCTATCGAGGCTAACAAGAGCGTAGAGATTACTGCTACCGAGCTCAAGGCTGAGACCGACTACACCGTGGTTGCTGCTGCTCAGAACACTAAGGCTGTGGTTAAGGCGGTTGCTTCGACCAAGACTTTGGCAGAGGGCGAGGAGCCAAAAACAACCCTTACACTCAAGTCGGCTTCTGAGATGTCGTTCGCTGCTGAGGGTGGCTCGGGCGAGATTAAGTACGAGATTGTAAACCCTGTTGAGGGCACTGAGCTTAAGGCTGAGGCTAATGTAGCATGGATTACCGATATTGCTGTTGCTGAGAGTATTACATTTGGTGTTGAGGCAAACGATGGCGAGGCTCGCGAGGGCAAGATCACTGCTACTTATGGCGACCTAAAGTTCGAGGTTGCTGTTAAGCAGGTGGCTAAGGGCGAGGAGCCTAGCGCTGACAAGGTTGAGTTTGCAGCAAATAAGATTGCTACCTACTACGAGTCATTCGAGGGCATGCACATGTATATCTTCGAGCTTGGCGACAAGGAGTGGAAGAGCAACGGCTGGGGCGTTGATGGTGGTACTTACTACTCATTCGCCGTAATCTCAGCATCAAAGGGCAATGGCGTGCTTCCTAACGGCACATACTCACTCTCTGACTCATACTCAGCAAACACTATCGCTGGCGAGTATGCTTACCGCTACCAGATGGCTGACGGCACTATGGTAAACGGCTTCGAGATGTACAAGGATGCTAACGTGACTATCACAAACGGCAAGATCGAGGCAAACATCGAGCTTGAGCGTGACGGCTCTATCCACCACGTGGTATTCGAGGGCAACCTCGCAGTTAGCGACGGCGGCAGCCAGGCACCTACCGAGTTCCAGGCAACACACGTTGCTGACAAGTGGTATTGGGGTGGCACATCGAACTATGGCAACAAGTACATGGTTTCTGGTGAGGGCTTCTCGCTCGACGTACACTTCCCAGCAGCAGACGCCACAGAGACAACACTCACTGCTGGCGAGTACACATGGACAAGCACTTCATGGTGGGGCTACAACGACTTCGTAGAGTTCACAACACGTTCATTCGTATCTGACGGCGTGTCAGTAGCTGTTGATAGCGGTAAGGCTGTTGTTAGCAACGAGGGCGACGAGTACCACATCGAGCTCACTTTGGCAGGTCGTGACGGCTTCACATACATGATTGAGTACAACGGCAAGCTCAACAACAAGGAGGAGGTTGGTGGCGACGAGGGCAACGCTCTTGTAGTTAAGACCCTTGGCGCAGGCTCTTACAACTCAGCATACTACTTCTACACATTCAAGGCTGCGGGTGACAACTTCTCATTCGACCTTTTGGTAAACGACTACCAGGCACTTGCATCACAGATTCTTGCAGGCAGCTACACATACGCTCCAGGCAAGAGCTACGCTGGTAGCAACGGCTACTTCTTCGTAGATAGCTTCAAGCTCGACGGCATGTCATACAAGGCTACTGAGGCATCATCAATGACAGTTGAGGGCGACGGCACTAACGTTGTTATCACTCTCAACCTCACAATGCAGTCAGGCGACCAGTTCAAGGTAACCTACAACGGCGTTGTTGGTGGCTCGGCAAACGAGGGTGGCAACACCCCTGTAGAGGCTACTAAGCTTGCTACACCTACTGTAGTAGCGATGGTTGCTGGTCAGGCAGCTACCATCAGCTGGAACGAGATTGTTGGTGCTAAGAGCTACACCGTAACTTTGGACGGCACTAAGGTAAACACCGTTGAGACAGCATACATCACCTATCAGAACCTTGGCTGGGAGACTTCTCACACCGTAGAGGTTGTTGCCAACCCTGCAGACACTACTCTCAACCTCGCCTCTGACGCTGGCACTACAACATTCACCACTGAGGCTAACCCTAACCCAGATGAGGGTGGCGACGACGAGCCATCAACAGGTGGCGAGAGCTACGAGGGCTGGCAGTTCTCTGCAGTTCTCGACATGGGCACTCCAAAGATCACCGCTACTGACGGCTCACACACCGTAGAGTTCACTCTTAACGAGCTTAGCGGTGGTATATTCTACATCCTCGACAACGGCGCTTTGAACGTCACTAAGGTTGTTGTAAACGGCGTTGAGACAACCGACGCTTACGGCACTGTAGAGATGGGTGCAAGCAACAGCTACCACGTTACTCTTAACGCCACAATCAACGGCGTGAAGTACACCGGCACATCATCAAACGCAGTAGTTTAATCTAACGATGAGAAGACTATTATACCTTTTGCTTGCTGCCCCACTGCTTTTGGTGGCGTGTGAGAAGATGCAGACTCCTGCCCAGGAGAATGCCACACTCACAATCACCTCGGGCGACACTATGCAGCTTACGCACGAAGGTGGCGTGCACACCATCAGCTACACCCTTGAGGGTGCTCGTGAGGGTGCGCTACCTACGGCTACATGCTCTGCGGAGTGGGTAACAAGCATTGCTGTGGGCGACGATATCACCTTCGCTGTTGAGGCTAACGAGGGCGAGGCACGCATGGCAATCTTCGTTGTCAAGTATGGCAACGCCGAGCAGACAGTGCGCATTCGTCAGCTCTCGGCGGGCGAGGCAGCGCTTAAGGCATCATACTTCGGAGGCATCTACTACGGCAGCATCTACAGCCCCGGCATGGGCAACTACTTCATGCACCTCTCGGACAATGGCTTCGATGCGAGCGGCATGGATAAGCCTAACTCGAAGTACTATTGTCTTGACCTCTACGCCCCACTTCACGAGGGTAACGACAAGCTCACCCTACCTTTGGGCACCTACAACCTTAACACCGACGATAGCGCTCAGCTATGGACCATTGGTCAGGCATACTCGGGCTATCGTGAGAGCAACGAGGAGGGCGCATCGCTCGACCCTGAGCTCTACGACAACGCTAAGCTTGTGGTTGAGGAGGGCAAGGCTACCTTCACCTGCACAATTCAGGGCAAGGAGCACAGAGTTGTGTTTGAGGGATCTGCCGAGCTGATTCACTTTAGTGACCTATAAGCCGCATAACAAGGCTACTTTGGCGTTATGCTTGTTATACAACTTATTAGATAACAACTCAAAAAATGATTGTCCATCACACGGTGGGCAATCATTTTTTTTGCACATTGACATTTTTTTTATAACTTTGTATTATGAATTAGTGTTTTGTCCTCGGACAGAGCCATTAAGTTAGGATATTTTATTAACCAATAATTATTTAACACTATGAAACTTAGAAACTTATTTTTTGCATTGCTCGCATTGCCTTTGGCATTCGTAGCATGTGAGCCAGAGCCAACTCCAGAGCCTCAGCCTCAGGAGGTTGTTCTTACTCTTACCTCTGACGCTGAGCTTAGCTTCACAGCTGCTGGTGGCAATGGCGAGATTGCTTACACTTTGGAGCTTAACGGTCAGGTAGCAGAGCTTACTGCAACATCTGCAGCAGAGTGGATCACTGACATCACCGTAGACACCGTTATCACTTTCGTTGTTGAGGCTAACGAGGGCGCAGCACGTGAGGATAAGGTTACTGTTGCCGCTGGCAATAAGTCATTCGATGTTGTTGTAAAGCAGGCTGCTAAGGCTAACACTCCTGCTATCCCTACATTGACAATCACATCTGAGAATCCTTTGGCATTCGACCAGAATGAGCAGATGGGTACTATCACCTACACTATCGAGAACCCTAAGGAGGGCGTAACGCTTACAGCTAAGTGCAACGCTAACTGGATTAGCCAGCTTGCTGTTCAGGAGGCTAACAACCAGGTAGTATTCTTGGTAGCTGCTAACAGCGGCGATGCTCGTGAGGCTGTTGTAACTCTTACTTACGGTATCCTCGAGGAGAAGGTTACTATTAAGCAGGAGAAGTATGTTGCTCCAGCTCCTGAGATTATCATTGACGCAGCCGAGACAGAGTTCACTGCTGAGGGTGGCAGAAGTGTTATCGAGTACCACATTAACAACGCTGTTGAGGGTGTTGAGGCTACTGCTACATCAAATGTTGAGTGGATCACTATCGACGCTATGGCTGCTGGCACAATCAACATCACAGTTCTTGCCAACAGCGATAATACTGTTCGTGAGGGTATTATCACAATCACTTACGGCGAGATTAAGCAGGAGGTTAAGATCATGCAGCTCTTCGATGACTACAACCCAGATTTGCAGTACTCAGTATTCCAGATTGTTGAGTGCTGGGCTTCAATGGAGGACGGCGGTAAGCAGTGGAATGTAATATTCGTTGAGCACCACTCTACACATGGCGACATGCAGACTGTCATCAGCTTTGCTATGGCTCAGCCTAACACACAGCGTGTTGCTGACGGCGTTTACTCTGTAGAGAATGGTGGTATCCTCATCAACACTGCTAACGCAAACGGTTTCTCAACTTACCGTGCTAACGCTTCACTTGCTACCGACATCTCTGCTGCTGAGTTCACAGTAGCTACCGACACTGATGCTAAGACTATCTCTTTCACCGGTACTTTCCAGGCAGCTAACGAGGTTATTACATTGAACTACAACGGCGAGATGCGTGGTATGGATCTTGGCGAGGCCGTTGTAGGTGCTATCAACCACACTGAGTGGGCTTCAGTTGTGAAGAATTGGCACGAGAACAAGGAGCTCCTCTTCACTGCAACATCTGCTGATGGTTCATTGAAGGCTGTATTCGACTTCTACGATTATGACAGCGATAAGAGCCTTGCTGAGGGTGAGTACCCTGTTATGTCAAGCACTGATGGCAATGGTGTACAGCACCTTAGAAAGAGCTCATACTTTACATACAACAATGTAGAGAGCACGCTCGCTGAGGGTAGTGTAACTGTTGAGCACATTGCAGGTGGCTACAAGATCACTTACAATGTTATTGACGAGCTTGGTCGTGAGTTCACTGGTGTTATCGAGGGTCCAATCGAGGGCGCTGTAAACCCATAATAATATGATCCTTGTGGATTGACAAATAGTAGAGGCTGAATAAAAAGTCTATTTTGTCGTTATGCTCGCCCGAAAAATGCTCATTTACGCTTAGTAAACTCCGCTTTTTCCTAGCTTCGCAGGCCTAAAACTACATCTTTTTATTCAACCTCATAACAAAAGGGAATGGCTAAAAAGTAAATTAGCCATTCCTTTTTTTTTGTTATAATATAACAACATTTTTTTGCCTAAGTGAATACTATTGAGGAAAATGTTATATATTTGTATTGTGAAATTATTTTTTAATCGAAAGTCGATACTCCGAAAAAAATACTAACTAAAATTACTAATACAACTATGAAACAGTTTCTAAAACTTCTTTTTGCGCTTCCACTACTCCTTGTGGCGTGCAACACCCCATCTGACGATCCAGGCTACACCCCAAAGGTGCCTAAGTTAGAGCTACTATCTGAGAGCCTCATGCAGGTTGATGGCGAGGCTGGCGACTACACCATTCTCTACAACCTTGAGAAGGGCGACGAGGCGATAGACAGCGAGACTGGTATTACTGATAAAACATCGCCCATCACAAGCACGACAGATGCTTCGTGGATAACCATCGAGCGTGATAGAAGCTTCTATGGCGAGTTGGCATTCAGCGTAGCAAAGAACGAGAGCGGCGAGAAGCGTAGCGGCAAGATTACACTTAGCTACCGCATCTACTCGGTAGAGGTAACCGTGGAGCAGGCAGCAGCAGAGGCTCAGAAACCAGGAGATGAGCCTACAGGCATAAAGGGCTGGACTGTGGTAGGTACGATGACCAACAATTGGGACGTAAACTCAGCCATAGCTATGGAGGAGATTGACGGCTACTACGCAGCACGTGGCGTGGAGCTAAGCAGCAGCGACTCGTTTAAGTTTATACTCGACGGCTCGATGCAGGATTGTTTGTGTGGCAATGGCCAGCCTGCCGAGCGTGACTACAAATACCCTACACAAAAGTATGGTAGCGACCTTCGTGTTAAGGAGAGCGGACGATATGACCTCTACATCAACAAGGCGCTTACAACATACTACGTTATGAGCGAGGGCAAGAGCCCTGCCGAGGCACACGAGGTTGTAGCACCAGGCGAGGATGCATGGTATGTATCGGGCGTTGGCGAGGAGATTCGCATGCACAACGCAGGAGTCTTCGTCGTTGCCTCTAACGTAGCTCTTGATGCCGATGGCTTCAAGATTCGCAACACACTTACAGGAAGCTATGGCGCAGCAGCTGATGCCGAGGCAGAGGTTGGCGACGAGATAGCAATTTTGGCAGATGCCGAGAATAACATCAAGGTTAAGTATGATGCAAGCAAGAAGTATGATATATATATTAAGGTAGATATACTCACAGTATGGGTTGTTGAGTCACGACAGCTTCCAAACTATTTGTACGAGTGTACAGGTGGCGAGGGCGCATGGTTCGATGGCGGAAAGAACTTCTACATACACCTAACAGGCGACGGCATTGCCGTAACGCTCGACTGCATGCTTAACACCGGCGTAAGCGATGGCATTATCCCTGAAACAACATTTGTGGTAGCCTATGGCGATGATTGCGAGGGCATCAACTACATTATCGGCGAGGGAAGCCAGGTTGTAAATACAGACGGCAAGCGAGGAGTTGTTAGTGGCGAGGTTACCATCAAGCATATCGACGGCGAATATGACATTACTGTTGATGTTGTAAACCTTGTACAACACCGTGTTCGTGCCCACTACCGTGGAGGTCTTGTAAAGAGCGCAATAGGATATGACATTGCACTACCTAACAAATAAAATGAAGAAGATATTTACCCTCTTCACATTTGCCGCACTACTTCTTAGCGGATGCGAGCTTGTCACACCCCCCATCATTGATGGGGGTGGTGAGAACAACTCCGACGAGAAGAACCTCCTTATTACCGAGAGCGTGATTAGCGTTACGGCGCAGGGCGGCGAGTTTGCCATTGTCTACTCCATTAGCCAGGAGGTCGAGGGCGTAGAGCTTGAGGCATCAACGCCTACCGAGTGGATATCAAATGTTGCGGTGGGCGAGAAGATTACCTTCAAGGTTGCCAAAAACAACGATGCAGAGCAGCGTGTGGGCTTCATCAACATCAGCTATGGCGCTGACGAGTACACCATTGGCGTACAGCAGAAGGGCTGGGGCGACAAGAGCAACATCAAGATTGAGCTCTCGACAACAAAGGTGATGCTCTCGGCAGTAGGCACATCGGTGGAGGTGGGCTACACCCTCACAGGTGCCGACGAGGAGGGCGCAATGCCTAAGGCTACGTTGGAGAATGCCGACTGGGTGAAAAACATCGTCGTAGATAGCCAGAAGGTTACCTTCGATGTAGATACCAACCTATCGTCGTCGGAGCGCAAGACAAAGCTCAACCTAAGCTACGACACCGCCGCAGCAACGATAACCATCATTCAGGAGGCATCACTGGAGGAGGCTGTGCTGAGCGCATCGACAAACGTGATGCGTGTTGGCGAGAGCGTTGAGTTTAGCGTGGTATTCGCTGGCAGGGACGTGACCAAGGAGTGCACAATCCACGAGTACTACACAAACGCCGAGGTGTCGAACCCTGCAACATTTAGCAAGGCAGGCGAGTATGCCCTCTATGCCAAGTACAACGGTGAGAAATCAAACCTCGTGTCTATATCGGTATTCGACGCTTCAGCACCCGAGTTCGCCGTAGATAGCAGCCCCAAGAACTACGACTTCAAGCACCGCATGTTGCTTATCGACCACACGGGAACTGATTGTGGCTACTGTCCACTTATGATGCTTCGCCTCAAGGAGATGGAGGAGAGCTCGGAGTACAACGACTACTTCAACATTGCTGTGGCACACTCCTACAACACCAGCGACGCAGCATACTCGCTACGTGCCAAGACCATCAGCAACTACTACATGTCGACGCTCCGCATCATGACAGGCTACCCTACCCTCACGTTCAACTATCAGCATGGCGAGTCGGCAGGAAGCAACATGAGCTACATCAAAATGAACTTCGACCAGCTCAAGAAGGAGAGTGCCGAGGCTGGCGTGGCGGTATCTACTAAGCTCGATGGCAACAAGATTGTTGTGAGCGCATCGCTCAAGTCGAAGGTGGCATGTCAGTACAAGTTCAACATCTTGGTGCTCGAGGACAACATCTACAGCTACCAGTACAACGCCTCGGAGAGCTGGATGCACTACCACAACAACGCCATTCGTGAGTCGTATGCCGACATTCAGTATACCGACATCACCGGCACAGAGTGGGGCTTCGTGAATGGCGAGACAACAACACACAAGGTTGTCGAGATACCATTTACCGACAGCCGTGTAGTGAAGAACAACTGCAAGGTGCTCGTGATTATTGCAGCCAAGAATGCCAAGTATGACGATAAGTACGAGGTGGTAAACACCACAGTGTGTGGGCTCAACGAGAGCAAGCCTTTCGAGTATAGATAAGCATACAAAAACCTAAAAACCAATAACCTAAAATGAAAAAACTACTTCTTTTTGCACTTTGTGCATTTATGTTTGCCGCATGTGAGCCCGTAGAGAATCCTACGACACCTCAGGGCAAGCTCACCCTCACATCGAAGGCAGTAATGAACTTCGAGACAGTGGGTGGCACAGGCGAGATCACATTCGACTTTGTAGCCGACGAGACACGCGAGGGAGCTCCCGTGACAGTTACCTGCACCGAGGATTGGATTACCGACATCAAGGTTGGCGAGCGCAACGTGACATTTAACGTAGCGTCTAACGATGGCAACGAGCGCAGCGCAACAATCAAGCTTAGCGCAGGTCAGGACAACAACGCTCATGTGATGGTTATGCAGGCAGGTGCTCCTACCTTCGACGTAAACTTCACTGCTACGCACCTCTCAGGAACATACTGGGGTAAGTTCCCTTCTACCAAGGGCTTCAACTACCTGGTAATCCTTGGCGACATGCCAGCTGAGCACTACCTCTCAAAGCTTGCAGGTGCTACAGAGTATCGTTTCAACATCTACTCTAACGTGGCATCATCGTTCAACACCACTCACCGTGTGCCTGTAGGCACCTACACTCTTGACCACCAGAGCACCGGTAACCCAGGTACTATCGATGCTAGCCGTGATCAGAGCTTCCTCTTCGCCGCAAACGACGCTGACATTCCATACAGCGCTGCAACTATGGTAGTTACCGAGGATAGCATCACCGTAGAAATCACATTCATGAATGGCGATACTCACCGTGTGGAGTACCACGGCTCAACAGTATATGAGGACTACATCGAGAATACATTCGCAGATGTTTACCCCGTAAGCCAGTACACCGAGGATATCACATTCGATATTAAGAATGGCCGCATCAACCTCTACTACCGTGGCGACCACCTCGGCACAGGTTGCGACGTATGGCTCTGTGAGATGATTCAGGAGACAAACCCTTACAACGGTGTTTACATGCTCTTCGACCTCATCATTCCTAAGGGCTTGGGCGGCACTGACAACACCGACTCTATCGTTGGCGAGTACAAGTTCCACGACGAGAACACCACATCGTACGAGTACACAATCCCTGTAGGCCGCCTACGTGACGACAGCTTGCAGATGCACGCATGGTACTTGTACTGCATACAGAGCCAGATCGACATGTCGCAGGCAGCACCTATGACATCGGGCAGCGTAATCGTTACGAAGAATGCAATTCAGGACTACACCTTCGTAATCGACAGCACCGACGACAACGGCAACCGCATCTACGGTACGTTCCAGGGTACACTCCTCAACTTGTACGATCAGTTCAACGAGTAAAACTCGAGCAACAGACTAAAAAGCTATCCTTCGGGGTAGCTTTTTTGTTTGGTAATAAAAGAATGGCGATTTGTAATTCATCGTTTTTTCGTATCTTTGCAAAAATAGATATACGTATGCAAAGACTTCTAATAGTTGTAGCTCTTGTCATGGCACTCGGCTGCACCAACACCTCATCGCGCTACGATAGTGGCGTAAGCTGGGAACTTGCCCAATGGCGCAAGGCAACAATCGAGAACTTACGCTACGAGCTAACGTTCGACCTCGTGGAGAATCGTGGCTCAGCAACCCTACTCTTCGAGGTGGAGAAGCCACAAGAGGTGGTCATCGACTTTCGTAACACGGCGCTTATTAAGAGCGTCGAGGGCATGGCGTATAGTCTGAAGAATGAGCATATTATAATCCCTAAGTCGGAGATAAAGAGTGGCGAAAACAGGGTATTCATCGAGTTCGACATCGACAACCAGTCGCTCAACCGCCAGGAGAAGTTCCTCTACACACTCCTTGTGCCCGACCGTGCCCGCACGCTATTTCCCTGCTTCGACCAGCCCGACCTAAAGGCATCGTACACGCTGACGCTCGTTACGCCAAAGAGCTGGGTGGCTGTGTCGAACACCGCCGTAGATAGCGAGGAGGAGGGCGATGTGAGTCGCACGATTAAGTTCAAGCCTACCGAGCCACTTAGCACCTACCTCTTCTCGTTTGTTGCGGGTGAGTTGGAGAGTCGCACCTATAACGACAACCGCCACACCTTCACCGCCTACTACCGTGAGAGCGACCCTAAGCGCCTCAAGCAGCTCGACACAATATTCGAGCAGGTGGCAGCATCGCTCGACTGGCTGGAGGAGTTTACGGGCATAAAATACCCATTTGCAAAGTACGACCTCATAATCCTTCCCGGCTTCCAGTATGGTGGCATGGAGCACACGGGAGCTACGCTCTACAACGACACGCAGATGTTCCTCTCGGAGAACCCCACGCTCGACGAGGAGCTACGCCGCACAAAGCTAATCACGCACGAGACGGCGCACATGTGGTTTGGCGACTACGTTACGATGCAGTGGTTCGACGACGTGTGGACCAAGGAGGTATTTGCCAACTACTTCGCAGCACGCATGACCGAGCCCCTATTCCCCAATATCAACCACATGCTCAACCGCATGAAGGTGCACACCTCAGCAGCCATGAGCGAGGACCGCACCGAGGGCTCAACATCTATACGCCAGCCACTCGACAACCTCGCAAATGCGGGCTTGATATATGGTCAGACGATATACAACAAGGCCCCTGTGGTGATGGACAAGCTCGTGGAGATTATGGGCGAGGAGGCATTCCGTGCGGGTATTCAGGAGTATCTCACCACCTACGCCTACTCGAACGCTACGTGGAACGACCTTATAGCAATTCTCGACAAGCGTTGCGACGAGGACTTGGCAGAGTTTAGCGACATATGGGTGAACAAGCGAGGCATGCCACACATCAGCCTCGAGCGCAACGATGGCTGCCTACGCATCAGCGAGCGTGACCCTCTCTGTCGTGGTCTACACTGGCCACAGACCTTCTCGGTGGACGTGGTAAATGGCAACACCACAACACGCCACGAGGTGGTTATGCGTGGCGATGAGGTTGTGTTGGAGATTGGCGATGCCGAGCAGATAATACCTAATAGCGACGGCCGTGGCTACGGACTATTTATCCTCGGCAAAGATGACCGCACAACACTGCTAAAGAGCTATGCATCAATCACTAACGAGGTTGCACGCCAGGCAACGATAATGAATCTTAGAGAGCTCTACGAGGCGAACTACATCACCAACGAGGAGTGGCTCACGGCGCTCATTGCGGGCATAAAGGCGGAGCGCAACGCCCTTATAGCCTCTACGCTTGTGGGCTATGTTGCCGAGCCACTTAGCGCCCTACGCTCAGCGGAGGCCGAGGCAGAGCTCTACGCCCTAAGCCAGAGCCACGCCCTTGTGTCGTGCCGCCAGCAGCTACTACGACTACTCATGCAGACAGCAACATCTGCTGATGTGTGCGACAAGCTATACCTCTTATGGCACGAGGCAAGCCACCCACTGCTCAACATCAACGACTACATGACACTTGCCTACGAGCTCTCGCTACGCTTCCCCGAGCGCTATACTGAGATTGCTCAACGACAGCGTGAGCGCATCGCCGACGAGGAGCGCCGCCGTAAGTTCGACTTTATAATACGTGCTGTAAACCCCTCTGTGGAGGCACAAGAGAGGCTGTTTAAGGAGCTCTTAGAGCCTGAGAATAGGCGCATTGAGCCATGGACGGCAACAACAATTTCGTATCTCAGCCACCCACTCAGAGATAAGGAGTCGGCAAAATATATCTATGAGGGACTCAACGAGTTACGTGAGGTGCAGCGCACGGGCGACATCTTCTTCCCACGCAACTGGGTAGGAGCACTTCTTGAGAACCACCGCTCAGCAGAGGCATACAACGAGCTCGAGCGTTGGCTCGAAGAGAACGCCGACTACCCTCAGCTACTACGCAACAAGATTTTACAGGCGGCACACCCGCTACGACGAGTGCAGCGATAGCCACTCACGAGCGATACGCATGGCGGCATGGCAGATGTTCTGCTGTGCCGTCGTTTTTTGCATTGCTTCGTCAAGAGCCATGCCCTCGGGCGTAGCCTCATATATGCGCCTAAAGCCACTACTCCTAAGCTCGTCGCACCACTCTACCCTGCCACCAAGGGCTATGACGGGCACACCTCGCATCATCGCACGGCGCAACACTCCCGAAGGACCTTTGCCCATAAGCGTCTGACGGTCTATGCGCCCCTCGCCCGTGATAACAAGCTGAGCATCATCGAGTAACGCATCGAAGCCTACACTATCGAGCACCAACTCGATGCCTGGCTTTAGCGTTGCGCCGAGTAGCGCCATAAGGGCATAGCCCACGCCACCCGCAGCACCAGCGCCCGCCATGGTGTGATAATCGCCACCAACAACCTCGGCAAAGCTACGCATACCCTTATCAAGCACCTCGACCATCGTGGGCGTAGCACCCTTCTGCGGAGCATAGACCCACGCAGCACCATGCTCGCCATATAGCGGATTATCGACATCCGAGGCAACAACAATCTCGCACTCACTAAGGCGTGTATCAACATTTGTGGCATCGATGCGTGCCACACGACACATAGCATCACCCGACGACGTAAGCACCTTGCCCTGAGCATCATAGAACCTATAACCCAGCGCCTCGAGCATACCCATACCGCAGTCGTTTGTGGCACTACCGCCAATGCCCAATAAGATGCTTCTCGCACCCCTATCGAGGGCATCACGTATAACCTCGCCAAGGCCGTAGCTCGACGTGAGCATAGGGTTGCGCTCCTCGCCATTAAGCAGGGCGAGTCCCGATATCTGTGCCATCTCGATGATTGCCCGTGAGCCACTTAGGGCGTAGTGCGTGGTGATTGTCCTGCCGAGAGGGTCGTGCGCCACAAGGCTCTGCGACGTAGCGCCTAATGCCGTGCTGAGGGTGTGCAACATACCGTCGCCACCATCGGCAATGGGCACCGTGGCAATGTCGCTATCGGGCACAACCATTCGCCACCCACGGGCAAAAGCCTGAGCCACCTGCTCCGATGTTAGCGACCCCTTGAACTTGTCGAATGCTAAGATTATACGTTGTGCCATAGTCGTTGAGCTAATAGATTAGACAAAGATACAAATTTATCGCCACAATATATTGTTCGTGGGTCAAAATCGGCAGTTTGTTGAAAAGTTACGAAGGTTGTGCAATTTTTTGAAATAGACAAACGTTATTATGGCACGAGGATTGCACAATCCTTAAACAGCTACGTTGCAAAACACGTAGTTAGGTTTCTTCATTTATTTAAGTTTGGGTTAGTAGTTTTTATTTACAGAACTTGCTTCTGTAAAGGGTATAGGCGGCAGTCGTGAGACTCCCGCCTATTTCTTTGTCTATTAGCAAGTTCTGTAAATAAAAACTATGACTGCTCCCACGGTGTGGCAGAGTCGTCTGCGAGGGGTGTCTGATGTGTTTGCCGAGTTGCTGCGCAACTTGCGGTCTTGTGTTATCGGTCTTTTTGTGAGCAAGCTCCCAAAGCCCAATAACACAAGTCCACTCCTACGGAGTCGGCAACCACCCCCACCCCTCTTGCTCTGCTCAAACCTTAAGGAGAGTTAGTAGTTTGGTTGTGCTGGTCCATAGGTTGGTGCGATTATCTATTCGTCATACAAGAGATTATAATACTTGTTTCTGTAAGAGGATAGGCGGCAATCGTGATGATTATTCACTAATAGTATACTTTTTCTCTATCGTAGCGATATAATACTCAGCTGCCCTTGTCCTCTTAACTAAAGAATTCAAGAACTGCAAGTAAAGTATACCCAAAAGAGATGATACAATAACATACACTCCAATTATCATGAAGATAGAGTCCATAACATCATCTGAAAAAGCCCCAACAGCAAACAGAATAGCGCCTATGATAATCCCTATGATATTTAAAACCTTAAGGAACTTATATATCAACATTAATCCATTGGATGCCCCGCTATCCACATACAGCACATCTCTTGTAATTTGATCATTCATAACAGATTAAATTTAAGTTAAACAATTATTTGTGTTAAAAGTTTCGTTACCGTAGACAGCAACCGTTTAACATAAAAATAGAAACGTGGGTGCACTTGATGTAACAAGGTACGACCAAGCACCCACAAAAACACAAGCACAACCCACGCCATACAACGTGAGCATTCAGCGTGCCTATTGGTGTTTTTGTTTCTAAAAATTGGTCGTTTTTGTTACAAAACCAACAGCCCTAAATGCCATCTATAGCCATTGCGTATTCCGCAATGGTACTACAAATATACAAAAGTATTTTCGAAAAACAAAAATCTACCGAAGAGTTTTTATTATGGCAAGGAGTGCAGAGATAGTGAATTTAGAGAGTTTAAGGAGAATAGGGACAACAAAGATAACAGAGACAACAAAGACAACAGAGACAACAGAGACAACAGAGACAACAAAGACAGCAGAGACAACAAATAAACTCGGGTATCGAAAAATAATCTCTACTCTCTCTGCCGTCCCCATCTTCCCTATCTTCCCTATAAAGATTAGTCCTCACCTATGTGATAAATTTCCCAACATATTCCACATTCTGCAAAAAAGTTCTATCTTTGCGCCATAGAAAGATAAAATACTAAAAATTATAGACTATGAAGAAGTTTTTTGCACTTGTAGCACTTGTTGCGCTCGCACTTACATCATGCGACAACGGCAACAACGAGCTACCTACACCACAGCTCAACATCGGCAAGGTACGTGTTGAGTTCAACGCTCAGGGTGGCACTGAGCAGATCTCGCTAAAGGTAGTAAACCCCGTTGCGGGCGAGCAGGTTGCGGTAGAGAAGACTGCCGACTGGTTTGAGGTGACTATCGCCGAGGGAAACACAGCAATTGCGGTGACCGTGGGCGAGAACCTTGGCGCAGCACGTGAGGCATCGTTCACCATTAGCTACGCCACAGCACAGCCTAAGACAATTGCCGTAAAGCAGGCAGAGGCAAAGAGCGACTGCGACGTGGTATTCGAGTCACTACGTTTCGAGGGCTACTACTTCGGCACAGAGTACTCGTCGAACTACAACTACTACATCGCCTTGTCGGACATCGCCGTTAAGTCGAACTTCACGCCTAAGGCAAATGGCACATACTACTACTTCGACCTCTACTCGAACAAGCCAGGCTCTGCCACTGAGCCACTGCCAAATGGCACATACACCTTCGATGCTAAGGATACGTTTGCACACCAGACATTTAGCGCTGGCGCAAGCTACCTTATCACCACCGATGGCAAGAACAAGGAGAGCGTAGTGAAGATTAAGGGCGGTACTGTAACCGTTACCGACGGCAAGTTTGACGCTACCATCGAGCTTGAGAATGGCGAGACACACCGTGTGGTATACGAGGGTGACCTCACCGTAGACCTCGACTACGTAAACTCTACTCTTGCTGAGGACTTTACGTTCAACTTCGAGGGTGCTACAATCACTGCCACAAACCTCGGCGTATACGAGATGAGCAAGTATCGCTGGTATATCGAGGCAGTTAAGGGCGACGACCTCTTTATGCTCGACGTATTCACAGCAAATGCCGAGAGCCCAGCAGGCATCTACACCAAGCTCTCGACAGGCTCTATGGAGGACTACAACAACAAGTATATGCCAGGCCTCATGACCGAGCAGGGTCTTATCGGCGCATGGTACACACAGCTTGTTGATAACGTTATCAAGGGCTATGTTATGGCACCTATCGTCGATGGTCTTATCCAGATTATCGTCGATGGCGACACCGCCACAATCAACTATAGCGCATCGGACGATGGTGGCGCAAAGATTGAGGGCTCGGTAAGCGGCAGCTACACTCAGGAGATTTCGGAGTAGTGAAACATCGGTGCACGAGCACCAAACGACCTAAACGGAGGTTATCCACATTAGATGGGTAACCTCCGTTTGCCTTTATGCTATACAAAATCCCCCGTTCGTTGAATTTATTTCCGACGAAAGCCCCAAAGTATTATCTTTGCCCGCATATTTATATAAATATAGAACGAAATTTATGAAGATTCTTCAAACATTAGCCTCAGCAGCTGCCCTCGTCATGTCGATGGTGGCGTGCTCGCATGAGGTAGAATCTCCCACTCCCATAACTCCCGAGGCGACAATCCATGAGGCTTGCTTCTCGCTGCCCATCGATCTTTCTCGCACCACTATCGACCCCGACGGACGTAGCACCCGCTGGGCCGAGGGCGACAACATCGCCGTGTGGGCAAAGCGCTCTACGGGCGAGTATGCTCTCTCGGGTAGCACGTTTATGCTTCGTTTCTTCTCTACAGAGTGGGACAAGGCATACTTCGTGGGCAACATCCCCGTAATGAGCGAGGAGGAGTACACCTACTACATCAGCTCGCCAAAGCCTACCACAACAGAGGGCACCATGGCAACATACACCGTGGGGGCTGAGCAGTCGGGCGAGTACGACGGCAAGTACGACATCATGATTGCCGAGCCTACGGTAAATGGCTCGATCACCACAGGCAAGCGCCTCGACCTAAACACCATCATGCGCCACAAGATGCACGCCCTCAAGATCACCGTGCCCGAGGGTCGCAACCTCTTTGGCCAGCGTTTCTACGAGCTCGAGATTACATTCCCTCAGGATGTTGTCGGCGACATCACGCTCGACGTTACCGACCCTGAGGCAGAGCCCACATACAGCAACACCTCGAATGTCATCACAGTGAAGAACGACAAGGGTTTCGACGCTGGCGACGACATTTGGGTATTTGTGCTTCCAGGCACAGTAAGTGGCGATGTTAGCTACAAGGTGCGTGGAGAGCGCCGCTCGTCGGAGGTGGCAACATACGCCTTTAGCCGCACCATGCAGGCGGGTCACGTAACACCCATACGCATGGCTATTCCGGTGATATTCCCTATGTATACCGCCGTAAACTTCTCTATCTCGCAGAACAACCTCGGCGAGGATTTCAACTACTTCGACATCTACGACGACTCGAATGGCACACACATGGGCCGCTTCGAGCGCAACGCTGCCAATAAGTATATCGTAGACTACGAGGGCGAGTTCGATGCTAATCAGTACGACGACACCACATGGCGTGTGGTATTCGACTCGGAGCATGCCATTGTCGAGACAATCGTAAACCTCGGCGACCTTACGTCATACACCGAGCACTCACGCTCGATGACCATTCCTTACCTTATGGCTGAGGACTTTAGCTCATTGGCAGATTATACCGACGAGGCAACAACGGGCACAAAGACCCTCGACTTGAGTGGTTGGACAGCGTCACGTACCAACTGCAAGAGCGGTGTTATTCAACTTGCTACGTTCTATGCTCTTGTGGGCAGATACCAGGGTCGTTTGGATAGTGCCCCTATCAACACCCTAAAGAAGAGCGCCAAGATTATAGTTACATTCTATGCCAACAACAACATCAACAAGAAGGTTGCTGTGCCTTTGCAGTTTGGTTGGGGCACTGACACCGGTGCTATAGGCGCAGATACTGCAATATCTACCCTCATAGCGGAGGAAAAACTTGCAAAGGGCGATAACAAGACCCTAACATATACTATTAGCAACTTTGCGGCGGGTGGTCGTCTGGCATGGCGTACAAACGTGACATCGGGATACTGGGCAACATACAACTATCTCGGTATCGACAACATCAAGGTTCAAATAGCACAATAACAAACAATTATAATATTAACAAAATCAAACAATTATGAGAAAACTAATCACTTTAGCATCATTTGTTGCGCTTGTGATGGCCTCATGTACAAATGAGACCCCCGCAGACGAGACAAAGGCAAAGGGTAGTGTAGCTTTCGACCTCGCCATCGAGACCGAGGTTGATGATACACGTGCTAATGTCAGCTGCACAACACCTGCAGTTGAGGCATTCGACCTTACTATCGAGGGCGTTGGCCACACCTACTCGAAGCACTATGCAGCTATTGCAGAGTTCAACGAGGGTGACAACTACCTCCACTTGGGCAACTACAAGGCAACAGTAGCTGCTGGCTCGCTCTCAGAGGAGGGCTTCGACAAGGCAACCTTCGTTGGTAGCGCCGATTTTGCAGTATCTGCTCGTGAGCTTACTCAGGTTGCAATCACTGCTACAATCGCTAACACCTTGGTTAAGGTTGAGACAACTGAGGCTTTCAACGAGTACTTCGTTGGTGGCGCAGAGTTCCAGCTCACAACCGCTGCTGGCAACACCTTCGATCTTACAGGCAAGACCGAGCCTGTGTTCATCGCTCCTGCCGAGTTCAAGATCACAGGTACTGCCGTAAAGCAGTCTGTACAGTCGGGTGCTGCAGCTTCAAAGGTAACACTCCCTGAGTACAAGATGACAAGCCCTGCTGCTCAGACCTTCTACACCATCAAGTTCGATGTTGAGAATGCTGGCAAGGCAACCATCAACATCACTCTCAACGAGACTCTTGTTGATTCTATCGAGATTGACACTGAGCTAAACGATAACGCAACAATATAATATTAAAGATATGAAATCGATTGTTAAACTAATGAGCCTCGCGATGCTCGTAATGCTCGGCATCAGCTCATGTAACAGAGATAACGTAGGCTATATCGATGGCACACAGACAGGTGGCGACAATGTTGGTTACCTTGTTCTTGGTGGCATGAACGCCTCAATTATGGAGGATACTGAGAATATCGCTTCAAACCCAGGCACACGTGCAGGCAGTGTTGATATCAACACCTTCGACGTGGTAATCACTAACAAGGACGGCGTGCAGATGGCTGCATACAAGTATGGCGAGCTTCCTACTGAGCCTATCGCACTCGACGCTGGTATCTACAAGGTTACCATGATGTCGGAGGCTATGGTTGGCGCTGAGTGGGAGAAGCCTGTATATGGCGCTGAGCGTGAGGTTATCATCACACGCAAGCAGACTACTACTGTAGACGATATCGTTTGTAAGCTCCGCAACATCAAGGTTACTGTAGACTACTCTGCAGACCTTAAGTCGCAGCTCGACCAGGACTACACAACAATGACAGTAGCTCTTGCTGATAACGACCTTGTTTACTCATTTAGCGAGACTCGTGGCGGTTACTTCGCTCCTGTGGCTGCCGAGAACACCCTCACACTTACCTTCAAGTGCCGCTACGCTGGTACTACAAAGGATATTGTGATGACTAACGAGATTACTGGCGTTAAGGCTGCTCAGTGGCGTAAGATCAATGTTGTTGTTCAGCATGCTGCTGATGGTACTGCTCACATCGGTATCGTTTGCGACACATGGACATACGACGAGGAGGTTGTTTTCGACACATCGGCATACCTCTTCGAGGAGGTGTTGGTAGATGACACCGATCTTCCTGTTATCAACTTCGAGGGTCACGACCTTGCTGAGGTATTCGAGCTTACTGACGCTATGTTCGACGCTGATGGCAAGTTCTTGTCAAACATCAACATCGACATTACTGCAAAGTCGGCTATCCAGTCAATCGTTATCAAGGCATCGTCTGACAACCCTGCATTCACAGCAGCTTACAGCGAGGTTGTACCTACTGAGTCAGACATCTGCGACGGCTCGGTAGCAGCTGCCCTCCTCAAGCTTATGGGCTACCCTACTGACGCTAAGGGTGCTACATCTACACGCATCAAGTTTGGCGCACAGGCCGACATCCTTCGCTCACACGAGGGTACTCACTCGTTCGAGATCACAGTAACCGACGCTAACGGCGGTAAGACAACTAAGACCCTCTCGATTAAGTATGGTCAGATGGTAATCCTCGCTCCATCAATCGTTTGGAACGGCTACGATATTAAGGAGCGTCACACTTATGCTCCAGGCATGACTTGCGATTTGGTTGTAACAGCTGATGGCGGTATTGCTGACTTTATCGTTAATATCATCTCTAACGACCTTACTGACGAGGAGCTTCAGGGTGTAGGTTTGGCAGCTAACTTCAGTCTTGTTAAGGACAGTCAGTTCTTTGCTCCACTTGGCAGCTTGGGCTTCCCTACCGGTGATGCTGTTGAGGGCAAGAAGGTAGTTGACCTCTCAATCACTAATTTCTTGGCTGTTCTTTCAGGCTTCAAGGGCGACCACGACTTTGAGATGACAGTTATTGATGCTGCTGGTCAGTCAACAACTGAGACTATCATGTTGCATTTTAACTAATATCTTAAACTCTCTAAATTAGGAATATAATGAAAAAGATATTTGCAATATTGAGCATGGCTATCGCTTTTGTAGCGTGCTCAACCGAGATAGATCCAGCTGTAGATCTCACTGCAAACGAGGGTGCTGTGCGCCTTGGTGTTGCTTTTCAGCAGTCGATTTCTGCTGACGAGGAGGTTGTGATTAAAATTTATAAGGTAGAGGGCGAGGAGCAGAACCTTGTTCGCCGCTACACCTCTCTTAACGATGTTCCTGAGTACCTCGCATTGCTCACAGGTGAGTATGTTGCTAAGGTTCAGGTTGGCGAGAAGCACATCGTGTCGTTCGACGAGAAGTACTACCTCGGCGAGAAGGAGTTTACAGTTTCTAAGGGTATCGTAACTCCTGTGACCGTAGATTGTAAGATTCAGTCTACAATCGTTCGCATCGAGTACGACGCAACTGTTGCTGAGAAGCTCAACGCTGGTTACTTCACAAACGTATCTGTTGCCGAGAGCTACAACCCTACTGCTATCGCATCGGGCGACGTTCACTCGCTCCGCTACGAGGAGAGCAAGGATGGTTACTTCGTGCTTCCTGCCGAGCAGACTACTCTCTTCTGGCACTTCGAGGGTGAGCACCCTGTTGAGGGCGCAGTTATGAAGGAGGCTAAGATCGAGAATGTTCAGCCTGCTGTGCGCTACACCGTTAAGCTTAAGTACTCGAAGGACGCTCCTGGTGGCATCATCATCGAGGCTATCGTAGACGAGTCTATCGAGGAGATCGAGGATACTCTTATCTTCAGCCCAGATCCAACCGTCATGGGTGAGGGCTTCAACGAGAAGGAGCAGCAGAAGTCAATCGACACTCTTACCTACAACGTAGCATCGTTGGCTAACATCAACAAGCTCACAATCACAGCTGATGGCGTTGATTTCAACATTCTTAACGGCAACGTTGCTGGCGTTAGCGTAAACAAGATCGACGAGCTTAACTACAAGGTGACAATCGCTCCTGAGTTCTTTGCGAATGTTACAGGTGGTCAGAACACTATCTCATTCAACATTGAGGATGTTGATGGTGGTAAGGCTAAGAAGGATATTCAGTACAACGTTCAGGGTATCATGCCTTTGACCTCTGGCGACTACAGCCTATGGTCAGGCAAGGCTTCGTTCAAGGCAAACATCGTAGATGCTGCGGCTACATCTGTAAAGATTGCCTACAGCGCAAATGGTGGTGCATGGACTGAGGTTGAGGCTACAGCTAACGGTGGCTACTACACAGCTACTGGCGTAGGCTTCGCAGCCGAGAAGAACTACTCATACAAGCTCGTTGTTAATGGCGCTGACTCAGGTAAGACCCTCTCAGTAGCTACTGCTGCTGGTGTTCAGCTTCCTAACGGCGACTTCGAGTCATGGTCTGACGACAAGACTCCTGGAGGTCTTTGGAGCTCTGGTAACAACTCATTCGTAACGTTGATGAAGAAGGCATCAGGTCGCAACGGCGGCTCATGCGCATTCCTCGACTCACAGGCAGCAGTAGGTAAGTTTGCTGCGGGTAACCTCTTTACTGGTTCGTTCGAGATGAACATCTCAACAATGAGTGGTAAGGTAACCTTCGGTAAGGACTTTGCGTTCAACGCTAAGCCTGAGAGCGTGTCGTTCTGGATGAAGAACACCCAGGGTCAGATCAACTATGGTGACAAGGGCAGCGGCACCGATAAGTACACAGCAATGGTTCTTATCACTGACGGCACTACCTACACCGTAGATACTACCGACGAGAGCTCATTCCTCGTATTCGACACTCTTGGCTCAAAGCCTGGCATCATCGCTTATGGCTACATCAACAGCGACGACTCGAATGCTGACTGGGTTGAGAAGACCGTTCAGCTCACATACGTGGCTGGCTACGAGAGCAAGACTCCTAAGAAGATCTCTGTATCGTTCACACCATCAGGCTATGGTGACTACTGGTGTGGTTCTACCGATTCAGAGATGTACGTAGACGACGTACGTTTGAACTACTAAAATAATCTAACGAGATAGTGGCAACACACGATTGCCACTATCTCAACTTTTTTCGATGAAGCGATTTTACTTTATAATTCTGCTATTGGCATCAGCGGTGTGCGTATCGGCACAAGAGGCTACTACCGCCACGCCCCAGAGCAAGGAGCCGCTCAACGTAAACGAGGCACGCAAGCAGCGAGGCTTCGTATCTGACGAGTGCTTCGTGCCTAAGGGTCAGTGGATATTTGGTGGCACTGCCTCGTACTCGGCACATCGCAACATGGACTACACCTTTACGCTTATCAACGACATCGACTCGTATGGCTACAGCGTAAATGTTAGCCCAATGATTGCCTATGCTCCGTGGCGTAATATGGCTGTTGGTGTGCGTTTCTCGTACGGTCGTTCGTTGTTCCGTCTCGACAACGCATCGCTATCAGTATCCGACGTAGACATCAATGTCGATATGTTCCATCAGCTAAAGCATAGCTACACGGGCACACTCTTTTGGCGACCATACATTCCACTTGGTAGCACCAACCGCTTTGCCCTCTTTGCCGAGGTGCAGCTAAACCTATCGGGTGGTGAGGCGAAGAATGTTGCCGCAACGGGATTAGTTGATGGCATGCAGGATTATCGTGGCACCTACTCTAAGACGTTTGGTGCGTCGCTTGGTCTTCAGCCAGGCATCGTGGCATTTATTCAGAACAATGCCGCCGTGGAGCTCTCAATCGGCGTATTGGGCATCGGCTTCGACCGCACGCTACAAACAAAGAATCAAGTGGCGCAGGGTGAGATCAACTCTCTCGACACTAAGTTTAAGCTAAACCTCCTATCGGTAGGTTTTGGTATGTCGTTCTACCTATAAACACGCAGCATTATGAGAAGATACATATTACTTATCGCTGCTGCGTTTAGCCTTGTTGCAGCAAGTGCAGCAGAGCCAACCGACTCACTCGCCACAAAGAGTAAGTTTCTGCCTACACGTCAGCGCATCGACCGACAGATTGGTCAGCACAACTTCGTATATAAGGGCGAGTTTATGCTCGGTCTTACCGGCTCGTATGGCAACATCAAGTCGGCAGACTCCGACATCATGCTCCTCTTCGACAACATCAACCTCGGACTAAAGAGTGCCACAATAAAGCCATTCTTTGCCTATGCCTACCGTGATAACTTGGCGGTGGGTATGCGCTTTGGCTACGACCACATATCGGGTCATGTGGGCTCGCTCGACCTAAACATAGGCTTGCTTGCCGACATGGAGAACATGGGCATCTCGAACATGGCTCTTCGCAACGAGAGCTACTCGTGGTCGGTGTTCCACCGCAACTACCTCGGCTTAGACCGTCGTGGCATCGTGGGTGTTATCATGGAGGCGGAGCTTCAGTGCAAGACGGGTACTACGTCGATATGGAGTGGTGCGGAGGAGAGCCGTTCAAAGTCTGACACTCGCAACTTTGCAGCACGCCTTAACTTCAACCCTGGCTTGGCAATCTACGTGATGCCCCAGGCTTGCGTTACGGTTACTGTGGGCGTGGGTGGCTTATACTACACAAGCGTCAAGCAGTACGACATGATGGGCAACATAACAGGTCTTCGCAACCGCTCGGGCCTTAACCTCAAGCTCAACATTGCCGATATCCAGCTGGGTATCGTGGCACACTTGTGGAGCTCAAAGAAAAAGTAGTGGCTATGAAGAGATATATTAAATACCTGACATTGGCACTACTATCGGTAGTTAGCCTTGGTTGCATCGAGAACGATATTCCCTATCCCGTTGTTAAGCTCGAGATCTTGGGCGTTGAGGCTGAGGGCCTAACATCGCCAGCCAAGATCGACGTAGCAAACAAGAGCGTAACACTCGAGTTTGAGGAGACGACAGATATTCGTAATGCCGTTATTACCGACATCACAGTTACCGAGGGCGCTACAACATCGCTCGAGTTGCCTATGTGTGTCGATTTGCGCATTCCGCTATATGTCGATCTTAGCATGCACTACTCGTGGGAGTGGAGCATCGTGGGCAAGCAGAACATAGAGCGTTACTTTAGGGTAGAGGGTCAGATTGGTGACTCGACAATCGACTCAGAGCACCACATCGCCACAGCCCTTGTGCCTATGGACTTCGACCTCACGAAGGTGAACATCACCGCCCTAAAGCTCGGCCCTAAGGATATAACAACCTACTCGACAGATCCTAAGACTCTCACCAACTTCGAGAATACCGCACGCTACATCACCGTGCGCTATCACAACGACATCTCGGAGGATTGGACCTTGCGCATCATTCCTACCGATGTCGAGGTGTCGTTCAAGAGCGTCGATGCATGGGCTAAGCGCATATGGCTATATGCCGAGGGTCGTAGCGGCGCTGAGTTTAGCTTCAAGTACCGCAAGGCGGGCAGCGAGGAGTGGATAACCGTGCAGAACATAACCGTTGATGGCGGTAGCTTCTCGGCATGTGTCGAGGGCCTTGACACACTCACCGACTATGAGGTTATTGCCTACTCTAACGACAGCTTCACGCCTATCGTGAAGGTCACCACCGAGGATGTGTGGGCACTGCCTAACGCAGGCTTCGAGGAGTGGTCGGTAAACGACAAGGGCGTAATCTGCCCATACCTTCCTGGCGCTGAGCCATTCTGGGGCACGGGTAACGATGGTGCTGCCATCGCCAGCACAACGCTCACCGAGGCAACGGAGGATACTCGTCCAGGCAGCACGGGAGAGTATGCCGCAGCACTTCAGTCGAAGAAGGCAGCGGTGATGGGCCTTGGCAAGTTTGCCGCAGGTAACATCTTCCTTGGCGAGTTTGGTGGCTTGGTGGGCATGGACGGTCTTGTGAACTTCGGCCGACCATCTACGGCACGCCCCGTGGCACTTCGTGGCTGGATAAAGTATAACTGCGGTGCTATCGACGAGTATGGCAAGACACCGACTGCTCGCCCCGACATCCAGAAGGGTGACATGGACGAGGGTCAGATAATGATTGCCGTGGGTAATTGGACCGCAGAGGAGTATGGCGGTAGCGAGAGCTGTCCCGTGGTGGTAAACACCAAGAACGAGAGCACCTTCCTCGACCCATATGGCAAAAATGTTATCGGCTCGGGTGTGATGATCCTCAAGGAGTCTACAAACGGCTGGAAGGAGTTTACACTACCCCTTGAGTACGCCACAACAAGCGAAACGCCAACACACATCATCATCGTATGTACGGGCTCACGCTTCGGCGACTACTTCACCGGCTCGACACAGAGTCTATTGCTTGTCGATGACTTTGAGCTAATATACTAACATAAAAATGGGGACTTCGGTCCTCATTTTTTTTGTTTATCATTTTTTCGTTACCTTTGTACTATGGCAACAAAATTAGTAATATTCGACTTTGACGGCACGCTCGGCGACACCCGCCGAAAGATTATCATCACCTTTCAGCGCACTATGCGTGAGCGTGGGCTGGAGGTAATGAGCGAGGAGGTGTGCGCCTCGACCATAGGACTAACGCTCGAAGATGGCTTCAAGGCTATGTACCCGACGCTTAGCGATACGGAGGCTGAGGCGTGCGTGGAGCACTACCGCCGAGTATTTTTCGAGGATATCGACTCAACTATTCCCGAGCTCTTCGACGGTGTCGAAGATGCGTTAGCACGCCTAAGCGCCATGGAGCTAAAGCTCACCATCGCCTCGTCACGCTCGTCGCCATCGCTTACGCTATTCCTCAAGAGTATGGGCATTGCCGACTACTTTTCTTATATCGTTGCTGCCGACACTGTGTCTAAGCACAAGCCCGACCCCGAGCCTGTGTTGCAGACGCTCAGCGTGTGTGGCTACAAGCCCGAAGAGGCCGTTGTTGTTGGCGATATGCCCGTAGATGTGCTCATGGCACGCAACGCAGGCGTGCGTAGCGTGGGTGTCACGTGGGGCAATGCCACACGCAAGGAGCTTGAGACGGCAGAGGCAGACTACATCTTAGACCATATATCGGAGCTATTCGACTGCCTATAACCATTACGCAGTTTGCTCTTTGAACTTTTTTTCGTACTTTTGCAAAAAATAGAGGGATATTATGGCAATAACGATCAAAGCTAAGTTTAAGTGCAGCTCCGAGAAGGTATCGCAGGTTCCTAAGGACGACCTCAAGGACATCGCCTTCATCGGACGAAGCAACGTCGGCAAGTCGTCGCTCGTGAACATGCTCACCTGCAACAAGGGCTTGGCAAAGGTGTCGGGAACACCGGGCAAGACAAAGCTCATAAACCACTTCACGATAAACGATAGCTGGTATCTGGTAGACCTACCAGGCTATGGCTATGCCCGTGTGTCGAAGAGCACACGTGGCGAGTTCTCGAAGCTCATCACCGACTATGTGCTCAAGTGCGAGAAGATGCACTTTCTGTTCGTGCTGGTAGATTCACGCCTCGAGCCACAGAAGATTGACCTACGCTTCATCGAGCTGCTTGGACAAAATGGCATACCCTTTGGCATCATCTTCACCAAGGCAGATAAGCTCTCACAGGCGCAGCTTAATCGCAACGTAAAAGCCTACAAGCAAACGCTTTCCGAGGAGTGGGAGGAGCTACCTCCTATGTTCATCTCGTCGAGCGAGAAGGGCACCGGCCGTGAGGAAATTCTCACGTTTATCGAGGAGGCGCTAACAAATTATTAAAATAAAGCGTTAAAAAGTTGTTTATTCGGCTTATTTGACCTAACTTTGTAATAGTAAACCTAACCAAAATTAAATATGGCAATCCATAAGATTAAATTTTTCGCAGGCCGAGGCTCACGCTACCTCGCTGAGAAGATTGCTGCTGAGTATGGCATACCTCTCGGAGACTCTGACGTTTTGCAGTTTAGCGACGGCGAGTTCCAGCCCTGCTTCCACGAGTCTATTCGTGGCTGTACAGTATTTATCATTCAATCAACGTTCCCACCATCAGACAACTTGATGGAGCTCTTGATGATGGCAGATGCGGCACGTCGTGCTTCAGCACACCAGGTTATTGCCGTTATCCCATACTTCGGTTGGGCACGTCAGGATCGTAAGGACCGCCCACGTGTGCCTATCACCGCACGCCTCGTGGCTAACATGCTTATCGCTGCTGGCGTTCAGCGTGTTATGACTATGGACCTTCACGCCGACCAGATCCAGGGCTTCTTCGACCTACCTATGGATGCGTTGTATGCTTCAGGCATCTTCGTGCCATATATCCAGAAGCTCAACATTCCTGACCTCTCTATCGCTTCTCCTGATATGGGTGGTGCTAAGCGTGCTTCATCTTATGCAAAGCACTTCCAGGCACCTATCATCATCTCGCACAAGGAGCGTGCTAAGGCTAACGTTGTTGGCTCAATGACTGCTATCGGTGAGGTTGAGGGCAGAAACGTGATTATCGTTGATGACATGATCGACACAGCAGGTACTATGTGTATGGCTGCCGACATGCTTATGGACCGTGGCGCTAAGAGCGTACGTGCTGCAGTAACTCACCCTGTATTGTCAGGCAAGGCTTACGAGCGCATCAATGCAAGTGCTATCCAGGAGGTTATCACAACCGATACTATTCCTTTGAAGGAGGGCGAGGATTTGTCTAAGTTCACAGTGTTGAGCGTAGCACCTATCTTTGCTGAGGTTATCGAGCGTGTACACAACTACAAGTCAATCTCATCTATCTTCTACCGATAGTCTGATGACATTATAATGAATATAGGGTAACCCGAGGGTTGTCCTATATTTTTTTTGTATGTGTTATTGGGAAGATGGGACAGATGGGATAAATGGAAAATTCCTATCGAGCGTAGCGTTACCCATCAAGCGAAGCGCTCCTATTTATCCTATCAAAGGGCAGAAAGGGTAATAAAGGGGTATTAAAGGGTATTAAAGGGTATTTTTTTCTACCCTTCGGACTCTTTTAGACTCTTATCACGGGAAATAAATTTCTTGTTAGAAGGGGTTAGATTTGGCTTATCGCAAAAGTGAGCACCCGAGGATAGTACACTTAGTACAGCCTCGGGTGCTCAGCTTTTTGGGATAGGTCAAAGATGACCCCTTATCACAACAAATTACTTGGCGTAGGAAACAGAACGCGTCTCACGAATAACCGTAATCTTCACCTGACCAGGATAAGTCATCTCGTCCTGGATCTTCTTTGCTATGTCGTGTGATAGTGCCTCTGACTCCTGATCTGAGAGCTTGTCGGCACCCACGATAACACGGAGCTCACGACCCGCCTGGATAGCGTAGGTCTTTACAACGCCTGGGTATGATAGAGCGATGCTCTCCATCTCCTTAAGACGCTTGATGTATGACTCGACAACCTCACGGCGAGCACCTGGGCGAGCACCCGAGATAGCATCACACACCTGAATGATAGGTGCTATGAGCGATGTCATCTCCACCTCGTCGTGGTGAGCACCGATGGCGTTGCATACGTCAGCCTTCTCCTTATACTTCTCGGCGAGCTTCATACCGATAATTGCGTGTGGTAGTTCTGGCTCGTCGTCGGGCACCTTACCGATATCGTGCAAAAGACCAGCACGGCGTGCTGCCTTTGGATTTAGTCCGAGCTCTGCTGCCATGATACCGGCAAGATTTGCGGTCTCACGAGCATGCTGCAAGAGGTTCTGACCATATGACGAGCGGTACTTCATCTTACCGATAAGGCGGATAAGCTCGGGGTGTAGGCCATGGATACCGAGGTCGATGGTGGTACGCTTACCCACCTCTACAATCTCCTCCTCGATCTGCTTCTTCACCTTAGCCACAACCTCCTCGATGCGTGCTGGGTGGATACGGCCGTCGGTAACGAGCTGGTGTAGTGCGAGGCGAGCAATCTCACGACGCACAGGGTCGAAGCCCGAGAGAATGATTGCCTCAGGGGTATCATCTACGATGATCTCGATGCCTGTAGCAGCCTCCAAGGCACGAATGTTACGACCCTCACGGCCGATGACACGTCCCTTCACCTCGTCCGACTCGATGTTGAACACGGTAACAGCATTCTCGATGGCTGTCTCTGTTGCCACACGCTGGATAGATGCCACCACGATGCGCTTAGCCTCCTTTGTTGCCGAGAGCTTAGCCTCCTCGATGGTCTCTGCCACATATGCCGCAGCGTCGGCCTTAGCCTCAGCCTTCATGTTCTCGATAAGAATGTTCTTAGCATCCTCAGAGCTCATGCCCGAGATCTGCTCGAGGCGCACGTTCTGCTCCTTGATAACTGCAGCAAGCTCCTCCTTGCGGCTCTCTACGCCCTGAAGCTGCTGCTCGAGCTGCTCCTTCTTGCGGTCGTACTCTGCCGACTTCTTGTCGAGCTCACGCTCCTTGTTCTGGAGGTTTGCCTCGGTCTGCTTAGCACGCTGCTCGCTCTGCTGAAGCTTTTGGTTGCGCTCATTCACCTGACGGTCGTGCTCGCTCTTGAGCTGAATGAACTTCTCCTTAGCTTGCAACATCTTCTCCTTCTTTATCATTTCGCCGTCAGCCTCCGCCTTAGCGACGATGGCCTTTGCACGTGAGCGGGCACCAAAGAAGGCGACAACACCTCCTGCAATAGCACCAACCACCACGCCGACGATTATCATTGTTGCTTCCATAGTTGATAGTTGTTAATAGTTATATGTTTAAGTTATGTTCAAAATAAAAAAACCGCAAAGACTCCTTAACTTGTTTGACGAATCCTGAGATAAGTCATAGGTGGGGCTCCGAGGCACGCAACAGTCCACTGGTGGCACTCGCGCACCACACCCATAGGGTTGAGGCCTTGTTTTGTGGCTTTACTCGAGAGTTGTCCCAATGTAAAATTAGTTGTACAGATCGCAAAGCTTTTAAGGAATCTATGCGGGATAGATCGTATATTTAAAGAACGCTGACACCAGGAGGGGTGTCGCCATAATCTCGTTCACAGGGCACTGACCGATGCTTGGCTTAGGCAACAACAAATATCGAGCCTAAAGGGCCTATCAGCGCATCACCTCTACCTCTTCACATAACCACGTATGCGCTCCTCAATCTTGCGCAACTCCTCGATATCTTCGTCACCCATCGAGGTGCTTTGCTCGGCAGCAAGTGCCATTATTGAGAAACGGAGGGCTGCCATGGCAATACGATCCTGAATGTCGAATTTAGCAATTCTCGAATACTCGGTAATCTTCTCATTCAGTTGTTTAGCTGCCTCACGGTATAGCTCCTCATTTGCCGCATCAATGGGCATTGGGTAGCTTCTACCTGCTATCGATAGGTTTATCTTTACTTTACCTTCTGCCATTGTCGGTTATTGGTTTTCCTGTTCGTTTTTAATTGCGGCTATGCACTTGTCTACCTCCCGCAAAAGGCTATTGACACGTGCTCGTGCTCGCTCCATGTTGCCATCATCGCCACGCATAACACCTACAAGCTCAAGGCTCTTGATGCGAGTATCCTGCTCACGCAGACGCTCCTCCAAACGATGTTTCTCGCCAAGTAGCTTATCACGCTGCTTGACAAGCTCACGACACTCCTTAGCAATGCGCTCGTGGTCGGCAATCAGCCTCTCCACCTGGTCGTGTAGTCGTTTGACAATATCCTTCTGGCTCATTATGACGGCTTCAAAAAATATTTACTGCATCAAAGATATATCTTTTTTTGCTAATTTCAAAATTTTATTTGATTTTAGCAAGCTACACCAACGATGCAAATAGGTCGTAATCCTCGCAGTCGGTAATCTGAACATCGTAGAAGCGACCACGATAGAGGCGTTTAGCGCCGCTGTCGATGATAATCTCCTGATCTACCTCGGGTGAGTCGTACTCCGAGCGACCGATATAGAAGTCGCCCTCCTTACGGTCGATTATAACACGCATTGTCTGACCTATGCGCTTGGCGTTGTTCTCCAACGACACACGCTCCTGAAGGCGCATGATGCGGTCTACACGCTCCTGCTTAACCTCATCAGCAACATCGTCCTTGAGGCGTGTTGCCGAGTATGTGCCCTCCTCCTCCGAGTAGGGGAAAACGCCCAAGCGGTCGAACTTGGTGGTCATGACAAACTCCATGAGCTCTGCAAAGTCGGCATCGCTCTCGCCTGGGTAGCCCACGAGAAGCGTTGTGCGAAGTGCAATATCGGGAATTGCCTTGCGCAGCTTTGCGATAAGCTCCTGAGCCTCAGCCTTAGTGTGGCGACGCTTCATCGCCGAGAGCTGATTATCCGAGATGTGCTGGAACGGAATGTCGAGGTATCGGCAAATCTTTCTCTCACGTGCCATAACCTCGATAAGCTGATCGGGGAAGTCGGTAGGATAGGCGTAGTGTAGGCGTATCCACTCCAACTTCTCGATGCGGCACAAGCGCTCCAATAGCTCGGCAATCTTACGCTCGCCATAGATGTCCACACCATAGTATGTCGTATCCTGAGCAATGACCATAATCTCACGCACACCCTTCTCGACAAGTGCCTCAGCCTCAGCCACAAGCGCCTCCATAGGCACCGACTTATGGCGACCACGGATAAGAGGTATGGCACAGTAGCCACACATCCAATTACAGCCCTCCGAAATCTTGAGGTAGGCATAGTGCGATGGCGTTGAGAGCTCACGCTTTGTCTCATTCTCGGTGCGGTATTTAGCACCAAGGCGCTCAACAATGCCCGCCCAATCGTTCACGCCAAAGAAGTCATCAACCTCGGGAAGCTCGGGGCGTAGCTCGTCGGCATAGCGCTGCGAGAGGCAGCCAACAACGAAGAGCTCCTCGATCTTACCCTGGTCCTTAAGCTGTGCGGCACGCAAGATGGTGTCGATAGACTCCTGCTTGGCATCGCCAATAAAGCCACATGTGTTAATCACAACAACATCTGCGTCGGTACGGTCGCTATCGAAGACTACCTTGTAGTCCATTGCCGCAAGCTGCGCTGCGAGGTGCTCCGAATCAACAGTGTTCTTCGAGCAACCGAGGGTTATGATATTTATCTTTTTTGCCATACTCTCAACTATTTAGCATCGCCAAACATGGCACGTACAAACTCCTTGCGGTCGAACATCTTGAGCTGGTCGATACCCTCGCCAATGCCGATGTAGCGCACAGGGATATGGAACTTATCGCTAATGCCGATTACCACACCACCCTTGGCCGTGCCATCGAGCTTGGTGATGGTTAGCGATGTCACCTGCGTAGCCTCGGTAAAGTGCTTAGCCTGCTCAAAGGCGTTCTGTCCTGTCGAGCCATCGAGCACAAGCATAACCTCGTGTGGTGCATCGGGGATAACCTTTGCCATGACGTTGCGAATCTTCGTAAGCTCCTTCATAAGACCCACCTTGTTGTGCAATCGGCCCGCAGTGTCGATAAGCACCACATCAGCACCATTAGCCACTGCCGAGCGTAGTGTGTCGTATGCCACAGAGGCTGGGTCAGAACCCATCTCCTGGCGCACCATAGTAGCACCAGCACGCTCAGCCCACACGGCAAGCTGGTCGATAGCCGCAGCACGGAACGTGTCGGCAGCACCGATATATACCTTTCTGCCCGCCTTGGTTAGCTGCGCTGCGAGCTTACCGATAGTCGTAGTCTTACCAGCGCCATTAACACCCACAACCATAAGCACATAGGGCATACCCTCCTTCACCTCGATACCGAAGTCCTTTGTCGAGCGGTGCGACTCCTCCATGAGCTCGGCAATCTCCTCACGCAAGATCGAGTGTAGCTCCTCGGTGTTCATATACTTGTCACGTGCCACACGCTCCTCGATTCGCTCGATAATCTTCACCGTAGTATCGACACCCACGTCCGAGGTTATAAGCACCTCCTCCAAGTCGTCGAGCACGTCGGCATCTACCGTTGTGCGACCCGCAATCGCACGTTTGAGCTTGCCAAAGAAGCCCTCCTTGGTCTTCTCCAAGCCCGCCTCGAGCTCCTTGCGCTCAGCCTCGAGCTCCTCTGCCGACGCTACCTCCTCGCTCTCTGGGGCCTCGCCCTCAGCAACATTTGTTGTTATCTCTTCAGAGTTTGCCTCGGTGGCTACCGCTGGCTCCTCCTTCTTCTTTTTAAAAAGATCAAAAAATCCCATATCGTGTCGTTAATATTATATATTAATTCACAAAGATAGTCATTTTTTCGATACAAAACAAATATTATTTGCGTTGTGCGTAACACTGCTTTTTAACACAGCACGATTGCACATCGAAAGAATTTAAAGAATTTAAAGAACAACCCATTTTGGATATATAACAAATATTTATTACCTTTGCATGATAACTCAAACAGACTCAAACTATGGCAATCATTCAGTGCCCACAGTGCAAAGCTATTCTTAAGCACGACGCAACGACCTGTAATAAGTGTGGCTACGACCTAACACAGCCTTCACCAGCAGCAAAGAGCGCCATCACCCCCGCACCAAAGTCGGGCAAATCGGGCAGCACGGTTGCTATCGTTGCATTGCTGGCAGTAATCGCTGCATTGATTATCGCCGTTGTGATGCTTACCACAAGCACCACCAAGAGCTCGGATAATGGTGGCGAAATTGCTGATGGCGCGAGTGTTGAAAAGTTTGTTCCATCAACCGGTGGTCTTTATCCTCACACCTCAGTGCGTGCCATTGCCGAGAGCGAGCTTTATGGCATGACACCTCGTGAGCTAAAGATTATGCGTAACGAGATTTTTGCTCGTCATGGCAAGATTTTCAAGACCAAGGACATGGCTGAATACTTCTCGTTGCAAAATTGGTATCGTGCTTATGCAGAGAATGTTACACTCAGCGATATTGAGCAGTTCAACGTAGCAGTTATCAAGGCATACGAGGATAAGCTCGGCGCACAGAACCTAACGCAGATAAAGCCAAAGAAGAGCGCCGCAAAGTCGAGCATAGGACTCTTCCCATTCACCTCGACACGCAAGGTAACCTACAACGACATTTGTGAGCTGAGCGAGTACGAGCTTAAGATCATGCGTAACGAGATATATGCTCGCCACGGCTACATCTTCCAAACCACGGACATGAAGCAGTATTTCTCTAAGCAGAGCTGGTATCGCCCAACAACAAGCAACGTCAAGCTCTCGAACATCGAGCAGTACAACGTAAACTTTATTAAGAGCTATGAGTAGCAAGAGGATAGCACTCTACATACTACTACTAACAACGTTTGTAGCCTGCTCATCAGCACCTATCACTGCAAACAGATTATCGTGCGACTCGATTCCGGAGGGCGCACAACGACTCATTGCAGCATATCCCGACCATGTTGTTGGCTACGAGGACAACATGATTATCTTTAGCGATGGCAGCCGCATGATATATGACGACGGCAAGAAGCGCACCATCGACGAGATGCACCTCGAGCAAGATGTGGAGGAGATATTCTTCCAGGAGTACGACAAGGGGGTATATCCACCACCCTACGGCTACGACCCTGGTCGCTATCGCTGTGCTGCATTCTATGGCAAGATCTATGGCAACACACGTGAGGAGGTGGCACAAAACCTTGTCTACGTGAATTGGTGCCCTAAGCATGGCGCCCAGCCTGTGCTCTTCACAAAGGTTGCTGGTGCTGCCGAGGCACTACAACGAGTGTCCGACGAACTTGACGAGTATCCCGAACTTAAGGAGTGGGTGCTTAATGCTCAGACATTTAACTGGCGCACCATTCAGGGCATGAAGCGCCTAAGTCCTCACGGCTACGGCATTGCCATCGACCTCGAGGCTTACAGGTCGCACTATTGGAAATGGACCTACCCTCGTGCCGAGGAGCATGCCGTGATGAAGTATCACAACACCTTCAATATGAAGGTTGTAGAGATATTTGAGCGCCACGGATTTATATGGGGTGGCAGATGGTATCACTTCGACACCATGCACTTCGAGTATCGCCCCGAGATGAACATGCCCGAGTATGGCATCAAGGCAACCACACCAAAGGTTATCACCGCCAAGAAGCCCGATCCAAAGCTCGAGAGGAGGTTCTACTATAAGGTCTTCAAGGAGCACAAGCATGGCAACTACGAGGAGCAGCTAAGGGCAGAGTTCTACTCGAGGGTGTTCAAAACAACATATCACGAATAGCGAAAAAGGTTGGTCAAGTAAAGTGACCAACCTTTTTGCTATTCTGCATATAATAAATATGGTTTTCGCTGCCTCTTAAACCTCTCTACATCGTCGCTCCAGCGTGCCTTAATCTCCTGGGCAGAGTAGCCGTCGAGGATCATCTGACGCACATAATCGACACCTATAAGTTTCTCAAATACAGGCTTAAAGAACTTGTCGCCGATGTTTAGGTTGCGGTAGGCATCTACCAAGTATTCGATGTTTACGCCATTCTGCCACACCTCCTCGTCGCTCACCTTGCGCAAGTCCACGCCATAGCACTTAACGCCATTGTGTGGTGGGGTCTTCGAGCCAGCATTTGGCATTGGCGTAAAGCTAAAGTCGTAGCCTCGCATATCGGGGTGACCATACACCTCGAAGGGTGCCTCTGTGCCACGACCAAGGCTCATCACCGTACCCTCAAACAGACATGTCGAGGGGTACAAATATATGGAGTGCTGCGTTGGTAGGTTGGGCGATGGTGCGATAGGGAGGGTGTAGTGCGTCGTGTGGTCGTAGTTGCGACACTTGACCACCGTGAGCTCCACGGGGCGTGCCCAGCCCTCGCCAAGCGCCATCGTGGCAATCTCGCCCATGGTAAGTCCATGCACCACGGGGATAGGCAACCACCCCACGCCCGACTTATACTTCATGTCGAGAATTGGGCCATCTACATAGTGACCGTTAGGGTTAGGTCTATCCAACACAATGACCCTCTGCCCAAAGTCGGCACATGCGTCCATAATCTGGAGCATAGTTATATAATAGGTATAGAACCTAAGTCCCACATCCTGCATATCGACAACAAGCACGTCGAACGAGCGCATTATCTCGTCCGAGGGGCGCTTCTTGTTTCCCGTATATAGCGACAAGATGGCTACTCCCGTGCGCTCATCAACCGAGTTCTTCACTATGGCACCCGCCTCTATCGAGCCACGGAAGCCGTGCTCTGGGGCAAAGATGCCGGCAAGATTGATGCCCTCACGGTGCATCATATCGACAATATGCTCCTCCTCGGAGTACATCGCCGTGTGGTTTGCCAAGACGGCCACTCGCTTACCTCGTAGCAGAGGCATATAGCTGGCTGTGTCGGTGGCTCCCACCAACACCTCGCCACACCTAAGCTTATCGGCAGAGCCATGTGCCTGAGCCTTGCAGCCACACAACACCACAACAAGCAGAAGAAGCAGGAGTTTAGATAGTCGTAACATTGCCTAATATTGAAGTAGATATTCCTTGATAAATCCGTCGAGGTCGCCGTCCATCACAGCATCAACGTTCGATGTCTGATAGCCCGTGCGGTGATCCTTGACACGCCTATCGTCAAATACGTAGCTGCGTATCTGCGAGCCCCACTCGATGCGCTTCTTGGTTGCCTCCAACGCCTGCTGTGTTGCCATACGCTTGTCGAGCTCACGCTGATAGAGCTTCGAGCGGAGAATGCGCATGGCATTCTCACGGTTGTTTAGCTGCGAGCGTGTCTCCATGTTCTCGATAAGAAACTCAACGGGCTCTCCCGTCTCGGCATCCTTGCCATGGTAGCGTAGGCGCACGGCGGTCTCCACCTTATTTACGTTCTGACCACCTGCACCACTCGCTCGGAAGGTGTCCCACTCGATGTCGGCTGGCGATATGTTAATCTCGATAGAGTCATCGACCATGGGCGACACGAATACCGACGTGAAGGTTGTCTGACGCTTGTTGTTGGCATTAAAAGGCGATAGGCGCACCATGCGGTGCACACCACTCTCCGAGCGTAGGTAGCCATAGGCATAGTCGCCCTCAAACTCCAAGGTGCACGACTTAACACCCACCTCGTCACCCGCCTGGTATGCCACAACCTTAACCGTGAAGCCATGAGCCTCACCCCAGCGTGTATACATGCGCATGAGCATCTGCGCCCAATCGAGCGCCTCGGTGCCACCAGCTCCAGCATTGATATCCATGATAGCGCCCAGCTTGTCCTCATTGCCCGAGAGCATCTGCTTAAGCTCGAGTTTCTCGACAAGCTCCACGGCAGCAGCATACTGCTCGTCGGCCTCCGCCTCGGTCATAGCGCCCTCAGCCACAAAGTCGGCCACAAGCTCCAAGTCGGCTATCACACGACGAGCCACCTCCCACTCCTCGATCACGGCCTTGATGTCGGCAACCTTTTTTAGCTGCTTGCGTGCCTCGTCGGGGTTATCCCAAAAGGTAGGCTCCTCGGTGCGCTCCTGCTCGTTTTGCAGGTCGATGCGTCGCTGCTCGATGCTGATCGACTCCTCGAGCTTCACGACACGCGCCGAAAGCGAGTTTATCTGTTCGTTAGAAACCATAATGGTGTTTGTTTACAAAGTGAAAGGTATGGTGTGCTTTGCACGGGTTTATTTTATGGGATAGATGGGACGAATGGGACAGATGGGCTTAATGAGTAATTTTCATTAAGCGTAGCGTTACCCATTAAGCGTAACGCTCCCATCACTCCCATCAAGCGTTAGCGCTCCTATTTATCCTATAAAAGGGACTAAAGGGCAGAAAGGGTCTTAAAGTGTCAGAAAGGGTTGTTTTTTCTACCCTTTTGGACTCTTCGGACTCTTATCACGAGAAATATTTCTTGTCAGAAGGCATCAGATACAACGCTCGGCGAATTTCGAGACGATGGGCTGTACTCGAGGTACTGCCCATTGACGAGATAATTCGTTAGCGGCAGTAGATGATGACTTATCACAAGAAATAAATTTGTTGTTAGAAGGGGGTAGATGTGGTGCCAAGTCGAAATTGACACGGAAGGGGGTATACTCGACGTATATCCCCTTTCGGGGCAATGAGCTTGGTGCCGCAGATGATCCCTTTTCACATTCCAAAGAGCACAATTTGTTGTTAGAAGGGGTGAGATGTGGTGCCAAGTCGAAATTGACACGGAAGGGGGTATACTCAACGTATATCCCCTTTCGGGGCAATAAGCTTGGTGCCGCAGATTGCCCCTTATCACAACAAATTACTCGATTTCCCAATCAAAACCATCTTTACGATCTTTCACACGAATTCCGATGGCTGTGAGGTTATCACGAATCTTATCCGATGTTGCCCAATCCTTGTTGGCCTTAGCCTCCATACGCATGTTAAGGAGCATATCAACCAATGGCGACACCATATCCTTGCCACCAGCCTCGGCAGCCTTCTCGTTGCGAAGACCGAGAATGTCGAAGACATAGCGGTTTACAATGGCGGTAAGCTTCTCGATATCCTCAGCAGTGAATGTCTGCTGACCCTCAACAGCCTGGTTGATGATGCGCACCCAATCGAAGAGTGCCGAGATGACCATTGGCGAGTTTAGGTCGTCAGCCATAGCCTCGGCGCAACGACGCTCAAGCTCCTCAACATCGGCAGTAGACTTAGCCGCAGGCTTAATCTTTGCCAACGCCTCAACGCCCTTCATCAAGCGGTCGAGACCCTTCTCTGCTGCCTGCAACGCATCGTTCGAGAAGTCGAGCGTTGAGCGGTAGTGGGCCTGAAGCACGAAGAAACGAATGGTCATAGGGGTGTATGCCTGCTCGAGGATTGGGTGGTTACCTGTGAAGAGCTGCTCGAGGGTGATGAAGTTACCCAACGACTTACCCATCTTCTGACCATTGATAGTAATCATGTTGTTGTGCACCCAATAGCGTGCCGAGTCCTTGCCGAGGGCCGCCGTAGACTGCGCAATCTCGCACTCGTGGTGTGGGAACATAAGGTCCATACCGCCACCGTGGATGTCGAACTGCTCGCCGAGATACTTGGTGCTCATTGCCGAGCACTCCATATGCCAGCCTGGGAAGCCGTCGCTCCATGGCGATGGCCAGCGCATGATATGCTCAGGCGCCGCCTTCTTCCATAGTGCAAAGTCGTAAGAGTGGTGCTTGTCGCTCTGACCATCGAGCTCACGTGTGTTTGTCACGATGTCGTCGAGGTTACGACCCGAGAGGCGACCATAGTGGTAGTCTTTGTTATACTTCTCCACATCGAAGTAGATTGAGCCATTCGACTCGTAGGCATAGCCTGCGTCGAGGATGCGCTGCACCATGGCAATCTGCTCGATGATATGTCCTGAGGCATGTGGCTCGATAGATGGCGACTTAACGCCGAGCGAGCGCATAGCATCACGGTAGCGCTCGGTGTAGTAGTGTGCAATCTCCATAGGCTCGAGCTGCTCGAGGCGTGCCTTCTTAGCAATCTTATCCTCGCCATCGTCGGCATCCTGCTCGAGGTGACCCACGTCGGTGATGTTACGCACATAGCGCACCTTATAGCCCAACGACTGAAGGTAGCGGAACATAAGGTCGAAAGTTACTGCGGGGCGAGCATGGCCGAGGTGTGGATCGCCATATACTGTAGGACCACAAACATACATTCCTACATGCTCTGGATTGATTGGCTCGAACTCCTCCTTACGACGAGTGAGCGTGTTGTACAACTGAATTTTCTGCATAGTTATATTGTTTTTTACTTTTACATCGATTCGTTAATTAGCTTCTGAAGCTCACGACGGCCAAGGAGCGTCTTCATCTCCTCGACATACTCAGCATCGACAATGCCACCACTTGTGAGGCGTGCCGAAGGTAGCTGAGTGTATATCTTCACAACGTTGCCAACGTGGTGCTGCATGAGCTCCATGTATGGATCATACTCGCTGCCTGGCGTTAGGAGGTTTACGTAGGTGATATAGTCCTTAGCAAGGCGGTCGAACGAGAGCTGGTTATCCACAAGCTGACGGCCAGCCTCAGGGTTAGCAACCCAATCGAAGCTACCAGCAAGCTCGCAACATAGATTTACAACCTCGAGAATATCGTACATCGAGTTAAAGAGCTCGATGCTCACCGATGGCGACAGGCTCTTACGGGTGTTATACTGCAAGTAGTAGTCTACCCACTCGCCACGCTCAGCGATATACTCTGCCGCAAGCTTATCACCCTTCTCGAAGAGTCGATCGGAGTGCTCCGACTGCTCATCGCTCAAGGCAAGAAGCTTGTCGAACGAGGCTGTAGAGATGCCCTCGTTGCGTGCTGTCGTTTGCAGCGCCTGAGCGGTCTCAGACAAGGTGTTAAAGTAGGCAAACTCGTCGCCATCGTCGCCAACATTTGGCGACATGCCGAGCTCGTCGCTCATGGTCGCCACAGCCTCCTCGAGATAGCCGATAGCGTTGCGAAGGAAGTACAAGCCACCATAGTAGTAGCCACTAACATATGGCATGATGGCGTTGTGAGTATATCCCACCTGTGCTGGTGGCAACATCTCGAGGCCACGATCCAACAGACGCTCTGCCGTAGTCACGCTCTGGTCGTTATCACGGCGAAGATGCGCCATGGCAAGGCGTGCGAAGTTCTCACGGAGGTGAGATGCCGAGAGGTTGTAGCGCACAAAGTAGTCGGCATATACACCCTTACGGTTTAGTCCACCAAAGCGTAGTGGCTGGTGTAGCTCGGAGCAATCCTCACCAAGATACTGAGGTGTGAGCTTATCAACATCCATGCTACCTACATCTGAACCCCTCGAATAGCGAGTCTTGATAGGCACAAAGAGGTAGCTATAACCATTAAATCGCACATAGTCGATAATGCCGTAGTCGCTAAGCATAGATGTCTGCGTGAATGCCAAGGCTCGCTTCCAATCGAAAGAAGCAAAGAGGTCGAGCATCATAAGGTGGTCACGTGTGACAACACTCTTGTCGAGGGTGATGTCTACCCTATCGACAATCTGCTCACGCTCGCTCTCATCAACAATCTTTGCGGCGATGGCAGCATCCTTATCCACGTCGATATAGTAGCCGTCGGCAGCCAAGATATAGTCGGAGCGCTTGCCATCGATATGGCTATTTACCGTAGGGTTAAGCTTACCCACCCAATGGTAGCCCTCAGGCAGAGGCTCGCCCTCAGCCAAGATGCGAGGGTTAGTGCCATCAGTAGCCAAGTACATAGCCACGTCGGAGTTAAACAGGCGGATAACATCCTTAAGGTTTAGCTTACCACTAAGCTCCCTGTTTAGATCCCAATAGTTGAGCATTGTTTGGTAGTCCTGCTTAAACTTCTCGTTCGAGTTGATGCCCTCGATAAGGTGCATAGCATTGACATACGTAACAATGGCGTTATACTCCTGGTCGTTAGGCACCAACGAGGGATCCTCATCAAAGGCGCTCACAACCTCCCACAGCTGATCCACAACACCCTCTGCCTGAAGGAGCGTATCGTAGATGCTATAGAAGGTTCCTGGCAGGCTACGCATGCGCTGATCGGCATCGTAGTAGCGAATGTCGTAGGTCTCCACACTCTCGATATATCGGCGCTTGAGGCGTAGATCACGGGCACGCTGCGTGTCGAGCACATCGGCAAGCTCAGCAACGATAACCCAATCGTTCACAAAGCTATACTTTGTTGAGGGAATGGTGAAAGGCACACCATCAGCATCGTTTGCTGCGAGCTTCATCTCGTCGATATACCACTCGCCGCCAAGATACGACGAGTTCATTATGCGAACATCCTTACGTACGCCCTCAACCTCCTGGCAGTACCATAGTGGGAAGGTGTCGTTATCGCCATAGTTGATGATGATACCATTCTCGGGCACTGTCTGCAGGTAGTTCCAGCCGATGTCGTGAGCATAGTAGCGTCCCGAACGGTCGTGGTCGTCCCAATTCTCGGCAGCAAGCACCACAGGGACACTCGACGAGAGGAGCAATGTGGCAACAACCATCGTCAGCGAGGCACGCTTAAGCTTAAATCTACGTACAACATCTTCGACCATGTCGGCAATAGCCAACACGCCCAAGCCAATCCATATCGAGAAGGCGTAGAAGGCACCAGCATACACATAGTCACGCTCACGAGGCTCGTCGGGAGCGGTATTAAAGTAGACAACAAGGGCAATACCCATCATCACGAAGAGGAGCAACACCACGAAGAAGTTGCGCCAATCGCGGTTGAGCTGATAGATAAGACCCATGAGGCCGAGCAACAACGGAAGGAAGAAGTAGGTGTTGCGACCAGCATTGTCGGCAACGCCGCTTGGCAGATTTTGCTGTGTTCCACAGAAGATTCTATCGATGAAGCCGATGCCCGACGACCAGCCGCCATCGAGGTATCTGCCATGCTCATCTTTGTTCATCTGAGTATCGTTCTGACGACCCACAAAGTTCCACATGAAGTAGCGCCAGAACATGTCGCCCATCTGATAGCCAACAAAGTAGCGGATATCCTCCCACGCCGTAGGCTCATACCACTCGCCCACGCCCTCTGCCGAGCGCAACACTTGTGGCTTATTGTCCTTGAGCTCCATCCAGCCAAGCTCGTAGGCATCCTTACGCTGGTAGTACCACATACGTGGGAAGAGGCGCATAGCCTCCTTAGGGTATTTATAGCCCTCGAACATCTCACGCTTCTCATACTTGCCACTCTCGGGGTTATACCATGACATCATAGCCGAGTCGTACTCGCCAGGAAGATAGGTATCCTCGCTCTCGATGTCGGGGTTAATCTCCACGGGCGATAGTGGCTGTGCCGAGTAGTAAGGGCCACGAACGAGTGGTCGCTGACCATACTGATCACGGTTAAGCATGCTGAGCAACGTGTGAGGGTTCCAAGGGTTGTTGGAGTTCATCGGAGGGTTGGCATTAGCACGCACGATGACCATGGCGTACGACGAGAAGCCAATCAGGATCACCGTTAGGCACAACACCACTGCATTAGCAATGCGCTTCGAGTGGTTGTGGGTATAGACTATTAGATAGCCCAACAACACGAATACCACAACAAGGTAGAGCATCATGCCAACATTCACGGGCAAGCCGAGGCTATTTACCGCAAAGGTATCGACAGCAGCACCGAGTGCCACGGTGTAGGGTATGATAACGCCATTTATCACGCCGAGGATCAGCACCGACACAACAAGGGCGAGGACAATCTTCAGAAAGTAGTCCTTCGCTGTTTTGAATTCGTACTGGCGGAAGAACCATATCATCACCAACGCTGGGATAGTCAGCAAGTTAAGGATATGGACACCAATCGACAAGCCCATGAGATAGACGATAAGTATTATCCAGCGCATAGAGGTGTGGCGCTCGGCATTCTCCTCCCAGCGCAGCATGAGCCACACCACTAACGATGTAAACATCGACGATAGAGCATATACCTCGCCCTCGACAGCCGAGAACCAGAAGGTGTCGGTGTAGGCATAAGCCAACGCACCAACAGCACCAGCACCAAGGATAATGGCAATACGCTCGAGCGACAGCTCACGCTCCTCACGGGTGGTTATTCTGCGGGCAAGATGCGTGATTGTCCAGAAGAGGAACAATATGCAGAAGCCACTCGCCACGGCATTTAGCGCATTTATCATCATCGGCACATACTCGGGCGATGGGGCGAGCAATGACGCAAGGCGTGCAAGCATCATAAAGAGGGGTGCCCCAGGGGGGTGGCCCACCTCCAACTTATACGAGGTGGCAATAAACTCGCTACAATCCCAAAGGCTCGTTGTGGGCTCAATGGTGAGTAGGTATGAGAGTGTTGCAATGGCAAACACCGCCCAACCCACAATTTTATTCCAACGCTTAAATAGTTCCATATTTGGTTTGCTTTTAATTTTTCTAAAGATTTAGCTTGCAAATATAATAATATTTGCCCGATAAACGAACCAATAGCGTTGAAAATTGTTTGAAAAGAGGATAAATTGGAGAAGACGACAAAGACCACAGAGAGAACAAAGGCCACAGAGAGATTAGGGAAATTAATGAACTTAAGGAATTTAAGGAACAAAAAACTAAGTTCTCTAATTTCCCTAAATTCCTTAAATTCACTATTCTTGATCTTATCTACTCCTTCTTCACATTCCCCCTTATGCGCTCCAGGCCGCTACGTGTCATGGGCGTAGTGCCCGCCACAGCCTCAAACTCCGCTTCGGTCATTGCCGACCAGCGCTCAGCAGTAAGCTCGTAGGGATTGATGCGGGGGTCAAATTTGGGGTTGCTGTGCAGTGGCGCATGTTGGTTAAATGGACACACCGACTGGCAGGCATCGCAACCAAAAATCCAGCCGTCGAGCGAGATGTTATCGTTGCACCCCTCACGCTCGATTGTGCGACACGAAATGCAGCGTCGAGTATCGACCAACCTACTCTCCAAAATCGCCTGATTGGGGCATGCCTCAACACACCTTCGGCAACTACCACAACCTACACCCTCCATCGGCGTATCGTACTCATCTACAACATCATTGATAACAAGCTCACCAAGATGAAACATCGTTCCGAGCTTAGGATTTACCACCAACGACTGACGGCCAATCCAGCCAAAACCAGCACGCACCGCAAGGCTCTTTTCAGCCACGGGAGCAGAGTCCACAAAGGCACGATATTTTAGCTCGGAATGCTCCCTTTTTAGCTCCTCGGCAAGCTCGGCAAGCATCGACTTTATGGTTAGATGATAGTCGTCGTTGAGGGCATACGAGGCAATCTTTGCGCCAAAGCCCTCGTCGTAACCTCGACTATATGGCGAGAGGTACGACACTCCGCAGACAATCACGCTATGCGAGTTTTCGACCAAAAGTTGCACATCAAAGCGCTTGTCGATATTTCGCTCGAGATACGACAAAGTCGAGTGATTTCCCGCCAACAGCCACTCCTCGAAGCATTTACGTTGCTCGACAAGGGCTTCGGCAGGCACCACACCAACTAAGTCGAAACCCACTTTTTTAGCCCTGTTTATTATAAAATTTTTGGTAATCATTGAAAAATTTTGTAGCAAATTTAATATTTTTTAATAAATAATTGGTAACTTGCACCCGATTTTTGTATTATATTTTCGTAAAACCGAACAATTCTATGGAATTTAACACACTCTATGAGATAGTGAAGCACAGCGTGGAGAAGTTCTCTAAGCGCATTGCTTTCTCAATGATTGGTGGCGAGGATGTTTCGTACAAAGAGGTTGGCGAGCGCATCGAGAAGGTGCAGGATTTGTTGCTCAACGCCGGCGTGAATGCTGGCGACAAAGTGGCTATCCTCAGCTCGAGCATGCCTAACTGGGGCGTGTCATACTTTGCAGTGACCACTGCGGGCATGATTGCAGTACCTATCCTCCCCGACTTTACACCCGCCGAGCTCGACCTTATCATCGAGCATGCCGAGGCTAAGGCTATACTCGTTTCCGACAAGCTCTACACCAAGCTCTCGAAGCAGACCTTGGAGAAGATGAACATCGTGATCCGTACCAAGGGTCTTAATGTCATCTCGCAGAATGTGGAGGCACGTGGCCAGAAGCGTATTCCCCAGCCCGACGACCTCGCAGCAATCATCTACACCTCGGGCACAACATCTAAGCCTAAGGGCGTGATGCTCACCCACTACAACATCGCAGCGCAGACAACAATCATTCCACCACTCTTCGAGTACAACGAGAATGACGTTCTGCTCTCAATCCTTCCGTTGGCACACACCTATGAGTGTACCCTCGGCATGATCTACCCATTCTCACGTGGTGCTCAGGTACACTACATGGACCGCCCACCTACCGCCTCGGCACTCATGCCAGCGTTGGCTCAGGTGCGTCCTACGGTTATCGCTTCGGTACCTCTTATCATGGAGAAGATCTATCGTGGTAAGATTGTGCCTACATTCCAAAAGAAGGCTATCACACGCAAGCTCTATGGCTGGGATTGGTCACGCAAGATTCTCCACCGCATTGCTGGTAAGCAGCTTATGAAGCTCTTTGGTGGTCGCATGCGCTTCTTTGCTATTGGTGGTGCTAAGTTCGACACCGAGGCTGAGCGCTTCTTGTATGAGGCTAAGTTCCCATACGGCATTGGCTATGGTCTTACCGAGACAGCTCCACTCGTTGCGGGCTGCGTGGGCGACATGGTACGTATCGGCTCGACAGGTCCTGCGTTGGAGGCAGTACAGATTCGCCTCGACGACATCAACCCTGAGACAGGCCAGGGCGAGATCGTTGTTAAGACACCTTGCTGCATGAAGGGCTACTACAAAAACGAGGAGGCTACAAAGGCAGTATTCACTGAGGACGGCTGGTTCCGCACAGGTGACCTTGGTGCAATCTCGGAGGACGGCTGGATCTTTATCAAGGGTCGTCTTAAGAATATGATTGTTGGTCCTTCGGGCGAGAACATCTATCCTGAGGATATCGAGGAGGTTTTGAACTCTAACCGCTTTGTTGCCGAGTCGGTTGTTACTGAGGAGGATGGCAAGCTCATCGCCTTGGTATACTTCGACACATCGGCTCTTGAGGAGGCTTACGACGAGTTTAAGCACAAGATGGCTGTGAACAAGGAGCAGGTGGCACTCAAGATGGAGGAGATCAAGCGTGAGGTGTTGGAGTATGTAAACTCTAAGGTAAACCGCTTCTCGAAGATTACGAAGGTTGTGGATAACGAGGGTGAGTTTGAGAAGACTCCTACCAAGAAGATCCGCCGCTTCGTTTACGACCGTAGTAAGAAGCCTACAAATGAGGCAGATAAGAAGTAACTCTTAAGGTGGGTTTTAAAAATTAGGTCGAGGCGATTTGAGAGTTATTTTTGAGCAGACTTCTGCTTGAAAAGCGCAGAGAATAGCGGGCTATTTTCAAGATTTTCAAGCAGAAAGATGCCACAAATAGACTCAAAGCGACCGAAATAAATTTACTTGGCAAACAGAATAGTTGATTACTAATTTATAGAACACACCTTAAATATAGGTATTTAAGAAATATGCGATTTGTTTTTGCAAGTCGCATATTTTTTTATACCTTTGCACAAGCATTGGTTCTCAGGAGTATTGCTACTCCATTGAGATTAAAAGGGAATCGGGTGAAAATCCCGAACAGTTCCCGCTGCTGTGAATCTCACAGAGCTCGGCGACATCTATTGTCACTGGGGGCGCGTCCCCTGGGAAGGCATCGCAGAGCGAGATAAGTCAGAAGACCTGCCAAGCGTTTATTACGAGATTGTGCCTGCGGCGAATGGGCTGGTCTAAAGACTTTATGTTTTCAGGTTGGGGGGGGGAACTCCTTATTGTATTATCATCGAGCGCACCTGCGATAGGTGTCCACGACTTGCAATAGCCATAACTACATGGCTACCAACCCTAAGCATATCATCTTACTACCACCAAACATACGCATTGCAGCATCTCGTAGTGTTAAAGTTTACGGCGAATGACCTTTTAACAAAACATTATGAGAAGATTACTATTTTTGGCCATGTGCATAGTAGCTATGCTCACAGCAGCAACCAGCTGTCAGTTTGACCACACCGACATCTGGAACGAGATGGAGCAGATCAAGGATCGTATCGAGACCCTTGAGGAGGCAGTGATTAAGACCAACGAGGACATCGTAGCCCTACAAGCAATCGTAAACGCATTGCAGAAGAGTGTCTACGTAAGATCTGTGGAGCAGAGCTATGATGGCTACGTGATTAACTTCTCGGACGGCACATCTGCCACCATCTCGAATGGTAAGGATGGCGCTAACGGCACAAATGCCCCTGTTATCTCTATTAAGCAGGACGCTGACGGCAACTACTACTGGACTATCGATGGCGAGTGGCTAATGGTTGATGGCGAGCAAGTACGTGCCAACGGCATTGACGGAGAGAATGGCGCAAATGGCGAGAACGGCATAAATGGCAAAGATGCTATCGCTCCCGAGGTACGCATCAACGAGATAACAAAGGAGTGGGAAATTTCTACCGACGGCGGTGTGACATGGACTTCAACAGGCGTTGTTGCCGAGGGTAAAGATGGCGCTGCGGGTTCGAATGGTACTAACGGCGCAAATGGCACAAATGGCGACTCACTATTCAAGAGTGTGGATACGTCAAATCCTGACTATGTGACAATTACGCTCGCCAACGGCACAATATTCCGCCTTGCACGCTACGACGAGAGCTGCCCACTATTCATTATATATGCTCCTGCAGTAGCTGAGGTTGAGTATGGCAAGAGTGTAGAGTTTACGGTTGAGGAGGCAAACGTTGCCGACTATATGGTTAACACCCCTCAGGGTTGGCGAGCTAACTACTCTGAGAACGTTCTTACGGTTACTGCGCCAGCAAAGGATCTTTGCCACTACGACACCGAGGGCGTTATCGCCATTAGCGTAGTGTCCAAGGCCGGCAAGAGCTCTATTGTTAAGCTAAATGTTGTGGCAATTGAGATGACTCAGGAGCCAGAGCCAGAGCTTCCTTACGAACTCCGAGTGCTCACGTTCGAGGATAGCGATGCTCGATTTGAGCCATACTACCTAGACTATGCTGATAATTGGAGTGGCATTGAGATTACTACTTGGAGCGACCTTGTAGATAATCCACAGTATGGTGGCCCTCTCACCTACGGCGATTTCATGAGTGCAATGTACACATGGTGGGACGAGGGCAACACCGAGCTTGCACACATCTTCCCAGATAACTATGCATATTGTTATTGGGGAGGTGGTCACGCCATCTCGAACTACTGGGGTGAGGGCTTCTCGGACGAGGATCGTGATAGACTCATTGCCAAGTACTACGGCGAGGACTACGTTGCGAATAATGCGGGCAACGACCAGATGCTTGGCTGGTTTAACCTCCAGCTTATGACACCTGTACCAGCGCACTCGGGCGACAACTTCGTGGTACACTATGGCTACAAGGATTTCTTGTCGTATGTAGAGAATCTTCCTGAGCTATACTTTGCCGATGGCCAGGCACGTGTTATCGACCATATGTACGTGACAAACACAAGCTATACTCTCAACCAGCTATACAATGGTGTTAAGAGCGAGGCTGGCAACAGCTTTGGTGGCAGCTGGGAAGGCTTGACAGATGAGGCCTGGCTAAAGATTGTTGCTCAGGGCTTCGACGATGTTGATGCAGATGCTTATGCCGAGCCTATTAGCGAGGTGGAGTTCTATCTAGTACAGGGCATGGATGTGGTAACCGATTGGCAGAAGTGGGATTTGAGCGAGCTTGGCGCAGTAGCAAAAGTACGCTTCAACTTCCTCTACTCGGATGAGATGGGCGGACGATATGGCTTCACAATCCCTGGCTACTTCGCCTATGATGATGTAGCGGTACGTTTTGATAAATAATATATGAGAAGATTTTTAGATTTTTTGTTTTTGTGTGTAATCGTTGTAGTTTCCTCGTCGTGCAATATCGACGAGGAGATTACAACCTCTATGCCACCTAAGATTATACTTGACAGCGAGACAGGCATCTACACAACTAAAACGGGGCGAGAGATAGTCATATCACCCACGTTTGAGTCGGCCGACGATGCCACCTACAGCTGGATAATGAACGGACGATTGCTTGGCACATCGCCCTCGCTTAGTTTTATGCGAGAGGTTGTTGGCGAGTACTACATCGTGCTAACCGTCAAGACCAATGCGGGCTCAGACAGCGAAGAGATACTCATCGAGGTCTTAGACCTTGAGATTCCGACAGTTACCATTGCGGGCAGATCAAATATCACGATTGCTACGGGTAGCGAGGTTGAGCTTGTTGCCACAGTGCGCAAAACAGAGCTTCCCACGTCATTTCACTGGAGCGTAAACGGCGAGGAGGTAAGCCAGGAGCTAACCTACACCTTTAAGAGTGATGCCGTAGGAAGTTACACTATCAGCGCCACCGCCTCGAACGAAGATGGCGAGCACAGCGACAGCGTCATTGTAGAGGTTGTTGCACCCGAGAATATGCCCTTCGTATGGGATTTCGAGCGCAAGGCATACCACACCGTAGTGGGCAGAAAGCTCCTTTTGAGTGCCTCGACAACAAGCCATCTGGGCGACGATGTAACATACTCATGGAGCGTTAACGAGAGTGGCACAACAGCTGATAGTGCCAACTTTGTATTCGTGGCTGAGAGTGCTGGCGAGTACCACATCACAGCCTCGGCAAAGACCCAACGTGGAAACAATGAAGTTGCTATTAGTCACGACCTTACCGTAACGGTTTACGAGGAGGGAGCATTCTATCGCCCAACGAGCAGCACATCGAAGGCTGACTGGAACAAGGTATACGAATATACCCCTGCTCCTGGTCAGTTTATCAACGAGCTCAAGACGGGTGGTTTCGACGGCACACAGACTACGATGGAGGCAGCCATAGCATACGCCGAGAAGCGCATGTCGGAGGTGGATAGAGAGGGTAACCCCTATCCAAACTGGGTATCGTTGGGTGGCTTTGGTGGCTACATTGTCGTAGGCTTCGACCACAGCATCGACAACTCGGGCGACTACGACCTTGGCATCCTTGGCAACTCGTTTAGTGGCTCATCAGAGCCTGGCATAGTGTGGGTTATGCAAGACGAGAATGGCAACGGCTTGCCCGACGACACATGGTACGAACTTGCAGGTTCGGAGACAGGCAAGGCATCAACCATTCAGAATTATGAGGTAACATACTACCGTCCAGCAGGTGCTAAGATGAGCGTGCAGTGGGAGGATAACCTCGGCAACAGAGGCGAGATCGACTACCTCAAGCAGTTCCACCAGCAAGAGTACTACTATCCGCTATGGATCGAGGAGGATAGCTACACACTTAGGGGCACTTGCCTTGAGCCTCGCAACTACGACGCTTCGGGCAATGGCTCGTATTGGGTAAATGCAGAGTATGACTGGGGTTATGCCGACAACTTTAGCCCTATCGACCGACTCTCAGGAAGTGGAAATGCTGAGGCTACGACTGAGGCTGAGGCCGAGGCTAATGCCAACCACTTCAAAATCTCGAATGTCATAGATTTTGAGTGCCAGCAGATTAACCTTGCATTTATCGACTTTGTAAAGGTGCAGGTGGGTGTAAACACCAAGTGTGGCTGGCTTGGCGAGGTATCGACCGAGGTATTTGGCTTCTACGACTATAACCTAAAAAAGTAATATTATGCGACTTGTTCACTACATACTTCTCTTTGCGTGCCTGCTATTTAGTTCGTGCATGGAGTGGGAATATGGTCTTGAGGAGGATTTCGACCTATCAGCCTCGGGCGACGGACTCTTTATCTGCAACGAGGGCAACTTCCATTATGGCAATGCAACGCTCTCGTACTACGACCCTACGACAAAGACGGTGCATAACGAGATATTCTATCGTGCCAACGCCATGAAGCTCGGCGACGTATGCCAGTCTATGATTATTCGTAACGGCATAGGCTGGGTGGTGGTGAATAACTCGCACGTGGTATTTGCTATCGACATCAACACCTTCAAGGAGGTGGGTCGCATAACAAACCTCACGTCGCCACGCTATATCCACTTTCTCTCCGACGAAAAGGCATATATCACGCAGATTTGGGATAATCGCATATTCATCGTAAACCCTAAGCGCTACGAGATTACGGGATATATCGACATCCCCAACATGACCAGCGAGTCGGGCTCTACGGAGCAGATGGTGCAGTATGGCGACTATGTCTACGTAAACTGCTGGTCGTATCAAAACCGTATCATCAAAATCGACACTAAGACCGACACCGTCGTAGATGAGCTTGTGGTGGGCATTCAGCCTACGTCGCTTGTTATGGACTGCAACAACAAGCTATGGACTGTGACCGATGGTGGCTACGAGGGCTCGCCCTATGGTCACGAAGCGCCATCACTCTACCGCATTGATGCCGAGACGTTTACCATTGAGAAGCAGTTTAAGTTCAAGTTTGGTGACTGTCCCTCAGAGGTACAACTCAATGGCACAAAGGATAAACTATATTGGCTCAACGACGATGTGTGGGAGATGGATGTTACTGCCGACAGAGTGCCTGTGCGCCCATTCCTACCCTACAACGGCACATTGTACTACGGACTCACCGTATGTCCTCGCTCGGGCGACGTATATGTTGCCGATGCCATAGACTATGTTCAGCAGGGCATGGTATATCGCTACTCGAAGAATCAGGAGCTCTTAGATAGCTTCTACGTGGGTATCATACCAGGAGCATTTTGTTGGAAATAAACGCAGATGTAATGAAGAAGCTACTACTCATATTATACGTTGCCATATCTCCGTTTATGGCATGGGCCCAGGAGGAGGACACCAAAGATTGGGCTACAAAGGGAATCCATATCCGTGGCATATCGGTATATGGCAACCGCCCAATGAAGGAGATAGGCACGCAGCAGACTAAGTTCGACACCGTTATTCTCAAGGAGAATATCGCCCTCTCGATGGCTGATGTCCTCACGTTCAACTCGGCGATATTTGTCAAAAATTATGGTCGTGCAACACTCTCTACGGTAGCCTTTCGTGGCACCTCGCCTTCGCACACGCAGGTGTCGTGGAACGGCATGAAGATAAATAGCCCGATGCTCGGCATGACCGACTTCTCGATGATTCCCTCGTACTTTATCGACGATGCCTCACTACTACATGGCACATCATCGGTAAACGAGACGGGTGGCGGTCTTGGTGGCGCAGTAAGGCTATCGACAAAGCCCGCCAACAGCCGTGGCTTCGGCTTGCAATACGTTCAGGGCATAGGCTCATTCAAGACCTTCGACGAGTTTTTGCGTCTTACCTATGGTAACGACCATTGGCAGGTATCTACACGTGCCGTCTACTCGTCGTCGCCCAACGACTACAAATATCGCAACCACGACAAAAAGGTGAACGTCTACGATGAGGATATGAACATCATAGACCAATACTACCCCATCGAGCGCAACCGCAGTGGTGCGTACAAGGATTTCCACATCTTGCAAGAGGTGTACTACAACACGGGGCGTGGCGACCGCCTGGGACTCAATGCCTGGTATATAAACTCTAATCGTGAGCTGGCAATGCTCACCGTCGATCACGGCAACGACACCGACTTTGAGAATAGACAACGTGAGGAGACCTTCCGCAGCGTGCTCTCGTGGGATCATCTGCGTGACGAGTGGAAGATGGGCATTAAGGGTGGATATATCCACACATGGATGGCATACGACTACAAGCGTGACTTGGGCAATGGCATCATGGCACACATGACCCGCTCACGCTCACGCATAAACACCTTCTATGCTCAGGCAGATGGCGAGTACTACCTCGGCAAAAAGTGGCTGTTCACAGCCAACATATCGCTACACCAGCATATCGTCGTGAGCGAGGATAAGAACATCATTCGCCAAGATGGCAACAAGGCTATCGTGGGCTACCGCAAGGGCCGTCCCGAGCTATCGGGCTCGCTATCAGCAAAGTGGCGACCCATAGAGCGCTTTGGTGTGTCGATGGTAGTTCGTGAGGAGATGTTTGGCAGAGAGTGGACACCGATAATCCCTGCTCTGTTCCTCGATGGAGTAATCTCGAAAAAGGGCAACGTGGTAGCCAAAGCCTCGCTTTCACGCAACTTCCGCTTCCCCACGCTCAACGACCTCTACTTCCTACCTGGCGGTAACCCCGACCTACGAAAGGAGAACGGCTGGACCTACGATGCGGGAGTGTCGTTTGCCATAGGCAAGGAGGGCATTTACTCGCTCACGGGCTCGGCAAGCTGGTTCGAGTCGTTCATCAAGGATTGGATCATCTGGCTACCTACGCCCAAGGGCTTCTTCTCGCCCGACAACATCAAAGATGTTCATGCCTATGGCGTAGAGCTCAAGGGCAACCTCGACGTAGCCATTGCAAAGGAGTGGCAGCTTGGAGTAAATGGCACATTCTCGTGGACACCATCTATAAACGTTGGCGAGCCACGCACGCCTGCCGACAAGTCGGTAGGCAAGCAGCTGCCCTACACCCCCGAGCTATCATCGTCAGTTACGGGTCGCCTCTCGTGGCGTCGTTGGACATTCCTCTACAAGTGGTGCTACTACTCGGAGCGCTACACCATGTCGTCGAACGACATATCGCTCACGGGCAAGCTACCGCCATACTTCATGTCGAACATCTCGCTCGAGAAGGTGCTATCGTTCAAGTGGGCAGACCTCTCGCTAAAGGGCACCATAAACAACCTCTTTAACGAGGAGTATCTATCGGTTTTGTCACGCCCAATGCCAGGCATCAACTTCGAGATATTTGTGGGCATAACACCTAAATGGTAGTTTTCTAAAGAAAAATCGTATAAAAGAGCATATAGCTATTGCTACTCTAAATATTTTTTTGTAATTTTGTGCGCAACATAAAATTATAAACCTGATTGCTATGTCTTTTATCGATGAAAGGGTCTCGACAACAGGTCTCACATTCGATGATGTGTTGCTCGTGCCTGCCTATTCTGAGGTACTTCCTCGTGAGGTTTCGACCGTAGGTCGCTTCTCTCGCAATATTCAGCTTAACATTCCTATTGTGTCTGCCGCTATGGACACCGTTACTGAGGCGCCTTTGGCTATTGCCTTGGCTCGTGAGGGTGGTATCGGCGTGGTACACAAGAACATGTCTATCGCAGCTCAGGCTGCTCACGTGCGCCGTGTAAAGCGTGCTGAGAGCGGCATGATCTACGACCCTGTGACCATCAAGAAGGATAACACCGTGGGCGATGCTCTTCAGCTTATGCAGGAGAACAAGATCGGTGGTATTCCTGTTGTTGATGACGAGGGCATGCTCATCGGTATTGTTACCAACCGTGACCTTCGCTTCCAGAGCGACATGAACCGCCTTATCGACGAGGTGATGACACGTGAGAACATCGTAACAACTCACGAGACTGACCTTAAGTCGGCTGCCGAGGTGTTGTTGGCAAACAAGATCGAGAAGTTGCCTGTGGTTGATAACAACGGCAAGCTTGTTGGTCTTATCACCTATCGTGACATCACCAAGCTCAAGGACAACCCTAACGCTTGTAAGGACTCAAAGGGCCGCTTGCGTGTAGCTGCTGGTATCGGCATCACACCTGATGCTATGGAGCGTGTTGCTGCGCTTGTTGCCGAGGAGGTTGATGCTGTTGTTTTGGACTCAGCACACGGCCACACTAAGGGCGTTGTTGATCTTCTTCGCAAGATTAAGGCTACATATCCTCACCTCGACGTTGTTTGTGGTAACATCGCAACGGCTGAGGCAGCAAAATATCTTATCGAGAATGGTGCCGACGGTATCAAGGTAGGTATCGGCCCAGGCTCAATCTGTACTACACGTATCATCGCAGGTGTTGGCGTGCCACAGCTCTCGGCTATCTACGACGCTTCGACCGAGGCTAAGAAGGCTGGTGTGCCTATCATCGCTGATGGTGGCTTGCGCTACTCTGGCGACATCGTCAAGGCGTTGGCTGCTGGCGGCAACTGCGTGATGGTTGGCTCAATGTTTGCAGGCACTGAGGAGTCACCAGGCGAGACTATCATCTACAACGGCCGTAAGTTCAAGGCTTACCGTGGCATGGGCTCTATCGACGCTATGAAGGCTGGCTCGGCAGACCGCTACTTCCAGAAGGGCAACGAGATCAACGTTATGAAGCTTGTGCCAGAGGGTATCGTTGGTCGTGTGCCATTCAAGGGCAAGCTCGCCGAGACAGTATATCAGCTCGTAGGCGGTATCCGTGCGGGTATGGGCTACTGCGGTGCTAAGGATATCGACACATTGCAGAATGCTCGCTTCGTGCGCATCACATCGAGTGGCGTAACAGAGAACCACCCACACGATATTACAATTACTAGCGAGACACCTAACTATTCACGTGGAGAGTAGTTTGTTGTGATAATGGTTCATCTACTGCCGCTAACAAATTATTATAGCAATGGGCAGTACCCAAAGTACAGCCCATCGCTCTAAAATTTGCCGAGCGTCGTATATCAACCATTCTAACAACAAACGGGTTCGCTAATATTTCTGAGCAGAAAAATTTAAGTAACCATATATGGAGAAAATTCTTATTATAGATTTTGGCTCGCAGTACACGCAGCTCATCGCACGACGCATTCGTGAGATGCAGGTATATTGCGAGATTCACCCCTTCAACAACCCTCCCGCACTCGACGAGAAGGTACGAGGTGTGATTCTCTCGGGCTCGCCACGCTCAGTGCGTGAGGAGGGAGCACCACGCTTCAACCTCGACGCAATCAAGGGCAAGCTACCATTGCTCGGCGTGTGCTACGGAGCTCAGTATCTTGCTCACTTCTTTGGTGGCAAGGTCGAGGCATCGCCAAGCCGAGAGTATGGCCGTGCACGCATGCAGGTTGTTAAGGCAGAGGACGAACTAATGAAGGGCCTCTCGAAGGAGTCACAGGTGTGGATGTCGCACGGCGATACTATCACCACAATTCCTGAGGGCTACGAGATTATCGCGTCTACCGAAGATGTAGCTTGCGCCGCTTATCGCATCTCGGGCGAGCAGACATGGGGTATTCAGTTCCACCCTGAGGTATACCACTCAGAGGAGGGCTTCACAATGATCGAGAACTTCGTGAAGGGCATCTGCGGCTGCGCAGGTAGCTGGACTCCAGCAGGATTTGTTGAGAGCACCGTGAAGGAGCTTCGCGAGAAGCTTGGCGACGACAAGGTTGTCCTTGGTCTTTCGGGCGGTGTTGACTCATCTGTTGCTGCGCTTCTTCTTCACAAGGCTATCGGCAAGAACCTATACTGTATCTTCGTTGATTCAGGTCTTTTGCGTAAGAACGAGTTTGAGGAGGTTATCGAGTCATACCGTGGCATGGGCCTCAACGTGAAGGGCGTTGATGCTTCGGAGAAGTTCTTGGGCGACTTGGCAGGTGTCACCGACCCTGAGACTAAGCGTAAGATTATCGGCCGTGACTTCGTCGAGGTGTTCGAGGCTGAGGCAAAGCAGCTCCAGGGCGTTAAGTGGCTCGGTCAGGGTACTATTTATCCCGATGTTGTTGAGTCGGCACAGGTTAATGGCACAGCCGTAGTCATCAAGTCGCACCACAACGTGGGCGGTCTTCCTGAGAAGATGGGCTTGAAGGTTGTTGAGCCTTTGCGCCTCTTGTTCAAGGACGAGGTTCGCCGTGTAGGTCGCTCTATGGGCATGCCTGAGCACCTTATCGGTCGTCACCCATTCCCAGGTCCAGGTCTCGCTATTCGTATCCTTGGCGAGATTACACGTGAGAAGGTAGAGATTTTGCAGAACGTAGATAAGATCTATCTCGACATCTTGCGTGAGACAGGCTGGTACGACAAGATTTGGCAGGCAGGCGCTATCTTGTTGCCCGTGCAGTCAGTGGGCGTTATGGGCGACGAGCGCACATACGAGCGTTGCGTGGCATTGCGTGCCGTGCAGTCTACCGACGGTATGACTGCCGACTGGGTACACATCCCATACGAGATATTGGCTCGCCTATCAAACGAGATTATTAATAAGGTGCGTGGCGTAAACCGCGTAGTCTACGATATTTCGTCAAAGCCACCAGCAACAATCGAGTGGGAGTAACGATTTTCGATTTATATAGGGCATCTTTGCTCTGTCCCTAAAAGTAAGAGACTCTGGGCTGTACGCTTTGTACTATCCCCGAGTCTCTTCTTTTGTGATAGAACAAATCTGCTCCTCTAAAATCAAAAATTCATCTCGCAAATCATCTCATCGTCGGGATTTTTGCCGAGCGAAAGTATCTGCAGCCTTCTAAGACGAAATCCCCTCGTGCTAATCACCTTGATTTCATGTCGAGGCCAAGCCTAACCCATTCTGACATCAAACGTACCCACTCGCTACCCACCGAAGTTTTTTTTATGTTAGTGCTACCGCTACACCACTCTGACGCTAAACAGGTCCTAACCAAATAATTTTCTGCATAGGATTCTTGCTTTTTACACTATATATTCTTGCAATGTCCCGCAAGAGTGTTGTTCGTTTAAGAAAATATTTTTAATTTTGTAGTGCTATTGGATAAATAGCAGACATATTGAAAGTGTTTTCGATGTCCTAAAATGGGAATGTGGAAGTTTTCAAGACAGTAGGATGACGAACAGCACTCATTTCTTGTATAGCTATGTGGCTATGCACCCTCTGTGCATGTACCCATACTATCCAAGTGTGGGGCATTGTATTCGTTTATTACTGTCAGGTCTTTCCACAACCTCCATTTTGATAGACGAAATCAACTCCACACTTTTCTTTTTATTTATACCCACCATAGAGGAGTTGTATGGTAATAAAGTTTGAAACAATTTTAACTATTAAATGATTGTGAATATGAGATTAAAAATTTTATTAAAGCCATTGTTATTATTGGTATTTTTTCATTCTGTAATAAGCTTGATCTGCACTGCTAATGCTCAAGAATATAATCTCTATAACAATAATAATAGTAAAGATAGTCTAATCATTTTCAGCGAAAAGGATAAGTATGGATACAAAACAAAGAATGGAGATGTAGTAATAAAGGCTAAATACCAAGAGGTTGGCCCATTTATTAATGGATTGAATTGTGCCATCATTAAGAAAGGGGAAAAGTATGGAATCATAAATGCTGCAAACAAATTTATTGTTAAGCCACAATATCAAGAATTAACATACATTCATAAAAATCATTTTTTAATAAAGAAAGATGGGAAATATGGTGTAATTGATTTATTTAATAACATAATAATAGCCCCTTATTGTAGTGAGATTGTAGCTGATTCTAAATTTTATGTATGCCAAAAGTATGGTAACTGGCATATAATAAATCATGAGGGCAAAACGTTGTTGAGAACTTGTTACCACATAAAGTATGTTGGAGCATTATTTGCAGTATTGGAGGATGAAGATTCTAATAAGCAGTGGTTTCAATATTTCTCACAAAAGCAGCGAGATGTGTTTGACCTCCCTAACGATTTTTATCGCCCCCTCTATGATGATGTCACTAAATTAAGTAATAATACATATTTAATGTCTGCGAATAATGAGCATTATTTTGCAGAAAGATATGGTACAATAATAGAAGCTGCACAGAAATTTTATATCGATGTAGAAAAATGGGAACGTGAAGAATGGCAGTATGCACCTTATCGTAATAGAATTGGAGGTTGCTATATTCGTCATACTGGATTCGGGATTGAAGAATTGTCATTAGACAGTTTCTTAGATAAATTTGGCAATCCATGGGAAGAAGTATTCTCTACACAATACGTAGATAAATATTCTGAAAATGAAAATTGTTATATTTCCAATTACCTAGGGTTGTCCCCGCTTTATTCTCCGACTTTTCCCATGGTGGATGATACATTTACTGAAAACAATGGAGGAGATTCATATATTCATTACCTGTTTCGTAGCATAGATTTAGGTAAATTTTCATTCAGAGGCCTAGAACATATTACAGAGAAAAAAAATTATTTATACGTTATCAAAAGTGACACTAGAACTATATGTAAAAAGATAGCTTATAGCGAGTTTGCGACATTTGCTGATCTTTCCGATGCAGGTATTAAAATATATGGTATCGCAACTCTATCAAATGGCGATGTCTTATTAACAGCAGAAGCTAATATTGCAACAGGCTATGACACATATATGAGAGACCCTGTATATATCAACATACAAGGCCAACTTGTAGCTATTGATAATGGTGGGACATATAGATACTACAATAGAGATAATGTTACAGTCATATTCATTTTAGATGGAAAGACATTTGATTTGAAGCATAGCAGAATTATGCCTCATGAATACGATAATATTTATGTTTCTGAATATAATGGCTTCTTTGCTTATAAAAGTGATTATTACGGGAATTTCACTATTACTACTGAAAACCCAATATTAAAGTTTACGAATAGCTGTAGAGAAGATTGGTCGTTTGCTCCAAGTGAAGGTGAGGGAATAAACTGTATGGTCGAAAACAGTGAATACATATATATGGGAGGATATACCAAGAATAAAGGTTATGTTGGTTACAAGAATCCATATATTTGTAAATTAGATTTAAAGACTGGAACAATAATAAAGAACCATTCATATAAACTCAAAGACGGATCAATAACTTTATTTGAGGGTGATTGTGCCTTTACAAACCTGTTTGAAACCCGGACTTATGGTAGGTGGCACTCATCCCAGTACTCATTCTCTCTCCTTGATAGTTTTGAGGAAGGAGATATTGAAATCATAAATGTAACTTTCAATGAAGCTACTTATACAGGATTAGTTTATGATTCAGAGTATTGGCTCATACCACCAGTTTTACCCGGTCAAGATATAAAGACTTATGGAGAATGGACTATATATCCACCAACGATAAAATATGATAAAAGTTCAAAAAAAATTGTACAAGGACGTTCTAAAACAACCAAAAATAATGAATAAAGTATCAGGAGGCATCGAAATTATTACTCATTAATGGTTGGTGGCTTTTCGCCACCAACCTTACTTGACGGTATTACACTAATTTAACATCTAATAAATTATGAGTACTGAACTTGATAAGGTACTGAGTAAAGTGCGCAAATTAATTGAAGAGCAAATATTGTCTTTACTATGCGATAAGCTAATCAATAAAAACAATGTATTGAAGCATATAAATTTAGATAATAAATTTTTAGTTCTTCCTGCCAATGAGTATGAAATATTTAATAAGTATATCTCCAATGGACATAATAAAGAACAATTTGACAAATGGGTTATATTTAAGTGGGAAGAAAAAACATATCATGCAATGACAGTACAGGAATACATTGATAAAAATTTGCCGTTCTATCATATTACGCCTGCCATAAACAAGGATGGCATTTTAAGAGGTGGCCTTCATTGTGGGAAGGCTGTTAAAGCGATATGTGTTGTTAGGAGTGATGATAAGGATATTTGGCGTGATATAGCAGAATCTCAACTGTCAGCTGGGGGTAAGCACAATGAATTTATTGTTATAAAATTGTTGCCTAGAACACACGGCATTAAGGCAGTTGATGTTGCACAGGACACAATACAAGAACGAACTTCTCCTTTGCACAATTATATTGTAAAAAAAGTAATAAATGTTGCAGAAGGTGATTTTATTGATAATTTTTCAATAAAAGAAGGACATGGTAAACCTGTTGATAAATGTAAAATACAAAGTTTAACAGGATATTTGAGAGAAGGTTTACCAATGCTTAGTGATGATCTTAAACGTCTATTAGGGGAGGATTAGACCTCCCTTTTCTTATGCTATAAATTAACCGCTAATATCCATTATCGCCCCAACAACATTCACTTATATACAAAAATGAATATTCACAAAAACAGTAATATTATCTAAATCAGCATTTTACAAAATACTAAAGTATCCAACATAAAAGAAATCTCGCACTCAAAAAACGCACTAAACTATTTGCATATGCGAATGTTAGTACGGATAACATATCGTTAGTTATCAACAAATAATGAGAATATTTGCTAAATAAACTTAACTTTTATGTTAATTTTGCAAAAATTGTATTATATTTGTATCGTAATTAATGTCGCGACTATGTCACAAGCAAAATTAGAAGTCATTGAGCAGTCTGAACTTGTAAGTCTTTACTCTATCAAATTTAACGGTGAAGATGTAACCGAATTCGAGAAGTTCCTTCAGAAGTTTAAGGATAACGCCGAGTTAAACGAGGACTTTCAGCGTATTGTATATGCCTTGAGCAAGATTCTTGATAGAGGTGCTTTAGAGCGTTACTTCAGACCCGAAGGAAGGATGAACGACAATGTGTGTGCTGTACCTATTGAGTCTGGAAAGCTGAGGTTGTATTGCTTGCGAATGTCTGACCAGATTTTGATTGTTGGTAATGGTGGAGTAAAGTCAACTCGCACATACAACGAGGACCCAATACTAAGTGGTTACGTTCTCGACCTTCAGAAATTTGAAAAGCTGATTAATGCGGGAATCAAGGATGGCTCGATAAGTGTTCAGGAGAAAGAGTTTATAGGAGTAGAAGACAAATCGTTTGAGTTA
>JAFZEX010000021.1 GCA_017560425.1 Alistipes sp.
TAGGGAGTATAGTGAATTTAGGGAGCGGTTGTGCTTTGCGAATAAATGATGATAGCGCCATCCCTAAACTCCCTAAATTCCTTAAACTCTCTAAGCTCCCTATTTCTGCGCTAATTTGGGTTGGCAGGGGTGTATGGAAGATAGGGAATATGGGTAAATAGGGAAGATAGGTTTGTGATACCCTCACCTCATCGACCCTATTGACCCTATTAACCCTATTAACCCTATTGACCCTATCACCCCTAATCTTATTACTCACTCCTAATTAAATCCCGTGCAAACCACCCAAAACTTTTGCCCTCAACCTTTTGTTTTTCTCACTTTTTTTCGTATCTTTGCTACAATCATAACTTAAAACAACTACTATGAAACGTCTATTTTTACTCGTAGCCGTTACCCTCGTTGCTCTATGTAGCTCAATAGCTACAACAAATGCACAAGCTCCCGAGCGTCAAAATTGGTATGGCGGTTTTTTACTCTATGGCAATGTAGAGTCTGTAACTATAACAGGGTATAAGTTGCAGGATAAATTTGGCGAGGTTATTAGAGGTGATGTCCAAGGTAAGTATAAGTATTGCTTTAATAATGCTGGAGATGTGATAGAGTATGCTGAATACAACTCTGATGGCTCGTTGAAGAGGAAGTATATTTATAAATACGACTCCTCTGGAAATAAGATTGAGGATGCTAGGTACAACTCTGATGGCTCGTTGGATAGTAAGAGTATTTATAAATACAACTCCTATGGAAAGATCATTGAGGAGGCTTATTACGACCCTGATGGCTCGTTTGTCGGCAAGATTATTTATAAATACGACTCCTCTGGAAATGAGGTTGAGCGTGCTTGGTACAACTCTGATGGCTCGTTGGAGTGGAAGTATATTTGTAAATACGACTCCTCTGGAAATATGATTGAGGAAGCTAGTTACGACTCTGATGGCTCGTTGGAGTTGAAGTATATTTTTAAATACGACTCCTCTGGAAATATGATTGAGTATGCTGTTTACGACCCTGATGGCTCGTTGAAGAGGAAGGATATTTATAAATACGACTCCTCTGGAAATAAGATTGAAAAGGCTGAATACTACCCTGATGGCTCGTTGCTTTATGAGTGTTATAAATACGACTCCTCTGGAAAGATGATTGAGGAGGCTTATTACGACCCTGATGGCTCGTTTTATGGTAAGGGTATTTATAAATACGACTCCTTTGGAAATGAGGTTGAGTATGCTTATTACAACTCTGATGGCTCGTTGGAAGGTAAGAATATTTATAAATACGACTCATCAAGAAATATAATTGAAGAGACCGAATATAAAAGCGATGCGCTAATACCTATGAATCAAACGGAGGTAAAGATTGTTTATCGCAACAAGTAATTTGTTGTGATAAGGGGCTATCTGCGGCCTCTCAATCAAAGCTCCGAATGAGCAGTACTTCAAGTACAGCCCATCCGGAGCTTTTTCATGTCAGCGCCACTGCTACACCACTCTGACAACAAATTTAGTGCGCTTAGTGAAGTGGAGTTTTGAGGACCTTAAGACCTTAGGACCTTAGGACCATTAAGATGGTCACGGACAAAGGTCCTAAAGGTCTTAATCCTCTACCAATTAATAACTGATGATAGCGCCATCCCTAAACTCCTTAAACTCTCTAAGCTCCCTATTTCTGCGCTAATTTGGATGGTAGGGGTGTATGGAAGATAGGGAATATGGGTAAATAGGGAAGATAGGTTTGTGATACCCTCGCCTCATCGACCCTACTAACCCTATCGACCCTATTGACCCTATCACCCCCTTTATCAATGCGTAAACACCTTGCCGTGTTGCTTCTCTTGGCGGGCGTATTTCTCGCGCGTGAGTGTCGGGTGCTTCAGCTTGTCGAGCTCGGCAACGGCATTCTCGATATCCTTGAGCAGCATATCTGCCATATCTCGTGACATGCCCTGGCGCACAACGATGCGCATAACGACCATATCTTCGATATCCTTAGGCATGGTGTAGGCAGGCACCATCCAGCCGCTCTCCTGCAGCTTCGCCTGAAGGTCGTACAAGGTCCACTTAGCCTTACGCTCGTACTCCTCGCTGAGGCTCCATATAAACAGTGGATTGACAACCTCGTCGTTATACACCTCGAAGCACTCCATCTTGCCGATGCGCTCGTGGCAGTATGTGGCTATGTCCATGGCGTTGCGCTGTATGGTGTGGTAGCCCTCCCAGCCGAGGCGCAAGAAGTTGTAGTACTGACCCAGGATCTGCGCTGCGGGGCGTGAGAAGTTAAGACCCACTTGTGTAACCTCAGCACCGAGGTAGTTCACCGAGAAGGACATCTCGTCGGGAAGATAGCTCTTGTCACGCCATACCACCCAGCCCAAGCCAGGGTACACCAAGCCATACTTATGGCCCGAGGTTGATATCGACTTGACCCACTTTAGCCTAAAGTCCCACTTGTGCTCGGGGTTGATAAATGGCAATATGAAGCCTCCCGACGCAGCATCAACGTGTATAGGTATGTCGTAGCCTGTCATCTTGTTATAGGCATCCAGCTCGTGGTTGAGTGTCTCTATGTCGTCGTTGAGGCCTGTCCACGTAACGCCCGCAATAGGCACGATGCATATAGTGTTCTCGTCGCACATCTTGAGTGCCTCCTTGGCACATAGCGTGCGGTTGGTGCGTGTTAGGGGCACTTGTCGCAGCTCTATCTGCCATAGCTGGCAGAATTTCTCCCATACCACCTGCATGCCCGTGCTTATCACAAGGTTTGGCTTGTCGTGGGGCTTGCCCGCCTCGATGCGGCGCTTGCGCCAGCGTAGCCATGCCGCCACGCCACCAAGCATACACGCCTCCGACGAGCCGATGCCCACAGCACCCGTCTTCGACTCTGCCTGCTCGGGGCTGTTCCATAGGTTGGCAACCATGTTTATGCAGCGGCTCGCAATAACCGCCACACGTGGATACTCCGTCTGGTCGATATAGTTGATGGCTATCGACTCGTTCATCAGGCGTGTGGCGTAGTCGTCCATGTATGTTGTTACGAATGTTGCGAGGTTGAGGCGTGGCTGCGTCTCGGCATAGGTCTCGTCCTTGACCATGCGGTAGGCAATCTCGGGCGTTGTTGAGTGCTCAGGTATTGTCTGCGATGGTGCTGAGTGTTTCATCTCCTCCGAGCCATATACCGGAGTTGCTGCTGAAGTGTTCTTTGTGTTTGTCATAGCTTGTAAATTTTAAATGTTCACTCAGCCGAGAGTTCACAAACTATGCCAAAGCGGGGTGGTGCGGTTTAGAAGTCCGCCGTTGAATGGAACGTTGGTATATACACAAAAACAAAACAGATGACTGAAAAGTCATCTGCTCTGCATTGTTTTAAAATAAGTCGGGATACCAGGATTCGAACGGCTTTAGCTGTCGAGCCGATACCTTTTTGGCTGATTCAATCAGCCTATAAATAAAAATCATTATCGGCTCAACCTGCATTAAGTGAGTAATGCTGGTTTGCCGCCAATGCAGAGTGGACGTAGTCTTTTGTTGTTTGTAGCGTTTTAAGAGCTTGCTCTTAGGTAACGATACAAAAAACAAAACAGATGACTGAAAAGTCATCTGCTCTGCATTGTTTTAAAATAAGTCGGGATACCAGGATTCGAACCTGGGACCCCCTGCTCCCAAAGCAGGTGCGCTAACCGGACTGCGCTACATCCCGTGAATGGTTTTCCATTTCGAGCGACAAAGGTATAGCTTTTTTTTTAATCTCCAAAACTTTTTGCAACTTTTTTCAATTTTTCTTGAAAAATCGCTCTTTTTTGCCAAAATCTTTGTCGCTCGAAACTATTTTCTGCCCTTTTAATGGTGTTGCGCCACAATTCGACAGCAACAAATTTGTCTAATTATTTCCGAGCTTCCACTCCAATTTTGTGGTTGCGCCGGTTTGGCTCTCTGCTGTGTCGGCACAATCCCATGCGGTGATGGTTAGGGTCTCGGGGTCGAACTCTACGCCAACGTTTTTGTTGGAGCGATCGGTGCCGCATGCCTTAAAGAAGTAGCAGGGACGATCGTCACCTCCAGGTATAGGCTCGCCATTGTCGTCACACGCCTCGTATCGCTCCATCTCGGGCTCGAAGTTTATCTCCTTAGGATAGAGCTCGGTGTGGTAGTTTACAACGCCATCGTCGATGGTGATCACCGCTATGCGGTAGCTCCAGCTCACGCTGTCGCTCTTGCTGAGGTTCTTTACAAAGTAGTATTGCTTGTTGTTGTAGCTAAATTCGGTGAACTCGTAGCTGCCGCCACCAAAGGAGAGGTCGTTGCGGAAGGGGATATACTCCACCTCGCCACTCTTCGTGCGATACTGAATGAAGTACCAAAAGGTGTTGCCCATGGTGCCACCCTCGTAGTAGGAGTAAGAGTAGATCTTGTGTCCGAGGCGAGGGAAGTGAACTATCGACATATGCCTCTTTAGCTCGGGCACATCATGCCTATATGTCTGTGGGTTGCGTAGGTAGATGCCAAGGCGCTCGTTAATCTTATCTTTGCACGCATTTATAGCATTATAGTTGCCAACGGCCTTCTCGAGCTCAACAAATAGCGCTACGAGCTCACTCTCGATGAGCTTGATCCTCTTGTTGGGGTCTAACTCTTCAACCTCCTTTGCGGGTGCTGCCTCCTTGCTTGGCTCGGGCGTGGTAATCGCCTCGGATGCGGCAAGGCTGTCGGTTGGCTCCACAGGCTCTTCCTGCTCGCTCTGCTCGGTAGTTGTGGTCTGCTCGGCGGGAGCAGGCTCCTCAGTGGAGTTGTTGCTCTTTGTCTGCTGCGAGATGCATGCTACAAATAGCATAGCTACTAAAATGTATGAAATCCTCTTCATAGTGTATTGTGGCTTTATATTCTCGATGTTATGTGGAAGCAGTGCTGCTTAACCTCATATTTCACGTAGCACTTATCCTGCTTCTTAAGCTCTTGTAGTACGTCGGCAAGTATCTCGGTTAGGGTCTCAACATCTGCCTCCCTGCCCGAAAATCCTCGCTTATCGTATCGTGCGTAGGTTATGTCGAATGTCGTGGCATAGCAGTGTGCCGAGTTCTGCGAGGCGTTCATATTTCCCGACTTGCGTAGCAGCTCGACATCCTCCTCGGTTCGGAGCACCGACGTTACTATTATGCGGTGCGAGGCTATGCCCTGGCTCTTAAGCTCGGCGATGAAGCCCTCGCCAATTAGGCTAAGAAGCTCGGCAGCACCCTCCGTTAAGTAGGGTATAGAGTGGGTCAATTCGTCGATTTTGTAGCGCTTGTTGCTCTTAATCTTTACCAGCTCTCTCTTTACGCCTATTGCCTCCTTACGACTGCCGAGGGGCCTCTCTAATCCGAGATCCTTGGCCGCCTTAAGGTGTAGAGGGTTGATGTCGTTAAACATCCTCACGTAGCGGCTATCGGCACTACACTGCGTTGTGGTTGTGGTAAGTCGGCTCTCTATGCGATGCACAATCTCTGCAAAATATCTTTGTGCCGTATCTCTATAATGATATAGCACCACACCGCCAAGTAGCATGACACCCAAGAGAATAATTATCGTCGCCTTCTTTGTCGTGTTCTTCTTAGTATGCTTCTTTGTCTTCTTCTTTTTTGCCATCGTGTCAAGATGTTATCGTCAATGACAAATGTAGTGAAATAATCTTAGAATGGCAACAATTCAAATAAATTTTCATATATTTGCTATATAATCATAAAAGGTGTAACCATGCTACGCAAAATCATTCTTTGTATCGTTGTTGCTGCCATGTCGCTCAGCGTGGCAGAGGCGCAGTCGCTATCTAAATCAACCGTATGGCATTGGGAGGGTGGTACTATCGTTGTGGATAGCCCCGCACGCCCCGAGGGCCAGGAGCATGTCTTGGGACTAACAGTAGAGCCTATGGAGCATGTGCGTGTGGCATTTGTGGGCCTTGGTATGCGTGGCCCATGGGCTGTGATGCGCTTTTGCAATATCCCTGGTGTCGAGATAGTGGCGCTGTGCGACTACGATAGGCAGCGTGCCGAGGCGTGTCAGAAGTTTTTGCGTGGTGCTGGCATGATGCCCGCAGATGTGTATCACGGCGCTAAGGGCTACGAGGCGCTGTGCGAGCGTGACGATATCGACCTTGTGTACATAGCCACCGATTGGAACCACCACTATCCCGTGGCTGTGTGCGCCATGGAGCATGGCAAGCATACCGCCATCGAGGTGCCCTCGGCGATGAACCTCGAGCAGTGTTGGGGCTTGATAGATTTGGCAGAGAAAAACCGCCTACACTGCTTCATCTTGGAGAATTGCTGCTACGACTACTACGAGCTTACGGCGCTCAACATGGCGCAGCAGGGGCTCTTTGGCGAGATAATACGTGCCGAGGGCGCATATATCCACACCCTCGATGCATATTGGGATGCCTATTGGCTCGACCCCGATGACGAGGATAGCGACGAGCTGCATTGGCGCCTTAAATATAATATGGAGAATCGTGGCGACCTCTACACCACACACGGCCTCGGACCTGTGGCACAGTGCATGAACATACACCGTGGCGATAGGTTTACAACGCTTGTGGCTATGGACACCGAGAGCTTTGTGGGCAAGGAGCTCGTCGAGGCAAAAACGGGCGAAGAGTGCGCCACATTCCGCAATGGAGACCATACGACAACGCTCCTGCGCACGGCACGTGGCAGGGTGGTGGAGATACAGCACAACGTGATGACCCCACAGCCCTATAACCGTCTATTCAAGCTCACGGGCACTAAGGGCTATGCTACGAAATATCCAACACCCGAGCTTGCCCTCTCGGCAGATGTGTTGCGTGGAACGGCAGTGCCTCAGATGGACGATATAAATGCCCACCGCTTCCTTAGCGCCGAGCAGCGTGATGCCCTCATGGCGGAGTACTACCACCCAATCCTCGCTAAGTTTGGCGAGATGGGTCGTGAGATGGGCCACGGCGGCATGGACTACATCATGGATGCCCGCCTTGTCTACTGCTTGCAGAATGGCTTGCCCCTCGATATGGATGTCTACGATATGGCTGAGTGGTGCTGTATTGCCGAGCTTGGTGCGCTTTCGATGGATAACAACTGCGCATCTGTTGCCTTCCCCGACTTTACCCGTGGCCATTGGAACGACAAGCAGGGCTACAGCCATGCCTATGCTACCACCGAGGCTGATGCCGATGCTCGTGCTCGAGCCTACACCGCTGCACATAAGCGTGCTACAGCCGAGCTCAACCTTTGGTCGCTCTACGACGCTATGCAGAACGCCAACGACGCAGCTAAGCAAAAAGCCCAAAAACGTCTCGCCGACGCAAAGGCAAAAGCACGCAAAAGCATAGATAAGCAACTTGCAAGGTAGGGTAGCTAAAGAAACAAATCCCGACGATGGGTAGTACTTTGCGTACGACTCATTGTCGGGATTTTTTATTGGGGTGGGAGGTGTCTGCCTTATTTTGCGAATCTATGCTGGATAGCTACTGCGATAGCAACAGTTGCACCTACCATAGGGTTGTTGCCCATACTTTAGGAACCATCATCTCAACGTGTGCTGGAGCCGACGACAAACCGAGAGCAGAGACTGCTTGCAGGCTATGCCGAGGTGCGAAGGAGGAAAAGTCGGTACGACTAAACTGATGAAGAACCTGCGAACTGTGCGTCAGAGTGCATGCGACCAGTAGTACTATGTAAAATCGGATCGTTATCCTTGCACTCATAGTCTTGCATTGTTTTTAATTTTATATAGCAAGAATGAGAGGATAACTCAGGAAAATTCTGGGGTGCAATTTGGGTGCACAACGGGATATAGAAAATGTAAGAGTCAAATTCAAGAATAAAGATTCTTGCTGATTACATCGCTAATTACTCGAGATACTTACCCCAATCCGAATTAGCATACGCCTCCTCGCAACCCGTTGGAACAATAAGATTCTCAAATTCCCCAAAAGAGTTATTAATTCGTGGTGGAATTCTAGAGCAACAAATGATTGTCTTTATGTTACATTCCATAAAAGCAGTCCAACCTATATCTACAGCGCCCTCTCCAATGGTTATATTTGCAAGGTTTCTACACCCCCGAAATGCCTGTTTTCCAATGGTTGTAACATTGCTTGGTATTACTACATTAGTAAGGCTTTTGCAACAACAAAAAGCAGCATTCCCAATTGTTGTAACGCCATCTCCAATAATTATATTTGCAATGCGTTCACAGGCCATAAATGATTCATTACCAATTGTTGTTATACTGTTTGGTATAACTACATTTTCTAGACTCTCACAACACACAAACGCTTTATCCCCAATAGATGTCACACTAGTAGGAATGGTTATATCTCTAAGTTTTTTGCAAATGTAAAAAGATTCGGCACCTATTGTCTTGACACCATTATGGATAGTTACAGTTTCCAATTCTTTACATTCATTAAATGCACTATTTCCAATTGTTGTTACATTATTCCCAATAGTGATATTATGTATGGGGCATTTAGAGAAAGCCCTATATCCAATCGTTGACACATCGTTAGGTATTGTGTATTTGTGGAGTTTAGCAGGTGCAAATGAATTTAGAACGCCATCAATAATTAAACATCGTCCATCTTGTGATGAAAACTTCCCTTTAAATTCAGATAATTTAAAACAAGATTCGAATGCACATTCTTCAATGTCCATTACACTATTAGGTATGGTTATACTAGTTATGCCACACGCACGGAACGCACTCTTACCGATTGTAGTTAAACTATTGGATAGAGTTATGCTTATAAGACTAAAACAATATTTGAATGCCTCTGCCCCAATTGCGATAACACTGTCCGGAATAGTTATACTCTTAATTCTTTCGCAATAGTAGAATGCATTATCTCCAATTGTCTTTACGTTCTTGCCAATTACTATTTCTTCTAAACCTTCACAATGAGAAAATGCACGCTCTCCAATAGATATCACACTATTGGGAATAAGTATATTGGTCAGTTTTTTACAACCTTCTAATGCACCTCGCATAATATCAGTTACATTATTACTGATAGATATATTTGTTAAACTAGTGCAACCGTAGAAAGATTCCTCTCCAATAGATATTACGCTATTAGGAATATTGATGCTTATAAGATTTGTACAATTAGAAAATGCTCTATTCCCTATAGATGTAACAGAATTAGGAATCGTATAGTCGGTAATACCTACTCTTGCAAATGATACTAATTTCCCGTTTTGAATTAAGCAACGTCCATCTACTGAGGAAAATTTACCTCTAAAATTTTCAAGGTTAGTACAACCAACAAATACACGGTCATCAATTGACTCTACACTATCCGGAATCAATATGCTTGTAAGGTCTTTATTAGATATAGATAATAATCCACATAGCTTTGTTATCGGCTTTTCAAAGATAATTTCGCCGTTAATGTGATATGTGTTTGATAATATTTTAGCATCAAATGAATTTGGAAAAAATCCTAATATCTTTCGATTTGTTGTAGTGTACTTAATGATACATAATTTATTATTCGTCAAGTCTGCAGAGATAAGTTTTGCCATAGTGTCGTGAGCATTTTATTTTCATCTACACAAAGGTAGTGATTTTTTACAAAGATAGATGCACTATTTTGTAAAAATCTTTGGGGGCATAACGGGTGCAACAACACTCAATCTAAGGCTATCCGCACTCCCCTGATCGCATCGTAACCCCACTTCAAGGCAAACTACTATCTAAGCTAAACAACACTCCACACAGCACATAAATAAGCCGAAACAAACATCATCACTACACTCATCAAACCGCATACAAAAAAGGAGCAAACCCGAAGGTCTGCTCCTTTCATCGTATTCTAAACCAATCAGTTGATTAGTTCATCGCCTGCTGGATAGCTACTGCAATCGCAACAGTTGCACCTACCATAGGGTTGTTACCCATACCGAGGAAGCCCATCATCTCAACGTGTGCTGGTACTGATGAAGAACCTGCGAACTGTGCGTCAGAGTGCATACGACCCATAGTGTCGGTCATACCGTATGATGCTGGACCTGCGCCCATGTTATCTGGGTGCAAAGTACGGCCGGTACCACCACCTGAAGCTACTGAGAAGTACTTCTTACCAGCGAGCGTACGCTCCTTCTTGTAAGTACCTGCTACAGGGTGCTGGAAGCGTGTAGGGTTAGTAGAGTTACCAGTGATTGATACGTCTACGTCCTCCTTCCACATCACTGCAACGCCCTCGCGAACGTCGTCTACGCCGTAGCAACGTACCTTAGCACGAAGACCATCAGAGTAAGCGATAGTCTCAACCTCGTGTACCTCACCTGTGTAGTAGTCGAACTCTGTGCGAACATATGTAAAGCCGTTGATACGTGAGATGATCTTTGCAGCGTCCTTACCCAAACCGTTAAGGATTACGCGCAATGGGTTCTTACGTACGCGGTTAGCCATCTCAGCGATCTTGATAGCGCCCTCAGCAGCAGCGAATGACTCGTGACCAGCCAAGAATGCGAAGCACTGAGTCTCCTCACGGAGAAGACGTGCAGCGAGGTTACCGTGGCCGATACCCACCTTACGGTCCTCAGCTACTGAACCGTTGATACAGAATGCCTGAAGACCCTCGCCGATAGCCTCAGCAGCGTCAGCAGCATTTGTGCAGCCCTTCTTAATTGCGATAGCAGCGCCTACAACGTAAGCCCACTTAGCGTTCTCGAAGCAGATAGGCTGAGTCTCCTCACACATCTTGTAAGGGTCGATGCCCTTCTCGTCGCAGATAGCCTTAGCCTCCTCGATTGACTTGATACCATATTGTGCAAGCACAGCGTTGATCTTCTCGATTCTGCGCTCGAAGCTCTCAAATAATGCCATAATTTTCCTGAAATTTAATGGTTAATAACTCTGAACGCCCTCCGATTACTCGTGACGAGGATCGATATACTTAACAGCATCCTTGAAGCGGCCGTATGAGCCCTTTGCCTTCTCCAATGCCTCTGCTGGCTCGATGCCCTTCTTGATGAAGTCCATCATCTTGCCGAGGTGTACGAACTCGTAGCCGATAACCTCGTCGTTCTGGTCGAGTGCCATGCGTGTGCAGTAGCCCTCAGCCATCTCGAGGTAGCGAGTACCCTTAGCGTTAGTACCGAACATTGTACCTACCTGTGAGCGAAGACCCTTACCAAGATCCTCCAATGATGCGCCGATTACGAGGCCACCCTCAGAGAATGCTGACTGTGTACGACCGTAAACAATCTGCTTGAAGAGCTCACGCATAGCTGTGTTGATAGCGTCGCAAACGAGGTCAGTGTTCAATGCCTCAAGGATAGTCTTGCCAGGAAGAATCTCAGAAGCCATTGCTGCTGAGTGAGTCATACCTGAGCAGCCGATAGTCTCTACCAAAGCCTCCTCGATGATACCGTTCTTAACGTTGAGAGTAAGCTTACATGCACCCTGCTGTGGAGCGCACCAGCCAATACCGTGGGTAAGACCAGAGATATCCTTAATCTCCTTTGCACGTACCCATTTTCCCTCCTCTGGGATAGGTGCAGACTCGTGGTTAGCACCCTTCTTCACGCAGCACATCTGCTGAACTTCGTGTGAGTAAATCATAGTCTTAAATGTTTTTAGTTATTGTGTTATATTGCTATATTTCTCTGTCAAAAGCAAAAACCGTCGCAAAGGTACAAAATATAAATATATAAAGCAATTAAGAGTTTGTAATTTTTTTAAAAAATGTATTCGCCCTGCACAAGGAAGTTGCCGAACAAAGCTACTTTGTCGTTATGCTTGCCTAAAATTAGCTTTTGTTATACAACCTCAAACAAAATGTGGGTATCGATAATTTTACCGATACCCACACCTAAAATATTGATTTTGCTTAGAATACCACTCTTATGCCGAGTTGCATGTGCCAGCGTGACATTACGTCATCGACGGTGTATTGAGCGCCCTTGAACTCGTAGACAGGGCGGTAGCCGCCATCAACAGCCACAAGGTCGGTCACTGCCACGGGCGAGAGCGTCCAGTTCGATGTGCGGTGCACCAAGCCCCACGAGCGTGATAGCAGGTTGCCAAGGTTAAGCACGTCGAGCGAGAGCTCTATGCGCCTATCGCTCTTGCTCGAGAAGTAGAACGACTGAGCAAGATGCAGGTCGATGCGATTGACAAATGGCAACGAGTGTGAGTTGCGCTCGGCAAACTTGCCACGGTTGCGGCTTAGGTAGCCATCTGCTTTGATGTAGTCGTTGAAGGCTGCTGCCGAGGAGTCGTTGGCCCACAGCATGGTTGCCATCTCCTCCTCTGTTGGTATGTAAATCAGCGAGTTACCCTTGTATGAGTCGCCATTAACATCTACCTTGCCCTTGGCGTAGGTTAGCGAGTAGTGCTCGCCCGAGTGGCCGTTGTAAAGCAACATGAAGTTAGTGCCGTAGTTGCCATAGCGGCGTGAGTATGATAGCGATGCCACAACCTTGTGTGGGAACTCGTAAACCGAGTTGCTCAATGCAGGGTTGTTGCTATCTACGGCGTAGTTGCGACCCCAATTCGACGACGACTGCGCCGAGATGCCGTCGTTGATGCTCTTCGCCTCGGAGTAGGTGTATGCCGCCGTTAGGCGCAAGCCCTCGAGGGCGTAGCTAAAGTTATACTCTGCACGTGCTGTTGCCGACCATGAGTAGCCCTTGTGGGTGTTGCTGATGAGGTATACTGCCGAGTACTCCTTAGTTGTTGAGTTGTAGTACGTTGCCGACGATGTCGAGCCCTCGCCACCTACCCATAGCTTCTCGCCATTGTCGCTTGCCACGAGGTTTTCCACGAAGAGGTTGTTTATGCCCTTGGTGTAGTCGCCATCGAGGCTTAGGCGCAAGCCTCTATATTGGTAGTCGATGCCCGCAGCAGCACGGAACACCTGAGGATAGCGGAAGTCCTTGGCAACGATGTCGATAGATGGGTTGCTCATGATGCCCACGCTCTCGGGGTTGAGGCTGAAGGCGGGTGTCTCGGCAGGGTTGTTCACCGTAACGCTCATCGAGCGCATGCCGTTGTTCTGATAGCAGTTCGAGAGCCACACAAATGGCGAGCGACCGGTGTAGATGCCGGCGCTGGCACGTAGCTTAAGACCCTCGGCGATGCTTCCCTCATAGCCTATGCGTGGTGATATAAGTACCTGAGTGCGAGGGATATTGCCTGTTGCGGTGTTTGCCCTCTTTGCAAAGTCGCTGGCGTTAAACGCCTCGTTTACACCTGGCGTGTCGAACATCACGGGGATATCGATGCGAAGGCCCGCAGTGAACTTGCCATCGCCGCTAAGGTATACCTCGTCCTGTGCATACACAGCAAACTGACCCGTAGTCATCGGTGGGTTTGGCTTGCCATCGGCAAAGTAGCCATACTGATACTTCGAGGCGTTGTCGGCGAGGAAGTCGTCGAGGTTGTTGTAGGTATATGTGCCTCGTGCATTTGCCATATATAGGTTGTTGGCACGATATATCTCGTTCGACGTACCTATGGTGATATGGTTGTTATCGGCGATAAACAAGAAGTCGTCGCCAAAGATAAATACATCCTGCTTGAGCATGTTGCAACCCGAGTAGGGGTTTGTGCCTATTGTCGCCGAGCCTGTGCCACGCTCGCCAAGACCATTTATTATCACCGCAGGTAGGCTCTCGTCGGTAAGTCTGCCATCCTCGAGACGTGTGTAGCCGAGGCGTAGGGTGTTCACCTTGTTGTTTTTCGAGGTGTTGAGCTCTGCCACTAAAGAGTGTGTGCGGTTGATGTTGGTGTACTCAGCCCCCGTGAAGTAGAATGCCTGGTTGGTGTTCGACGAAGCATCAGCGTCGGCATGTAGCATGTTGTAGCGCAACGATAGGTGGTTGTGGCGGTTGATGTTCCAGTCGAGGCGTGCCACTGCCGAGCCCGTGAGTGCCTTGATGAGGCTCTCGCCATAGCCGCCACCATCATATCCCGTGAGGGCGTAGTAGCGCTCAGAAATTTTTTGTGCCTCCTCTATGCTAAGTGCCGAGTTGCCCATGGCGGGGTAGTTTGTCGATGGGGTAGTGTTGCGGTTGAACTCGCCCGCAACAAAGAAGAAGAGCTTGTTCTTGATGATAGGGCCACCGAGCGTCACGCCGTAGATGTTGGTCGCCTGCTCCGATAGGTGCTTTCGCTCTGCCACATCTGCGCCTGGCGTTGTGCCCCAGAAGTGCTCATTATTATAATATGTATATGCCGAGCCTCGAAACTCGTTGTCGCCCGAGCGTGTCACGGCATTTATCGCACCTCCTGTAAATCCGCTCTCTCGAACATTCACCGTTGCCGTAGATATAGATACTGCGCCCACAGCGTCGATAGGAATAGGGTTTGCCTTTGTTAGCGAGCCCGTCATGCCTGTTGTGCCAAGACCATAGATGTCGGCAGAGGATGTGCCGTCGATGGTGAAGGCGTTGTAGCGTGTGCTCTGACCGCCGAGGATTATGCCTCCTGCCGCTGGTGATACGGCTGTGGACATTAGGTTTGTAAGGTCGTAAATAGAGCGGTCAATCGAAGGGATAGTCTCAATCTCGTTGCGTAGGAATGTGTCAGACGATAGGCTCTTCGATGATGCCGATATTACGATGTCTTCGACCTTGATAGCCGCCTCGGTAAGCTCCACAATAAGTTCGGCGTTGTTGCCAATGCCAAGCATGATGTCGGTGACTACCACGTCGTTGTAGCCTATAAATGATATTGTTACGTTGTAGGGGCCTCCCACACGCATTCCGCTAATTGCGAAGTGTCCCTCACCATTAGATGTGGTACCATAGTTGGTGCCCGAGGGCGTGTGTGTGGCTACGATTGTAGCGCCAGGGAGTGGTTTGTCGTTAGTTGTTACACGGCCACGTACAGACGAGGTGGTAACCTGTGCCGATGCCACTGCCACGACAAGAAGCAGTGCGACACTCAAAAGCAGTCGCTTCATGTTAAAAGGATTTAGGGACACTATTTATGTGTCAGGTTAGAGATTTAGGTAATGCTTTTTCGAGCATTTCGAGTGCAAATATACAAAATTTTTCTTATCAAATCCTCGCTGCAAAATAATTTTTTCGATAAGCGCAAAAAGAGGTATTTATACCTATTGTTCAAAGAATATAAAAACGTATAATAAAACTATAAAGCACAATTGGAATATTGTCTAAATGCGAGAAATATATCTATAAAATCGGGTTGATTTTCGAGTGCGCAAGAAAGTAAAAAATAGCATAATCAATAAATATGCAACAAGGGGTGTGGGGTGGTCCTTTTATATATAAAAACTGCCGTTTTATGTGGTATTTTGATTGCTTTTGCCTCGGGGTGTTAATTGATAAATTATGGGCATGTTGATAAAATTCGAAAAATGTTGAAAAAAAAAGAGTGACAATCTTTGCTAATCCAAATTAAAAGTTTATCTTTGTGCAATACTTTTGCCCGGATTTGAACCAGTCCGAGCGGAATAAGTTGAAACTTTAATAACTTTATACAAAACTTTATTCACTTAAAACTAATGCTTATGGTTAGAAAAGTTGTACTATCAATGGTTGCAACTCTGGTCTTGGGCTGCTTCGGCGTTTTCGCACAAGGTCAGAAAGTTACCGGTACAGTGACCGATGAGACTGGTACGCCAGTCATCGGAGCAGCGGTTGTAGTCGAGGGCACTTCTCGAGGAACTACTACCGACGTTGCCGGAAAGTATGAGATCCTAGCTTCTGCTAATGGTAACTTGGTATTCTCGTACCTTGGTTACAAGTCGCAGACGGTAGCTGTCTCAGGTCGTACTACAGTTGATGTAGTGCTTGTAACAGATTCTGAGCAGATCGAAGAGGTCGTTGTACAGGCCTTCGGTGTTGCTAAGAAGGAGGCCTTCACAGGTTCTGCTGCAACACTTAAGTCAGACGACCTTGCGAAGACTCAGTCTTCAAACATCGCTAACGCTCTTCAGGGTAAGGTAGCGGGTCTTCAGACATCACAGGGTTCAGGTTCTCTTGGTTCAGAGCCTACAATCCGTATCCGTGGTATCGGTTCTATCAACGCTGGTAACGATCCATTGTGGGTTGTTGATGGCGTGCCTTACGAGGGTGATAAGAACAATATCAACATGGCCGATGTTGAGACTATGACCGTCTTGAAGGATGCTGCATCTAACGCACTTTATGGTGCTCGTGGTGCTAACGGTGTTATCATGATTACTACTAAGCGTGCTAAGGCGGGTGACGCTCGCGTTAATTTCGACGCTAAGTGGGGTGTGAACATGGCTGCACGTCAGCTTTATGACTACACACGTAACCCAGGTCAGTACTATGAGATGCACTACTCAGCATTGAAGAACTACTACATGAATCCTCCTAAGAGCGAGGATCCTGCTGAGCAGGTTGCTCCACTTCCTGAGCACGAGGCTCACTTGAAGGCTAACGAGGCAATGCTTGCTTCTGGTGAGGGTGGTCTTGGTTACAATGTTTATACTGTACCTGCAGGTCAGACTCTTATCGGTACTGATGGTAAGTTGAACCCTAACGCTACTCTTGGTCGCAAGTTCACTTACAAGGGTCAGGAGTACTACGTAACTCCAGACGATTGGTATGATGAGTTGTACGATCCTTCATTCCGTCAGGAGTACAACGTATCTATCGCTGCTGCTACTGAGAAGTCTAACTTCTTCGCATCATTCGGTTATTTGAACAACAACGGTATTACCGATGGTTCAAACATGTACCGTTACACTGCACGTTTGCGTGCTGACTACCAGGCTAAGAAGTGGTTGAAGGTTGGTGCTAACATGAGCTACACTAACTTCAGCTGGTTCGGTGCTTCATCTTCTAACGAGGGTGACGGTTCTACAGGTGACGTATTTGCTGCAGTAGCTGACATGGCTCCTATCTATCCTGTTTACATTCGCGATGGCGAGGGTAACATCATGTACGAGGATAACAAGGCTGGTCACGGCTACTATGGTAAGGATTACGATGAGAAGTGGCCTATCTACGATACCGGTGACGGTCGTACTTGGGGTCTTACTCGTTTCTCTGGCTCAATGTCTAACCCATTGCAGAACATTTGGTTGGACGAGGCTAACTCTGAGGGTAACGCATTCTCTGTAAACGGTTATGCTGACTTTATCCTTTACGAGGGTCTTAAGCTTACTATCAATGGTGCTGTAACTATCGATGAGACACGTACTACATCAATGAAGAACCCATACTATGGTCAGTTCGTTCCTAACGGTGGTATCGTTTCTAAGGCTCACGGTCGTTCTTACAACCACAACTTGCAGCAGTTGTTGACTTACTCTAAGGCATTCGGTGCTAACGAGGAGCATCAGCTCGACTTGTTGCTCGGTCACGAGACTTACAACCTCCGTTCTTACTCTTTGAGCGGTTCTAAGTCTAACATCTATTCTACTGATAACCTTGAGCTTAACGGTGCTGTTGTTGATGGTAAGAGCTCTGCTTCATCATTCGGTGAGTACGTAAACGAGGGTTACTTCTTCCGTGCTATGTACGAGTATGATGGCCGCATCTTCGCATCTGCATCATATCGTCGTGACGCATCTTCACGTTTCCACCCAGATCACCGTTGGGGTAACTTCTGGTCAGTTGGTGGTGCATGGATCATCAACCGTGAGAACTGGTTCAACGCGCCTGTATTTAATATGTTGAAGCTTAAGGTTTCTTATGGTTCACAGGGTAACGATGCTATCGGTATGTACAAGTACACTGACCTCTACTCTGTAACTAACGACGGTAACGACGGTATCTCTATCATGTTCGGTTCTAAGGGTAATCCTAACATCACATGGGAGACTAACGGTAACCTCAACCTTGGTGCTGAGTTCGGTTTGTGGCAGGATCGCTTGAGCGGTAGCGTTGATTTCTTCTATCGTAAGACCACTGACATGTTGTTCTCTGTACCTGTAGCTCCAACTTTGGGTTACACTTCATACTACGACAACATTGGTGATATGGCTAACACTGGTATCGAGATCGTGTTGAACGGTGATATCGTTCGTCGCAAGGATCTTGTATGGTCAGTAAACGCTAACCTCACTTGGGTTAAGAATAAGGTATTGTCTTTGCCAGAGTCTCGTAAGGACCGTGTTGTTGATGGTCACGAGGGTTTCATCAGCGGTTCTATCTTCGTTGGTGAGGGTCTTCCACTCAACACTCTTTACATTCCTGAGTACGCAGGTGTAAATCCTGAGACAGGTATGTCACAGTGGATGTTCTACACTAAGGATGATATCAAGGATGAGAATGGTGTTGTAACTATCCCTGCTGGTTGGTCAGTTCAGGAGGACTACTCACTCGTAGGTTCTACTCCTGAGGCTCGTAAGCTCTACGACTCTACATTGGCTGACGTATTCGGTGGTTTCGGCACATCGTTGTATGCTTACGGTTTCGACCTCTCTATCGCATTCGACTATCAGCTTGGTGGTACTACTGTTGATGGTTCTTACGCTGGTTACATGGCTTCTCCAACTGCTTCATCTTTGGGTGGCAACTACCACTTGGATTTGTTGGACGCTTGGACTCCTGAGAACACAACTTCAAACATTCCACGTTTCCAGTATGCTGATGACTACTCAGCACCTACATCAAGCCGCTTCTTGATTAGCTCTAACTACTTGAACATCTCTAACATCAACATGGGTTACACATTCCCATCTAAGTGGTTCAAGGGTCATATCCAGAACTTGCGTGCTTACGTAGCAATCGACAACGTATGGTACTGGTCAGCTCGTAAGGGCTTCGATCCACGTGGTGGTGGCAACGGTTTGTACTCTCCAATCCGTACTATCTCTGGTGGTGTGACAGTGACATTCTAATTTAATATAGGTATACGATTATGAAATTTTCAAAGATATTGACAACTGCGTTTGTTGCACTTGGTGCTACAATCGCGCTTAGCGGCTGTATCCGAGAGACTTTCCCTAAGGAGAGTACCATCACTCAGGAGCAGCTCGGTAGTGTTGCCCCAGATGTTCTCGCTGAGAATCTTCTTAAGGGTATTCCTCGTGGTATGCTCGCACCAGCATATGGTGGTTGGGAGCACACTGACTTCGGTGTTCCTTCAGTAGGCGTTTACAACGACCACGCAGCACAGATTATCTGTACTAACGGTTGGTTACTTGGTAACGCTCCTGCTTATAACCGTTTCTACATGGCTTCATGGGGTAAGGGTTACGGTGCAAACGGCTGGATGCCTGTTCACTACTGGTTCTCTTACTATCCACAGATTAAGAGCTGTAACGATGTTATTCTCCGCCTTCAGGGCATGGAGGGTACTGACTCTTACGTAGCTATCGCTCGTACTTACCGTGCACTCTTCTATCTTGACCTTGCTCGTTTGTTCGAGTGTCTTCCTGCTAACGCTCCTAATAACGCAGCTTATGAGGATCAGCAGTACCAGGCTCAGGGTCTTACTGTACCTATCGTAGACGAGGTTATGGTTGCAGATCCTAAGGCTGAGGAGTTGGCTAAGAACAATCCACGTGCTACACGTGAGGAGATCTTCAACTTCATTCTTGAGGACTTGACATTTGCTGAGGAGGCTATGTCATCTGAGGACTACCGCATCACTAACAACACTGATCCTACTTTGCCTGTTGTTTACGGTCTTAAGGCTCGTGTATACCTCTGGTTGGGTGGTTTCGAGGATGGTCTTTCAGGTGAGCTTCCTGCAGGTAACGAGGCTTACGCTTTGGCTGCAGAGTACGCTCGTAAGGCTATCACAGCTTTCGGTGGTGCTGTAATGTCAGAGAAGGAGTGGACTGATCCTATCACAGGTTTCAACACTAAGGCTTCTTCATGGATGTGGACATTGTTCCACTCAACTGATACAGTTGCTGGTAACCTCCACAACTTCGTAGCTCACATGGCTCCTGAGGCTGAGTTCGGTTACTGTCCTTACACACAGCCAGGTCTTGGTTCTAACTACTTCGAGCGTTTGGGTAAGTCTGACTTCCGTCGTAAGCTTGTTGTTGATCCTAACGGCAACTACAACTCATTCAAGCCTTACACTCAGATGTCTGAGGATGAGTACAAGGGTCTTGCACCTTACACATTCTTCAAGTTCCGTCCTGCTCAGGGTCACCGTACTGACTATGCTACTGCAGCTGCTATCGCTATTCCTTTGATGCGTTGCGAGGAGATGTACTTCATCGAGATGGAGGCAGTTACTCACACTCAGGGTGTAGACGCTGGTTGGGTACTTCTTGACGAGTTCATGCGTAGCAACCGTGATCCTAAGTACGTTTGCGCTACTATGGATATCGTTGACGAGATCATCTTCCAGAAGTCTGTAGAGTTCTGGGGCGAGGGTGTTGTTATGTACGATATGAAGCGTCTTGACAAGGGTGTAAACTGTACATCTGAGGCTGCTGTAAACTACGATGCACAGCGTCGCTTCAAGTCAGCAGGTCGTTTGCCATGGTGGAGCATTCCAATCCCACAGAGCGAGACCGATATCAACCAGGCTATCAAGAAAAACAATCCTGATCCATCGGCATCATTGACTCCTGGTAAGTAATAAAAGTAACGAAAAACTTTTAAGTGTATGAAAAATTTTAAGTTTATATATCTGTTTATAGCGTTCGTAGGTGCCCTTACAATGGCATCTTGCGAGCACCCATATGCAGATTACACTCCAGGTGCTCAGGATGAGACTATGGGTGTATACTTCCCCAGCACTGAGGCTCTTGTAGTTAAGGCTGAGGATACTTCAGTGGACATCGCTGTTGCGCGTATAAACGCTGAGGAGGCTGCAGAGGTTAAGGTACGTTTCCAGGAGGTTGTTGCAGCTGATGCAGAGCCTACAGGTTTCTTCACTGTACCTTCAACAGTTTCATTCGAGGCTGGTGCAACTGAGACTACTCTTACTGTATCGTTCGATGGTACACAGCTCACTCCAGGTGTTCAGTACCGTCTTAACATTCAGCTCGACCAGAGCATTGCTTCTAAGTATGGTCTTTCTGACGTAGTTTTCAACCTCGGTATCGCTGAGCCATGGATCACTCTTGAGGGTCCTAACGGCGAGAAGACAGGTTTCTACCGTGACGACTTCATGGGTCCATTGTATGGTGGTGCTTCAGGTACTATTGTTGATGCTACTATCGTTCAGCACGAGTTCGATAAGACACGTTATCGTCTTGTTGAGCCTTATGGCGAGAAGAACGTTCCTTACCTTATCGGTGGTGTACCTGAGGATATGACCTTCACTACTCCAGGTTATGTTGAGTTCTGGCTATACGAGGACAACACTGTTGAGATTCCTTCAAGCTGGCTCGGTTTCACTCTTGACGTAGGTACAGGTAAGCCTGAGGATTTCTACCTTGCTACTGTTTACAAGTCAGCTACAGAGCCTATGCTTGGTGAGTTCAAGGAGAACGTATTCTGGTTCACTACTCCTAAGTCTATCATGTGGCACATTCCTGATGGCCGTGGTAACTACGCTAACCAGAACGGTATGTTCGCTGTATCATTGCCAGGTTACGAGATCTCTGACTACGCTATCAACATCTCTTACGCAGGTATGTTCGTAGACGCTGTAAACAACGCTTCTGCAGTTCTTGACTTCGCACTCGGTCTCGATGTTGAGTCTTACAAGTTTACTCTCCTCGAGGGTAACCCAACTGCTGAGGTTTTGGCTACTACTGCTGCTCAGATTGCTGATGGTACTGCTGAGTTCGACGTATTGGAGTCTAAGCGTGATGTAACTCGTTGGGAGGTTGCAGCTGAGAAGGGTCTTTGGACTGTTGTAGCTGTTCCTTTCGGTAAGAAGGGCGCTGTTGCTGACAAGGCTGTTTCTTACAACTTCTACTTCCCAGGTGTTGGTGGTGGTAACGAGGAGAAGCCACAGGCTGAGATCTCTTACTACTTCAGATCTATCGCTGACCTTACAGGTAATGCTGAAATGGAGAACGACTATCCAGCTGCATACTTCATCGGTCTTGGTATCAAGGCTAATGGCGATGAGCTTCGTTCAATCAAGGCTTGGGTAGGTGATGCTGCTCTTGTTGAGGGTCTCGAGGACGCATATGTTATCGAGATTGCTGGTGACGACTTCACTAAGTACATCGACAACATCAAGGCTAACGGTTCTGTAATCTTGGGTCCATTCAACCTTCGTTGCGGTTCTAAGGCTGTTGCTATCGTTGAGATCGTAACTCTTTACGGTGACATTGTTTACAAGCGTATCGAGGCTGACATGCCTAACGCTACAGGCTTGGAGCTTGGTAGCTACACTATCGCTGAGGGCGAGTACAAGGTAGATGCAGAGTTCCTTGGTGGTTACGAGCCAGGCGAGGTTTACTTCTCTGTTGATGGCTTCGAGTTCCCAGGTGTTCTTGATGCTGAGAAGAAGACTGTATCATTCGATGGTTCTATCGATGGTTACAACGTAGCATTCAACGGCGTTGCATTCTACTACAACGACGAGAAGACTCAGGTATTCGGTTACTACTCTTACGCTGATGCTGAGGATGCAGAGGCTTCTGACCTCGTATTCTCTTACAACGATGCTAACGAGTTCTCTGCATTGAACACTTACTTCTCAATGCGTGTATTCGACTACGTTGAGGGTAAGTTCGAGTATGCATTCGACGAGTATGCATTCACTCCTGCTGCTACAGTTGCTAAGGCTGTTGCTGAGGAGGAGACTCCAGCTGAGCCATCTAAGTTGGCTAAGTCGGCTAAGAACATGGAGGCTAACTACACTTTGAGCAATGTTACTGCTAAGTGCGAGGTTAAGGCTTTCAACGGCCGTCTCGAGCTTAAGAACAAGGCACAGTTCGGCTTCTAATAAATGATGATAGGGGTGCTTCGGCACCCTTTCACTCACGCTCCGAATGGGCGGTACGCAAGTACTCCATTCGGAGCTTTTTTTATGCCTATGCCATTGCTCTCTCTCTGAAATTTTGCTCTCGAGCGAAAAAAAATATTCATAGATGCTCTACTTTCCTAATTTTTAGTATCTTTGCATCTTGAGAGAGTAGGGTAATTTTTGCGCTATGCTCTCGGCTGTAGATTTTGAAACAACTTAATTACAAATATCTATGAATAAGGTTAAATTTTCATTGTTTGCCTTGGCCGCAATTTTCGCAGTGTCATGTGTGCAGGATCCAGTTATGGACAACGGCGCAGTAGACGCTACGCTCAGCGCTGCCAAGAAGATTGTTAACACCTCGGAGAATGCCGCTCAGGGCGAGCTCTACCTCTTCGTTACAGAGGAGGCTGCCGAGGCATGGAGCAATGCCGAGTGCGCTACTCGTTCGGGTATCGACGCTCTCGATGCAGTGGCTGTTGAGCTTGGTGCAAAGTCTGTTGAGCCAGTCTTTAACATGGCTATCAACGGCGACCTAAAGCGCGAGTTGGACATGCACCGTTGGTTTGCGGTTGAGATTGATGAGGAGCTCGATATCGAGACTGCTGCTCAGAAGTTTGCTGCACTTAAGCAGGTAAGCCGTGTGCAGTACTCAACACTTATCGATCGTCCAAAGGTTCAGGCATTCCCTGCTGAGGAGACTTTCGCAACACGTTCTGACGTTAAGATGCCTTTCGACGATCCTATGCTCGAGATGCAGTGGCACTACAACAACGAGGGCTTGAAGGCTATCTACCCAACTGCAAAGAAGGGCGAGGATATCAACGCCTTTGCTGCATGGGAGTACACAACAGGCTCAAACGAGATTATCGTAGCAGTTATGGACGAGGGTGTTAAGTATACTCACCCTGACCTCGTTGATAATATGTGGGTAAACACTGCCGAGCGAGATGGTCAAAAGGGTGTTGATGACGATGGTAACGGTATCATCGACGACGTTCACGGCTACAACTGTATCGACGGTAATGGTGATATCTCATGGGATGTACAGGCATGGCAGGATACCGATTACCTTGGTGACTCAGGTCACGGTACTCACGTAGCAGGTACTGTAGCTGCTGTAAACAACAACGGTATTGGTGTTTGCGGTGTTGCTGGTGGCTCAGGCAAGGGCGATGGCGTTCGCATCATGTCTATCCAGATCTTCGATGGCGCTAAGAATAGTACTCTCGGTGGTAACGCTAAGGGTATGGAGTATGCTGCCGACAATGGTGCAGTTATCCTTCAGAACTCTTGGGGTTATCCTAATACAACAACTCAGATGTCTGACGGTATCTACGAGGCATCATATGGCGTTGAGCTTGCTGGCTTGAAGTACTTCGTGCGCAAGAGCAACTGTAAGGCTTTGGAGGGTGGTATCGCTATCTTCGCTGCAGGTAACTATGGTCTTGCTCGTGCCGACTATCCAGGTGCTTATCGCGACCTACTTTGCGTAACTGCTTATGCTCCAGATGGTCTTCCAACATCTTACACCAACTACAAGTTCGGTTGCAATGTGTCGGCTCCTGGTGGCGAGTCATCTTTGGAGAACCGTAAGTGGAAGTATGAGGGTTGTGTTCTCTCGACTCTTCCACGCGAGACCTACGACGCTTTGTCAAGCAGCCTCTACAACAGCGACTACGGCTATATGCAGGGTACATCAATGGCGTGTCCTCACGTATCTGGTGTTGCTGCCTTGGTGCTCTCTTATGCAGTTGAGAATGGCTACTACCTCACAAATGCTCAGTTCAACGACCTTATGGTATCATCAGTGCGTAACATCGATGTTGATCTCGTAGGCTACAAGCAGTCATGGGACGCTTACGGTAAGATCTTTAACCTCGCCCTCGATAACTACAAGTACAACATGGGTACAGGTAAGCTCGATGCGTTGATGGCTATCATGAACGTGCGTGGTGCTCAGTGTGTTCCTGTTACTGTTGGCGAGGAGGCAGAGCTCAAGATTACTACATTCATCGGCTCGGGCGATATCTCAGTAACCCCTATGAAGGAGTTCATCATCTCTGCTGAGACTAAGTCACGCCTTGGCATCACTGGCGAGACATACTTCAACGGTAGCATCTACCTCACTTGCAATAACTCAGGTATTGGCGTTGTCACTGTTAAGTATATCGCAGGTGGTAAGGCTGTTGGTGGTGGCGATACCATCGGTGGTCGTCTTATGGAGAAGGATATCGTGATTGTTGCCCGCAAGGCTAACGACAATGGCGGTTGGTTGTAGTAGATGTTTAACTTGAAATATTGACTTAACTTTATGAAGAGTTTGAAAATATGGTCATTGGCAGTAGTTCTGCTTATGGCAATGGTAGGTTGCAAGCCAACTCCAGGTCCAGGCCCAGGTCCAGACGAGGTAGGTAGCTTCGATGCTATCGAGAAGGAGTGGAAGCTCGTATCAGTAAATGGTGTGGCTGCCGAGTTCCACGTATATATCAGCTTCGATCAGGGTAACTTCGCCCTCTTCCAGCAGCTCTATACCCTCGACTTTAAGCTATTTGACGGTACTTACAAAGTGTCGGGCAACAAGCTTACAGGCGAGTACTTCGAGGGTGGCGCTTGGAAGTGTGGCTACACAGGTGGCATCTCTGAGGATGGCAACACCATGACCCTTATCAGCGACGACGATCAGGCTATGAAGTGCATCTATGAGGCTTGCACTATTCCTGAGGATGTTCGCAATGAGGCAACAAGTGGTACTCGCTGCGCAGAGGTAACCCCATTCCTCTAATCGGGAACTTAATATCAGCAAAGACGATGGTGGACAGATGCTCGCCATCGTCTTTTTTTTGTGTCGTGCACCAACTTTGTTGCGAAGCGTTCAGCGAGTTTTTGGCGTGCCGAGGAGTTTTTACTATGTAAAAAAGTGGGGTGGGGCGCTATCTTTCAAAAAAATATACTATTTTTGCACCTTGAGAGGGTGTGCTAAATTCGCAGCCTTCGCCGAAAAACATAGAAGAGAACAATATTTAATTAAAACTACTATGAATAGAAAACTCTTTATTCTTGCTTTGGCAGGAATCTTTGCAGTGTCGTGTGCTACCGACAATGTTGATGGCTCGGGCTCAGCAATGGTTGATGCAGCAATGCTCAAGAAGTTTGTGAACACTGCCAATGATGCTGTCAAGGGCGAGCTTATCATCTACGTAGATGAGGCTACTGCCGAGCAGCTCGAGGGCGCTGAGGTGGCTACACGCTCAGGCGTGTCGGCATTCGACGAGGTGCTCATGGAGATTGGCGCAGAGAACCTTCAGCCGGTGTTTAACCTCAAGGTGAATGCTGAGCGTAAGCGTGAGCGTGGCATGCACCGCTGGTACACAGTGTCGATGTCGGAGGATACCGACCTCGATGTTGCTGCTAAGGCTCTTGCTAAGCTCGATGTTGTTGAGCGTGTGCAGTTCGCTAATCGTGTTATCGCTCCTACAGCACAGCCTGTAGAGATCGAGCCTTATGCCGTTACACGTTCAGGCGAGCTTCCTTTCAACGACCCATTGCTCTCGGAGCAGTGGCACTACAACAACGATGGTACTGTTAAGTTCCCAAATGCTAAGGCTGGTGCCGATATCAACCTCTTCCAGGCATGGGAGCTCACAACAGGTCGTCCTGATGTTGTTGTTGCGGTTGTTGATGAGGGTGTTTGCTACGAGCACGAGGATCTTAACCCAAATATGCTTGTTAATGAGGCTGAGCGCAATGGCGAGCCAGGCGTTGATGACGACGAGAATGGCTATGTTGATGATATCTATGGCTACAACTTCGTGAACAAGGGTGCTATTACATGGACACGTACAGGTGACTCAGGTCACGGTACTCACGTTGCTGGTACTGTTGCTGCTGTGAACAACAACGGCAAGGGTGTTGCTGGTGTTGCTGGTGGCTCGGGCAATGGCGATGGCGTGCGTATGATCTCATGTCAGATTATCTCGGGCGGTACTGCTGCAACAACAACAGCTACTGCTGCCGCAGTAGAGTATGCTGCTGACCGTGGCGCTTGCGTGTTGCAGAACTCATGGGGCTTCCAGGCTGGCGCTATCTCTAACGACGCTGGCTTCGAGAGTGGCACTACAGCTGTTGAGGCTGAGGCATTCAAGTACTTCATGGAGACCAAGAACCACCCAAATCTCGATGGTGGTATCATCATCTTTGCTGCGGGTAACGACGGCAAGGCTGTAGCAGGCTATCCTGCAGCTTGGAACAAGCTTATCGCAGTGTCGGCTATCGCTCCTGATGGTCTTCCAACATACTACACCTGCTACGACCGTGGCTGCAACGTGTCGGCTCCTGGTGGCGAGTACTACGTTCAGGGCAACTACACCGTAGATAATGGTTGTGTTGTATCAACACTCCCAGGCAACAAGTATGCTCGCATGCAGGGTACATCAATGGCATGTCCTCACGTGTCAGGTATCGCTGCGTTGGCTATCTCATATGCTGCCGACAATGGCATCGTGATGTCACTCCCTGAGCTTAAGGACATCATCGTGTCGTCAGTAACAGGCTTCGGTCAGTTCTCAGGCACTAAGACAAGCTACGAGGGTGGTGTGCTAAACCTCCCAGGCTACACCAACAAGATGGGTACAGGTCTTATCGACGCTTACCGTGTGTTGATGGCTGTTCGTGGCACAACATGTATCCCTGTGCCTCTCAACGAGAGTGTTATCATCGACATCAACAGCTATATCGGCGATGGTGGCTGCCAGGTTAAGATGCTCAAGACCGAGCTTCCAGCCGATGTTATCGAGAAGCTCGGCGTCACTAACTGCCAGTTTATGGGTAGCAAGCTTGTATTGACATGTACTAAGCCTGGCTCAGCACTCGTTACCCTGAAGTATGTTGCTGGTGGTAACACCGTGGGTGGTGGTCAGATTACCGGCGGTATGGAGGCTCAGCAGGAGTTTGCCCTTATCGTTCGCCCAGGTGTAAAGGTTGATGAGGGTACAGGCTCACCACTTAACCCAGGTGGTTGGTTGTAATAGGTTGTGTAACGCTAAAAAAGTTTCGATATATGAAAAAGTTTTTTGCAATCTTCGCAGTTGCCCTTCTTGCTCTTGTTGGCTGTGAGCCTAATGTTGAGCCAAGGCCAGGCGATAAGTCAGCACTCCTTGGCGAGTGGCACATGGTAGAGTGGAATGGCGAGGCTCCCGAGTTCGACGTATATGTTGAGTTTAAGAGCAATGGCTTCAATATCTATCAGCAGGTATATACATTATTCTACGAGCACTTCACAGGCACTTACAGCGTAAACGGCGACATCGTAACAGGCTCTTATGCCGATGGCACAAATTGGGCTTGTGGCTACAAGTTTATGTTTGCCGACGGCAAGCTAATGTTGCAGAGCCAGGAGGATACAAGCATCGTGAGCGTTTACGAGAAGTGCACTATCCCTCAGGCTATTAAGGACGAGGCATCGTTTACCCGTGCTTCTGAGGCTAAGCCTATCTTATAGTTTGTTGTGTTATTAGCGCATCTACTGCCGCTAACAGATTGTTGAAGCAATGGGCAGTGCCTCAAATACAGTCCATCGCTCCAAAATTTGCCGAGCGTTGTATCTGCACTACTCCAACAACAAAATGGTATAATATGAATTCTTTGAAAATATGGGGTTGTCCAATGCTCTTGGATAGCCCCTTATTGTAAATAGTTATGAAACGTCTACTTCTATTTTTTGTAGCCATTGTTGCGTGTGGCGTTGTGTCAGCACACGAGGTTACGCCCGAGTGTGCCGAGATTGTTGCTCAGCAGCTGCTCTCGGGCGATGCTACACGCTATGGCGCTGTTAGCCTCGTGTGGGACAGCTCACGCCTAAGCGATACACGTGCTACCGATGCTCCGTCGTTCTACGTCTTTGCCAAGAGCGACATGCGAGGCTTCGTCATTGTTGCGGGCGACGATGTGCTGCCTCCTGTCTTGGCTTACTCGTTTAACTACCCAGCTCCCGACTCGGGCGAGTTGCCTCCCTCTTTCGAGGCATGGCTGCGCCATGTAGATCGTGCGGTAGAGTATGCTCGCAAGCACGACTTAGAGCCACGCCCAAGCGTTGTGCGCCGTTGGAGCGAGGATTACACTCCGCACAGTGCCACGATGCTACATACTGCTCGTTGGAGCCAGCTCGAACCCTACAACCTCGAGTGCCCCATCGACGGCGATGCGCTATCCTTGACAGGCTGCACGCAGACGGCGGTGGCAATCATCATGAAGCACTATCGTTGGCCCGAGCGAGCTGTGGGTACAACCATGGCATATACTACCCTCACGCAGGGCATCTACGTCCCTGAGCGTGACCTAAACCACGCCTACGATTGGGATAATATGCTCGAGACATATGTCGAGGGTGAGTATAACCACACTGAGGCACAGGCTGTTGCAACGCTCATGGCTGACCTTGGACACTCGTTTATGGCAGACTATGCAGCCCTCGGCACGGGAGCAAACCCCAACACCGAGGCGTTGTACAAGAACTATGGTTATAGCCCTGCCTGCTGCATTCTCTTCCGTAGAAACTTTAGCGACAGCTATTGGACCGATATGCTCCGCCGTGAGATAGAGGCGGGAAATCCGGTGTGGTATAGCGGATTTATGGAGGACTACTCGGGTCACGCCTTTGTGCTCGACGGCATCGACGACAACAACTACTTCCACGTAAATTGGGGCTGGGGTGGTGTCTTCGATGGCTTCTTTACGCTCGATGCCCTTATCCTCGAGGAGTATGAGTTCGACTATGGTCAGTATGCACTGCTCAACTTGGAGCCTATGCGTGGCGAGAGTTTCGAGGATTGGCTCACGCTCTACTCTACGGGCTTGGAGCTCGACGCCGAGGAGTTTGTCAAGGGTGCTCAGTTTACTATTAACAGCATTCTTATCTCCAACATCTCGGCTCTCGAGTTTAGCGGCCGTGTGCGTGTTGCTCACTGCGACAAGGAGGGTAGGCGCAAGGCGTGGGTGTCGGAGGCTGAGGAGTTCAACCTACCTCCACAATACTACGGCAGCTGCGGCCCTATCGGCTGTAAGCTTACCGAGAGTGTCGAGGAGGGCGACCGCCTACGTGTGTTCTATGCGGCGAAGGGGAGCGACGAGTGGTTTGTTATGTATCCCTACTCCGAAAATGCCACGTGGGACTATGTCATGCGCTATGCACCCATCGGCGCTACAACATCGTTCGACTACGACAAGCTGTCGCAGGTAATCGTCGTGGACTACGACGACGATGTTAAGTCGGCACTCTACCAAGATGGCAACTATGTCGAAGATGGTGTCGAGATTGTGCGTGGTAAGCTAACTATCAACACCACACGCCTCGTCCCAGGACTGACTTATACCGTGCTCCTTGTGCGCAAGGGTGTCGAGGAGCGAACATTTACATTCACTATTAAGCCGCTTAAATAATGACAAAGTATATATATATCATTGCAGCCCTTTTGTTGGTTGTTGGCTGTCACAAGCCTACACCAGCGCCCACGCCCGAGCCCGATAGGGTAGAGTCGGCAGAGGCGAGGTATGAGCTAAGCTACGAGGCGCAGACCCTCGAGCTGAGGTTCGACACCAACGCCGAGTATAGCTTCGAGCTAAGTGCCGATTGGATACGTCTTGAGGAGGGTAGTCGTGGCTCAGACATGAAGGGCTACACCGTGCGTTTTATGGTCGATGAGAACACCTCAAAAAAGGAGCGTGTTGCCTATATCCTCATTCTCGCTGGCGAGGCGCAGCAGACCATCACCGTTGTGCAGGGTGCTATGCCCGAGCGCATGACCCTTAAGCTCAACCACGCCAACACCACGCTCAAGTCGCCCACATGGCGAGGTGATGCCGTTATGGGCAATATAAGCTGGGGCGATGGCGCTGAGCAGAGCTATGCGGAGGGTGCATCGCACAGCTTCGATGGCACAACGAAGATGACCACGTTCGATATGCGAGGTGCTACGGGCTTCAGAATCGAGAGCATCGATAATATCGACAATATCGAGATAGGCATAGAGCTATAACGAAGGGAGGGTGACCGCTTTGGTCACCCTCCTTGTTTAGATTATATTCTCGACATACTCCAACGACGTAGAGTTGTCGTCATAGACCGTGATGGCGATAAGGTCAAACTGAATGTTGTGCCTTATGCGGTGCATCGAGCGGTATGCCATGGCGGCACGGCGCAGCGAGCGAGTCTTCTGCTCGTCGATGCTGTCGTAAGCCGACTGCCAGCCCCCTTTACGACGTGTCTTAACCTCCACAAAGTGCAGGGTGTCGTAGTGCTCGGCAATAATATCCATCTCGTAGCGTCCAACTCTCCAGTTGCGCTCCACGATATAGTAGCCCTGCTCACGCAACCACTCGGTGGCAATATCCTCGCCACGAGCGCCAATCTCGGCTGTGCGGCTCACTACTTCTGACGGTTGAGTAGGAACTCGATGTTGTCGCCTGGCTGCACCTCGTAGGTCTCGATGCCCTTCTTGAAGATGCGCATTGGGCGTGAGCCGATAAGCTCGATGCCGTTGTCGTTGATGCGAAGCATGCAACCCTCGCGCAAGCCCACAACATAGCGGCTGCGGTTAGCCTCGATGTACTCGTTGATGCGCTGCTCACGTGTCTCGCCAGCATGACCCTCAGGGTTAGCGTCGAGGTAGTGAGGGTTGATCTGGAATGGAACAAGACCGATAGCACGGAACGACTTAGGCTGCACGATAGGCATGTCGTTAGTGGTGCAGATAGTAGGGCAAGTAACGTTGCTACCTGCCGACCAGCCGATGTAAGGCACGCCAGCCTTCACTCTGCGGAAGATCATGTCCAACAAATCCTCCTCCTGCATCTTCTTCAAAAGTGCGAATGTGTTACCACCGCCGATGACGATAGCCTGTGCGTGGCGCACAAAGTTACGCTTGTTGAGTGCGTGGTGCACCGAACGAACCTTGATGCCTATCTCGTTGAAGCGCTCCTGAACCTTGCGCTCATACTCGTCGTAAGAGAATGTGATGGCGGCATAGGGGATAAATACCACCTCGGTGACACCCTCGAGAGTCTTTGCGATTTCAGCAATAGGGTACTTTAGGTAAGCCTCACCTGTATTCGTAGAATTGGAAATTAACAAAAGATTCATAATTACTTAAGTATTAGTTGTTTAACGGTTTTTTACAAGAAACTGTTGATAATTTTTTTGCGAAATAATGTCAAAGATAATAAAAAAGTGTTATTTTTGCATCGTCTTGGTAAAAAAAGACGTATTACAGTAGCATAATTTTTACTACTATAATGTTTAACTAAAACTTATTTATTATGTCAGAAATTCAGTCAAAGGTTGTCGAGATTATCGTTGACAAGTTGGGCGTTAAGGAGACTGAGGTTGTTGCAGAGGCAAGCTTCACAGCACACCTTGGTGCAGACTCTTTGGATCAGGTAGAGCTCATCATGGAGTTCGAGAAGGCTTTCGATCTTCAGATTCCAGATGCAGATGCTGAGAAGATTCAGACTGTAGGCGACGCTATCAGCTACATCGAGTCTCACAAGTAATATAGCATAATCTTACAAGTGTTACGCCCCCGACACTATTGTGCGGAGCGTGCTGTTTAAGATTTAAAATTACATGTGCATGGACTATGCCAAGGCTATAACCTTGGTTTAGTCCATTCTTTATTCTTAACGGATAGAAACTACACTACGGCAATGTTCGATTTTTTGCTACGTCCAATACGTCGTCGCTATGGCAAGGATAGAGAGTTCTATGCTGCCATTGACGATATGTTTGGCTTTATTCCAAACAACATCGAGCTCTACAAACTCGCCCTTATCCATAAGTCGGCATCGGTGGAGCTGGAGGATGGCAGCCACATAAATAACGAGCGCCTCGAGTTCTTGGGCGATGCCGTCATCGAGAGCATAACCTCCGACTACCTATTTATCGAGTTCCCCGACCGTGACGAGGGCTTTATGACACAGCTACGCTCGAAGATTGTGTCACGCCAGTCGCTCAATCGCATAGCCTCGGCAATAGGTCTCGACAAGCACGTTATCTCTCACGCTGCCAACAACACAACACAGAAGCATATCTATGGCGATGCCTTCGAGGCCATGATGGGTGCTATCTACCTCGACCAGGGCTACGACTTCGCCAACCGCCTGCTTATTAACGACATATACGGTCGCTATCTCTCTATCGACGAGGTGCTTAAGTCGGAGACCGACTTCAAGAGCCGACTCATAGAGTGGTGTCAGAAAAACCACTACACCATCGAGTTTCGCACCACGGGCGACAACTCGGGCTATCACCAGGGTTTTGTCTCGACGGTATATATCGACGGCATGGCAGTAGGCTATGGCTCGGGCGACTCGAAGAAGGCTGCCGAGCAGAGTGCTGCCTACTCGGTGTCGCAGTCGCAGAAGCCACAGCTCAACGACGAGGCGAGTGCTGAGCTTTTGGATCGTATCGACCGCCTTAATTTGTCGTGAATTTCTTGTGATAAGGGGTCATTCTCGGCCCATCACACAAAGAAAGACCCCTCGGGCTGTACGTTTGAGTACTATCCCGAGGGGATCTTCTTTTGTGATAGACCAAGCCTAACCCCTTCTGACAAGAAATTAGTGCGCTGATTTAGGTGGTAGTTAAGGAGTTTAGTGAATTTAATGAATTTAAGGAGTTTAGTGATAGTCTTTCCCTAAGTTCCTTAAATTCCCTATTTTCCCTATTTTCCCTATCGTCCCTATTCTCCCCATCTCTCCCATTCGTCGCATCTCTGCGCCGAGCCACCCAACAAAACAATTATCCCCAAATATTTTGTGCTAAGCAAAAGATTTGCTAACTTTGTTTAATTATATAGCTCGATAAAACAGATGCCTAAATCAACATACATAACCCCTGCTGTGCGACGCATAGCATTGTGCATAGTGTTAGTGGTGGCATCTGTGCTCTCTGCATCACCTGCCGAGGCTTTTGTACGTAGCCTATGGCGCTACGGCCACGGAACATATATCGATAAGTTCGTGTCGTTTGTATATTCCGACATCGACATAGTTGATGCTCCCGACGATGTGGTGTGCGATGGTATTCCCTACTTGGCAGACTACATACTCATATCCAAGGAGCGACAAACGCTCTCTGTTGTAGATATTTATGGCCGCACGATATGCTGCTACGCTGCCACCGTGGGTAGCCGCTATGGCAACAAGCTGCGCCCCGGCGACTACCGTACGCCCGAGGGTGAGTTTTTGGTGTGCGAGATTGCAGATGCCTCGTTGTGGGGTAACGATGCCAACGATGGTAACGGCTATATCCAACATAGCTACGGCAACTGGTTTATCCGCCTGCTTGCCCCTCCCCATTATGGCATCGGCATTCATGCCACGCTCCGTCGCCACAACCTTGGCACACGTGCCTCGGAGGGGTGTATATGTCTTGCCACGGAGGACCTCGACCAGCTGCAACCCCTGGTGCGTGAGGGCATGAGGGTTGTTGTCGAGACCTCTATCCGAGATATGGCAAATGATGGTCGTTGCTATGTTCATTACAAGCGCTATGGCACAGAGTATTGCATCTTCGACCCAACGAAGTATTGCGGTGAGTTTGAGTGCGACGTGGTGCAGGATCGTGTTGTGCACACCGTAAAAAGGGGTGATACTCTCCTCTCGTTGGCTATTAAGTATAGCACCTCACGCAAGGCTATCGAGGCACTCAACTACGGTGTTGATCTTAAGCATCTTGCCGTGGGGCAGAAGATTGTTGTTCGTGGCTCATTCTCGGTGGTGCTCGATGGTGTATTGCGCTGGGGCGAGGAGCCCGAGAACAGTGGCCCTGAATATTACGTAGCAACCCAGATCGACACCTTTGGTCGCATTGCCGTGATGCATGCTACCCACGCCACGAAGATACAAGAACTTAACCCCGACATCACGCCCGAGACCCTCGAGCCAGGAATGCAAGTGCGTGTTAGATAAAATGTTGCTCAAATATGAAAAATCTTACCGATAAACTAATCTCACGAGGTGCCGAGAGCCTGACCGATAGCGAGCTTGTTGCGGCAATCATTGCTGAGGGTGCAGGCGACGATAGGGCGCTGGAGGTGGCTCATGAGCTTGTTGAGGGTGTCGATGGCTCGCTGCTTAGGCTCACCTCTACCGACTTTTCACGCCTGCGCATGACTTCGGGTCTTGGCCTAAGGCGTGCCATGCGCCTAAAGGCGGCTACGGAGCTGGGACGCAGGGTGCTGCTTGCGGAGGGCACAGCCTACGACACTATAACCTCGGATAGCGACGTGGCACGTATCATGGAGCCACAGCTCGGCACGCTGAAGCACGAGGAGTGCTGGGCATTATATCTCGCCTCGTCGGGCAGGGTGCTCGACCGCATGCGCATAAGTCAGGGCGGCGTGCAGACCACCGTTGTGGATTGTCGCCTGATAATCAAGCGAGCGATAGAACTGCTTGCCACTCAGGTTGTTTTGGTGCACAACCACCCCTCGGGAACTACCGACCCGAGCCGCCAAGATATGGAGCTCACGGAGCGTGTTATGGAGGCAGCACGACTCTTCGACATTCGTCTATTAGACCATGTGATAATCGCCCAGGGTGCACGCTACTCATTCAGGGCAAACAACCTCATAAAGTGAAGGGTGAGAAGTGAAAGGTGAAGAGTAGGGTGTGCTTTGCACAAGGCTTAATGAGTAGTGAGTAATTAGTAATTAGTAGCAATGAATATTATTACTCATTACTCTTTTCTCATTACTAATTCCTCATTTCTCATTAATAAATTCCTTACTTCTCACCTTTCGCCTTTCACATTTCACTTTTTTTTGCTATCTTTGCCGTTTGAATATGCTTATAGCATATAACCCACGAAACGAATAACAAAAACGATATAGATTATGACACAGGAAGAATTGTTTAAGAAGCTTATTGCTCACTGCAAGGAGTATGGTTTTATATTCCCTTCGAGCGAGATTTACGATGGTCTTGGCGCTGTATACGACTACGGTCAGAATGGTGTTGAGCTCAAGAACAACATCAAGCGTTATTGGTGGGACTCAATGGTTAAGCTCAACGAGAACATCGTAGGTATCGACGCAGCTATCTTCATGCACCCAAAGACATGGGAGGCATCGGGCCACGTAGGTGCTTTCAACGATCCACTTATCGACAACAAAGACTCGAAGAAGCGCTACCGTGCCGACGTTCTTGTTGAGGATTGGATGGCTAAGCAGGAGGAGAAGATTCAGAAGGAGGTGGAGAAGGCTCGCAAGCGTTTTGGTGAGGCTTTCGACGAAAATCAGTACCTCGCAACATCACCACGTGTGCTCGAGATCAAGGCTAAGATGGATGCCGTTCACGAGCGCTTTGCAACAGCCCTCAACGACAACAACCTCGAGGAGCTAAAGCAGATTATCCTCGACTGCGAGATTGTTTGCCCTATCTCAGGTACTCGCAATTGGACCGATGTTCGTCAGTTCAACCTCATGTTCTCAACACAGATGGGCTCAACAGCTGATGGAGCTAACACCGTATACCTTCGTCCTGAGACTGCACAGGGTATCTTCGTGAACTACCTCAATGTGCAGAAGACAGGCCGCATGAAGCTTCCTTTCGGTATCGCTCAGATTGGTAAGGCGTTCCGTAACGAGATTGTTGCTCGTCAGTTTATCTTCCGTATGCGAGAGTTCGAGCAGATGGAGATGCAGTTCTTCGTGCAGCCTGGCACCGAGATGGAGTGGTGGGCAAAGTGGAAGGATACACGTATGGCTTGGCACCGTGCCCTTGGCTTCGGCGACGAGAACTACCGCTTCCACGACCACGATAAGCTCGCACACTATGCTAACGCCGCTACCGACGTAGAGTATAACTTCCCATTCGGCTTCAAGGAGGTTGAGGGTATCCACTCACGTACCGACTTCGACCTTGGTCGTCACCAGGAGTTCTCGGGCAAGAAGATTCAGTACTTCGACCCAGAGCGTGGCGAGAGCTATGTCCCTTATGTTGTTGAGACCTCTATCGGCGTTGATCGTATGTTCTTGCAGATTATGTCGGCAGCATACTGCGAGGAGAAGCTCGAGAATGGCGAGGAGCGTGTAGTATTGCGCATCCCTGCAGCCCTTGCACCAACAAAGGTTGCCGTAATGCCACTCGTTAAGAAGGACGGTCTTCCAGAGGTTGCTCGCCAGATTATCGACGAGCTCATGTATGACTACAACGTTGTCTACGATGAGAAGGACTCTATCGGCAAGCGCTACCGCCGTCAGGATGCTATCGGTACTCCATTCTGCGTTACTGTAGACCACCAGACATTGGAGGATGGCACTGTTACCGTACGTCACCGCGACACCATGCAGCAGGAGCGCATCAAGATCGAGGCGTTGCGTGCGTTGGTTGATGACGAGGTATCATTCCGCAAGCTCTTCAAAAAGATTAAGGCTTAATGGCTCGTCTGATTGCCATAGACTACGGCACTAAGCGCACAGGCCTCGCTGTGACCGACCCTCTGGGCATCATAGCACAGCCCCTCGAGACTGTCGAGACAAAGCAGCTCGAGCGCTACCTCGCCGACTACTTCGGGCGTGAGGAGGTCTCGACAATCGTCGTGGGCCACCCCCGCCAGATGAGTGGTGAGCCATCGGAGACCATGCGCTACATTCAGCCGCTCATGGGACGTCTGCGCCATGCCTACCCCGACAAGCAGGTGGTAGCCTACGACGAGCGTTTCACGTCGGTATTGGCACAGCGCACCATTCGTGAGAGCGGCATCGGTAAGATGGCACGCCGTGATAAGTCGTTGGTAGACAAGATCTCGGCAGCGATAATCTTGCAGGACTATATGGCATCAGTAGGTATGTAACAAAACAAAGAATAAGCTATGATTTACCCAATTGTAATATACGGCTCGCAGGTGTTGCGCAACATCTCTGAGGACATCACACCTGAGTACCCTGAGCTAAAGAAGCTTATCGAGGATATGTGGATCACCCTCGCCGAGGCTGAGGGCGTAGGTCTTGCTGCGCCACAGATTGGCAAGAACATCCGCCTATTTATCGTAGATTGCACACCATGGGGCGAGGATATCCCTGAGTTGGCAGACTTTAAGCGTGTGTTTATCAATGCCGAGATCTACGAGCGCTCGGAGGAGACCGAGCTATTTGAGGAGGGTTGCCTCTCGCTTCCAGGCCTCCACGAGAATGTTCGTCGCTCGACAACCATTCGCATGCGCTACCTCGACGAGAACTTTGTGGAGCACGACGAGGAGTTCACAGGCAAGCCAGCACGTGTTATCCAGCACGAGTACGACCATATCGAGGGCTTGGTATTCACCGACCACCTTGCGCCAATCCGCAAGAACCTTATTAAGAATAAGTTGCAGAAGATGGCACGAGGATCGTATCGTGCTGCCTACAAAACCAAACGATAAATTTATCGTGATAAGGGGTCATCTTCGACCTATCCCAAAAGTTGAGCACCCGAGGCTGTACGTTAGAGTACTATCCTCGGGTGCTCACTTTTGCGATAAGCCAAATCTAACCCCTTCTAATGATAAATTAAGTGCGCTGATTTAGATGGGCAGGGCATAGAGAAATTAAGCGGCAGAAGGGTATTAAAGCGGCAGAAGGGTATTAAAGCGGCAGAAGGGGTAATTTTTCGCTACCCTTTGGACCCTTTGGACCTTTTGCCCACTTTTTATTACTCTTTACTCATTTAATCTCGTGCGGAGCACACCACACCTTTCGCTTCTCACGTTTCCCCTCCCATAACTCCCAAGTGGTATTTATACTCAATCTTCGTTGGAAAATGTCGAAAAAGTTTTGAATTTCCAGAAAAAAATTGTAGATTTGTCTTTAGAAAACGTTCAAAGAACAAATCGTCTAACTTAAATACTTAACAATTATGAAAAAGTTTTTACTTGCAATCGTTGCTGTATTGTGTGTGTCAGCTGTATCAGCTCAGCAGTATCAGAACTCTATCGGTCTTCGCCTAGGTTATGGCGCAGAGCTTCAGTATGAGCGTCACTTCTCTGCAGAGAACTACCTCGAGGCTAACCTTGGTCTTTACGGCTTCGGCAACCACTTCGACCTCAATGCTACATATAATTGGAATCTCTGCGAGTGGGATTGGACTCCAAGCGCTGGTAAGTGGTTCCTCTCAGCAGGTGTTGGTGCATCGGCAGTAGCTGCTCCTCAGTATTTCAACGTGGGTGTTGCTGGTGATGTAGCCTTCGGTATCCGCTTCAACAAGCCTGTAACATTGTCTTTGGACTATCGTCCAACAATCTACCTCTTGCATAATGCTTGGGGCTCAGGCTTCTACGGTGTAGCGCTTACTTGCACATACAACTTCTAAACAACATAGAGCCGTCGCAAGGCGGCTCTAATCTTTGATAAACGTAACGAGATAAAACAATGAAAAGAGTACTTCTAATCTTTGCTGCTATACTACTCACCACAACAGCCTTTGCTCAGCAGTGGTCTGTGGGTGGTCGTGTGGGCTCAGGCTTCCAGGCGTTGGGCCAGTATAAGTACGATGGCAAAAACTATATCGAGGCACGCTTTGGTGCTTCATGGAACAACCCTTTGATCACAAGCTGGGTAGCAACCGAGAATACAATCAATGTTCACCAGGGCCGTGTGATGGCAGACTTCATGCTTCTTCACAATTGGCACCTCCTCGACATGGATTGGACACCACGTGGTGGTAAGTGGTTTGTAGACGCAGGTGCTGGTGTTAATGCTGGTGGCGTGGCGCACTATGCCTACGTAGGCGTTGCCGGCATGGCACGCCTCGGCTTCACATTCAACAACCTACCTCTCACCGTAGCTGTCGATTGGACCCCAACATTTGGTCCTGGCATCCTCTATGTTAAGGGTGCAAACGACGTGTTCTTCAATGAGTTAGGACTTGCGAATATGGGTATTTCTTGCACCTATAACTTCTAATTTGTTGAATTTGTTGTGATAAGCCGCAATCTGCGGCACATCGCTAAAAGCTGACCACCACGGGCTGTACTTCTTGTACTATCCCGTGGTGGTCACTTTTTCGATGCACCACATCTCACGGCTTCTGACAACAAATTATTTCCTGTGATAAGCCGCAATCTGCGGCCTCTCAATCAAAGCTCCGAATGAGCAGTACTTCGAGTACAGCCCATCCGGAGCTTTTTCATGTCGAGACCACATCTAACCCCTTCTAACAACAAATTGTGCGCTGAGTTGGTTATTAGTGAACTTAAGGAATTTAGCGAATTTAGAGAGTTTAGTGTTTTTGTCCCTATCTTCCCTATTTATCCCATCTATCCCATTCGTCCCATTCGTCCCATCTATCTCATTAATCTCGTGCGAAGCACACCTTACCTTATTATCTCTCTCTTTGAAAGATTCCCCTCGAGATATTATATCGCAACTTAAGCAGGTAGCGCGACTGTGCGGGGTGGTGCATAAGGCACATTAGTAGGGTGACTCCCCACTTTGCTATCTCGCTAATATATAGGCGCATGCGGCGGCCATGCAACGTGGCACGCACACGCTGGGTAACGCCGATGTTATATGTCAGGCGCTCGAAATACTCTGCCGTGAGCTTCTCCTCGGGAATGATGTGGTACATCACCGCACGAGGCACATAGTAGCACCTCATAGAGAACTTAGCCATGCGCTCGAAGAGGTCGCTCTCCTCGCCGCCGATAAGCCGCTTTCCAGTGCGTCCCAACGAGGTGTCGAACATGCCGATAGTTGCAAAAACACTACGGCGCATAGCCATATTACCTCCGCCAGGGATTCTGCTCTTGGGAAAAGGCTTTATCTTCTCGCCAAAGTCCATCGGGTTGGCAATGGGTAGCTCGGGGTAGTGCGACATCCAGCGTGGTCGCCCCGTGGGGTAGTCGGCGACGATCTTGCCGCCCGCCGCCATGGCATCGGGGTAGCTGTCGAAGAGCATGACATATGCCTCGACAAACTCCTCGACAATGCGCTCGTCATCGTCGATAAAGGCGATGATGTCGCCCACCGAGGCCTCGATACCCGCATTTCGGGCGTGCGACAAGCCCTGTCGCTGCTCAAATATGTAGCGTAGGTTTAGCTCGGGGTGCTCTTGGGCAAATCGCTCGACACGCTCACGGGTGTCGTCCTTCGAGTTGTTATCCACCACCACGCACTCCCACTCGCCACACGAGCACCTCTGTGCGGCAACGGAGTCGAGCGTTGTCATCAGCTGCTCGGCACGATTATATGTGGCTATAACTAAACTTAGGCGTATCATAGATGCAAAGATAGTAAAATTTTTCTACCTTTGTAGCTATGAAATACGATATTGTAATATTTGACCTTGACGGCACGCTGCTAAACACCATTGGCGACTTGGCGGCATCAGTAGACTATGTTATGCGCTCACGTAACCTCCCCGAGCATACCGATGCGGAGTATCGACAGATGGTGGGCGGAGGTATCAAGCGCCTTGTTGAGCGTGCTCTGCCCGAGGCGTTGGCAGCGAACGAAGCCTATGTAGATGAGTGTGTTACGCAGTTTAGACGCTACTATTTCGATAACATCGACCGCCACACCGTGCCCTATGAGGGTATGTGCGAGTTGCTTGGTGACCTACAGCAGCATGGTGTTAAGCTTGCCGTAGCCTCGAATAAGTTTCAGCATGGCACCGACCGTCTTGTGTCGAAGTTTTTCGGCGATATCGACTTTGTGGCTGTTGAGGGCAATCGTGAGGGCGCACCTCTTAAGCCCGACCCACAAATCGTGACAGGAATCCTCAGTCGTGCGGGCATAGCCCCCGAGCGTGCCGTGATGATTGGCGACTCGGGCATCGACATCCGCACAGCACAGGCGGCGGGTATCGACTCTATAGGCGTGGCGTGGGGCTTCAGGTTTGCTGAGGAGCTCTACGAGGCGGGTGCCGAGAGGGTGCTATCCGATGTCGAGGAGCTACGCAAATACCTCCTCTAACTACGATAGTATTGGCGCACGGCATCTGCTGTGATGCGCTCATCGCTGAGTATTATCAGTCGTTCGACGACGTTGTGTAGCTCACGAATGTTTCCTGTCCACGGATAGTTCGACAGCAGCTCCATGGCATCGCCCTCAATGCTCTTGGGCTTGATGTCGTGGTGCTGGCATATCTCGTTTATAAAGTGCTCGACAAGCAGGCCAATGTCGCCCTGGCGCTCACGCAAGGGTGGCACGTGTATCTCTATGACACTGAGGCGATGGTATAGGTCTTCACGAAAGTTGCCCACCTCAATCTCGTGGCGAATATCCTTGTTTGTTGCCGCCACAACACGCACATCTACGGGTATATCTTTGTCGCCACCCACACGTGTTATCTTATTCTCTTGCAGCGCTCTAAGCACCTTGGCTTGTGCCGATAGTGCCATGTCGCCAATCTCGTCCATGAAGAGGGTGCCACCATCGGCTAACTCGAACTTGCCCTTGCGCTGCTTTATGGCAGAGGTGAACGACCCCTTCTCGTGGCCAAACAGTTCGCTCTCGATAAGCTCGGCAGGTATCGCTGCGCAATTAACCTCGACAAAGGGAGCATCGCAGCGGCTGCTCTTGGCGTGTAGCCAGCGTGCCACAAGCTCCTTGCCCGTGCCATTTTCGCCGAGGATCAATACTCGAGCGTTCGATGGTGCCACTCGCTCTATCATTGAGCGCACTTTGTCTATCGCCCTCGAATTGCCTATTATTGGCTGTGTGGCACAATTCGTGCGTCGTGGGTGTTGGCGCTGTGTTGTGCGTGGCATGGTGGTGGGGCTCTCCGACTCCAACTTGCGCAGAGTGTCGAGTAGTCGGTTCATGTCGATAGGTAGGCTTAGGTAGTCCATCGCACCACGACGTAGCGCCTCGACAGCCGAGTCGATGTTTGGGTTCTTGGCGATGACGATGGTGGGTATATTCAGGTCGGTGATATCGACATTTTCGTCTACTATGGCAACGCTGAGGCTCTCGGCCTCTGCCACCCTTCGTGCTTGGCTCATGTCGCCCAAAGGTAGTGTAGCATAGTTCTCGAATTGCAGACGTTCGCTTAGCGAGTTAAGCAGACTTTTCGACTCAATGTTAAGTAAAATCTTTGTCATAGCTATTGTTTATATTAATTATTTTCTTTTACTTTGTAGTGTTAATAGAGCTAAAGCTCTAAGAGGTTGTTGCTTCGTTGCAGGCTTGCTTCACAACAACATCAAACAAGGGATAAAGGTGAAAAGATTTATCCATCGTTACAATATTATTCAGTAGAATGAACCGGATAGAATGCGAATATGGCTCGATTGTGACAGTAGCATTCTAAGGCCCTGAGAAAATTCATGGAGATGAGAAAAAATTATAACTTTACACGTAGTAAGCTCTACCTTCCGGAGTATGGTCGCCATATCCACAAGATGGTCGATTCGTTGATGCTTATCGAGGATCGTCAGGAGCGTACACGTCAGGCTAAGGCCGTTATTGCCGTCATGGGTAACCTCAATCCTATGTTGCGTGATACCGAGGAGTTTAAGCATAAGTTGTGGGACCACCTCTTTATAATGTCCGATTTTAAGCTTGATGTCGATTCGCCCTATACGCAACCATCACGCCAAGACCTGTCGTTGCGCCCCGAAAAGTTGCGCTATCCACAGTCACGCATCATGTTCAAGCACTATGGCAAGTATGCGCAGAGGTTGCTTCGTCATGCCGTAGAGGAGATGCCCCAGCACGATGTTTATGGCGAGATACTGAATGTTGCTCGCTACCTTCGTGCCAAGAGCTACGAGTATAACAATGAGCACCCCAACAACGACTCTATCGCTCGTGATATTCGCCTAATGTCGGCGAGCGACGTGGAGCTAAATCTTAGCGATGTCACAAATATGCGTAGCGTCTACCGCCCACATCAGGCAAGCAGTCGTGGCAGCGTAAAGTCAAAGAAGCAGCATCAGCACCCCGCCTCTCGCAAGCAGCAGAAGGGAGCACAGAAGGGTGGTGCTCGTCATAACCAGCATAAATAAAGTAAAGAGATAGATGAAGAGATTGATTTTGTTTGTAGCCGTCGTGGCATGCATGCTCACTTCGTGCGCTACATCGGGAGTAAAGACTACTATCGAGGGTCGTTTTGTTACTAATGAGCCGCTCACGCTGAGCCTCGAGCGCATTGCCGATAGCTACGATGCCGTAGATAAGATTGGCGAGGTGGAGCTTTCGGAGGGTGGTAAGTTCGAGTTTAAGTTTAGGGTTGAGCGTGGTGCCTCGCCTCGCCTCTATCGCCTAAGCTTTAGCAATGGCATACGCCCCATCACACTTGTTGTTGCCCCTGGCGACGACATCTATGTAGACTCGTTGGGCAACCTCTTCCTTAACTACGAGGTTAAGGGTTCAGAGGAGTCGGCGCTCATCGCGAACTTTAACAAGGAGTACTACGCTGCGGTGGATAAGCTCGCAACGCTTAGCCAGCAGATGGCGCTCGCCGAGAACAACATCGTTAAGCTCAACGAGGAGGCATATCGTGCTGCCGAGGAGGCTATGCGTGTGCAGTTGCGCTTTGTGGGCTCACACCCCTCGTCAATAGCCGCTTTCTATGCTACACGTCAGCAGGTTGTCGAGGAGTATGTGCCTATGCTTCGTGGCAAGGGTGTTGCCACACCACACCTCCAGGCGTTGAAGGAGGGTATCGCAAAGGCATATCCCGAGTCGCCATATGTTGCGCTTCTCGAGCGTGAGATTGCCGATGTTGAGGCTCTTGTTGAGCTCGCCACAAATCTTCAGCAGACATCCTATCCCGACATAGAGCTCGACGACATGTATAAGAAGATGCACCGCCTATCGGATCTCGATGGCAAGGTTGTGTTGCTCTACTTCTGGTCGGCGCAGATTCCTTTGTGCAACAGCATCAATGCTGAGCTTAAGCCCCTCTACGAGAAGTATCACGACAAGGGCTTCGAGATATATCATGTCTCGGCTGACGAGAACCGTGCCTTGTGGATCGAGGCAACACGTGCCCAGGAGCACCCATGGATCTCGGTGTTCGGCAGCACCAACCCAAGCGTCTTCTCGCTATATGCTATATATCAGGTGCCTATGGCATATATCATCTCACGTGATGGCACTATTAACATCTGCTCGCTCGATAGCAAGGAGCTCGAGAAGCAGATTAAAAAGCGTTTGTAGCGATGATTTACTTTGTTTCTGATATACATCTTGGCGCTGGAAGCCCTAATCAGGTTCGCCGCACCCAGAATGCCTTTTGCCGTTGGCTCGACATGGTGGCTGAGGATGCCACTAAGATATATCTTCTTGGCGATGTTTTCGACTTTTGGTTTGAGTATCGTAGGGTGGTGCCTAAGGGCTTTGTGCGCATACTCGCCCGTCTTTCGGAGCTTGCTCGACGTGGCGTTGAGGTTGTCTTCTATACCGGTAACCACGATATGTGGTGCTACGACTACCTCGAGTGGGAGTGTGGCATGCGCATCGTGCGTCGCCCACACATCGAGGAGGTGGGAGGCATGAAGCTCCACCTTGCTCATGGCGATAACATGAACATCAAGGGTCAGCCTATGCTACAACTTATGAACGCCATCTTCCGCTCACGCACCGCACGCAAGCTCTTTAGCTGGTTGGTGCACCCCGACTTGGCGCTCAAGTTTGGCAAGTGGTGGAGCGGAAAATCTCGTAAGTCGCATGGTGGCGAGCATATCACCCCTGCAAACCTTAATTTCTTGGTAGACTATGCCGTTGAGCATCATGAGCGCCATGCCGATGTCGATGCCTACATCTTCGGACATATGCACTACCCCTTCGAGCTTCGTGACGACTTTGTGCTGATGTTTATGAGCGATTGGTCGCACGATAAGGCTTACTACGTGACGCTCGATGACAACAAACAACTCGAACTTAAAACATTTGACATAGATGAAACAGTATCTCGACCTGCTTAGCACAATCCTCAAGGATGGTGTTGTGCGTGGCGACCGCACGGGTACAGGCACCAAGGGCATCTTTGGCTATCAGATGCGCTTCAACCTTGCCGAGGGCTTTCCTCTGCTTACCACTAAGAAGGTCTTTATGAAGGGTGTTATCCACGAGCTGTTGTGGTTTTTGCGTGGCGACACCAACATCAAGTACCTTGTTGATAATGGTGTACATATTTGGGATAGCGACGCTTTTCGCTACTACAACGAGCTATGTGTGAAGCATGGCGTGTTGCCCGTGGACCTCGATACTTTCCTCTCGGCAGCAGGTGTCGAGTCGCCTATCGAGGGCTACCGCTTTGGCGACCTTAACCATGTATATGGCTATCAGTGGCGTAGCTGGCCTAAGGCTAATGGTGAGGTTATCGACCAGATAGCACGTGTTGTCGAGACCCTCAAGACCAACCCTACATCACGACGTATGATTGTCTCGGCATGGAATGTTGCCGATGTCGAGCATATGGCTCTGCCACCTTGCCACACCATGTTCCAATTCTTTGTTGCCGAGGGCAAGCTCTCGTGCCAGCTATATCAGCGTAGTGCCGATACATTCCTCGGCGTGCCCTTTAACATTGCGTCGTATGCTCTGCTCACGATGATGATTGCCAAGGAGTGCGGTTTGGAGCCTGGCGACTTTGTCCACACCCTGGGCGATGCTCACCTCTATCTAAACCACCTCGAGCAGGCACACGAGCAGCTTGGTCGTGAGCCACGCACACTGCCACGCATGGTGCTCAACCCCGATGTGAAGTCTATCTTCGACTATAAGTACGAGGACTTTACGTTGGAGGGCTACGACCCACACCCAGCTATTAAGGCGCCATTGTCGTTTTAGGTAAAAAGTAAGGAGTAGATTAATTAGTAGTGAGTAATTAGTAAAGAGTAATTAGTAGCCAAGGCAATAATATTACTAATTTCTCATTCCTCATTTCTCATTAAATCTGTGCGAAGCACACCATACCTTTCACCTTTCACCTTTCACTTTTCACTTTATAACACTTGTGCGAAGCACACCATACTTTTCACTTTTCACTTTTCACTTTTATGGTAAGCATTATCGTTGCCATCGCTCAGAATGGCACTATTGGAGATAAGAACTCGTTGTTGTGGCACATTAAGGAGGATATGCGCTTCTTCCGCACAACCACGTCGGGGCATGCCGTCATAATGGGTCGCAAGACCTTCGAGTCGCTCGGCTCGAAGCCGCTGCCCAAGCGCACAAACATTGTAATTACTCGCCAAGATGTTGAGTTTGAGGGTGCTCTTACGGCGCACTCACTTGAGGAGGCTATCCGCTTGGCTGATGGCGACGAGGAGATATTCATCATCGGCGGTGCTCAGATATATGCCGAGGCGCTAAAGGTTGTCGATAGAATGTATATCACGCTTGTTGAGCGCAGCTACGAGGGCGACACTTCGTTCCCCGAGATCGACTACTCAGAGTGGGAGCTTACGGCTGTTGAGCGCCACGAGCGTGGCGAGGAGTATGAGTCGCCATTCGAGTTCAGAACCTACGACAGAAAGTAACCACAATGCTCCGTTGGTGGAGCTATAAAACTAAGTTCAAACGACTAATAACCCGATATGTTATGAAGAATATGTTAGTTCGAAGTGTAGCGCAGCTATCACTGCTATTAGCCTTTATGTTGGCTATTCCTACCGCGACTATTGCCTCTACAAACGATGGTAGACCCGAGACTGCATTCTTCTCGGAGAAGAAGCAGAAGTGGGGCTTTAAGGATTGCTATGGCGACGTGGCAATCAAGCCCAAGTATCATTATGCCGAGTCCTTTAAGCATGGCCACGCAATTGTCAAGGTGCAGAAGCAGTATGGTATTATCGACCAGTATGGCTTCTATGTGGTTAGCCCCAAATACGACCTTATTGAGTACGCTAACGGCGTGTCGTATATCGTGACTATTGGCGACAAGAAGGCGTTGCTACGAATTGTCGATAGCAAGCGTGCCGATGTTACGCTGTCGTCGAAGTACGACGAGATAAAGTATAGCGAGTCGAGCGATTCGTTTATCGTTACAAAGCGCTACTTCAAGGGTGTTCTTGCGTCTGACGGTAGCGAGCTTATTGAGTGCAAGTGCGACGAGGTTGATGTTCGTGACAAGCGTTTCTTGGTGACCATCAGCGGCAAGCGTGGTGTCTACAACAATAACGGCGAGGTTGTTGTGAACAGCCTCTACGACGATATCATCTTTGCCCCTGACTACATGCTTGCCTTCATCGACAATGAGTGTGTGGTGTACAACAGCGCTACAGGCTTCGAGGCGAGCAGATTTAGGTTTGATAGTTGCGATGCCGTGAACAACGACTATATCTTCACTGCTGGCAATAAGAGCATTCTCATTGCCGATAATAACTATACCCAGCAGCCCGTGTTGTACGATAGCATCGAGGCGCTAAACACCGACCTCTATGTTGTTAAGAGCAACAATCGTTATGGCGTGTTGTCGGCATGTGGCGATGTGATTCTTGAGCCTGTTCTCAACCAGATGGATAGAGCTAAGTTAGGCAGAGCATGGCAGTTGTGCCAGTCGGGTGACGAGTGTGTGATGCTCTCGCCAGGCTATAAGGTGCTTAGCATCGTCGAGTACGAGAAGGAGTTTAACAACCCTTGGGACAAGGGCTTTGCTGTAACGCCTAAGCCAAACCATAGCGTTGCCGTTGATGCTATTATTCCTGTTATTGAGTTTGAGAGCATCGAAGGTAGCTTCGAGGAGCATGTGGGCGACGATACCTTTACCCACCTTCAGCAGTACGCATCGGTTGAGGTTGGCGACTACACCCTAAGCCTCATTAAGCACCAAATCGAGGAACAGTACTACCTCTACTTTGTGAAGGAGGGCGTAGTGGAGCATAAGGTGCTCGTGAGCGATTTGTTTAGCATTGCCGGAGTTGATGATGTCTACAAATTTATGCTAAACTCTGTGCAGCAGCTTGCCAATGGCGATGTGTTGTTGGCAACAGCATATAGCCTCTTAGTTCCTAACGACGAGTCGGCAGATTATGAGTATCTAACTATCGAGGGTCAGTCGATGTGTGTCGATGATAGTTGCTACGACGATTATAGAACACAGACAACATCCTGTGTCGTTGTTCTCGATGGCAAAGATTTTAAGCCTAAGTATAGCGTTGAGCTCTCTGAGCAGTCACAGATTCTCGGCGTGTCGAACTTCGAGGGCTGGTATGTTGCTGGCATTGAGAATGTATTCTTCTCTACATCGTCGCAGCCAATCTCGAAATACTCTAACGAGTGTAACTTAGATTGGCGATTTACGGCAAACGATGGCGAGGGCTTCGCCTATGTGTGCGAGACTATCGATTCGTTCTACGTTGGTGGATATACCAAGAATAGCGGCTATATCGGCAAGTATAACCCCTATGTCTGCCGCTTGGATAGAAGAAGCGGTCAGATGCTTGGCGACATGCTCTTTAAGCAGGAGAATCAGGACTATTGTGTGGTAGGCTTTAACAATGGCTACGTCGATATTGCGCCTCTGCAGCGCTACTATGGTGAGTATCGCTATCTTTCGGAAGAGGTTAAGTCTCACGACTTTAGCGCCTTGGAGCCTGTCAAGCTCGAGCTTAAGCAGAGCCTATACTTCGGCATCTATGCCTATGGCCTTGTAAATCAATATGGCGAGTGGGTTGTTAAGCCTGTTCTGCCTGGCGAGGAGGCTGTGGTGTCGGGCGATTGGACAATCTATCCTTGCGAGGCTAAGGTCGTAGATGGCAAGGTGACTATCTCGCAGATCCCTGTTGTTAAGTTCAAGGGCGAGTATGTAGATGTTGATAATCAAAAGGTTGAGGCTCCCGAAAACGCCACTAAGCAGGCTGAGGCATTCGACGATTTTCAGTTTGTAGTCCAGGAGGTTGAGCGAGAGACTATTGAGGAGGAGACCTTCGTTACTGTCGAGCAGATGCCTACATTTCAGGGTGGCGACCTCGGTAAGTTCCGTGCATGGGTTTATCAGCACATTAAGTACCCACCAATCGCTCTTGAGAACGGTATCCAGGGTGACGTGGTTGTTAAGTTTGTCGTTGAGAAAGATGGCAGACTATCAAACTTCCAGGTGCTTCAGTCTCCAGATAAGATATTGTCTGAGGCAGTTATCAATGTGCTCAAGAAGTCGCCAAAGTGGAAGCCAGGTAAGCAGCGTAAAAAGCCTGTACGTGTTACCTTTACACTGCCAATCTCATTCCAGATTAAGCAGTAAGGCTTAGCCACATAAAATTAAGGGATTGTCCACTCTCGGACAATCCCTTAATTTTTGCTTTGTTGCTATTCTACTTCTTCTTGGCACGAAGCTTTGTGATACCCTCGATAAAGCATAGAGGGTGTGTAGGTGCGCCAGGAAGCCACAAATCGACGTGATACTTATCTAAGAACTTACGATCTATGGCGGGGCTATCGGCATACAAGCCGCCTGATACAGCCTCCGAGCCGCATACAACCAATATCTTAGGCTCGGCAATCGAGTTATAGCAGATGTCCAGCGCCTCAGCCATATTCGAGCTGATAGGGCCTGTGAGCACCAAGCCATCGGCATGGCGAGGCGAGGCGGTGAAGCCAACGCCATAGCGGCCGAAGTCGAAGTTTACGTTGCCCGTAGCACCAAGCTCCATCTCGATCGAGGCATCGCCACCTGCCGACACCTCACGTAGCTGCAACGCCTTGCCGAAATACTTCGATATCTCGGGGCGAATGGCGCTCGTGTCGAACTTAGGGGCGGTCTGACCAGCCTCCACAACGAGATCCTCACGGCGTGTTGCTGCGAGGCGGTGCTCGTTTGTAAACTTGATGTTGCGGGGTGCACACTTAGCACACTCACCACAGAATAGGCAACGACCCATGTCGAGGGTGAATGGTGCTACGGTGATGGCCTTTGTTGGGCATATCTTTGCAGCACGCTCGATGTCGCTCTTATCCTCCGAGTCGGTTAGTAGAGGAAATCCTCGGAACTCCTCGGTAAGGGTCACGCTATATAGGTCGGGAATATACTGCCAGCCGTGGCTACGCAGAATCTTTGCTTTTCCAAAAATCATACTATTCAAATTTAAAACCTTAAATGTGAAAAATGAAAGGAATTTATTAATGAGTAATGATGAATTAGTAAGAAGTAATATTTTTTTTCGTTGCTACTAATTACTCATTAAATATCGTGCGAAGCACACCATACTTTTCACTTTTCACTTCTCACTTTTCACCTCTAAATTATAGGTCGTGACCGCAGTACGACAAATTAAAACTCTTGTTGTTGATAGGGAAATCTGAGATGCCCTCTGAGCGCACGGCAATAGCCAAGCCGAGCCAATTGTGCACGCTTGGGTCCTTTACCTTGTACTTGGTGATGCGTCCCTCGCCATCGGTTAGTGCCACGTGGCAAATCTCGCCTCGCCAGCCCTCGACAAGCGAGAAGGATAGTGAGTCGGACTCAAGTTTAGCATCATACTGTGGCGCGCGGAGCCTCTCTGCGGGCTTGTAATTTTTGAGGGTGTTTAGCACATAGTCGGCACTCTGCAACACCTCGTCGAGGCGTGTTGCAAGGCGTGACATAACGTCGCAGTGGCTCTTGAGCACGGGCTCGTGCTTAAGCTCTGTAGAGTAGTAGCCCGAAGGGTGCGTAGCACGAATATCTCGCTTAAGGTTGCTCGAGCGTGCTGCCATGCCCACACCGCCTATGCGCTGCATCTCCTCGGTAGGCACAAGGCCACACTGCTCGAAACGTGCAAGTAGGGTGTTGTCGCCGAGGATATCCTCACGAAGCTCGTTGTAGCGACGACGTACGTCGGTGATGTTCTTGCGAATAAGCTCAATCTTCTCGGCGGTGAGAGGGTGGTTAGTGCCGAATGGGCGAATCATGCTCTTGCCAAAGCGGTTGCCACACCATGCCTGAGTGGTGTTGATGGTAACGGTACGCAACGCCTCGCATGCCACCTGATAGAGCTGGAAACCGATGTCGGTAGCCAAAGCGCCCGTGTCGGCAATGTGCATAGCTATGCGCTCGAGCTCAAGGGCAATCATGCGCTCGAGCTTTAGCTCCTCGTCGATGCCTTCCTCGCCAAGCTTCTCGATAAGCTCGGCATATGCTGTGGCATGACCCACGGCAGTATCGCCAGCGATAGACTCGGCGATGAGTGTCTGACGTAGCTTATTTTGGTCACGAGTCATCTCGCCCTCCACGCCACGATGCTGATAGCCAAGGGCTATCTCGAGGTGGAGCACCTGCTCGCCATTACATATAAAGCGGAAGGCACCTGGCTCGATGATACCTGCGTGGATAGGGCCCACGTTCACCTCGTGTAGTTCGTCGCCCTCCATCTGGTAGAATGGGTAGCTATCCATCGTAGACTCCTTGTCACGTCTGTCGTGCGAGAAGCGCAATGGCTTGAGCCATGGGTGGTTGTTGAAAGGTATGCCGTAGAGCTCATACATCTCACGCTCGAAGGGGTGGAACTGAGCATGTAGCGCTGTGAGCGATGCAAGACCACGTGTGTAGTAGTCGGGAATGAACGACGAAATTAGCACCTCGCCACTCTCGTCATCGAGAAGTATGAGATAGAACTTCAAGCCCATCTCGTGCTCTGTGGCGAAGTAGTGAGCCACATGATAGCGGCTCTCGTTCATGCGCTCAGCGAGGTCGTTGTATAGCTCCGTGTAGTCTACAACGGGGATATCCGTAACCTTAACGGCTGAGGCAGTATTATTTGTTATATAGTATAGTTTCATGGCTCTATCCAAGGTTTACGATTGTGTCAATAGCATTTTTCAAAACGTCAGGCTGCCATAGACCAATGACAATGGCGATGATGAGTAGTACGGCTGCCGAGTACGACAAACGGCGATTTACCTCCGAGAGGTGTAGCGTATCCTGATTAGAGTGGTAGCTAAGGCGCAATGAGCGTGACCAGATGTTGTAGATAACTACGCACATCAAAATGAGCATTGCCACCAACAACCACCAGCTACCCACGCCCACAATCTCCGAGAAGATCATAACCTCTGAGATGAAGAGTGGTGATGGAGGGAATGCCAACAATATGAGTGTGCCCACGATAAAGCCTATAGCACCCACACGGTTGATGTTTAGGTAGTTACCAATGCGGTTGATGCTGTAGCTGTCGTAGATGTGGCGCATGATGCCAATCTGGTAGAACATCGAGCTCTTGATAAGCGTGTGGCACACAACATGGAACACTGCAGCCCACAATGCCACACCGCCGATACCCATGCCAATAGCCACAATACCCATGTTCTCCACGGTAGAGTACGACATAAATCGCTTGTAGTTGTTCGTACGACGTAGGAACATAGCGCCTACTGCCAACGACAAGATACCGATAAGAATCAAGACGTGGCGAGCCCATGTAAATACCTCACCTGCCGAGGCATAGAGGGTGTAGATGCGCATGATAGATACGAAGCCAGCATTTACCAACGCCGTAGAGATATATGCCGAGGCGGGCGCTGGTGCAGCGTAGTTGGCATCGACACCCACGGTGTATAGTGGGAATATCTCCATCTTGCAGCTATAGCCCACGACGATAAGCAAGAATGCCACCTTGAGATATAGTGGGTTACCATTGGCGATAACCTCCTTGAGCGACGCATAGTCCAACGAGCCATGCTCTGCCACGGTCGAGAGTAGCAAGATGCCGAGGTATGCCATGGCGATACCTGTCGAGCATACGAAGATATACTTCCATGTAGCCTCCAACGACTGCTCCCACTCGCGGTGGTAGATGATACCTGCCGAGCAGATTGTCGTAGCCTCCAAGAATACCCATGTCATAGCCACATTGTCAGAATAGTAGACACACGTGATAGCCACGGCAAGGAGCATAAGGAGGGTGTAGTATGCCTTATACGAGCGTGTAGAGATGTTCTCCAACTTAAGATACGACGACGAGTGTAGCATCGTGAAGCCAAGCACGGCAGTCATCAATATGTGGAACAACACTGCCATGCTGTCGGCACGGAACACCGAGAGCATAACCTGGTCTACCTGCTTAAAGTAGAAGATAAGGGCTATGCCAGCCACCTGCACCAAGAGAAATAGTGCAGACATGAGGTTTGAAGCTCGCTCGCTTCGCACAACGAGTGGTGCAAGGGCTAAGAGTAGTGATACGAGTAGATATATAAGCATGGCTTTTAGTCTTTAATCGAGGTTAGTGCTTCAGAGTCGTCGGTGTGCATGTTGTCGTCGAGACGGCGGAGGAAGACACCGAGGATTAGGATCGATACAAGGATATCGAGCATGATGGCGAGGTTGATGAGGAGTGGGAACTCCACGCCGATAGCCATCGAGAAGAGGAATACTCCATTCTCAATCACAAGGAAACCGCAGAGGTGGGCAAAGATACGCTTACGAAGGACAATGAGAATGAGTCCCGAGAGTAGGGCGTATAGCGCCACGCCGAAGAATATCATGTCGGTGCGGTTGTCTGCCATGTAGTAGGTTATCGTGCAGCTCGCAGCAAGTGCTATGATCGACATCACCAAAGCACCAAACTGTGTCGATGCCGAGTGTATGCGGTTAATCTTCGTCTTCTTGATTACGTGTAGCAAGATTGCTGGAATTACAATAGCCTTGAACACCAAAGTCTCGGCAACGATGAAGCTGAGCTCCACAGGGTGGAACGAGTGGAGGCGTGCCATGGCAATGCCGAAGAGCAACAAGCCCTGAATGGCAAGGATTGTTGTGTGTGTGCGGAAGCGGTCAGCTATCGAGAGATAGATGAGCGTGAGCACATATAATATAATAAATGATAGTACCATGATTCTTAGGGCTTAGATGTCGATGTTTTGATAGAGTAGGAAGCCTGTGAGTAGCACCAATGCCGCCATAGCCACGATGGTAAGTATGTAGGTGGTGTTACGCGATAGCTTGTTACGAGCACGTAGCGACTCGATGCAGCCGATGGTTACGCCCGTGCCAAGGATTGCCAGCGGTGTGGCAAACTCCCAATGGAAGCAGAGAGCCACCGACACGGCATTTGCGGCGATGACTGCCCAGATGGCATTCTTCAGCCAGCCAGCAATGTTAATCATCGCAAGGTCGATACCCGAGTAGTCGAGGCACATAACCTCGTGAATCATCGTAAGCTCGAGGTGTGTGCGTGGGTCGTCCACAGGCACACGGCCCGCCTCGATAATCATGATAATAAGGAATACGTAGGCAAGCAACAACATCACGATAGTGACGTTAGGACCGAGCTCCTGCGCCGTAGAGAAGATGTCGGCAAACGACGAGTAACCACAGAAGAGGGCAAGCGTAGCAAGACCCATCATGAGGGCTGGCTCAACAAGTGCTCCGTACAAAGCCTCACGTGCAGCACCCATGCCCTCGAACGAGCTACCTGTGTCGAGCGCCGCAAGCACAATGGCTACACGTGCCAAGCCCAAGAGGTATGCCACCAAAACAATGTCGCCATGGAACGAGAGCACAGGCTCAAGGTCGGCGATGGGGATAAACAGAAAGGCAACGATTGCCGCACCGAGATAGACGCAAGGTGCTATGCGGAAGAGGGCTGTGGTGGTAGGTGAGTACACAGCACCCTTGCGAAGCATGAGGCGTGCGTTGTATACGTGCTGGAAGAAGCGAATGCCCTTGCGACCCGCCAACAAGGCACGTGTTCGGTTGATGACACCCGTAATCGAGAGTGCCACAACAAGCATAAGTAGTGTGTTAAGTAGTTTTATCAACATACAATCTTCGATTTTACGGATTTACAATACACCAAACATTGTCAAAATAAGCACGACAAACAAGAAGGCGAGAGCAAAGGTGATGTAGTTGTTCACACGGCCTGTGCGTAGGCGCATGACAAAGCCGTTGATGTTGTGCATCATCTTCACCCATAGCTGACCCAAAAGCGAGTCTACCTTATCTTTGTGTACAACCTTGTAGTTGTGCTCCGATGGGAATATCTCGCCCTTGTCTACCGAGCGACCATCAACCATATCCTTCATAAGTGGGCGACCCACATTCTCGAGACCCTCAGAGAAGGACTCGCCGGTATACTGCATGCGTGTGTTTGGCGCAGTGAAACCACAACCCCACGTAGGGCCGCTCTCGATCTTGCGCTTTTGCTGTGCACGATACTTCATCACAAACAGAAGTGCGATAACCAAGATAAGGATAATGCCCACGTAGCTAAGCGACGTTAGCATAGGCGTAAACTGAGTCACAGCAATCGAGCTATCGGCACCCGTAACCGCCTCGGCAACAAGTGCGATAGGGCGAATTGCAAGCTGTGGCAAAAGACCCACAAACAAGATGAGCGCTGCTGGGATTGCCATGGCTGCAATGCGCTGATTATCAACCTCGGTGCACTCGGCAACATGGTGTGAGCGTGGCGAGCCAAGGAAGACAATGCCGTAGAGCTTCGTAAATGCCAACACCACAACGCCACCAATTAGCGAGAGGGCGATGATGCCACCTACTGCATAGAGCACCTCGTGACCGTCGCTCACGCCATTGAACATGCCAATGTAGATGAGCAACTCCGACACGAAGCCGTTGAGCGGAGGTAGGGCGCATATTGCCACCGTGGCAAACAGCATGAGGATTGCCGTTACGGGCATATGCTTTGCCAAGCCTCCCATCTGGTTCATCGCCGTGGTGTGCATCTTCGAGTAGACGTTACCTGCCGAGAAGAACAACATGGTCTTAAACAACGAGTGGTTTACGATGTGGAGCAGAGCACCACACATGCCACACATGCCAATGAGGTTGCTACCTGCGGCATGGCCCACCGCAGCAACACCCAAGCCAATGAGTATCACGCCGATATTCTCGATACTTGAGTATGCCAACAGGCGCTTCACGTCGTTCTGCATAGCGGCGAAGATAACGCCCCAAATACCTGTTACGATACCTGCCAAAAGGACGATAAGACCGATGTTATATAGTAGGTCGATGTTGTTGTCGATAGCCTGCATAAGGCGCAAGATGCCGTAAACACCAGTCTTAATCATCACGCCCGACATGATTGCCGATACGTGTGATGGCGCTGCGGGGTGAGCCTCAGGCAACCATATGTGCATAGGGAACAGACCCGCCTTCATGCCAAAGCCGATGAAGAGCATCATGAAGAGTGGTAGTGGCGCTGCCACCTTGAAGTAGCACTCCACAGCGGCGAAGTTTGCCGAGTCGGTAACGTTGTAGAGCATCACGAAGCCAGCCACCAAGAACATGAAGCCTATGTGCATCATTACAAGGTAGTTGAGGGCAGCACGACGCACCTCCTGGCGCTCTGCCTCAAACAAGATGAGTATGAACGATGCGATTGTCATCAACTCCCACGAGAAGAGGAACGAGAAGCCGCCGCTCGTAACCACAACAAGCATCATCGACACTACGAGCATGACAAGCGCTGTGTAGTGTAGCGAGATGTGTGTCGAGCTATAACGCTCAAGGTATCCGCCTACGTAGCCTCGTGAGTAGAGCACCGTAGCCACCGAGGCAATGGCGATGATGCTTAGGAAGAGTGCCGAGATGCCATCTACCGAGATGTGCTCCTTGCCAAAGAGGCTTGTTGCAAACGTGGCAAGCCTAATGTCGCCACAAAGAAGCGTCTCGACAGATAGTGCGATAGCACCGATGGCAGCCACTGAGATAAGCGCTGTTGCCACCCACACCTTTGCACGCTTAGGCACAATAAATATGAGTGCTATGGCAAGCGCTGCTGCCAATAGAGTCAATAAGTACATAATTTAATGTTTATTGGGTAGTAATCAATTAATTACATTTTGTTAATTGTTGCCGTAACAACCGTGGCTACAAGGGCTGCTGTCTCGGTGCGTAGTCGCTCCTTGCCCAGCGATATTGCCTTAAAGCCGTTTTGGAGTGCAAAGTTAATCTCTTCTGGCGAAAAATCACCCTCAGGGCCAATTAAAATTAGATTATTATCGCCTTTTTTTAGCAATTTCCCGAGATACTCCCTCTCGCCAAGCTCCGAGTTGCAGTGCGCAATATATTTGTTGCCCTCGAAAGGCATCGCCATAAGCTTGCGCACGGGGGTTAGCTCGTGAAGCGTGGGGTGGTATGCCTTTAGCGACTGCTTTACTGCCGAGGTGATTACTCGCTCCTCACGCTCGTGCTTTATCTCCTTGCGCTCGCTGTGGTCGCAGAGTAGTGGATATATCTCTGATATACCCACTTCGGTAGCTTTTTCTAAAAACCATTCGAGGCGATCAATATTTTTTGTTGGGGCAATTCCGATGCTAAGACCATAGCTCATTTTCTCGTACTCGTGCTCCTGGCTGATGACCTCCACCGTGCAGCGTTTCACGTTGTCTTCCACGATCTTACAGCGATACATGGTGCCTCGTCCGTCGGTGATGTGTAGCTCGTCGCCACGCTCCATTCTGAGCACTCTGATGCAGTGCTTCGACTCCTCCTCAGAGAGGGTATAACGAGGTAATGTTATTTCTGGTGCGTAAAATAGTTGCATTACTTCAATAATTTTTTTAACTTTGCAAAGTTAATTAAAATATATCATAGATGAAACGTATTTTTGTATTATTCTTAGCAATGTTCTCTTTGATGATGAATTATTCATGCCAGAGCAAAGTATCTACCGAGCCTGAGCAGAACCCACTTCTTGCTGAGTGGACATCTGATAAAAACATTCCTCCATTCGACAAGATCCGCCCTGAGCACTATGAGCCAGCTTTCGAGGAGGCTATGAAGTTGCACATCGACGAGATTAACGCCATCGTTCGCTCTGAGGAGGAGCCCACCTTCGAGAACGTTATTCTTGCGTTGGACAACTCGGGTATCAGACTCTACGACATCTATCTCTTGTTTGGTATGCTCTCGGCGTCTGACCTTGACGACACTATGCAGGAGGTGCAGAACAAGATGATGCCTCGTATCGACGAGCACTACAACGCTATCATGCTCAACGACTCGTTGTTCATGCGTGTCAAGGCTGTCTACGACAAGCGTGAGGAGCTTAAGCTCAGCTCGCTTAAGACACGCCTCTTGGAGAAGACCTACAATAAGTTTGTTCGCTCGGGAGCCTTGCTCAAGGGCGAGGATAAGGAGCGCCTAAAGCAGATCAACGCCGAGCTATCGACGCTCACTATCCGCTTCGGCAACAACCTCCTCGCTGAGAATGCCGACTTTATCCTCGAGCTCAATGCTCAGCAGGTGGCTGACCTTCCTGAGGGTGTGCGCAAGCAGGCCGAGGAGGCAGCAAAGGCTCGTGGCAAGGAGGGTTATGTCTTCACCTTGGCAAAGCCAAGCATGCTCCCATTCTTGACCTACTCGACTAATCGTGACCTCCGCCGCAAGCTCTATGATGGTTACCTTATGCGTGGTAATAACGGCAACGATAAGGATAACAAGGAGATTGTTAAGCAGATGACAGAGCTTCGTATCGAGAAGGCTAAGTTGCTCGGCTATAAGTCATACTCACACTACGTGACTGCCGACCAAATGGCGGGCACTCCTGAGGCAGTATATAATCTTCTCAACGAGATCTGGGAGCCTTCGCTTCAGTCGGCAAAGGCTGAGCTCGAGCAGATGCAGGTAATGTTCAAGAAGGATCACCCTAAGGAGACCTTCGAGAAGTCGGATTGGTGGTACTATGCCGAGAAGGTGCGCAAGGAGAAGTATCAGCTCGACGAGGATGCTGTACGCCAGTACCTCTCGTTCGACAACGTGCGCAACGGTATGTTCCAGCTTGCTAACCGCCTCTATGGCGTGACATTCCGTCCTATTGTTGCTCCTCGCTACCATGCTGATTGCACCGTATACGAGGTTATCGACGTTGATAACACCCACCTTGGTGTGCTCTACCTCGACCCACACCCACGCTCAACAAAGAGTGGTGGTGCATGGTGTGGCAACTTCTCGGAGCAGCGTTACGTGAAGGGCAAGCGTCGTGCTCCAGTGGTAGGTATCGTATGTAACTTTACGCCTCCTGTTGGCGACACTCCATCGCTTCTCACCTTCGACGAGGCTGAGACCCTCTTCCACGAGTTTGGTCACGCTCTTCACTGCCTCTTTGCCGATGTTAAGTATCGTGGCTTGGCAGAGGTTGAGGGCGACTTTGTGGAGCTTCCATCGCAGATCATGGAGAATTGGGCATTCGAGCCTGAGATTCTCAAGACATATGCAACACACTACCGCACAGGCGAGGTTATCCCTGAGCAGCTAATCCGCAAGATTCAGAAGGCGGCGCTCTTCAACCAGGGCTTCGTGACTACTGAGCTTACTGCAGCAGCGCTTATCGACATGGATATCCATAGCCTCGAGAAGATGCCTAAGGACTTCGACGTTGTTAAGTTCGAGAACGAGAATCTTGCAGGTCGTCGTGGCCTCTTCCCTGAGATTGCTCCACGCTACCGCTACACCTACTTTGCACACATCTTCAACGGTGGCTACTCTTCGGGCTACTACTTCTACCTTTGGGCAGAGGTGCTCGACAAGCACGCCTTCGAGGCATTCAAGCTAAGCCACGATATCTGCGAGCAGAACCTCGCTAAGAGCTTCCGCTACGATGTCTTGGCACAGGGTGGTCAGCGTCCAGGTATGGAGATGTATAAGAAGTTCCGTGGCGAGGAGCCCGACAAGACACCTATGCTTCGTGCACGTGGCCTATGGAAGGAGCCAGAGCCTGTTGAGGAGACAAAGGTTGAGGAGCCAAAGAAGGAGGCTCCAAAGTCGCTCTTTAACCAGCAGCCAGCACAGCCCACAAAGCCTGGTCAGCGCCCAGCGATAGAGCCAGCAAAGAGGGCAGATAAGGCTATCAAGGCAGATGTTGCCCCTGTTGCCCCAAAGCGTGTTGAGGCTGTTGAGAAGAAATAGATGAAGAATCCTAATAATTAAATAACTTATGAAAAAAGTAACACTATTTATGTCAGCTTTGACTATGGCTTTAGTAGGTTGCGGCGGTAACGATATCGCTAACAACCCACTTGTTAAGGAGTGGAACACGCCTTATCAGACGCCACCATTCTCTGAGATCAAGCTTAAGCACTACGAGCCAGCTATCGACTATGCTATCGAGCTAAATCGTGCTGATATCGACGCTATTGTAAACAACCCTGAGGCTCCTACCTTCGAGAACACTATCGTGGCTATGGAGCGTGCCGGCGAGCTTCTTGGCCGTGTAACAGGCGTATTCTTCGTGCTTAACAACTGCGACACTAACGACCAGATGCAGCAGATTGCTAACAACATCACTCCTAAGCTCACTGAGCTTGGCAACGATGTGTCGCTCAACCCTGAGCTCTTTAAGCGTGTTAAGGCTGTATACGAGCAGTATCAGCGTGGCGAGCTTAAGCTCGACCAGGAGGATATGACTCTCTTGGAGGATACCTACAAGGGTTTTGTGCGTTCGGGTGCTTTGCTCGATGGCAAGCAGCAGGAGCTCTACCGTCAGTACACCACTGAGCTTGCACAGCTAACACTTAAGTTTGGTCAGAATGCACTCGCTGCAACAAACGCATTTGCTCTTAACATCACCGACGAGGCTAAGGTTGCTGAGCTTCCTGACTTCGTGAAGGCAGGTCTTGCAGCTGATGCTAAGGCACGTGGCGAGCAGGGCTGGACAGTAACACTCCAGGCTCCAAGCTATGGCCCATTTATGACCTACTCATCGCAGCGTGACCTTAAGGAGCAGCTCTACAAGGCTTACAACACTCGTGGTATGATGGATGAGAACAACAACCTCGAGGTTATCCGTCGCATCACCGAGCTTCGTCTAAAGGTTGCTCAGTTGCTCGGCTATAAGAGCTATGCTGACTACGTTTTGGAGGAGAAGATGGCTGAGAGCAGCGCACGTGTAAACGGCTTCCTCAAAGAGCTTTGCGATGCAACCCTTAACTATGCTCACAAGGATGTTAAGGCTGTTACTGAGTATGCTCAGTCACTCGGCTTCGAGGGCGAGCTCATGCCATGGGATTGGGGCTACTACAACGAGAAGTACAAGGAGGCTAAGTACTCTATCAGCGACGAGCAGATTAAGCCTTACTTGGAGCTTTCAAAGGCTAAGGAGGCAGTATTCTTGCTTGCTGGCAAGCTCTATGGCTTGACATTCACCCAGGTTGATAACATCGACACTTACCACCCTGAGGCTACTGTATACGAGGTTAAGGACAACAACGGCGAGGTTATGGCTATCCTCTACCTCGACTTCTTCCCACGTGAGTCTAAGCGTGCTGGTGCATGGATGACTGAGTTCCGTGGCGTTAAGACTGTTAATGGCGTTGAGCAGCGTCCTTTGGTGCAGCTCGTTATGAACTTCACAAAGCCTACTGCTGACACTCCATCATTGCTCACATTCGACGAGTTCACTACATTCCTTCACGAGTTCGGCCACGGCTTGCATGGCATCCTTGCACATGGTAAGTACGAGTCTCTCAACGGTACTGCTGTAAAGCGTGACTTCGTTGAGCTTCCATCACAGATCATGGAGAATTGGGCTACAGAGAAGGACTTCCTCAACCTTTGGGCTAAGCACTATCAGACAGGTGAGGATATGCCAGCAGAGCTTATCGAGAAGCTCGTAGCATCTAAGAACTACCTTGCTGCATACTTCACTATCCGTCAGCTCTCATTCGGTATGCTCGATATGGCATGGCACTCAATCACTGAGCCTTACACAGGCGAGGTTCTCGCTTTCGAGCAGCAGGCAGTAGCTCCAACACAGGTTCTTCCTGTGGTTGATGGCACAGCTATGGGCCCAGCCTTCACCCACATCTTCAGCGGTGGCTATGCTGCTGGCTACTACGGCTACAAGTGGGCAGAGGTTCTTGCTGCTGACGCATACTCTTACTTCATCGAGAAGAACGACATCTTCTCTCAGGAAGTAGCAACTAAGTTCCGTGCTCTCTTGGAGCAGGGTGGCCACAAGCACCCAATGGAGCTTTATAAGGAGTTCCGTGGCCACGAGCCACAGACAAAGGCTCTTATTGATCAGATGAACCTCAACTAATTTGTTGTGATAAGCCGCAATCTGCGGCACATCCCAAAACTTGACCACCTCGGGCTGTACTTCGAGTACTATCCCGAGGTGGTCATTTTTGCGATGCACCACATCTCACGGCTTCTAACAACAAATTCTTTCTCGTGATAAGTCGCAATCTGCGGCACATCGCTAAAAGCTGACCACCCCAGGCTGTACTAAATGTACTATCCTGGGGTGGTCATTTTTGCGATGCACCACATCTCACGGCTTCTAACAACAAATTTAGTGCGCTTAGGAATGGGGTAGGGACAAAGGAAAGTTAAGCGGCAAAAGGGTGTTAAAGCGGCAGAAAGGGTAATTTTTTTCGCTACCCTTCAGACCCTTCAGACCCTTCGGACTCTTCGGACCCTTCGTTCCCCTTTTATTACTAATTACTCACTCCTCATTAAAAAATGTTACTCTCTTCTGGCCACAAACCAAGGGTTGTCCAAGACCGCCTTGTTGTATTGTAGCTTCTCGCCGGTGGGGTAGGCGTAGGTTGTGCCGCCCGCCTCGAGCAGAATTAGCTCGCCCGCAGCGGTGTCCCACTCCGAGGTGGTTGAGGTGCGCACATAGTAGTCTACGCTGCCCTCAGCCAATAGGCAAAATTTGTAGGAGCTGCCCTGCTCGATAACCTCGAGGTCGGGGTGTGCGCTTCGCAGGGTGTCGATGTGGGTGTGTGTCTCCTCGGTCTGGTGTGAGCGTGACACCGCAACACGAAACTTGGTGTGGCTACGCTCAGCGAGGGGTAGACGCACGATGTTGTTGTGTATCTCGGCATAGCTATACCTCGCCTCGGCATCGGGCGCAACGCCCTCCATGACCCAGGCACCACGGCCTCGCTCGGCGATATACATCTTGTTATGGTAGGGTACATAGACCACCGAGCTTATGCAGATGTTGTTCTCCATAAGTGCGATGTTCACCGTAAACTCGTTGTTGCCCTTGATAAACTCCACCGTGCCGTCGAGGGGGTCCACCAGCCAAAAGAGCTCCCAGTTGCGCCTCTCGTCGTAGAGCATCTCACGGCCCTCCTCCGAGAGTATGGGTATGCGTGTCTTGCCAAGCGACTCCTTGATAGTGAGGTGCGCCATGCGGTCGGCAATGGTTATTGGTGTTTGGTCACTCTTTAGCGATATGTCGTAGTCGTCGCTACTCTTGTATATTCGCATTATGGCTGCGCCAGCACGCACTGCTGCATTAAACTGCTCGGGGAGAAGATACTCTCGAATGTTCTGATCAATCATGGTGGTAGTGGTTTTGGCTGTGGTCATTATTCACTGAGTAAAGTTAGCGAAAAAATGTGAATTAAACAATTATCTATACATATATTTATATATGAAAGGCGAGGCTTTGTTGCTCAGTGCCGACGATATCTCGAAAAGTGTGCCATAATTATCGAAAAAAATAGTTGTTAGGTGTTGTAAATAGAAAAAATATTCGTACCTTTGCCCCGCTAAACATTTCTAATTTTAGATTAAATGTACGTAATAGTAGAGATCGCAGGTCAGCAGTTTAAGGCTGAGAAGGGTCGTAAGCTCTATGTTCACCGTCTCCAGGGAGAGGAAAACTCTACCTTGAGCTTCGACAAAGTCCTGCTTGTAGACAACGA
>JAFZEX010000022.1 GCA_017560425.1 Alistipes sp.
AACCTATCCCGTGTATAAGATGGAAATCTCTAACACATCTCACCCATTCTACACAGGTAAGATGAAGTTGGTAGATACCGCAGGTCGTGTGGATAAGTTTATGAGCCGTTACGCAAAGCGCTACGATAAGAAGAACAAGTAAGATCTTGTTACTCCAAAGAGTGAAAGAGTCAATCCTGAGGGTTGGCTCTTTTTTTGTATAGTCGCAGCGCCATTGAGTTGTCACCCCACCCCACCTTTTTTCGTTATTTTCTTGCTCGGCTCGTTTTTTTTTCTTAATTTTGTCACGATATAGTGGGTTGTAGGCTCGGAGGTTGCAGATATTGCATAAGAGCAAAACATTGAACGGATTTGCAGTTAGCGACTTAAAGTCGAGCTTGACCCGAAAAAGTTATATTGATTAACAGTATATGGACGATGGCTACCATTCCTACAATAACAGCAGTGTCGTATCTCAATACGATACCCTTCGTCTATGGACTAAAGCACGCAGATAACCTGCGCGCCGACTTGCTGTTAGCACCACCCGCCGACTGCGCACGCAACTATATCGAGGGTAAGGCAGATATCGCCCTGCTCCCTGCTGCAGTGGTTCCCGAACTTCAAGATACGAATATAATCACCGAATATTGCATTGGTGCTGTGGGCGCTGTGCGCACCGTGGTTGTGGTGTCGAACACCCCTATCGAGCGTGTTAAGCGCATATGGCTCGACCCTCACTCACGCACCTCAGTGCAGTTGTGTGGCTACTTAGCTAAAAACCGATGGAAGATTGCTCCCGAGTGGTTGGCAATGAGCAACTATGCCGTGCTCAACACCCCACAGGAGGGCGATGCCTACCTAATCATTGGCGACAAGGTGTTTGGCTACGAGGGCATGTTCCGCTACTCGTACGACTTGGCTGTTGAGTGGCGTGAGGCTACCAAGCTACCATTTGCCTTTGCGGTGTGGGTAGCTCGCAAGGGCGTGTCGAACGAGGTTGTCGATGAGCTTCAGCACGCACTGACCTTCGGCGTAGAGCACATTTGGGAGGCTGTTGAGAGCTCAGCATACATGGGCAAGGACAACGGCCTTACGGCATATGAGTATCTTACTCGCAACATCGACTTTATCCTCGACGAGGAGAAGCACCGAGCACTAAAAAAGTTCTGGGACGCAGGCATACGCATCGTCCCCCGATCCTATTAAAGAGGTCGGGCAGAGGGCATTAAGCCCACGTCGCTGCACGACTTCTTACCTCCGATAAGAGCGACACTACTTGTTGAGCACGTCGCTCGTAAAAAGCCCCATGGGCAAAGTTGAATATTAACACTAAGGGCAGCGCCACCGAAGCCAAAGCCCTATAGATGAAAACTTTTGGAGGAGATATGATTACAATCTATCTTAAGCAGTACAACAAGATTATTCGCAATGCCGACACCGAACTCTTCGACGAGCTCGGCTTCGACGATATTCTTTGGATCGACCTACTCGACCCATCGATCAAGGAGCAGAAGGCTGTAGAGAACTTCATGGAGCTCAGCCTACAGACACGCCAGCAGGTGGAGGAGATCGAGTCTACATCAAAATATTCGGAGACCGAGAATGCCATTATCTCGAACTCTAACTTCTTTGTGCCTCAGGGCGAGTCGTTTACCGTGGAGCCCGTGTCGTTCATCATCTCGAACGAGGGTGTGCTCGTGTCGATGCGTCAGGCAGAGTTCCGCACCTTCCGTGAGGCAGAGAAGCGCCTACAGATGAACTACCGCTCATACTCGACAGGCTACCACATCCTTATATCGCTCCTCGAGGTGCGTATCGACTACGATGCCGACCTTGTGGAGATGGTGGGCAAGCAGGTAGCATCGGTAAGCAAGGAGATAAGCAGTGGCGAGCGTATCGACAAGGAGGTATTGTACAAGATCAATGCCTTGCAGGAGAACACCATGTTGCTTCGTGAGAACATCTTCGATAGACAGCGTGTGCTATCCTCAATTCTTCGCTCGGAGCGCTTCCCTAACGATATCTACCCACGCCTACAGCTCATGCTCAAGGACGTGAACTCACTTATCAGCCATGCCGACTTCAGCTTCCAGCGTTTGGACTATATCCAGGATGCGGCGCTCGGTCTTATCAACATCGAGCAGAACGAGATAGTAAAAATATTCTCGGTGGCTGCCGTGGTCTTCATGCCTGCTACGTTGGTAGCAAGTATGTATGGTATGAACTTTAAGTTTATGCCCGAGCTCGACTGGCAGTATGGCTACGTGTGGGCTATCGCCTTGATGCTGCTTGTATCGGGCCTCACGTTCTGGTACTTCAAGTTTAAGAAGTGGCTGTAAACGACTAACTATCAATGATTCAGCTAACAACAAAAAAGCGCTTTGCGCTTGTCCTCTGCTCAGCCCTACTACTATCGTTGGGCTGGCTTGGTTTTAGTGGCGTAACGCTGCTCGTAGCCCTCGTTCCGCTACTTATCCTGAGCGAGGCATACTCGTCGTCAGCACGTGATTGGTGGCGCATGGCGGGCTACATGGCGCTAACCTGCCTCCTATGGCACGCCGCCACGGTATGGTGGGTGTGGAACGCAACACCCATAGGTCCTATCGCAGCCACAATAATTGGCACATGGTGGAACATGATAGCATTCATGGCCTTCCACTTTGTGTCGAAGCGAGCACCACGTGCCTTGGCATATACCCTGTTCGTGGCACTATGGATAGCCACAGAGAGCCTCTATAACTCTGCCGAGGTGCTCTCGTTCCCATGGCTCGTGCTCGGCAACGGATTCTCGAACGATATTGCCCTTGTTCAGTGGTACGAGTACACAGGTGTGTTTGGTGGCACACTGTGGGTATTGGCCTCGAACTTAGCCATTTACGAGATACTACGCACCAAGACAAAGAGTGCAAAGGTGCGTGCAGCACTTATTGCGCTTGTACCCATGTTGCTCTCTATTGCGCTATTTTTCGGCTACACACCCTCGGAGCGCACAGCAAAGGTTAGCGTAATTCAGCCAAACATTCCTTGCTACCCCGACGAGCGTAAGGCGGCAGGCAAGGATAATGCACTCCCCGGCGTTCAGCGCCTCATGGCTCAGGTAGAGGAGGATGTGGCATATGTCGTTATGCCCGAGTCTGCACTATCATACCTACCCCACTTCAACTCCATAAACGAGGATAACACCGAGCAATACAAGCCACTATTTACGGCTCTACGTGGCAACGCCCCCGAACGCACAAAGCTTATCACGGGAGCTTCGTCGATGCGTCTTTATGGCGAGAGCGCCGCAACAGAGACCGCCCGTGAGCACAACATATTAGGATATTACGACCTCTTCAACTCAGCCCTGTTGGTAGACTCAGAGGGCGACATCGAGAAGATATACCACAAGGGCAAGCTCGTGGTTGGCGTGGAGGCTGTGCCTATGCGCAAGCTATTCAAATACTTCGAGGTAGACCTCGGTGGCATAAGCGGACAGCTCGGCTGGGGCACGGAGCACACAATCTTCGAAAACGACAGCGTAAAAATCGGACCCTCAATATGTTACGAGGGCATCTATGGCGAGTATTTCGGTGGCTTTGCCCGCCGTGGCGCAGAACTCATGGCACTAATCTCGAACGACGGCTGGTGGGGCAACACCCCAGGTCATAAGCGCCTCTTCGACTTCTCACGCCTACGTGCCATAGAGGCACGCCGCAGCATCGCTCGCAGCGCCAACACCGGCATCTCGGGATTCATATCGCCCCGAGGCAAAACCATCGGCGAGCGCCTCGAGTGGAACGAGGAGGGTGTGCTAACAGCAGATCTTGAGCTTAGAGACGACTTAACTATATATACACGCTATGGCGATTGGGTGGCACGCATTGCAGGCTATGTGGCAGTGTTGGCACTAATGTACTTCGTTGCCTACCGTGTGCGCCGTCGCAACAACCTTGTAGATTAATTCCCCTTAACATAAATTAGGTTATGAACTATAACGAGACACTCGACTTTTTGTTTACCTCTATGCCATCGTTCCAACGTGTTGGTGGCGAGGCATATAAGCCAGGCTTGGAGCGCATCATATCATTCTGCCAGCACCTTGGCAACCCACAGCGCAACTACTACACCATTCACGTTGCCGGAACAAATGGCAAGGGCTCTGTGTCGCACATGATAGCCTCAATCTTGCAGCAGGCGGGCTACCGCACAGGACTCTTTACGTCGCCACACCTTAGCGACTTCCGTGAGCGCATACGTGTCGATGGCGAGATGATTCCTAAGCAGAAGGTTGTAAACTTCGTGGATAAGCACGAGGCAAAGATGCGTGAATTAGACCTCTCGTTCTTCGAGATGACGGCAGCCATGGCCTTCGACTACTTCGACCAGAGCGACGTGGAGGTGGCAGTTATCGAGACAGGGCTCGGTGGCAGACTCGACGCCACAAACCTTATAACACCTATCCTCAGCGTGGTGACCAACATCGGCATGGAGCATACCGAGTTCCTTGGCGACACCATCGAGAAGATTGCCCAGGAGAAGGCTGGCATCATCAAGAAGAGCGTGCCCGTGGTTATTGGTCAGCGCTCGGCGGAGTACGACCACGTGTTTGTGGCACGTGCCGAGGAGCTTCGCTCACGCCTTATCTTTGCCGAGGAGGCATGGGCACTAAATGCCGTGGAGCACTTCGACGATGATAACCAGCACTTTAGCCTCACACGCATGCGTGATGAGCGTGGCTACGAGCTCGACATCGACCTTCTTGGCGACTACCAGCGTCACAACATCGTCACAGCATGTGCTGCTGCCGACTTCCTCGCCGAGGAGACACCACTAACCATCTCTCGTCGTGCCTTCCGTCAGGGCCTCGCCACAGCCGCAGCATCTACGGGCTTGGTGGGTCGCTGGCAGGTGCTTAGCCGTGAGCCATATACAGTGTGCGACACGGGTCATAATGCCGACGGCGTGAAGTATGTTGCCGCACAGCTCGAGAGTCTCGAGTGCGAGAAATTGTATTGCGTAATAGGCTTTGCCAAGGAGAAGGATCTCAACAAGATCATGGAGCTTCTACCTCGCAAGGCACACTATATCTTCACCCGTGCACAGATCGACCGTGCCCGCCCTATCGAGGATATCGCCGAGGTAGCAGACCGCCTTGGCCTTGACTACGAGTGCGCCCCAACCGTGCGTGAGGCGGTGCTTCGTGCCAAGAGCCTCGCTACGGCCAACGATGCCATCTTCATCGGCGGCAGCAACTTCGTGGTGGCGGAGATATAAGAGAGCTGAAAAGGCTTAAAGTGTATCAAAGGGTCATAAAGGGTTATAATACTCTTATGACCCTTTTTGCCTCTTTTGCCCCTGTAATTAGCGCAAAGATAGGGAACTTAGGGAGTTTAAGGAGTTTAGGGAGTTTAGGGAGGGCGCTATCATCATTTATTCGTAAAGCATAGACTATCCCTAAATTCACTATACTCCCTAATTTCCCTATATTCTCTCTCGGCCTTTGCCCCTGCCCCCATCACTAAGCACCACGACCTAATTTGTTGTCAGAAGGGTGCCGAGTGCTACACTCGGCAAAAATCCCGACGATGGGCTGTACTCGAAGTACTGCTCATTGTCGGGATTTTTTGTTAGGGGACGCAATCGACCCGTTATCACGGCAAATATTTGTTGTTAGAAGGGGTTAGGCTTGGTCTATCTCAAATGAAGACCCCTCGGGATAGTACTTAATAGTACAGCCCGAGGGGTCTTGCGTTTGAGATGGGCCGAGAATGACCCCTTATCACAACAAATT
>JAFZEX010000023.1 GCA_017560425.1 Alistipes sp.
GAGTTTAGGGAGGGCGCTATCATCAGTTATTAAATAGTAGAGGATTAAGACCATTAGGACCATTAGGACATTTGTCCGCAACCATCTTAATGGTCCTAAGGTCTTAAGGTCTCAAGGTCCTCAAAACTCCACTTCACTAAGCGCACAATTTGTTGTCAGAAGCCGTGAGATGTGGTGCATCGAAAAAGTGACCACCACGGGATAGTACTATTAGTACAGCCCGTGGTGGTCAGCTTTTAGCGATGTGCCGCAGATTGCGGCTTATCACAACAAATTACTCGGTGCAGCGGCAAACCAAGTTACGATCACCATAACCATTGTCGATCTTGGTTACGTATGGGAAGAACTTGTTCTCTGCAATCCAAGCAAGTGGGAAGGCAGCCTCGGTGCGAGAGTATGGGTGTGACCACTCGCCAGCAAGCTCAAGGGCTGTGTGAGGAGCGTTCACAACAACATTGTCGGCATTGCCCTCAGCGGCAGCAGCCTCGCACTCACGCTTAATCTTGATGAGCGACTCGATGAAGCGATCCATCTCTGCCTTAGACTCCGATTCGGTAGGCTCAACCATGAGTGTCTCATGCACAGGAAATGAGAGGGTTGGAGCGTGGTAGCCGTAGTCCATAAGACGGTGAGCGATGTCGCCACAGTCGATATTGTAGTCGTGCTTGAAGCGAGTGAGGTCGAGAATCATCTCGTGGCCTACACGGCCTGTCTCGCCAGAGTAGTAAGTTTTGTACTCATCCTTCAATGCTGATGACATGTAGTTAGCATTCACGATAGCCATCTCTGTTGAGCGACGCAAGCCCTCGAAGCCGAGCATGCGGATATAGCCGTAGGTGATTGGGAGCAACATTGCAGAGCCCCATGGTGATGAAGCAACAGCAGTGATACCCTCCTCGCCACCAGTCTCCATCAAAGAGTGTGTAGGCAAGAACTTAACGAGGTGCTCAGCAACGCATACAGGGCCTACGCCAGGGCCACCACCACCGTGAGGCATAGCAAAGGTCTTATGTAGGTTGAGGTGGCAGACGTCAGCGCCGATGTAGCCAGGGTTAGTGAGGCCCACCTGAGCGTTCATGTTAGCACCGTCCATATATACCTGACCACCAGCATCGTGTACAGCATCAACGATATCACGAATGCGGCTCTCGAAGACACCGTGAGTAGATGGGTATGTTACCATCAAGCCACAGAGCTCTGATGAGAACTCCTCAGCCTTCTTCTTAAGGTCCTCAACGTCGATGTTACCATTAGCATCGCACGCCACAGTAACGATCTTCATGCCTGCCATGGCTGCCGACGCTGGGTTTGTGCCGTGTGCCGATGATGGGATAAGGATGATGTTACGGTAGCCCTGACCACGGCTCTGGTGGTAGGCACGAATCATCATCAAGCCAGCATACTCGCCCGCAGCACCTGAGTTAGGCTGCAATGTACAACCAGCAAAGCCTGTGATTGTTGCAAGGTAGCTCTCGAGGTTGGCAACAAGCTCTCGGTAGCCCTCGGTCTGGTCGGCTGGGGCAAATGGGTGAACATTCTGGAAGCCAGCCAACGATAGTGGCTGCATGAGCTGTGCTGCGTTGAGCTTCATGGTACATGAGCCGAGCGAGATCATAGAGTTCATCAACGAGATGTCACGCAACTCGAGCTTCTTGATGTAACGCATCATCTCGGTCTCGGTGCGGTATGAGTTGAAGATAGCCTCTGTGAAGAACTCTGTCTTACGCTCCACGTCGGCAGCGATAGCTGCCTTCTCAACACGCTTAACAGCCTTTGCCTTCTTGCCACGTGCCTCGGCAAAGATCTCTACAACGGTCTGAAGCTCAGCGTCGGTAGTAACCTCGTCGAATGACATGCGCACGCAGTCGTCGGTAGGATAGTAGAAGTTAATCTCACGAGCAAGGGCGATATCCTGGATTACTGAAGCCTCAGCCTCAACCTCCAAGGTGTCGAACACTGCCTCTGTGCGTACCACATAGCCCATAGCCTCCAAAGCAGCTTTCACGGTGAGTGCTGCGGTGTGGGCGTTGAGTGCTGCACGCTGCAAGCCCTCCTTACCATTATATATACAGTAGAAACCTACCATCGATGCCATCAATGCCTGAGCAGTACAGATGTTCGATGTAGCCTTCTCACGCTTGATGTGCTGCTCACGCATCTGCAACGACATACGCAAAGCCTTGTTGCCAAGACGATCTACCGACACGCCGATGATACGGCCAGGCATCTGACGCTTGTACGAATCACGTGTAGCCATGTAGCCTGCACTTGGACCACCAAAGCCCATAGGGCAACCAAGACGCTGAGTAGTACCTACGGCGATATCTGCGCCCCACTCTGCTGGCGACTTAAGCAATGCCAACGACAATAGGTCGGCAACGGCAGTTACCAAGGCACCTGCCTCGTGAGCCTTAGCTGCGAAGGCTGCGTAGTCACGAACCTCGCCATTAGCTGCTGGGAACTGAACAATAGCACCAAACTCCTTGCCTGTGAACTCGTACGATGCGAAGTCGTCACGGATAATCTCGATGCCGAAAGGCTCAGAGCGTGTTAGAAGCACGTCGAGGGTCTGTGGGAAGATGTTCTCGTCGATGAAGATCTGGTTGCGACCCTGCTTCACTGCCTCACGTGAGCGTGATGCATACATCATGAGCATAGCCTCGGCTGCTGCTGTTGCCTCGTCGAGCAATGAGCAGTTAGCCACCTCCATGCCTGTGAGCGAGAGGATAGCTGTCTGATAGTTGAGCAATGCCTCCAAACGACCCTGAGAGATCTCAGCCTGATAAGGAGTGTATGATGTGTACCATGCAGGGTTCTCGAATACGTTGCGAGTGACAACAGCAGGAACTACATTAGGATAGTAGCCCATACCGATGAATGAGCGGAGCGTGCGGTTCTTAGCTGCAAGCTGGGCGATATGTGCTGCATACTCATACTCGCTCATTGCCTCAGGAAGGTCGAGAGCCTTCTTTAGGCGAATGTTCTGAGGGATAACCTGCTGCAAGAGCTCCTCAACTGAAGCTACGCCGATTGTTGCGAGCATCTGCTTAAGATCCTCGGGAGAGTTTAGACCGGTGTGACGGTCTACGAAACTATCAAAAGTTTTCATTGTGTTATTAGTTATTAGTTGTTTTGGTTTATATCTACAATAATTTAGGTCTTTAGTATAACTCCTAAAACGGAGTTTTAGTATTTGAACGAGCTACCGCCGATAAACTCTCTTAAGAGCGAGGTTGGTGGGATCTCGTCGGGCGCAATAGGCACGAAGTTGTCCAAGAACTTGAGCATGCGCTTAGCCTCGGCATACTCGGGCACGGTGTCGGGCACCTCACGAAGCACAGGCTCGGCAATAGCCCTAAGCACCGATATCTCGTAGAAGAGCGACGAGTTAAACATCACATCGGCATTCTCCTGATATGGGAAGATATGCTTCTCCTCGCCATGGCGCACCGATGCCCACATCGAGAGTGTGCGTAGGGCGTTGTTGCCACGTGTGGCATTATCACGAATGGTGCGGCGAAGCATGCGGTTGTCCGACGTAGGTATGCGTGAGAAATTATCCATAGCCACCGACGTGAAGCACGAGATGTAGATCTTAAACTTCTGATCGTCGGCAATGCTTGGCGTTAGGCGTGGGTTCAGGGCGTGGATACCCTCCATGATGAGTATCGAACGGTCTGTGAGCTTGAGGGGTTTCTCGTGCCACTGACGCTTGCCCGAGATAAAGTCGTAGCGAGGAATTTCAACACTCTCGCCCGCAGCAAGACGGCTTAGGTGGTCGTTGAGCGTAGCAAGGTCGATAGCCTCCAACGCCTCGAAGTCGGGCTTGCCATCCTCGCCGAGAGGTGTCTTATCACGGTCTACAAAGTAGTCGTCGAGGGCGATTAGCACAGGGTCGTAGCCACGCACACGTAGCTGCACGCCGAGCCTCTTCGAAAATGTTGTCTTGCCACTTGACGATGGTCCCGAGATAAGTGCCATGCGCACGCCACGCTCTTGGTTAGCCGTCATGATAGAGTGAGCAATGCTCGATATCTTAATCTCGTGGAATGCCTCGGCAATCTTGATAAGCTCCGAAGCGTCGCCATCGAGTATTCGGCGATTGAGGTCGCCCACCGTGGGCACACCCATGATGTCGATCCACTGCTGATACTCGTGGAAGATGTCGAACATCTTGTCGAGGCGGATATTTGCATCTACACGCTCGGGGTTATTGCGCTCGGGAAGAGCCACATACAGGCCGTTGTAGTAGCGCACAACATCGAACCTATCGACATACGACGAGTCAGGAGCGAGAGGGCCATAGAAATAGCCTGGCATTGTGCCGAGGTAGTTCACGGTGCTATATAGCTGTGGACGGGTTTTGAGAAGCTCAACACGGTCGTCAAAGTCATACTGCTCATACTCGGCAATAATCTCGTCTGTAGGGCGCTTCTTGCGGCTGATGGCAATCTTGCGAGCAACGATGTCGTGCATGCGTGACTTGAGAAGAGCTATCTGCTCGTCGCTAAGCTGGCGCAACGAGTCGAACTCGGCATAGAAGCCGTGACCCAGCGAGTGGCGTATGCGTAGCTTGTCGTCGGCGAACAGCTCGAGCGATGCCATCTGCATAACGAACGACAACGTACGCTGATATACACGATAGCCCTCGAAGTGGCGCACATCGAAAAACTCCACAGTAACAGGCTTATAGACCTTATAGCTAAGATCCTTATATGCGTTGTTTACACGTGCAGCGAGGATAGGATATGGCTGCTCGAACTCGAGTCCCGAGAGCACCTCACCGAGTGTTGTACCAAACTCAACGCTTAGCGTAGTTGCCGTATTCACGCAACGCAAATCTATGAACTTATCTCTACAACCCATAATTTATATATCTTTGACGTGTAAAGATAGTAATTTTTTTGTAATTTTGTACTCACAAATTGTAATTGATTATGCAAAAAAATCTCTTTTTCTCGTTTTTGCTCACGTTGTTCGTCGTGGCATGCTCTCCTAAAGAGGAGCCGATATACATCATCACCACCAACGACCTACATGCCACAATAGATGCATTCCCCAAACTCGCTACCATAGTTAAGACGTATGAGGAGCGTGGCACGGTGCTCGTCGTAGACTCGGGCGACAGGGTCTCAGGCAATGCCTATGTCGATGATGCAGCAGAGGCGGGAGTGCCCGTCATCGAGCTGATGAACGCCGTTGGCTACGATGTAGTAACACTCGGCAACCACGAGTTCGACAAGGGCCACGAGGTGCTTAAGACAATGGTCGATCGCTCGGAGTTTAAGTGGGTGGCAGCAAACGTGGGTTGTAAGCAGCCATCGCCCAAATTTGAGCCATACACCACGTTCGACATCAACGGCATCAAGATTGGTTTTGTAGGCGTAGTAAGCACCGAGAACGAGGGTTTCCCGCTCGGCAGACGCATTGGATATAAGGAGTTTACGTTCGAGAACGACTACGATAGTGCCCTAAGCACATGTCGAGAGATTGCCCCCGAGCACGACTTTGTTGTATTGCTCTCGCACATGGGCTATAACATGGATTGCAACTTGGCAAAGAGCGAGAATAATGGCTGCAACTGGATAGCTGGAGCACATAGCCACGACCTAAAAAATGAGGCTATTGGCACTACGCAGATAACACAAAACAACAAGAATATTCGCTACGTGACCATCACAACGCTAAGCATCAAAGAGGGCGAGATTGCGTCAGTCGAGTATGAGCGCATCGACATGTCTACAATCGACGAGGATGGCGCAATGCGCGAGCTCGTAGAAAAGATAAAGCTCTCAGACCCAACACTTAACGAGGTAGTAGCAACAGCCACCGCCGATGCTACGCAGGATGGCGTGGCAAACCTCACGGTGGAGGCATTAGCACACTATCCCTACCCTAACGGCTTTGTTTCCGAGGTTACGTTCTACCACTTTGGCGGCGTGCGCACAAGCGAGCTTAAAAAGGGCGATGTGCACCGTGTCGAGATTCTCAACAACGACCCATTCCTCTCGACCGTATATCTTGGCGAGATGACACCTGCCCAGATGCGCAAGTTCATCATCGACAAGTATAACAGCGGCACCCCCGAGCGCCCCGACAAAGAGTCGCACTACCCCTACTTCCGTAGCGACGTAAAGTATGAGATTGTGCTCAACGAAAAGGGCGATGCCACGGACATTAAGTTTGAGCTTGAGGAGGGCAGAAAATACCGTGTGGCGATGGGCAACTACATTGCCGAGAGCTACATCGACAAGGAGTTGGTTAGCAGCGCATTATACGACACCAACATCAGCGTTCGTGAGGCAATGCTCCACTACGTGAGTACCCTTACTGAGGGCTACACTCCCGACAACACAATCTATCAAACTGAGGTAAAAACGACGAAGTAACCATGCTCGAGACGACATTCCAAACTAAGCTCATAGAGGCGGGTTGCGACGAGGCGGGCCGTGGCTGTCTTGCCGGCTCGGTGTTTGCTGCTGCCGTAATTCTTCCGCCCGACTTCTACCACCCTCTGCTCAACGACTCGAAGCAGATGACCGAGCGTAGACGCAACGAGCTACGTGAGATTATCGAGCGTGAGGCATTGGCATGGTCGGTCCAGGAGGTTACTGCCGAGCGCATCGACCAGATAAACATCCTCAACGCCTCAATCGAGGGCATGAACCTCGCACTCAAGGCGTTAAGCATAAAGCCTGAGTTTATCGTCATCGACGGCAATAGGTTCAAAACCGATCTCGACACCCCCTACCGCACCATCGTCAAGGGCGATGGCAAGTATGCCAATATTGCTGCGGCATCGGTGCTTGCCAAGACCCACCGTGACGAGTATATGATGTGCCTTTCGGAGGAGTATCCGATGTATGGCTGGGCAAAGAATAAGGGTTATCCCACACGTGAGCACCGCTTGGCGATACTCAAGCATGGACTCTCGCCCTATCACCGCCTAACGTTTAACTCGTCACCCGAGCAATTAGAGCTATTTTAGATGCTTTTGGCAAGAATGTAGATTTATTTTTTGCCGATTCAAAAATTTGCACTACCTTTGTAGTGTATTTCTAAGGGTTCTGGTCTTAACGGACCAGGATTCATTATTTTTTTATGTTTACTGACGAACAAAAATTAAAAAATATATAACTATGAGTAACGAAATTATCTATCTTACTGCTGAGGGTATGAACAAACTCAAGGAGGAGCTCAACCACATGATCTCACACGATCGTCCAGCAGCAGCTCAGGCTATCGCCGAGGCACGTGACAAGGGCGACCTCTCGGAGAATGCCGAGTACGACGCAGCACGTGAGGCACAGGGATTGTTGGAGATGCGCATCGCACAGCTCGAGCACACCTTGTCGAAGGCTCGCATCATCGACGAGACAAAGATCGACACATCTAAGGTGCAGATCTTGAGCCGTGTAAAGCTTCTCAACCACAACGTTAAGCGTGAGGTTGAGTACACCATCGTATCGGAGAACGAGGCTAACTTGCGTGAGGGCAAGCTCGCTATCGGCACACCTATTGCTAAGGCTTTGCTTGGCAAGAAGGTGGGCGAGGTTGTCGAGGTTCAGGTGCCTGCAGGCATGCTCAAGCTCGAGATTTTGAACATCTCGATCTAAGCCACAACCATACAAAAATGGCGTAGATGGACTCACCATTTACGCCATTTTTGGTTTTTAGACAACTGCAATTGAGTATCTATTTTAGCTTATAGAGGGTACTTAATCTCTATGTTATCGCCAACCCACTGGGCAACCATGTGGCGACGATTGTAGACCACCTCGCCACCACGGCTGAGTGTTGTGTGCAGCTCAAAGGGCTTAGCCTCATGTGTATCACGTGTGCGTGGCATGGTGTGTGGCAACACATATATATATAATATAACAGAGTCGCAACCATCGATCTCGAGTTCGAGCTTTGGCTTGCGTGAGTAGTCAAGAGGCTGCTCCGAGAGGTTGCTTCCCACGGGGGCAATCTCATCGACATATTTGATAAAGTTTGTGCGCTCGCCCGCCACAAAAGTAGCGCCCGTAACTATGAGGTTATAACGCCAAAACTCGGCAAAGTTGCACTCGATTAAGAGTTTGAATGGTTGCATAGCTCAAAAAAAATGAAGGTTTTTGCATAAAACTTTGTCACAAAAATAGTAATAATTTGCAGATTTTAGTTTTTTATCGTAAATTTGCAGACTAATTGTGCTGAAATGGAGCAGATTACACTTTATTCGATACCCTTCAAAGGGCTCAAGAACGGTAGCTATGAGTTTGATTTTCAAGTAGATGACAAGCTATTTGAAGCCTACGAGCGTGTAGAGATCAAGTCGGGCGACTGCAAGGCGCATGTTGAGCTAAAGCGTAGCGAGACTATGCTCGAGCTAAATGTTGCAATTTCGGGTGAGGTAATTTGTGAGTGCGACCGCTGCTTGGAGGATTGCCCCATTGAGGTAGATTACGAGGGAGAGCTTGTTGTAAAGTTCTCGGACGAGATTGACGACTACGATGGCGAGGTGATGTGGATATCACACTCAGAGGATATCCTCGACCTTACACAATATATCTACGAGAGCATCGTGCTCTCGCTCCCCTACCGCCGTGTGCACGAGGAGGGAGGTTGCAACCCAGAGATACTCGCAGCATTCACCGAGATTTCGGAGGAGGAGCTCGACGAGATGGAGGCAGAGATTGAGCAGAGTGACGTTGTAGCCCTTGACGACAAGAATAAGGAGTTGCTCGAGGCACTAAAGCGACAGATGACCGAGAAAGAGTAGTTTGACACATATTGAGGTTTACGCCAGGGAGTCTATCCGTCAGGCTTTCGGGAGTAGGCAAAAAGAAACATAAAACTTAAAAATTATATTGTAAGATGGCACATCCAAAACACAAAGTTTCGTCTACACGACGTGACAAGAGAAGAACTCACTACAAGGCTGTAGTTCCTACTGTAGTAACTTGCTCAAACTGCGGCTCTGCAGTACTTTACCACCGAGTATGCCCTGAGTGCGGCTTCTATCGCGGTAAGCTCGCAATTGAGAAGAAGGCTGAGTAGTCTTAGAGCAAAAGAGAGAGCACACCGCATCTGCGGTTGTGCTCTTTTTCGTTTTTTACCAATCCAAAACTTACATTATGATTAAGATCGGTATTGATGCCATGGGTGGCGACTTCGCTCCCGAGGTAGCTGTCGAGGGTGCTATCATGGCTCTCGAGCAGATTGACTTAGATAGCCGCATCGTGCTCTTTGGCGACGAGCAGCGCATACGTGAGCTTATCGCAAAGCATGGCGCTAAGGCTGAGGCGTTCGACATCGTTGCCACAAGCGAGGTTATCGAGATGGGTGACCACCCTGCCAAGGCCTTCGTGTCGAAGAAGGACTCGAGCATCACCGTGGGCTTCAGATACCTCGCCGAGGGCAAGGTTGATGGCTTCGCAAGTGCCGGCTCAACAGGCGCTATGATGGTGGGCTCAATGCAGGTTATCAAGCCTGTCGAGGGCGTTATCCGCCCTGTGCTCGCAACGCTCATTCCAACAGGATCGGCAGAGAAGGGCATCCAGCGTGGTGTGCTCATGGACGTGGGCCTCAACGTAGATGCTAAGCCCGAGGTGTTGGCGCAGTATGGCTTGCTCGGCTCTATATATGCTAAGTCGGCGCTAAACATCAAGAACCCACGTGTTGCACTCCTCAACATTGGCGAGGAGGAGGGCAAGGGTAATGCTCAGGCTAAGGCTACCTACGACCTCATGAAGGCGTATGGCCACTATAACTTCGTAGGTAATGTCGAGTCGTCGTATATCTTCACCGGCAAGATCGCCGATGTTGTTGTTGCCGATGCCTTTGTTGGCAATAGCATCTTGAAGATGGCTGAGGCTCTCTATCGCATCAACTTCAAGCTTGGTGGTGGCAAGCCACGTGTTAAGAGCTTCTTGCGCCCACTGCTCGGCAGAATCATTCCTAAGCTATATTTCCAGAACGACTTCTGGGATTCAATGAATGGCGAGAGCGTTGGCGGCTTGCAGGTTATGGGTATCAACGCCCCTGTTATGATTGGCCACGGCAGCTCGTCGGCACGTGCTATTTGCAGCATGATCAAGGCTATGGAGCGCGACATCAAGAGCGACTTCCCATCGCACTTACGTAAGGCCCTCAAGGAGTTTAACACACCCGCTGAGGCGTAAATGACAAGATAGGCTACCCGATGGGTAGCCTTGTTTTGTTAAGGTAAAAGGGGAGAGGTGAAAGGTGCGGTGTGCTTCTCACTGAGTTTAATTTTATGGGATAGATGGGACGAATGGGATAGATGGGATAGATGGGAAATTCCCATCGAGCGAAGCGTTACCCATCGAGCGAAGCGTTACCCATCAAGCGTTAGCGCTCCTATTTATCCTATGCCCCTGCCCACCTCAATCAGCGCACTAATTTCTTGTTAGAAGGCATCAGATACAACGCTCGGCGAATTTCGAGACGATGGGCTGTACTCGAGGTACTGCCCATTGACGAGATAATTCGTTAGCGGTAGTAGATGATGACTTATCACGAGAAATAATTTGTTGTCAGAAGGGGTCAGATTTGGCTTATCGCAAAAGTGAGCACCCGAGGATAGTACAAGAAGTACAGCCTCGGGTGCTCAGCTTTTTGGGATAGGTCGAAGATGACCCCTTATCACAACAAATTAGTTGCAGCCGCCACACTCACAACCCTCACCACACTCATGCTCGCCGCAGCTACCGCCACACTCGCCGCAGCCGCAGCCGCCCTGTGATGCAAGGTCCTCAGGAGTTACGTCACGTACCTCAACAACCTCTACCTCGAAGTTAAGGGTCTTACCAGCCATTGGGTGGTTGAAGTCCATCATCACGGTCTCCTCCTTAACCTCCTTAACGAGACCCATCATGCGCTGGCCGTCAGCTGTTGCCATAGGAATCTGGCTACCTACGAAGAGGATCTCATCAGCTACCTTGCCGTCCATCATAAATACAGTCTTAGGGAGCTCAACGATAGCCTCAGCGATAATCTCGCCGTAGCCATCCTTTGGCTCGAGGGTGAAGCTTACCTTCTCGCCAGCGCCGAGGCCCATGATAGCCTCCTCGAACTTAGGCAAAAGCATGCCCATGCCGCAGATGAACTGCAAAGGCTGACCTGGCTGTGACTTATCAGCAATCTGACCATCAACAGTGAGTGTGTAATCAACGCTCACCATCTTATTCTTCTCTACTTTCATTGTGTTATTGTTTTATTAGTTAATACTCTCTTTTTGTGCACCTTTGCTCAAAAGTAGTGCAAAGATAAGCAGTTGCAACTAAGCAACCAAATTTATAACACAATTTTTCGATAATAATTGCGAATCAGACTATAGAACAAGTTCCAAAGTAGAGCAATTTATAATGGCAAAATATAGTCAGCATACTTAGCCCACGACGCAGAGCTCTTGTATGCCTCAACGGCCTCAGCAGGCACATATATCTCAAGATTGGCTGGCACACCGTACTGGCTGTCACGGAAGAGATCTATTAATAGCGTGGGAGGTGTTGTGGCCTTAAGTGTTATCTTATTCATTTTTTTGCACTTCAAGAAAGGTGCATCACCGATACTCTTAACTCCCGATCCAAACACGACAGTTTGCAAGCTCTCGCACCCAGCAAACATACAATCCTTAATCTGCTCCACGCTATCGGGCAGTGTGACATCCACAAGGCTAAGACAACGATAAAAGGCTGCAAGATCGATAGTTTTAACACCCTCAGGGATTATAATCTCGGTAAGTGACGTACACTCATTAAAAGTGTACATTGGAATCTCGGCCAAGCCACTCGACAGTGTCACACTCTTCAGATTACGGCAAGCACAAAAGAGATTAGCCTCAATCTCGGTAACACTATTAGGCATAGTAAACTCCTCAAGGCCTGCGTGGTCAAATGCATTGGCACCAATCTTGGTCACTCCATCGTGAAGATGTATGCGCTTCAGGTTATCAAACATAAAGGCATATCTTGGGATTTTGCTAACGCTCTGAGGTATGGTAATCTCGCTAACTTTGCTTCCATTGACATACAACGCACTTTTGGTCGTATTCTCCTCAAGGCCCTCCAAGATAGGACCATTAAATGTGATGCTACACCACGCAGCAAGGTCGTCTATGTAGACATTGCGTAGCTTAGTGACTGAAAACATCATTTGGCTTAGCTGCGTAATACCCGAAGGTATGTTTATGGTTGTTAAGTCAAAACACCTCCAAAACGCATCATTATCCATCGACGTGATGCTATTAGGTAGTACCACCCTTGTGACTTTACTCTTAGAATTAAAGTAGGCAGAGGGGATATGGGTCAGATTCTCGGCAAAGGTCACAACATACTTCTCATACAAAGGGTTGTCGACCGAGACAATAGCAGGGCCGTTGTTGCTCTTAAACTCAACAGGCTGACCATCGCTTGTGAAGTACCACAACTGGTTACTACTGGGAGCAGGTATGTTGACACCTATGCTGAAACTCTCGGTCGAAAGAGAGTTAACACCATCGGAGATAGTTACACATCCCGTTGCACTCACCTCGCCACGATATAGCTCCATAGGGAGATTGTCGCAGGCACACTCCACGTAGAGCCACCCCTGCCAATTCTCTGCCTTGCCAGGAGTTGGGGTCAAGACAATGGGAGTGTCGCCGTCATCCAAGAAGATATTAAGCGTCACCATATCTGCATGATACTCAATGATTTTATCAATGAGTTCTTCTGGCTCAACTATCAAATATAGTGGAAGTATAGCACCGCTAAAACTCTCCTTTGTGCACTCTATGCGCTGCACACCATCAGCAGATGTAGACTCATATCCAAGCTGTGTGATGTTGGGAACGATGTCCTGGGGCAATACAACAGGGTTGGGATCGGGCTCAGGCTCGGGTGCTGGCTTATCACAAGCAACAAGAGCCACAATAGAGAGTAGCAAGACGAATAATCTCTTCATAACGATATTTTTAGGTCATTAATATTATAGACGACTTAAGGGCTTGACATGTAATGTCGCCACATTGCACTACAAATATAATAAAATTTATCGCATTTACCCCCATAAAATTTTGTTTTTTTTACAGACTGAGATGAATGGGCTAATATGAGTTACGATGGTTTAGAATGGGTTTTAATGCAGAGCGTATTAACTCATATAACCTCATTCGAACTCAAACTGCCCTACACCCTCGCCATTAATTTGGAGTTAGAAGGTGGTAGATGCAACGCTCGACAAAAATCCCGACGATGGGCTGTACAAGAAGTACTGCTCACTTCAGCTTCGCACGGGGTTTATTTTATGGGAAAGATGGGACGAATGGGATAGATGGGAAAATTCCCATCAAGCGTTAGCGTTACCCATCACCCTCATCAAGCGAAGCGATCCCATTTATCCCAGCCCCTGCCCCCCCTCAATCAGCAAAAAAACAAATTTCTTGTTAGAAGGGGTTAGATTTGGCTTATCGCAAAAGTGAGCACCCGAGGATAGTACAAGAAGTACAGCCTGACAACGTGCGAGGAATTTGTGAGTAGAAGGCTGCAGATGTGGTCTCGATAAAGAAATTGCCCTGGATGGGTAGTACTTGACGTACGTCCCATTGTCGCCATTTTTTCTAGGGGCCGCAATCGACCCCTTATCACGAGAAATAATTTGTTGTTAGAAGGGGTTAGGCTTGGTCTATCGCAAAAGAAGACCCCTCGGGATAGTACTCAAACGTACAGCCCGAGGGGTCTTACTTTTAGCGATGGGCCGAGAATGACCCCTTATCACAA
>JAFZEX010000001.1 GCA_017560425.1 Alistipes sp.
AACGATTCTGGCTATTCAGCTACGCATGTGCAAGTCGCCTAATGCGAAAATCTCGAAAAAACGCAAATATCCTGAAATGTTTGATTTTATAATAAATAGAAGCCTGTCTAACTTTTTTTGAATGTTAGACAGGCTCTTTTTTGTTTTTGTACGTGTCGCTTCGTGGTGCTACGATGTTTCACATCTACTTCCGATAAGGTACGACCACAATTATCCAAGAGTCCTAAGGGTCCTAAAGGTCCTAACGGTCCCAAAGGTCATAAGCGGCCTAAAGGTCCCAAGTGTCCTAAGGGTCTCAAATATTGAGCGCATCACAACTCTTTTGCCCCTTAATAACCCTTTTATGCCCCTTCTTCCCCTTTTGCTGGTGCGCTAATCGAGGTGTGGCGTAAAAATAGAGTGACCCCATTGCTGTGGGGTCACTCTATTTTTGTATCTATCTATTTTATCTTAATACTCCAGCGTGTTCATCACATGTTGTAGCTCGTTTAGGAAGGCGGTCGATATGGGGCCGTCCATTTGCGTGTGGTGGAACTGGAACGAGAGGGGTAGGGTGGTGCGGAACATGCCCTTGCGATATTTGCTCCACACGGCGAAGGGGTTGTTGCACCAGCCAGCATATAGGTTGGTTACCGAGTCGAGCTCGCACTTGGTGAGTGCCGACGTGCCGATGACCATGTAGCTGCCATCTAAGGTGATGTCCTCCTCGGCATGGCTTGCCTCCTCTGTCAGGCGTAGGTACTCCTTCTCGAAGGCGTGTATGTCGTCGATGAAGGGGATGTCGCAGGTGTTGATGCCTCCCGTGGTGGTCATCACGATGGTGTTTATCGCCAGGTGGTCGTACTCGATGAGCTTGCCATCGACGGGGAGCATGTAGAACTCGCGGAACTTAGATGCTGCCTTTGCTATGGCGTAGCACATGAGCATGTTTAGTTTGATGCCACGGCGGCGTGCGAGGCGGCGTAGGCGTGTTATGTCGTAGGTCTTGGTCATGGTGACCATGGGCATTGGCGACTGCATCCATAGCTTGAACGCCTTGGCACGGCTGGTGGTGTTGGGGTCGATCTCTCTCATGATGGTTATAGGTATAAAAAAAACGAGCAACTTTCGCTGCTCGTTTAGTAGTGGATAGGGGATTCGAACCCCTATGTCATGCGTGAGAGGCATGTATCCTAGCCCTTAGATGAATCCACCATTTCAAACTGTCACTCAGGTTGTTTCCTTTTGACGATGCAAATATACTACCTTTTTTTTATTCTGCAAACTTTTTCGCAAAAAAAATGCAAAAAATGTGCTTTTTTTGTGATTTTTCCCTAAATTTGTAATAAAATCAAAAGTTTTTCGATCATGACAAGCCTAAACAGAGCCCTTCGCAGTGTTGCAACAGTTGGTGCTGCACTCCTCTTTTTCTTTGGCGCAAGCATCGCTTATGCGCAAACAGCTCCACAATTTAAGTCAGTAAAGGTAAATGGCGGCGTTACGGGACGCTGCTCGGTGGAGATTCAGTATATGCGCATCGCTAACGACTCGGGCAATGCCGCCTTTCAGAAGATCAACCGTGCCAACCGCATGGCGGTCATCAACAAGCGAGCAGCAACAACATCTGACGATGTCGCCATTCAGGATATAACCGCCGAGATTTTGGAGGCCTACTACGAGGGCATGTACCAGATACCATACCACAACGTAACACAATCGGCGCGCACCGTACGTGGTGGAAAGTATGTTGTATTCTCAACCCACATTGAGGCATACTATGGTGGTGCTCACGGCGTGGATGCCGACGAATGTCATGTTTATAACCTCAGCACCGGAAACCAACTCGATGTGAGCTGTTTCACTACGGGAGGCTCCTGGTACAACCTCAAACGTGAGCTCTACAATCGTTGTCGTCAGAGGTTAGGTGATCAATTTGAGGTTGAGTCGCTCTCCGATATGCCCGAACCATCATCATTCGAGCTTACTGATCGAGGTGTTGTCTTCATCTATTTCCCCTACGAGGTAAGCTGCTACGCCATAGGCACAGTGCGTATCGAACTAACCGACGCAGAACTCCGTCAGCTTGGCGTAACCGTCAAATGGTAGTAAGGTTAAGGTATAGATGTAAAAAATGCTAACCGCTTGGGTTAGCATTTTTTTTCTACTTTATGAGTTCCTTGAGCTTGGCATTTAGCTCGGTGTTCTCCATGATGCCGTTTATCCATTCGGCACCTGCGCCGTAGAGGTAGATGGGCACCATCTGTCCCGAGTGGCCTCCTGTGCTCCACTTAAACTCTACGCCCTGCTCCGAGAGGTTGAAGTCGGCGTTGGCGCTGATGAGTGCCAAGCCGCCTGTCTCATGGTCGGCAGTGACAACAACGAGGGTGTCGGGGTGTTGGCGGGCATACTCCACAGCCACCTTGATAGCCTGCATGAAGCTCTCCATCTCCTTCTGCTGGGCTTCGGCATTGTTGCCATGACCCATCGAGTCGATTAGCGAGCCCTCGACCATAAGCACAAAGCCTCGCTTGCTGCGCTTGCCCTTACCCTTGCTCTGAGCCTCAAGCATAGTGAGTGCCTTAGAGGTTGCCTCGGCGAGGTATGAGCCGCTATCTGCGCCTACCTCCTTATCCGACACGAGGGCGAGGGTGCGGCTGTTGTTATCTGCATTTTCGAGCTCCTCCATCGACGAGACATACTCAAAGCCAGCCTCAGCAATAGCCTTTTGTGCCTCCTCCTTATCGCCATAGCGCTCCTCGAAGAAAGCCATGCCACCGCCTATGGCTACGTCGAGCTTGCTTCTAAGCAGCTGCTCCGATATCTCGGCGAGCTTATGGCGGCTATCTATGTGTGCGTAGAATGCTGCGGGTGTGGCGTGCTGAAGATATGTCGTCACGACAACGCCCGTTGCCATGCCCTTACGCTGAGCAAGCTCCATGATCGACTCTGCGTGGCTAAGGTCGGGGCGCATGCCGAGCATGGTGTTGTTGGTCTTAACACCCGTGGCAAGGGCTGTGCCCGAGGCTGCCGAGTCGGTCACACGGTTGTCTGCCGAGTAGGTCTTTTGCAGGGCTATGTTCTCTGCCTGGTCGAAGATGGTTGGCTCGTAGTTGTTTATAAGCTGCATCATCGACACCGACGAGAGGCCCATGCCGTCGCCAATCATGTATATGATATTTTTTACAGGTCCTTGGGCAAGGAGTGTGCCTATGCTAAGGAGCATAGCCATGGCACAAATGGTAAATCTACGCATAGAAGTTGTGGTTTTAGTTATGCAAATTTAGAAAAAAATAGTAACTTCGCAAAATAAAACTACCAATTTATGGCAGACGTACGCATAGCAGAAGATTGGAAGGAGTTGCTTCGTGACGAGTTCTCGAAGCCCTATTTCGACACGTTGGTCGAGTTTGTCAGGGGCGAATACTCGTCGGGCGTGGTATACCCCTCGGGCGCAAATATCTTTCGTGCCTTCGACAAGTGTCCCTTCGACAAGCTCAAGGTTGTGATCATCGGTCAAGACCCATATCATGGCCCTGGTCAGGCAAATGGCTTGTGCTTCTCGGTGGGCGAGGGAGTTGCGTTTCCACCCTCGTTGCAGAATATTTTCAAGGAGGTAGCCTCGGACATAGGAACTCCGATACCTGCGTCGGGCGAGCTCGACAGGTGGGCTGAGCAGGGAGTCTTGCTGCTTAACTCGGTGCTCACGGTGCGAGAGCATTGTGCGGCGTCGCATGCGGGAAGAGGCTGGGAGCAGTTTACTGATGCTGTGGTGCGTGCCATTGCCGAGCGTAAGGAGGGCGTGGTGTATATGTTGTGGGGTAGCTATGCGCAGAAGAAGGGCGCTATTGCCAACCCTGCGAAAAACTTGATACTCAAGGCTGTGCACCCATCGCCGTTGTCGGCATACCGTGGCTTCTTTGGCTGCAAGCACTTCTCACAAGCAAACCAATACCTACAACAAATTGGCAAAACACCAATCGAGTGGTAACTAAAAAGCGAGGCTACAAACCTCGCTTTGTTATTATCCATGCTGCGGTGCGGTAGATATGGTCTACCACGCCTCGTAGCATCTTGGGTAGTGCATTTGTTATGCGCAGGCGCATGAGTTGTCGGCGGTTAAGCTCGGTGTAGCCGAAGTCACGAATAGCCTTTGCCGCATCCTCTGTGCCACCACGCACCGACTGCGTTATAGCCTTGCCGATACCTATGCGTGCTATGTACTCGTTTGTGAGGTGGTCGCCCTTGGGGTTGTATAGCTCGGCTATGGAGTGCTCGCTCTGCTCCGAACGGTATATCGCTGCTGAGCGGTTAGATGCTGTGCGTGAGTATCTCACGAGCGACATTGGCGAGAAGCAGAACTTGGCACCACACTGCATAAGGCGCACCCACACCCACTGATCCTCGCCCATGCGCATGCCCACGGGGAAGCCTCCAATAGATTGTAGGGTGCTACGACGTATGGTTGCCGTAGATGGGATAATAGGGTATCCGCCAAGCATAGCCTCCACGGCGGGGTTTATCTCGCCCTCGTGCTCGGGGCAGGGGGCGGCGATGTGCTTGTTGTGGTTTACAATGTCGAAGCCTGTGGAGAAGCAGTCGCTCTCGGGGTAGTAGGTCATAAGACGGCACACCTCGGCGATATATCCTGTGAGGTAGTAATCGTCGCCATCGAGCAGTGCAACGTAGTCGCCCGTAGCCTCGTCGATGCCTCGGTTGCGTGCAGCGCTAACGCCCGCATTTTGTTGCGATATGAGGCGAATGTTGTGCTCGGCATAGCGCTCAATGATACGTCGAACAATATCTGCTGACGAGTCGGTCGAGCCATCATCAACCACGATAATCTCACGTGGCATAAGGCTTTGGTTGATGACCGACATAAGCGTGCGCTCGATCTCCGCCTCCTTATTATATAAAGGTATAACGACTGATATCTGCTGCGACTCGGTTGTGCGCAATGGCTCTGCGAAGTGCAACACCTCGGGCGCATGGTTTAGGCGCTTCTCCTCGGGTAGCCACTTCTGAATGTTGCCGTAGTGGTTGCGTAGGTATCTCTCCAGGTCGCTCGGTGCCCATAGCTCCTGTTCGCCAAAGCGTCGGCGCTCGGGGTTCTCGATAGCCTCACGAGCAATCATATCCTTAGGCATGCGCACGATGTTGTAGCGAGAAGCGTCGGTAGAGTTGTAGCGAGTAAGCTCACGACGTAGGCGGCGATATATCCTCTGTTTCGACATAAGGAGCGTTACAAGGCGTATTGCTAAGCACGATGCCCAGCTCTTAGGCATCACCACGCCATTGTTTGCCTTGCCAAACCATCGCCATAGCCACACCGACTTTGCCATGAAGCAGTTTACCCAAAAGCGCACACGGCGGCGCTGCGCTCGCTCCTTGGCGGGCGAGTCGGGGATTAGGTCGTAGGGGAAGATGTCGATATATATGCCCTCGGAGATGTTCATTCCTACCCACTCGCTCTCGACAAACTTAGTGCCTGCCTTGCGCACCTTAGCAAAGTAGAAGGGGGTGTCGGGCTCGGTCGAGAACTCCTGAAGGGTGTAGCCCTTATGTAGTCGCTTGGGGGCTTCTACTAAGAAGCGCTCGTAGTTCTCACGTGTCATGCCTAAGTCGATGTCGTCGTCCCAGGGCACGATATCCTCAAAGAAATGTGCACCAATGGCTGTGCCTCCCTGTATGAAGTAGGGTATCTTTGCCTCGTCGCACACACGCACCACCTCACGAGTAATGTCGTGAAGCTCACGGTGTAGTTGTCGTAGTATGTCGCTGTTGTACTTCATCTTATAAGTCGTGAACAAGAAGGTTGCACCCTCTAATGTCGCTTCCCGCTATGCGGCCCTCGAGCACAAACTCGCCCGTGGGGAGCACTCGTCCCATATCCTGGGTCTGGATAAAGGCGCACGAGCCGATGTTGGCAAGGTCGATAATGTCGATGCCGCCACGCTTTACCGTGTGGTCGAAGGGGTCGTTTAGGTCACGTAGCATGATGCGCATCCAACGAGGTGTTCGGAAGATGCCCTCGCCCGAGGAGTAAGCCTGCGACGTGAGCTCTGCCATGCCATACTCCGAGTGAATGGCATCAACGCCCAAGCCATCGCACAGTATCTTGTGTAACTCGCTCTTCGATAGCTCCTTGCGCTTGCCCTTCATGCCGCCTGTCTCCATGACGATGGTGTTCTCCAACTTTGGTGCATGCCTCTCTGCCAAGTCCCATAGTGCGTAGCTCACGCCAAGCAAAATCTTGGGCTTGGGGTCACGTGCCATATCCTCGATAAGCTCCTCGTAGTTGTTTAGGTAGAAGCCTCCCGACCCAGCACGACGTATCAGCTCATCGACCATATAGACCAACGACGACCCCTCACGCTCGAGGTAGTTTGGCAAGAGTCCGTAGATGCTCCACTGCTCGATGTTGCCATAGAACTGCTCGAAGGCGGCGGTAAATGCCTTGCGATAGGTCTCAAGGCTCGCCATAAGGTGGCGCGATGCCACGGTCTGCCCCGTGTTGCTCGAGGTGAATATCATCTCGGGAGCGTGGTCATAGGAGTATATGTCGTGGGTCTTGAATAGCTCGATAGGTAGGAACGGTATATCCTCTACCGACTCTACAGCTTCGGGGTCGATGCCCAAGAGCGAGATATACTCGTTATATGGCTTGCACCTCTTAGCCTGAAACCTAAATATCTCAAGCGCTGCAGCCTCGAACTCTGCGTCAGAGTCTATTGAAAGTATTTGATCTATGGTAAGCATAAAGCAAAGGTACGAAATAATTTACAAATATCAAAAACGAGGCTAACCCATCAATAGGTCAGCCTCGTCTAAAGATTTTTGTCGTAGGATTACTTCTTCGACTTAGGAGCCAAGATCATGTTCATCTTCTTGCCATCGAGCTTAGGCATAAGCTCAACGCGTGCAAACTCCTCAAGGTCGTTAGCAAATCTGAGCAACAAGATCTCGCCCTGCTCCTTGAAGACGATAGAACGTCCACGGAAGAAGACATAAGCCTTAACCTTTGCGCCCTCCTTAAGGAAGTTCTCAGCATGCTTAAGCTTAAAGTTGTAGTCGTGGTCGTCGGTCTGTGGACCAAAACGAATCTCCTTGATGACAACCTTAACCTGCTTTGCCTTGATCTCCTTAGCCTTCTTCTTCTGCTGATAGAGGAACTTCTGGTAGTCGGCAATACGGCATACTGGAGGCTCAGCCTTAGGCGAAATCTCAATCAAGTCGAGCTCCATCTCGTCCGCAAGGCGGATAGCCTCCTTGATAGGAAGCACGAGGTTAGGCTCAACGTTCTCGCCAACGACACGCACTGTAGGTGCTGTGATCTCGTCGTTGATGCGGTTGGGATTCTCCTGCTGTGGGCGGCGACCACGCTGGTCACGCTGCTGCTGCTGGTTCTGCTGTTGGTTATTCCCCTGCGCCTGTGGGCGTGGGCGGAATGGAAATTGTCCTGCCAAATTAGTTAATTGTTAGTTAGACTTATTTTTTATTTGTTTGCTTCGATCTCCTTTGATACAAGCTCCTTCATGAACTCTGCGAACTCGGCAATAGTCATCTGACCCTTGTCGCCCTCGCCCTGAGCACGTACCGATACCTTGCCGTCCTCAGCCTCCTTCTCGCCTACGATGAGTAGGTAAGGGATACGCTTGAGCTCGTTGTCACGAATCTTACGACCAATCTTCTCGTTACGATCGTCGATCTGTGTGCGGATGTCAAGCTTGTTGAGCTCCTTAACAACCTTCTCGGCATACTCGTTGTACTTCTCCGAGATAGGCAATACCACGCACTGATCAGGAGTGAGCCACAATGGGAACTTACCACCTGTGTGCTCCAACAATACAGCCACGAAGCGCTCCATAGAGCCGAATGGTGCACGGTGGATCATGATTGGGCGGTGTAGCTTGTCGTCTGAGCCCTTATAAGTAAGGTCGAAACGCTCTGGGAGGTTGTAGTCCACCTGGATAGTACCAAGCTGCCAGCTACGACCCAATGCGTCCTTAACCATGAAGTCGAGCTTAGGACCGTAGAATGCTGCCTCGCCAAGCTCAACAGTGGTGTTGAGCCCCTTCTCCTTACATGCCTGGATAATAGCGCCCTCAGCCTTCTCCCAGTTCTCGTCCGAACCGATATACTTCTCGGTGTTGTTAGGGTCACGCAACGAGATCTGCGCTGTGTAGTTCTCGAACTTGAGTGTGCGGAAGATGTAGAGCACGATGTCGATAACCTTCTCGAACTCCTCCAAGAGCTGGTCTGGACGTACGAAGAGGTGAGCATCGTCCTGAGTAAATGAGCGTACACGAGTCAAGCCGTGCAACTCGCCCGACTGCTCGTAGCGATATACAGTACCAAACTCAGCCAAACGCACTGGAAGATCCTTGTATGAGCGAGGCTTAGAGCGGTAGATCTCGCAGTGGTGAGGACAGTTCATAGGCTTAAGCAAGTACTCCTCGCCCTCGAATGGGGTGTGGATAGGCTGGAACGAGTCCTTACCATACTTTGCATAGTGGCCCGATGTAACGTAGAGGTCCTTGTTACCGATATGTGGGGTGATTACCTGCTGGTAGCCATACTCCTTCTGAATCTGACGAAGGAAGCGCTCGAGGCGGTCACGGAGCTCAGCGCCCTTAGGCAACCACATAGGAAGACCCTGGCCTACACGCTGTGAGAACATGAACAACTCGAGATCCTTGCCGAGCTTACGGTGGTCACGCTTCTTAGCCTCCTCCAACATTGCGAGGTGCTCGTCGAGCATCGACTTCTTAGGGAACGATACGCCATAGATACGTGTAAGCATCTTGTTCTTCTCGTTACCACGCCAGTAAGCACCTGCGATAGAGGTAAGCTTAATAGCCTTGATGTAGCCCGTGTTAGGGATATGTGGACCACGACATAGGTCGGTGAATGCGCCGTTAGTGTAGAACGAGATTGTGCCGTCCTCGAGGTCTGTGATAAGCTCAACCTTATACTGGTCGCCCTTCTCGGTGAAGGTCTTTAGAGCGTCAGCCTTAGATACCTCGGTGCGTACAAGCTCCTCCTTGTTGCGTGATAGCTCCACCATCTTCTTCTCGATAGTCTCGAGGTCAGCCTCGGTGATAGCTACTGGTGAGTCTACGTCGTAGTAGAAACCGTTGTCGATAGCAGGACCGATACCAAACTTGATGCCAGGGTAGAGAGCCTCCAACGCCTCGGCCAAGAGGTGTGATGATGTGTGCCAGAAGGCGTGCTTGCCCTCAGCGTCGTCCCACTTAAAGAATTTGATTGTGCAGTCACAATCGATAGGGCGCATCATGTCTACAGTTGCGCCATTTACCTCGGCTGCAAGGGAGTCAGCAGCTAAACGAGGGCTGATGCTCTCTGCCACCTGATAGGCAGTTGTCCCTTTGGCAAACTCTCTTACTGAGCCATCGGGAAAGGTTACTTTAACCATGATAAAAATTGTTTAATAAGTTATTATTTCGAGTGCCTTCGTAGCTCCACAATAACGAGACGGATTACTACTCAGCTGCACTCCTTGTTTACTCTTTGTCGTTCTCTGTACGCTTAAAAATATAGACAAACGCTACTATTCCCAGGATAAGATTTCCTGTCCACATAAGCCAATCAATGTCGCCCTCAGGCTTCCAGCCAAGGTAGCAGTTTGCCGTGGCAATACCCATAAGAACATATCCTATGAGTGCTCTAAGTCCCTTTTTTAGTTTGCTGTCCATGATTTTATCTTCTATCTCTCTTCTTTCTCCTTCTCGCCTGCCACCTTTGCCAGCTGTGCTATGCGCACCACTGAGCGAATGGCGATAAGCGCTACGGCAATGTATACACCCCAATTAAGGGCATCTTGTGGCTTCCACATCTGAAGAAGATATACCACCGCAAGACCGAGCACCACTGCCGAGAGGATTACTCCTAACCAAAGTTTGTTCTTGTTCATTATTGTAGCCTTTAGTCGTTAATATCGTGCTCGGGAAGATCCTTGATCGACACGTCACGACCCTTCTCACGCTCGAAGTGCTCCAAAGGATTTTTGTTCCACTCCTGCCACTCGGCTCTGCGACGCACGATGTCGATAGCCTCGTAGATGGCGTTGCGCATAGCCTGCTCGTCGGCAATACCCTTGCCCGCAATGTCGTAGGCTACGCCATGGTCGGGCGATGTGCGCACCTCCCTGAGCGATGCTGTGAAGTTCACGCCGTCGGGCGTTAGGGTCTTGAATGGTGCCAAGCCCTGGTCGTGGTACATTGCCAATACAGCGTCGTACTTCTTGTACTGACCCGAAGCGAAGAAGCCGTCGGCAGCAAAAGGACCGAAGGCAAGCAGACCCTCCTCGTATGCCTCGACAATGGCTGGCTTGATAATCTCCTGCTCCTCCTTGCCAAGTAGGCCGCCGTCGCCAGCGTGTGGGTTGAGCGCCAATACTGCCACCTTAGGGCGTACCACGCCAAAGTCCTCACGCATAGATGCGTTGAGCTGCTTGATGCGCTCCACGATAGCCTCTTTCGTGAGCTTCGATGCTACCTCGGCTACGGGAACATGTATCGTAACAAGACCTACACGCATAAGCTCTGAGGTCATAATCATCATAGGCTCGCCGTCGAGCTCCTTAGCCAAAAACTCGGTGTGACCCGTGAACTGAAACTCTGCGCTCTGGATCATCTCCTTGTCGATAGGCGCTGTCACCAACGCATCAATCTTGCCCGCCTTGAGCTCGTCGATAGCTCGGCGTAGCGCTGCAGCAGCAGCCTCGCCACCCGCCTTCGAGGGCTTGCCAGGGGTTACGCTGAGGTTCTTATCGCCACACTCCACCAAGTTTACCTTGCCCACCTGAGCATGCTCGGCATCAGCCACAATAGTGAGGCGCACAGGCTCCTCGAGGTTTAGACCCTTGAGGTAGTAGTTAGCGGCGTTGTTAGAACCATATATCACGGGGGTAAACAACTCAGCGAGGTGTCCACCAGCCATCGACTTGAGAATTACCTCCCAGCCAATGCCGTTTGTGTCACCCTGAGTAATACCTATTTTTAGCTTGTTGCTCATACCTATTTATGCTAATAAAGTACAAATATAGAAAAAGTTATGCAAAATGCAAAAAAAACTATTCATAATTTCTTGTGATTAGGGGACGATGAGCATAATTGGAATAATAGGGAAGATAAGGCGAGGGTATCTTAGACCTTTGACACTATTCTCTCTATTGCCATATCTCTGCGCTAAATATCATAAGCGCCTCCCACAATCCCCACAATCCCCAATCATGGCAAAAAGCCTAAACTAAAAAATGATGGTCAGGCATCACATTGCTGTGTCCGTGACCATCATTTTGTCTTTACTCTATCTGTGCCCCTGTTTCATAAAAAGCTGGAACACAATTAGATCTGTTATTTACGGCAAAACCTCTTGAAGAGTGCAAATATGTCGCCTTTTTTGCCCCCTTTTTCTTTGATAATCTGCTTGCGGAGATTTTCGCAGCATCGATTTTTTCGTTGTAGCGAGCGCTGAAAGGCTTTGTCGTTGAAGCCCCATGGTGGCTCACAATGAGTGTGGTAGCCGTGAGTTATGTCCACCAATTCTACAGCCTCCAACCACCTGTCTAACCACTCGGGATTGTTCGTGATGTTGTTGTCGGTAACAAGCTTAATAGCCTTTGCTATATCCTCCTGAAGGTGCAGGGGTGCGTAGTTGTTGAAGTCTTTGAGCGACTCGATAAAGCGCTCACGAGCGCCACCCAATGTTGTGGGTGTAGCGTCAAGGATTATCTCGTCGATGGTAGGTTGTCGCTCGATAGTTTCCCATTTGATTTCTACCTTATGTTTGCCCCCTTCGGGATTAGGAAATATCTCTCCATCCTCGTCCTGCACAAGGCCCGACTCGCCAAGGACTTTGAGCCCCTTGTATCTATCCTCTTCGTTTGCCATATTGTGGTGTTTTACTTGCGTCGAAACTCTGAGAGAATAATGCCCGTAGCCATTGCCACGTTGAGCGACTCTGATGTAGGTGCATCGGCAGGGTAGGGTGGAATGAATAGTTTGTGGGTCAGTGTGTTGCGACACTCGTCGCTGAGGCCACGACCCTCGTTGCCCATGACGATGATGCCCTCCGCTGAGAGCCTCTCGTGGTAGATGTTATTGCCATCGAGCAGCGTTCCGTAGATTGGCAGACCACTCGTGCGAGCCTCGCTAAGAAGTGCGCTTAGGTTATCGACATAGTGCACCTTAACACGCAGGAGTGCTCCCATCGTAGCCTGCACAACCTTGGAGTTGTAGAGGTCGGCGCACTCGCGTGAGCAGATGATATTCTCAACGCCAAACCAGTCGGCAAGGCGCACGATAGTGCCCATGTTGCCAGGGTTCTGCACGCCGTCGAGGGCGAGCGTGAGCTTCGCCTTAAGAGCATTCAGCGCAAGCTTATAGCGTGGCTGCTCCACCACGGCAAGAATGTCCGAGGCGGTGTTTAGCTGCGATATGCGCTCCATCTCTCGCTTCTCGATGCGCACGACATTGTTGCCCACGACATCATCACGTGTGGTGTAGATGTTGCGAATGCGTAGCTGCGAGTTACGTATCTCATCGACGAGTTTGAAGCCCTCGGCAACGAATAGGTGCTCGGTGTCACGTGTGCGCTTATCGGCAAGCGAACGAATAAACTGAATTTCCGCCTTTGTCATCTTGTCTGCTCAATGCTAAATGTGGTGCCTTCAGAGGCGATATATGTCTCGGGAAATATCTCACGACACTCGTCGCAGAGCTGCTGTAGCTCTTTGTAGCGTGACGAGAAGTGTCCAATAATCAGGCGCTTAGCCTCGGCCTTAGCTGCCACCTTGGCTGCCTCGTGTGTCGTTGAGTGTCCACGACCCTTGGCTATCATAGCGTCACGCTCCGAGTAGGTAGTTTCGTGGTAAAGAAGGTCTACGCCCTTAACCCTCTCTGCCGCACGTGCCGAGTAGTTGGTGTCGGAGAGATAGGCATAGGAGCGTGCCTTATAGGGGATATATGTTAGCTCCTCGTTAGCTATTACCTCGCCATCACGCACGACATCCTCGCCACGCTTGGCTGTCACGATCTCAGCTATCGAGAGCCCGTATTTTTCGATTTTATACTTCTCGACATTCAAGCCTGGCTGCTTCTCCTTGAAGTGATAGCCCGCCGTGGGAACTCGGTGTCGAAGAGGAATACTCCACACCTCTAAGGTGCTGTTTTCCATGATTATCTGGTGCTCCGTTGTGCGCACCTCGTGCCACTTAACTTCGTAGGGCAGGTCGTCCCAAAAGTAGCGGCGGTGATACTCTAAAATCTCGCCCATGGGCGCTGGCGCATAGATGTCAAGGGGCGTGCGCTTACCCTCAAGGCCGAGGGTTGCAATAAGCGGAAAGAGCCCGAAGCAGTGGTCGCCATGCAGGTGCGAGATAAAAACAGCCCTAAGGCGTAGCGGATTTATGCCACGCCTTATGAGCTGCTGTTGTACACCCTCGCCAGCATCCACGAGGTAGTATTGCTCGTTGAGGTTTACTACCTGTGCCGATGGGTGGGCGTTAGGTGTCGGTTTGGCAGATGAATTACCGAGTATGGTAACTGTAAATGCCACTAATATAGTTTATTGCCCGATTACTGAGCAAGCAACCAACGCTCGCAGTCCAAAGCAGCGATACAGCCTGAACCTGCAGCAGTGATAGCCTGACGGTAGTGAGGATCCTTAACGTCGCCCGCAGCAAATACACCCTCAACAGATGTCTTTGATGTGCCTGGAACAACCTTGATGTAGCCCTGCTCGTCGAGCTCGAGCTGACCCTTGAACACCTCTACATTTGGGTGGTGGCCAATAGCAAGGAAGAAGCCCATGATGTCGAGTGTGCGCTCCTCGCCTGAGGTGCTCACCACACGTACGCCTGTTACGCCCTCCTCGTCGCCCAATACCTCAGCGGTGTTGTGCTCGAACAATACCTCGATGTTAGGAGTGTTGAACACACGCTCCTGCATAGCCTTCGATGCACGCAAGTAGTTCTTACGAACGATGAGGTATACCTTACGGCAGATTGAAGCAAGGTAGGTAGCCTCCTCGCAAGCGGTGTCACCACCACCTACTACTGCTACGTCCTTCTTGCGGTAGAAGAAGCCGTCGCAAGTAGCGCAAGCCGACACACCCATACCACGATACTTCTGCTCAGACTCCAAGCCGAGGTACTTAGCAGATGCACCTGTAGATACGATTACTGCGTCAGCCTCGATCTCGTGCTCGTGATCAACAACAGCCTTGAAAGGACGCTTCGAGAGGTCGATGTCGGTGATGATGCCACGACGAACGTCAGCACCAAAGCGCAATGCCTGCTTCTTGAGATCCTCCATCATAAGAGTACCTGTGATACCCTCTGGATAGCCTGGGAAGTTCTCAATCTCGGTGGTTGTTGTAAGCTGACCACCTGGCTCGATACCCTCGTACAATACTGGTGAGAGGTTAGCACGTGAAGTGTAGATAGCAGCAGTGAAACCTGCAGGGCCGCTACCGATGATTAAAACTTTTACCTTTTCCATAGTTTTGTTTGTTTTAGTATGTTTATGTTTTGGTTTTTGCGTTATCGTGTGTTTGTAAAGTCGGCAAGCTGCTCGTCTACATCTCTAAAGTCGTAGCCGTAGCCTATCATCATGCCGCTACCCGTATCTCGCTGACGGTCAGCCTCGGTCTTCTCACGCATGCGTGCCATAATCTTTTGTGAGGTGGCGATGGTCTCCTCAATCTCCTCGCTCGAGGGCGTATGTCCAAGGATGTTGGCAAGAAGGTTGCAGGCGTAGGCTGCTGCCATGTCGTCGTAGCAAAGCATGGCATCGTCAAACATCTTGCGCACGTCGGCAATCGTGGTTGAAGGGTTGGTGGTGTGCTCGATGATGCGCTCCAACATTTCGAAAGGCAGGTACTGACCGCCAATGTCTACCCACTCGCCACAGCTCTCTGCCGAAGCACGGCTAAAGTCGCCACGGCTGAGCATTGCGCCCAACGATGCTGCAATAGCGCCGTTGTAGAGCTTTATGCCTCGGTGCAACATCGCAGCCTTGATTATCGTACGATTGTAGTTATATGTCTTTGCCTCGGGGTCGTCTTCGTGGAGACGTGTGAGGATGTCTACGCCACGTAGCATCTTGCCCGTGAGGTAGGGATTATACTCCTCGAAGTGTATGTTGTCGTGCTTGTATACTCGCTTATCACGTGTCTTCCACTTCTCCGTATCACGCACCGTGCCGTAGCTCGTTAGGGCAATGGCGGGCACGAGTGACGAGTAGCCATCCTCCTCGATAAGGTAGGAGTATGGCATATCCTGTGTGTCGTGGTGGCGCTTGTGTCGTCCGAGAATAACGGTATAGGGGCCCTCGATGGCTGGCGACATGACATAGGCGTTGCTGCCAAACTTCGAGCCTCGGAGGTGCACAGCCTGGTGCACAGCACCACTCTTGAAGAGGTGGTTTGACTGGTTGGTGCCACTACCCGCATTGAAGAAGGAGAAGATGCCGGCAATGAGTAGTGATGACTTGTGGTGCGACACGGTAAATGGGCCAGCATATATCGCTGCTGCCTCGCCATTCTCGCAGTGGCAGTTGGCAAAGAAGAGCGAGTCGGCGGCGGTAAATCCATTTGCTAAGTGCGACTTCTCGCCCACGAAGCAGCGCTCGATGCAGGCTCCGCTCTCGATGATGGAGTGGTTGTCGGCAATAAAGTCCTTGGCACGAACATCTACGCCAATCTTACAACCCTCCAAAATAGTGCCATTCTCGATGTGCGACGCACCCTCGATGCTCACTCCCTCGCCGATGTTCACCTCACGGATAAACCTAACGCCAAGGATAGTGACATTGTCGCCCACAGAGCCTATCGTGCTACGCACCTTCTCGGCCTCAGCCATAGCTTTGCGCTGAAGCTCCTCGCTCATAGCCACCTTGTTGCGCATCATCGCCATGAGGTAGGCAATCTGCGATGTTAGCTCGTTGTAGATAGGTATGCTACGACCGCCATTCTCGTTTACTGCTGCGACCATCACGCCATTGCCAAAGAGCGACGAGTGGCGACACTCCATGCGTAGCACAGTGTCGATGTGGCAGTTGTTGCCGATGGTGTAGTTGCGTAGCGTTGAGTATGATATGTGGCTACCTGAGCCGATGCGTATCTCGCCCTCGAGGCGTACGTTACGTAGCTGCTCTACCGAAAAGTCGTGGGCAACAGCTACGTTGTCCCAATCTTCGGCATGACAGCCACGGCTTTCAAGCGCTTGGCGCTCGTCGAGCGTAAGAGTACGATATTGGCTCATAGTGTGTTAATCTTTCTTAGTGTATACAACCTTCTTGGTCTCGAAAAACTCGTCGTCGAACATCGTGCGAATGTCGTACAAGTCCCACTTGCGACGTGTTGCTGCAAGCTCCTCGGCAAGCTCGCCACCCTTGAGGTAGAGAATGCCATTAGGGAGTGTTCCTCGCTGACCCTTGCGAAGAATGCCCCATGCCCACGGCATAAATCTTGCCATCTCCGTAACGGCACGTGACACAACATAGTCGGCCTTGATGCCAAGCTGCTCGGCACGTGAGTTTACGGCTTGCAGGTTATTGATTTGGGCACCCGCTTTGATGCCCTCAACAACACGTATCTTCTTGGCGATAGAGTCTACGCCAATGAACTCAACCTCGGGAAACATAATTGCCAGAGGCACAGAGGGAAAGCCTCCGCCACAGCCGATGTCTACGACTGTTGCGCCCGCCTCAAATTCGCACACCTTGGCAATTGCCAACGAGTGCAAAATATGGCGAGTGTAGAGGTGCTCCATATCCTTGCGTGAAACGACGTTTATGCGAGCGTTCCACTCCTCGTAGAGTGCTCCCAAAGCCTCGAACTGCTCCCTCTGTCGAGGTGTCAGCTCAGGAAAATATCGTGTTATAATCTCACTATTCATCTTCTCTACTCTTTGTCTAAAATTATCTTGCAGACAGCCGCCTTGGCACGACGTATCTGTGTCTTTATGGTGTTGAGCGGGCGGCCCAACTTCTCGGCAATCTCCTCGTAGGTGTACTCGTCCAAGAAGCGCATCTCTATAATCTGTCGATAGTCCTCGGGGATCTCGTTGAGCGATGCCTCGAAGTGTGCAGTGCGCTGGTTTATTATCACGCTCTCCTCGGGCGATGGTGTTGTTGCCATGGGGGCTATAAACTTCTCGTCGATCGACACGTCGTCGGCACGGCGGCGTAGATGGTCTACGAGGGTGTTGCGAGCGATGGTATATACCCACTGTCCGAAGGTGTAGCTGTCGGAGTAGTCGCCAAGGTGTAGGTATACCTTGATGAAGGTCTCTTGAAGCAGATCGTTTGCCAAGTCCTTGTTGTCGAGACGCTGCTCGAAGAGGTGGAGTATCGCCTCGTTGTAGCGCATGAAGAGGTGCTCGAAGGCACGGTCGTCGCCCTCGGCAGCAAGCCTAATGAGTTGGCTATCAGTTGCTACAATATACCTCTCTAAATCCATGCCTTAGGGCTGTTGTTGCTCTGCTTAAGACCGATGATAAAGTCGATAACGGGACCTGTAAGGTCGTAAATCCAATACTTGAGTAGGATGTTTGTCTCGCCAAACTTGTCTGCCGATCGGCGTGTCGAGAGCAAGACAAAGATGTAGCGAGCAATAGCTGCTGCGAGGGCTGCCATCTTTAGCTCGAAAGGTAGGAGAATCATGATGGCGAGTGTCACCACGAAGAAGAGCATGCGGCTGCCAGCCTCCCAGCGTGCAAAGGTGCCGATGAACGAGGGGTAGTAGGGCGTTGTTGAGCGGTTGTAGCGCACAACATCGAGCCACTCGCCCCATGTCGATGGGCGATCCTCATATACCAACGACTTTGGCGAGAGCATCACGGCGCTGCGCTTGCGTGAGGTGATCGACTGAATGTATAGGTCGTTCTCGCCGATGTCCATGTTTAGGTGGTTGAAGCCTCGTGTTGCCTCGTAGAGCTCGCGTGTGAAGCCGAAGTTGCTACGTGGGGCAACATATATCTTGTCGTTTACCGACATTGCTGTGTGGTTGCGGCTATAGTGGAACTCTGCCATGCGCATAAGGTAGGTCGAGAGGTTGTCCACCTCGAAGCGTGGTGCTACGGCACCCGCCACGATTGTGCCACGCTCAAAGGCATACGACATGTACTCTACCCACTCGTCGGTAGCGGGAATAGCGCCAGGGGTGATGAAGAGCAGGTTGTCGTACTGCGCCGACTTAATGCCGACGTTGTATGCCTGCTTTGTGGTGATGTAGATGCGGCCATTGCCACTCATCTTCGTGAGCTTCATGTTCGAACGCTGATCACGTATGCGCTGAAGCTCGGCATAATAATCTACATCACGGCCGATGTATACCACCACAACCTCGTAGACGTTATAGCTCTGCGAGAGTAGTTTGTGGAGCTGCTGGCCCAAGAAATATTCGTCTTCGCCACGCACGGCAACAATCACCGAAACGTAGGGGTTTTCGCAGAACTTGTCGTTGCGGTGCATGAGGCGGAAGCGATGAATGCGACGATAGCTTACTACATAGTAGTAAAACTGCACAAAAAATAGGATTACAAGCAATGTCATGAGCAATACGCCCTGCCATGTGTAGTACTCGAATATGTTGCCAAAAAACTGCATATGTTCATTTGTTTAGATATAACGTGCAAATGTAACTAAAAAAAAGCAAATACCCAAATCATTGCCTCAAACATTTTCATCTTTTTGACATGTTGTTGCATAGTGTGATAAAAATCGTGCGGAAGGGTGATTTTGGTTTTGTAAATTGTGGAATTTTGCGTATCTTTGTGCGTTATATATACATGTATGGAGTTTACTTTACAATATACCGCATCAGATAGCAAGGCTCGTGCTGGTCTTATTCAGACCGATCACGGTCCTATCGAGACCCCTATATTCATGCCTGTGGGCACTGCCGCAGCCATGAAGGGAATATTTCATCGTGACATCGAGCACGAGGCTAAGGCACAGATTATCTTGGCTAACACCTACCACCTATACCTCCGTCCAGGTATGGAGATTATAGAGAAGGCGGGTGGTGTGCACAAGTTCTCGTCGTGGAACAAACCAATGCTTACGGATAGTGGTGGTTTTCAGGTCTTTTCGTTGGCAGCATGCCGCAAGCTAAAGGAGGACGGCTGTCACTTCCAGTCGCATATCGACGGCTCACGCCACATCTTCACGCCCGAGAGCGTCATCGACACCGAGCGAACTATCGGTGCCGACATCATGATGGCATTCGACGAGTGCCCTCCTGGCGATGCACCGCACGACTATGCCGAGAAGTCGTTGGCGCTAACTGAGCGCTGGCTCGACCGCTGCTTCAATCGCTACCACCAGACAGCGCCTAAGTGGGGTCACTACCAATCGCTATTCCCCATTGTGCAGGGCTGTGGCTATGCCGACCTACGTGAGCGTGCAGCACGTAACGTGTTGCAGTACAACGCCGATGGCTATGCCATTGGTGGCTTGGCAGTAGGCGAGCCCACCGACGTGATGTACTCTATGATTGAGGTGTGTAACGAGGTGTTACCGACGGATAAGCCACGCTACCTAATGGGTGTAGGTACCCCTGTAAACATTCTCGAGGCAATTGACCGTGGTGTCGATATGTTCGACTGTGTGATGCCAACACGTAATGGCCGCAATGGTCAGCTATTTACCTCGGAGGGTGTGATTAACATTCGCAATAAGAAGTGGGAGGACGACTTCTCTCCAATCGACCCTAATGGCGTAACATTCGTAGACAAAGTCTACACCAAGGCATATTTGCACCATCTTGTGGTGTGCAAGGAGATGCTTGCAGCGCAGATTGCATCGTTGCACAACACGGCATTCTACCTATGGCTGGTGGGTGAGGCACGCCGCCACATCATCGCTGGCGACTTCAAGGCTTGGAAGGAGCAGATGGTAGTAAAGCTTGCACGCCGACTATAACACTTAAGAGAGGAATATGAGATTAAATATACTGCCCTCAATACCTGGCTATCGCACGCTCGATAGGTATATCCTCGGAAAGTTTCTGAGGACATACGTATTTGGCTTGTTGATGATTATCATCATCGTGGTGGTCTTCGACTATGTGGAGAAGGTCGATGACTTCACGGAGTTGCATGCTCCGTGGAGCGCCGTTGTCAATGACTACTACCTCAATTTTATCCCATACTTCATCAATCAGTTCTCCTCGCTCTTTACCTTTATTGCGGTAATCTTCTTTACTTCGAAGCTTGCTCAGCAGACCGAGATTGTGGCGATATTGTCGGGTGGCGTTAGCTTCCGCCGACTTATGTGGCCATACTTCATGGGTGCCTTCATCATCACGGCGCTAAACATGGCACTTAGCCTCTGGGTTATTCCTCAGGCGCAGGGCGACATCATTCAGTTTGAGAGCCAATATATCAAGAGCAGCCAGCGTGTGCTCTACGACGAGAATGCCTACCGCCAAATCGACGAGGGCACGTTTGCCTATGTGCGTGGCTACTCGCCACGTGCCGAGACCGTATCGTTCTTCGCCTTGGAGAAGTATGACGGTTCGGAGCTTGTGGCAAAGCTCGAGGCGTCGAGTGCTCAGTTCGACGAGGAGATGGGTCGCTGGACAGCACCTAAGTATATCACCTATAAGCGTAATGCCGACAAGACCTACGACTTCGAGCTGCACCGCAACCTCGACACGCTCATCAATCTCGATGCACGAGAGCTGGGCGAGACAAAGTCGTTGGTTAAGACTATGACAATCAACGAGCTTAGCGACTATATCGAGCAGCAGCGCAAGAAGAGCTCTGACGACGTGTTTATCATCGAGGTGGAGCGCCATGCACGCTACTCCTACCCAATATCTACGTTTATCCTAACGCTTATTGGCGTGTCGCTCTCGTCACGTAAGCTACGAGGCGGTATGGGTGTGCATATTGGTGTGGGTATCACCTTGTGCTTCAGCTACATCATGCTTGGCCGTATCTTCGAGCAGGTGGCAGCAAGCGGCTCTATGATACCTTGGTTGGGTGTGTGGCTGCCCAACATAATATTTGCACTCATAGCCATATACGTTTATATCAAAGCCCCTAAATAGCGATGCAAAACATCTCACACATAGTCGATTACGTACGTCGTGGCGAGCGCCTCACGACAGAGGATGCTGTAATTTTGTGGCAGAATGCTCCGTTGTGGTTGCTTGGCGAGCTTGCTGTGAGCCGCAAGCGTGCAGCGAGTGGCGAGCTGGTCTACTACAATCGCAACATACACATCGAGCCCTCGAACATCTGCATCTTTAACTGCGAGTTCTGCTCGTTCCGCCGCCGCTTAGGTGACGATGATGCATGGAGTCTCACGCTCGACGAGGTTGAGGAGCGTGCACGCAAGATGCAGGGAACACCAATTACGGAGGTACACATCGTTGGTGGTGTGCACCCCGACCACACGTTGGAGAGCTACTGCGAGATGATACGTCGTGTGAAGCGAGCGCTGCCAAATGTGGCTATCAAGGCATATACAGCAGTCGAGATATTGTATATGATTCGCAACGCAGGTCTTGAACTTGAGGAGGGCATGAAACGCCTTATCGAGGCGGGCATGGAGAGCATTCCTGGTGGCGGTGCCGAGATATTTGACGAGGAGCTGCGAGCAAAGCTATGCCCCGAGAAGTGCTCGTCGAAGGAGTGGCTCGAGGTGCATGCCATGGCACACAAGCTCGGCATCTCGACAAACTGCACAATGCTCTATGGCCATGTCGAGAGCATAGAGCAGAGAGTGGATCACCTCGACCGCCTACGCAAGCTGCAAGACGAGGCTCCCGGTTTTAATGCCTTTATTCCGCTGAAGTATCGCAGCCGCAACAACCGAATGTCGGAGATTGGCGAGTGCTCGGTTCAGGATGATATGCGAACTATTGCCATGAGCCGCATCTTCCTCGACAACATACCTCACATCAAGGCATATTGGGTGGCATACGGCAAGAGCGTTACCGAGATGGCGCTGGCATTTGGTGCTGACGACATCGACGGCACAATCGACGACTCGACAAAGATATACTCGATGGCAGGTGCCGACTCTCGACCATCGATGAGTGTTGAGGAGCTCGAGGCGTTGGTTCACGACGCTGGCTTCGTTGCCGTAGAGCGTGATACACACTACAACGAGATTAGTCGTAATGAATAGTGTTAATGGTTTGAAACATAGGAAATTAATAAAATAAACAATAAAGAAATGAAGAAAAAAAACAAGAAGATGGGCAACACGGAGTCGGTGACTTCTCAGCCTATTGTTGAGGGAAGCATTGGTGGCAATGAGGCAGCACAGGGTGGCTTCAAGGCTACTTATCAGCGCTTCAAGGTAACGTTTAACATTCTGTTTATCTGCCTTTTCTGCCTCTTTACTGCCTTCTCGGTATACTTCGGCTTGATGTGGGGTACACGCCATGGCAGAGCTATTGTTGTGCCTAACTTTATCGAGATGTCGCTCGAGGATGCTCGTAAGCTCGCTGACGAGCTCGACCTTGAGATTGTTGTTCGTGACTCGTTGCATGAGGATAACCTCCCTGGTGGCTTGGTTATCGACCAGATGCCAGCACCTTCGAATGTGCGTGAGGTGACTGTTAAGCCTGATCGTAAAATCTACTTGTTGGTGAATGCCTATGCACGCACTCAGGTTCGTGTGCCATATGTTGGTCACGTGTCGGTGAAGCAGGCTATCAACCAGCTTGAGCGTGAGGGCTTCCAGATCGAGGAGCTTATCTATCGCCCACACCACCACTCCGAGCTTGTGCTCGACCAGTCGGTAAATGGCATTACAATCACACGTACGTCGAATGTTACTATGCCTCACGGCTCGGGCGTTACGCTCACTGTGGGCTATCGTGAGGGTAAGCAGCTTACCTCAGTGCCTCGCCTTATGGGTATGCACCTACACCAGGCTAAGACAGCCTTGTGGCAGAATGGCTTGAACCTAAACAAGGTGGTCTACGACGAGTCGGTTAAGGATCTTAAGAGCCGCCGCTTGGCACGTGTATATATGCAGACACAGCCTGCTAAGAAGGGTGTTGTGCGTGGTACTAAGGTGTCGTTGTATTTGACATGCGACGAGACGCTTGTGGACTCACTATCAAAGATTAGCGATAAGAATCAGAAGTATCTTGACGAGCAGCGCAAGCTCATGGAGAAGGAGGCTCAGGAGGAGGCTCGTCTCAAGGAGGAGGCAGAGGCTAAGCGTCGTGAGGAGGAGGAGCGTCGTAATGCCGAAGCAGCAGCAGCCCTCGAGGGCAAGGAGACCTTCGATGGTGCAGTTCAGGTATATGGTGGCGAGGCTGAGGCTAAGGCCGCGGCTGCCGCTATCGCAGCCGAGAAGGAGGCAAGCAAGGCCGAGCAGGGTGCTGACAGCGATATTATTGACGAGTAATCGGATAGGTGTTGATGAACGATTTTAGCGAAAAGGCTCTGCGTGACGAGGTCTTAGACGACGAGCTCGACATTGTTGCTTCCGACTCGGTGGAGGAGGGCGACGAGATGTATGAGCACTTTGCTGTAACGGTGGATAAGGGTCAGTCGATGATGCGTCTCGACAAGTACCTAACAATACGCCTCGAGAACACCTCACGCAACCGTATTCAGACGGCTGCCGATGGTGGCAACATCCTCGTTAATGGCAAGCCTCAGAAGTCGAGCTACAAGATTAAGCCCCTCGACCAGATATCTATCGTGATGCCATATCCCCGCCGCAAGGAGGAGATTGTGCCCGAGAATATACCTTTGGACATTGTCTACGAGGACGACGACATCATTGTGGTGAATAAGGCTGCAGGCATGGTTGTGCACCCTGGCGTGGGCAACCATAGCGGCACGCTGGTGCATGCCCTATCTTACCACTTGCAGAACTTGCCTATGTTCTCCGAGGGTAACGCTCGTGCGGGCCTTGTGCACCGTATCGACAAGGATACCTCGGGATTGTTGGTTGTGGCAAAGAACGAGAGGGCACATGCGCAGCTCGCCAAGCAATTTTTTGACCATACCATCTATCGTCGCTATGTTGCCCTTGTGTGGGGTAACATTGCCGAGGACGAGGGTACTATCATCGGAAACATTGGCCGTAGCCCCAAGGAGCGCTTGCAGATGTATGTCTTTGCCGATGGCTCCGACGGTAAGCACGCCGTGACACACTTCAAGGTGTTGCGCCGCTATGGCTACGTTACGTTGGTGGAGTGCCGTCTTGAGACCGGCCGTACGCACCAGATACGTGTTCACATGTCGTGGCAGGGTCACCCCTTGTTCAACGACGAGCGCTATGGTGGCGACCGCATCCTGAAGGGTACTACATTCCAGAAATATAAGCAGTTTATCGAGAACTGCTTCAAGCTTATCCCACGTCAGTCGTTGCATGCCCGTGCCTTGGGCTTCGACCACCCGACAACGGGTAAGTATATTCAGTTCGAGTCGGAGCTCCCCGACGACTTCAAGGCAGTGTTGCAGAAGTGGGAGGGATATACCGATTCTGTGGGCTTGGACCTTGATGAAATTTAAATTTAATTAGGAATGAGTAATTAGTAATGAGTAACATTTTGTGTTGCTACTAATTACTCATTTCTCACTACTCATTAAACATAAGTGCTATGTTTTTGCCGACAACAACTAAGGAGGTTGAGGCTCGTGGCTGGGACGAGTTGGATGTGATCATCTTCTCGGGTGATGCCTATATCGACCACCCTGCATTTGGCCCTGCGGTCATCGGACGTATCCTCGAGGCTGAGGGCTATCGTGTGGCTATTGTGCCACAGCCCAATTGGCGTGACGACCTCCGTGACTTTAAGAAGTTAGGTAAGCCCCGCCTATTCTTTGCGGTGTCGGCAGGAGCTATGGACTCGATGGTGAACCACTATACGGCAAACCTACGCCTACGCTCGAACGATGCCTATACCCCTGGTGGCAAGGCTGGCTTTAGACCCGACCGCACGGTAGATACATACACCAAGATTCTCAAGAAGCTATATCCTCATACCCCTGTTGTTGTGGGCGGTATCGAGGCATCGTTGCGCCGCCTGACACACTACGACTATTGGAGCAACAAGCTGCAACAATCTATATTGCTCACGTCGGGCGCTGACCTGCTTGTCTATGGTATGGGCGATAAGGTTATTCGTGAGGTGGCTAAGGCTATGCGTAATGGCTTTAATATGAAGCTGTTGCGTGGCTTGCGTCAGGTGGGCTTTGTGGCTGATAGAGAGTATGCCGAGCGATTGTTCGCGGGCAAGACTATCGTGCTCAACTCATTCGAGGAGTGCCAGGACGACAAGCGTAAGTTTGGCGAGAACTTCTGCCACATCGAGACCTTGAGCAACATGATGGAGTGTCAGACAACACTTGTTGAGAGGGTGGGCGATAGTTATGTCGTTATCACGCCTCCGCATGAGCGCCTCACGACCGAGGAGCTCGACCACTCGTTCGACCTGCCATACGAACGCGCGCCACACACACGATATAAGGGTAAGGGCGACATCCCTGCATGGGAGATGATCAAGCACTCGGTGAATATCCACCGTGGCTGCTTCGGTGGCTGCTCGTTCTGCACCATCTCGGCACACCAGGGCAAGTTTATCAGCTCACGCTCCGAGCGCTCTATTTTAGAGGAGATTAAGAAGGTGACGCTCATGCCCGACTTCAAGGGCTACCTCTCGGATGTGGGTGCGCCATCAGCAAATATGTACCGCATGAGCGGTAAGAATGAGGAGCTGTGCAAGAGGTGTAAGCGCCCATCGTGCCTACATCCCAAGCTATGCCCCAACATGAACAACGACCACAAGCCACTCTTGGAGCTATACCGCAAGGTGCGTGAGATTAAGGGAGTTAAGAAGGCCTTTATCGGCAGTGGCATACGTTATGACTTGTTTGATGATTCGCCATACTTCGAGACCGTTGTTAAGCACCACACCTCGGGTCGTCTAAAGGTTGCCCCCGAGCATACCGAGGACCATGTGCTTAAGCTTATGCGTAAGCCCTCGTTCGAGATGTTCGAGCGCATGAATAGCCGCTTTAACACCATCTGTCGTCGTGAGGGCTTGAAGTATCAGCTCATTCCATACTTCATCTCGTCGCACCCCGGCTGTGAGGAGCGCGATATGCGTGCCCTGGCTGAGCGAGTGCTTGGCAAGCTACACTTCAACCTCGAGCAGGTGCAGGATCTCACGCCTACGCCTATGACCCTTTCGTCGGTGATGTTCTACATGGGAGAAAACCCTTACGACGGCAAGCAGATATATGTTGCTCGCTCGCAGGAGGATAAGCGCCGACAGAAGAGCTACTTCTTTAGCGAGGAGCCCGAGCGCCCAGCACGCAAGCCACAGCCAGCAACAAAAAAGCCACAGCACAGAGTTGCGGCTAAGCCTAACGTCAGACGACGTAGATAATCACAATTAGAAAAGAGAAATGAGTAATTAGTAACATCATACTAATTACTCATTTCTTTTATGAGAGTGTTGGTTTAGAAGAGTCTCTTCGCACTATCTCCAACCCCAAAACTCGATTTCTGAGATACAGAGGTCATTCCACTTTGTGCCCTTGATAACACCTCCGTCAGCATCGAATACCAACTGAATAGATACAATGTTGTTGTTCCAATCGGCACTGCTTGGAGCATTTAGACGCTGAGGATCTGGAGTGTCTTTCAATGATGCCTCAAAGCCTCCCAACTCGCCATTGCCCTCTATCTCGAAGCTAATGCGTCTAGCTCTTGCGTTATTGATATAGGCAGAAGCGCTTTTGCCGTACCCGTTGCGAATGATGATGTGAGATAGCTTCTTGCATGGAACCTCAAATACAGGACCATAGATAAGGCTACCTTCGTAGATGCGATTATCATTCAAACTTACAGCCCATGTAGTTGCGATGTTGCCATCCAACATATTCCAAGGACCGTAGGTGTTGCCCGATTGTGGAGACAAGTAATAATAAGATGTTGCGTTTACAACCTTAAGTTTAACAGGTGCACCTTGTGCCGAAACCTCTCCGGTGCTAAAAATTAGGAAGATAGCCAAAATAGCGGCTGTGCTTGCTCGAAGGATAACTTTACCAAGGTTGTTACCTCTCTCAGAGTGTTGATTTTGTAGTGTCATAAAATTAAGTATTATAACTGTGATTGCTGAATTACTAAGCAAATATACTAAAAAATGACGAATATTCAAGCATCTGCACTATAAAACCTCTCACTTTTCACCTCTCACTTTTCACCTCTCACTTTTCACCTTTCACCTTTCACCTCTCACTTTTCACCTCTCACTTTTCACCTTTCACCTTAGAATAGGTATTGCTCGGTGCGCACCTCCTGGCAGAGTGCTTCGATGTGTGCCCATGCCTCGTCGCTGAGCGTTGTGCCCACCACCTCGATTACCTTGCCGGCAGCAATAGCGCCCATCGTGCCACATTGGCGTAGCGTTAAGCCCTCGCATAGTCCTGCCATGAAGCCTGCGGCGTAGAAGTCGCCAGCCCCCGTGGTGTCTACACGCTTTGCTGCAGCCATGATGCCCACGTGCACCATCTCATCGCCACGCTTGATAAGAGCGCCACGTGTGCCTATCTTCACCACCACAAGCTCACACATCTGTGCGATATGCTCCAAGGCTTTGTGAGGATCCTCCTCGCCACTGAAGGCGTGTGCCTCGTCCTCGTTGGCAAAGAGTATGTCTACGTGCTTGGCTACGATGTCACGCAAGAAGTCACGATTCTCCTCCACAACATTGAACGATGCAAGGTCGATAACTACTTTGAGGCCATGCTCCTTGGCACGCTCTATGGTGCGACGAATAAGGTCGTGATCCTGCACGAGGTAACCCTCGATGTATAGGTAGTCGTAGTTGTCGAATACCGCTGCGTCGATGTCGTCTGCCGTAAGGTCGAGGGCAGCGCCGAGGTGTGTCACGAAGGTGCGCTCGCCATCGGGCGATATTAGCGATACGCACTTGCCCGACTTATTCTCGGAGCGTAGTATGTATGGCATCACGTCGATGTTGCGCAGTGCTTGTATGTAGAACTCTCCCGTGTTGTCCTCGCCCACCTTGCCGATAAATCCGCAACGTGTGCCGAGGCGTGCCATGGCACGTGTGGCATTTGCTGCCGAGCCACCAAGCGAGAGTGAGTAGGGTAGTCCTGCCAACGACTTAGATATGGCTGTCTGAAACTCGCTATCCACAAGGCTCATCGAGCCCTTAGCAAGCTGATACTCCTCGAGCACATTGTCGTTAGATAGGTTCACGAGCATGTCGGTAAGTGCATTACCTATGCCTATTACGCTTTTGTTCATAGTCTGGATCTGTTTTTACTGCCACAAAGTTACACTTTTGCCAACAAAGAGCAATAAAAATAGAGAAAAATGTGGGTGATGAGACTATAAAGGCTCGCTGTTGCATGGAGAGCTATGTTTTTGCTTGTGAAAAGTATGCCGTTTAGAATTTTTTTATTAACTTTGTGAAACGATGCTCAAAGCAATTTTAACCTAAACTACTATATTATGAAGAAGAATTTACTATGGTTGTTAGTTGTGCTCTTCATGGCGCTCGGCACAACTGCTAGTGATGCACAAAATGCACAAAGCCGCCAATATGTTAAGAATGCTATCGACGGCTGGAACGAGTGTCGTAGTGTTGCCATTACTAAGTATAATGGCAACGTTGCCCTCTATGGCACAAATGGCTACGCTATGTCGGGCTGCCCTAAGGGTCTTACCGAGACTATCGAAAAGTTTCACAGAGAGGATGTCTATATCGACGACGTGCATCTTACCGAGGGTGGTCGTTGGCTTGTGCTCGATGGTATGAATGGTCTTACGTGGTATGGCATTCCATATTCGCTCGAGAGCAAGCTGCGTGAGTATAGTAGTGACGGCGAGGATATCACATCGGTGACATTTGACGATAATGGCAATTGGATTGTTATCACTCAAAATTATGTAGCAAGTTCTAGTGCCGATATCCAGAATTTTGTGATGGCGGGTAGTGAGGAGTATGGTCAGGTATGGTCGGCATGCATCACTAACGATGCTATGATCGTGGTGTACGAAGAGGGTTATAGATATGTAGGTAATGTCCCCGACTCGTTGCTATCGGCATTGAATGAGACTACATTGGATTACTATCGCATCAAGATTGCAGGCACCTCATGGTTCTTTGCCGATCGTGATGGCTACTATCAATACTTTATGTAGTTAGAAGCAAGCTCCGCAAACATAAAAGGTTGTCCAGCAAGTTCGCTGGACAACCTTTTATGTTGTTGCTACTTCTCGGGCTCCATGTGGATGCCGATATGTGTTTTGTCGCCGAACTTCTGCTTTAGGACCGACTCGATGTTCTGCGTTACGAGGTGGGCATCGTGCAGCGTCATGTCGCCCCTCATGCGGATATGCACCTCGATGGCGATATGGTTTCCTATGCGGCGGGTGCGTAGGTGGTGTGGTGCGCTAACCTCGTCAAACGAGAGGATAACATTCATTATATCTGCCTCGGTATCGGCGGGCAGCGAGCGCTCTAACAGCTCGTCTACGCAGGGCTTGAGCAGCTCGATGGCAACCTTCATGATAAATATGCTAACGACAATGGCGGCGATGGGGTCCAATATCCTCCACCTATCGCCCAAGATTATTGCGCCACCGATGCCAATAAAGGTGCCGATAGAGGAGAGGGCATCGCTGCGGTGGTGCCACGCATTTGCCACAAGGGCTTGCGACTCGAGCCTCCTATTTTTATATATGGTATAGCGGTAGAGTAGCTCCTTGAGGAGTATCGACGCTCCTGCTACAACAAGCGCCCATATGCTTGGCTCACCCAGCGCCTTGCCTCCGAGGGCCTCCATAACGCTCTTAGCGCCATTGTAGAGTATGCCTACGCCCACGAAGAGGAGAATAAGACCTATGATTGCCGTGGCTAATGTCTCATACTTGCCGTGCCCATAGTCGTGGCTCTCGTCCTCGGGCTTGCCCGAGATGCGGACAAAGACGATGACAATGATATCGGTGACAAAGTCCGACAGCGAGTGCACAGCATCGGCAACCATAGCCGCACTATGTCCTACGATGCCCGCAACAAACTTAAGCACCACCAACACAAAATTGACGATGCTACCTATCCACGTGACCCTTGTAATCTCCTTTTCACGGGGTGTTACACTATTCATAGCCTCTGTTTTATTTGTTGATATGCAAAGATAGGGAAAATAGTACAAAAAATGTGAGTAAGTGAGGTTTGCGGTATGAATACTAAAGGCAGTTTTTCTAAATTACATGTTTATATTAATAGGAGCGACGAGGTCGTTTAATGTAGAAGATATTGTTGTGTTGTGGAGGTGTGTGGAAATTTATGTTCCAATTTATGTTCCAACTTCGTCGATTTTGCTACGATTTATTCCTTCTTTTTTGTTATAGTTCAGGCTTAACTGCGCTTCGCTTGTTGAGCACTGATGGCGCTAAGTCATAAACGAGCCAACAAGCAACTGCGTTGTGCTTTGTTGTATATATAGCCGCCAGCAAACGAGTTAGCACGGCTATAGGATGTATAGAGGCTTAACTGCGCTTCGCTTGTTGAGCACTGATGGCGCTAAGTCATAACCGAGCCGACAAGCAACTGCGTTGTGCTTTGTTGTATATATAGCCGTCAGCAAACGAGTTAGCACGGCTATATATACAACAAATGCCACCTTGCGGTGGCACTTGTCGGCTCGTTTATGAGCTGAGCTGTTGATCAGGCTTGAACTGACGGGTGCTGATGCACCCGTTGGGTTATATTTACAATCCACCCAAACCCTCCTTTGATAAGGAGGGCTTTAGAGGTCGTCAGTTTAGCTAAGTCTAAAAACCAAAACGAGGTGTTCAACCAAATGGTTAAACACCTCATTTCGAGCTGTTGATCAGGCTTGAACTGACGACCTCTTCCTTACCAAGGAAGTGCTCTACCACTGAGCTACAACAGCAACAATAAACCCTACTCCTATGAAAGAGTGCACAAAAGTACACAAGATTTTTTAATCTGCAAACTTTTTGGCAAAAAAATATCCCCACAACCGTAGTTGCAGGGATATATATAGCGTAGCAGGGTGCTTACTTCTTGATATTTGGAAGCTCCATGCCGTAGCCCTTCTTCTTGTCCTCACGCTTGAGCAACATGCCGATAAACAAGGCGATAACGCCGAATGACGAGAAGATAAGCATAGGAACGAGGTAGCCGCCGGTAGAGTCCAAAACCTTACCGATAACTACAGGAACAAGCAACAAGCCCCAGTTCTGGATCCAGAAGATTACGCAGTATGCTGAGCCAAGAATACGCTCGTCGATGATCTTTGGTACTGATGGCCACAAAGCAGCAGGAACCAACGAGAACGACACGCCAAGGATAGCGATGATAGCAACAGCCAACACCTTAGATGGGAACATAGGCAACAACAAGGCGAAGCTGAGGTGGCAAGCGATCATGATGAGCGAGCCTACCATAAGCATCGAAGCAGCCTTACCCTTACGATCGATGAATGCACCGAGGAATGGGGTGAGAACCATAGCAAGGATAGGGAAGCAGCTGAAGAGCTGTGCACCATTAGTAATCTCGAGAGTCTTGTTCAAGAAGTCAGGAGCGTAGCGCTGGAATGGGAAGATGGCAGAGTAGTACAACACGCAGAGCAATGCCACCAACCAGAACATCTTGCTTGTGAAGATCTTGCCAAGGTCGCTGAATTTGAACTCCTCCTCTGATGCCTCCTTTGTAAGCTCGCCAGCAGCCTCGAGCTGCTTGTCGAACTTGCGGTCCATAAGCACGAACACGAAGTAGAAGATAAGACCAATGGTGAGCAACACAGCGCCGAAGAGTACAGGAGCAGATACTGAGTCACCAGCCTTTGCAGCAACCATAGGTGAGAGCCACATGGCAGCGAACACACCAAGACGTGCGATAGACATCTCGAGACCCATTGCCATTGCCATCTCCTTGCCCTTGAACCACTTAGCGATAGACTTAGATACTGTAGTACCAGCCATCTCGCAACCGCAGCCGAAGATCATGAAGCCCACGCAAGCAAGCTTAGCAGAGCCAGGGAGCTCTACCCACCATGAGTTGAGCCATGCCTCGAGGCCTGTGCCCACAAATGCCTCGCTCATAGCGTAGTACTTGATAACCGCACCGATAACCATCAATGATGCAGACAAAAGACCAGTGAAGCGGATACCCATCTTATCGAGGATCACGCCTGCGAAGATGAGGAAGAAGCAGAATACGTTGAGGAAGTACTCCGAAGCAGCATAAGTACCGAAGGTAGTGCTGTTCCAGCTGAGTGATGTCTCGAGAGCCTCCTTAAGAGGTGAGAGCATGTCCACGAACATGTAGGCGAAGAACATCATCAATGAGATGAGCAACAACGCCGACCAGCGAGCAAACGCCGAGTCGTTGAGCTTTCGTTGAATAGTTTGAGTCATAATTGTTTGATTGTTAGTTAATAAATAAATTTATAGTTTGTTTTGTTTTCGTTTATCAGTGTTCTGCAATTCGGAACTCACGTAAGAGGTCGTATGCCTGCGATATGCCCAGCTCGCCAGCCTTCGAGAGGTCCATGCACCCCTTGCGGGTATCCTTCATGTATATCTGCACAAGGGCACGGTTGTAGTATGCCTCGCCCAGCTCCGAGTCGAGCTCTATGGCACGTGTGTAGTCGTCGTAGGCCTCGGGAAGCTTGCCCGAGATAGCCAAGAGGTTTGCTCTGTTGTAGTAGCCCTCGGCAAAGTCGGGGTAGAGCTTTATCACCTTGTTCATATCCTCGATAGCCTCGTCGTAGCTATATGTGCGCTTGCTGTTTATCAGACGCTTAGCGGGGTCGGAGTCGAACGATATGTTGTTATAGCTGTCGTCCATCGACGATATAAAGTCGATCATCTCGGCACGTGTGGTTGCACGATTAAGATAGAGGAATGGGTTTGTGGGGTTTAGCTGTATCGCCTCGCTGAGCGTGTTCACGGCACTTGTATACTGCTTGATAAGCGCCAAGCATACGCCATGCTCGAAGAGGGCTAACCACCTCTGCTCTCCACTCACAGCCATCTTCTCGGCTATGCGCTTGTCGAGGCTTAGCAGCGTGTCGGGCTCGATGTTGCACCTGCGGCAGTCGAGTTGTAGGCGTGGGTTGCCCACACGCTCCTTGAAGTCACGCACACGCTGGGTGTTTAGGCGCAAGGCACGGCGGTCGAGCCTGATGCTATCCTCGTCGAGGAGCGTGAAGCGGAACATGGGGAGTAGCGCAAGGTCGCTATTTGATGACTCCGATGTGGTTATGCGCTCGAAGTTACGCTCTATGAGCTTGCTCTCGAGAGATAGTAGCTTGTCGAAGCGCTGTGTGGTGTCCGAAAATATCGACTTGTCGCTGTTTAGGCGTGAGCGGTGCTCGGCAATCTTTTTGCGTGCTGTGCGCTCGTCGCTCTCAGCACCACGCACATCACGCTGCGAGCGGCGCAAGATGCTACGATTGAGGTAGGCATTCGCAAAGTCGGGATATAGCTCTATGGCACGTGTGTAGTCGGCGATAGCTGCCTTGAGGTTGCCAAGGTCGGTATGCACCAATGCTCGGTTGTAATATACCAACACATTGTCGGGCGATAGCTCTGCCACACGGTTAAAGTCCTCGAGGGCACGGTTTAGGTCGCCAATCTCCGAGCGTATGAGTGCTCGGTTGAAGTATCCTATGGCGCTCGATGGGTCGAGCTCGATGACGCGGTTGAGATCCTCGATAGAGCGCATAGGGCGGTCGAGGTGGTTGTTGGCAATGGCACGGTTGAAGAATGCCGGCAGAAACGTCGAGTCGCACTCGGCGGCCCTGTCAAAGTCGCTGAATGCCTCCTCGTAGCGCTCCTGGGCGAGGTACAAGCCACCACGGCGGTTGTATGCCTCGGGCTCGTCACGGTTGGTACGTATCGCCAGCTCGAAGTTCTCGTATGCCTTGGTCGTGTCCCTGAGGTTGAGGTAGCTGATGCCTCGGTTGATGTATGCCGCAACATGGCGCTTCTCGTAGCGTATGAATATGTCGAAGTCGGCGATAGCTGCCTCGAACTGCTGGTTTAGCAGACGTGTCACGCCACGGCTGTAGTAGGGGTCGGGCAGGTCGGGGCGTAGCTCGATGGCTTGCTTAAAGTCGTTGAGCGCATCGTCGTAGTTGCCAAGGCGTGAGCGTGTGATGGCTCGGTAGTAGTAGGCACCCGTAAACACGGGGTTTAGCTCCACGGCCTTCGAGAAGTCGGCATCGGCGCCGAGCAGATCATCGAGGTTGTACTTGGCGATGCCTCGCAGGAAGTAGGCATCGAAGTCCTTGGCATCGTGGCGTATGAGCATGTTGAGGATGTCGATAGCGTCGTGATAGTCGTTGCTGACCATCTTCTGCTGTCCCATCCAATAGATATAGTTACGGTTGTACTGCGCCGCTACCTCGTGGGGTAGGGCGAGTGCAACAAGCAGCATAACTATGGCTACAACACCTCTCATTTAACTCTTAAAACGCCCGCTAACTATGGTTTATTATTCAAGCTCGTAGCCGAAGCGCTTGAGCTGGTTGTCGTTGTTGCGCCAATCCTCCTGCACCTTGACGTATAGCTCAAGGAACACCTTCTTGCCGAGGAATGCCTCAAGGTCGTGGCGTGCTGCCTGACCCACCCTCTTGAGCTTCTCGCCCTTGTGGCCAATCACGATGCCCTTCTGCGAGTTGCGTGCAACGAAGATTGTTGCCGATATGCGGTCGATTGTTGGCTCCTCCTTGTAGCTCTCGATGGCTATCTCGCACGAGTAGGGTATCTCCTTGTCGTAGTTGAGGAGAATCTTCTCGCGGATAATCTCCGAGGCGAAGAAACGCAATGTTTTGTCCGTAAGAGTATCCTTCGGATAGAATGGCTCGCCCTCAGGCAGACGCTCCAAGATGAGGTTGAAGACACCCTCTACGTTGAAGTTCTCCTTTGCCGAGCATGGGGCAATGATGGCATTGGGGAGTAGCGCCTGCCACTTCTCAACAAGCGCTGTTAGCTTGTCGGGAGTGGTTAGGTCCACCTTGTTGATAACCACGATTGTAGGTATTCCCGAGAGGTTTACCTTCTCGATGATCTCTGCCGAGCGGTCGCTATCCTCCACAGTGTCGGTCACGTATAGCAATACGTCGGCATCGGTGATTGCGCCACGCACAAACTTCATCATCTTCTCCTGAAGCTTGTAGTTGGGCTTGAGAATGCCTGGGGTGTCGGAGTATACAATCTGGAAGTCCTCGCCATTGACAATACCCATGATGCGGTGACGTGTTGTCTGCGCCTTTGAGGTGATGATCGAGAGCTTCTCGCCCACAAGCTGATTCATTAGTGTCGATTTTCCCACGTTGGGATTACCGATGATATTTACAAAACCACTGCGATGTGCCATAAACATTATGTATTATCTTGCAAAGATAGAAATAATAGCTGACAATTGCCAAAAATAAATTATATTTATTTATGGTTGGACTCGATGACACAAAAAAACAACTGCCCGAAATGTCGTCGAGCAGTTGCTTTTGTGTGTTAGGCATAAGCTATTCTATATGTTCCTTGACCATCTTCGCTGCGTCCTTGGCCGAAGACCTAAACTCGGTTATATTATGAAACCAAGGGTAGTCTACGCACTCCTCGCCATCGATGTAATCGTAGCAGTTGTATGAATGTCTTTCTACGCCACCTAGTTGGTCTGCCGCCTCGTTAATTTCGAATATTATAGGCTCGGGCGCATCAATTTTCTCCCATACATTATTCCATGGGTCAGCATCCTTAAGTCGACAAACGGGGATGAGCTTAACCTCGTTGTTCTGTAGGATGTAGTAGCCGTACTCAAATGTGTAGTTGTAGCCACAATACCAGTAGCCATTGTTGAATATGCAAAATCCGTAGCCACTCCACCATATGCCCTCAACCCACTCTGGGCCAACACTTCCGGTGTAGGCCACCGTAGGCTCGTCCTGCACCATGCGCGAGGCGACATATCCCACCGTGCCGTTGTAGTCAACCTGCATCCAGTCGCCAAGGTTTTGGATGAGTGTAGCCCCAGTTGGACCATTCTGAAACTTGGCAATCTTGGCAGCTTGTACTGTTGGCGCTGTGTGCATATCGGCATACCCGTTGAAGGCACAGCTGTAGACCTTGTCTCCAGGCTGAGCATCGCCCATATATCGTATGTTCGGATTCTGCGCCGATAGCGTTGCTGCCGATAGCAGCGCAATAAGTGCCGCGAGTATTAATCGTATCATTATCTGCGGTTTATGTCTTTAGTAGCTTTTGTATGGAGTTGTGTCTATAGAGCGTAGATATATGTTGATCGATATTAATGTTTTACCATATCTCCCCCAAGTCGTTTAGCACTCTCTTAGCTTCAGCTAATCCCTGCTCTGCTGCCTTGCGCCACCATTTAATGGCTTCATTGTAGTCTTGGGTTACACCTACGCCATTATAGTAACAAAAACCTAGATTGTATTGCGCCACAGCATCTCCCTGCTCAGCTGCCATGCGATACCATCTTACTGCTTCATTGTAGTCTTGTGCTACGCCAGTACCATTATCGTAGCACAAACCTAGATTGTTTTGTGCCTTGGCAAGTCCTTGCTCAGCTGCCATGCGATACCATTTTACGGCTTCATTGTAGTCTTGTGCTACGCCAGTACCATTATCGTAGCACAAACCTAGATTGTATTGTGCCTTGGCAAGTCCTTGCTCAGCTGCCTTACGATACCATCTTACAGCTTCATTGTAGTCTTGGGTTACACCTACGCCATTATAGTAATAAAGACCTAGACTGAATTGTGCCTCGGCATTTCCTTGCTCAGCTGCCTTACGATACCATCTTGCAGCTTCATTGTAGTCTTGGGTTACACCTGCGCCACTATAGTAACAAAAACCTAGATTGTTTTGTGCCTTGGCAAGTCCTTGCTCAGCAGCTTTTCGCCACCATCTGACAGCTTCATTATAGTCCAGTGTTACCCCTTCACCGTTATAGTAACGACTACCTAAATTGCTTTGAGCCTCGGCATTTCCTTGCTCAGCAGCTTTTCGCCACCATCTGACAGCTTCATTATAGTCCTTGATTACTCCATCACCGTTATAGTAGCAAATAGCAAGATTGTTTTGCGCCTCAGCATCTCCCTGCTCGGCCTTAGCACGATAATCTTCTGCTGATTGTGCCGATGCGATTGTAGGCATAAGCAACGCTACGATGGCAACTGCCAAAAATCGCAACAATGCAAGTTGTGGGTTTCGTTTCATAGTGTATGAGTGTGTTAATTAGTTTGCGATACTACAAAATTAAGCAAACTTTTTTGTTTGAGCAATAACCCTCTGACAAAATTTTGTGTGGCACGACGAAAAAATATCACTATTTTTTTTATGCGTGTGAAACAAATTCGATATGCAGTGCGTATATATGCTGTAATTGTGGAATAATAGTTGTAAGAAGAAATAGATTTTTATGCGTCAATTAAAAATTACCAAGTCGATTACCAATCGTGAGAGTGCTTCACTCGATAAGTACTTGCAGGAGATCGGCAAGGAGGAACTCATCTCCGTGGAGGAGGAGGTAGAACTCGCCCAAAGAATTAGAAAGGGAGATCAGGAGGCTCTCGAGAAACTTACTAAGGCTAACCTACGTTTCGTGGTGTCTGTGGCTAAGCAGTATCAGAACCAGGGTCTTAGCCTTCCCGACCTTATCAACGAGGGTAACCTCGGCCTTATCAAGGCTGCCGAGAAGTTCGATGAGACACGTGGTTTTAAGTTTATCTCGTATGCAGTATGGTGGATTCGTCAGTCTATCCTTCAGGCGTTGGCTGAGCAGTCACGTATCGTGCGTCTGCCACTCAACCAGGTAGGCTCACTAAATAAGATCAACAAGGCTTTTGCACGCTTCGAGCAGGAGCACGAGCGTACCCCTTCGGCTGAGGAGCTTGCTAACGAGCTTGAGTTGCCTAAGGAGAAGGTTACCGACACCTTGCGTGTTGCGGGTCGCCACATCTCTGTAGATGCGCCATTTGCTGATGGTGAGGACAATAGCCTCTTGGACGTGTTGGTAAATACCGACTCGCCAAATGCTGATCGTGGCCTTATCAACGAGTCGTTGGCAACAGAGGTGGAGCGTGCCCTCGAGATCCTTACCGACCGTGAGCGTGACATCATTCGCTACTTCTTCGGCATCGGCTGCTCTGAGATGACCCTCGAGGAGATCGGCGAGAAGTTCGACCTTACACGTGAGCGTGTGCGACAGATTAAGGAGAAGGCTATTCGCAAGCTTCGCACGTCGTCGAGAAGCAAGCTGCTTAAATCCTACCTCGGATAATTTGTTGTGATAAGGGGTCATTCTCGGCCCATCCCAAAAGTAAGACCCCTCGGGCTGTACCTATTGTACTATCCCGAGGGGTCTTCTTTTGCGATAGACCAAGCCTAACCCCTTCTGACAACAAATAATTTGCCGTGATAAGGGGTCGATTGCGTCCCCTAACAAAAAATGCCGACAATGAGCAGTACTTCGAGTACAGCCCATCGTCGGGATTTTTGCCGAGTGTAGCACTCGGCACCCTTCTGACAACAAATTGGGGTAGTGGTGCTTAGTGATGGGGGCAGGGGCAAAGCAGAGAGAGAATATAG